>NZ_JBIVTR010000014.1:0-184141 GCF_044756785.1 Streptomyces sp. NPDC091649 | reverse complement strand
AAACGCCTCTTCAACGCCGGATCAAGCCTCTTACCGCCCACGGTCCTCGCAACTCCCATCGATCATGAGTGTTGCGAGGACCGCTAGAACCTAAGAGGTCCGGGGCCCCTGTGCCGTGCCAGGCTGCGGCAGAGCGGAGAAGTTACTCCCGGGTTCCCGTGACTTGCCAGGCGATCGACAGTAGAACCTGTTGCACTCTGTCGAGAGTGAGGGGCGTCACAAAGGTGTCTCGCGTCGAAGATTCATCACTGGAACAGGTTCTCCTCTCGGTGCGGCGGCGATAGCCGGGCACGCCCCACCCGCGTGGGCGGGCGTCCGCGCGGCAGCGGCGCCCATCGGGTCGGGGCCCGAGTGCCGGTCCTGGTCATCGGCACCGGTTACGGCGGCTCGGTGGCCGCCCTGCGGCTCGCCCAGGCCGGCACGGACGTCCATATGGTCGAGAAGGGCATGGCCTGGGACACGCCGGGCGCGGACGGAAAGATCTTCGCCAACACCACCAGGCCCGACGACCGCTCCTTCTGGCTGCGGACCCGGACCAAGCAGCCGCTGAGCAACTTCCTCGGCTTCCCCATCGACAAGAACGTCAACCGCTACACCGGCATCCTGGACGAGAGCGGGTAGAGGGGGGCGTGACGACGACCGCGCCGGCCCGGACCGCCCGGCCGGCGTCGGCGAGGGTCTCGTCGGGACGGACGTCGCCGACGCCGCGTAGACCACCGCCCGGGGGCGCGCGGACAGGACGGCGGTGATGTCGTCGGTGGCCACGACCCCGAGCGCGCGCCCGGCCCGCCGAGTTCGCCCGCGTCGCGGCCGACCTTGGCGGGATCGTGCACCAGGACGGCGGCGAGTGTCAGTGCCGGATGGGCGTCGACGGCGCGGATCGCCGCGCGGCCGACGTTGCCGGTGCCCCGGACGACCGTGGGAATCATGCGCGGAGGGTAGCCCCGGGACCGTGCGCTTCCCAGAGTGGTGACGGGACGAAATCCGCTGGGAGGAAGGGGAGTTCCCGGGCCGGCTGTATCCGCCGGCCCGGGAGTCCTGTCCGGGTCTACCGTTCGGCGCGTGCGCTGTTCGGGTTCCCGCTGATCGTGAACTGTGAGCCGGGCTCGATCAGCACATCGCCGTCGGCCGAGTCGGTGATGGTCACATCGGACAGCGTGGCGTTGCCACGGGCGCCGCCCATCGCGAGGATGCCGGACCCGTTGGTGGACTTGTCGATCCGGACGTTCTCGATCCTGACGTCCGGCATCAGGCCGCCGCCCGTCTTGAACTGGATGCCGTCATAGGTGGAGTCGATGATGTCCGTGTCGCGGATCGTGACTCCGGGGATCGGCAGGTTCTGCGGGAAGAGGGTGATCGCACCGAACTCCTGGTCCTCGTTCCAGAAGGCGCCGCCGGTGCGGTACAGGCCGTTGTTGGCGATCAGCGTCTGCCCGGAGAACGGCAGCGGGTCGTGGTCGGTCGCCAGCATGATGGCCGGGTAGTTCATCGTGTCGGAGATCAGGTTGTTCTCGATCGTGTTGTCGTAACCCCCGTAGAGCGCGATGCCGTTGGCGCGCCACGGAAGCTGGATGGTGTTGTTCCGGAAGCTGTTGTCGTGGCCGATGTCGACGGACTGGTCCTTGACGTATTTGCTGGACCAGACCGCGAGCGCGTCGTCGCCGGTGTTGCGGAACGACGAGTTGTAGACCGTGGAGTTCCGGGTGCCGTTCGCGAAGTTGATGCCGTCGGCGTACGTGTTGCGGATCCGCATACCGGTGAACTCGACACCGTCGCCCGGGTTCCACAGCTCCTGGATGTTGGTGTAGTCGCGACCGGCCCAGACGCCCACGTTGGCGTGCTCGATCCAGACGTTGCTGATCTTCGTGTCCTGGCCGAACCGGCCGTTCAGCGCGACTCCGCCCTCGTGGTCGCCGTCGCCGCCGCGGATGGTGCCGGAGCCGAAGATGGCGATGTCGGAGATGCGTGTGTTGTCGTCGATGTCGAAGCCGAAGTTGCCCTCGTGCGGGTGGTTGATGCCGCCCGCCTCGTGCGGCGGGGTCAGCGCGTAGAGCTGGGAGTGCCACATGCCCGCGCCCCGGATCGTCACGTCCCGGATGCCGACCTGGTTCCACTGCCCCCGGTCGAGCGGGTCGTCCGTGAGGATCTTCCGCTCCTGGCGCCACTGGCCGGCCGGGATCCACACGCAGTCGATCTCACCGTTCTGGTTCGCCGTCACCGCGCGCTGGAGGGCGGCCGCGTCGTCGATCCCGTCGTTCGCCACCGCCCCGTACGTCGTGATGGACACGCAGCCCGACGGCTGCGACGACGGCGCGGCCACCTGCTCCAGGTCGATCAGGTCGATGATGTAGAAGGAGGCGTTGTCGCTCGCGTCCCGCTGGAGGCGGAATTCCGTCCCCGCCGGGTAGGTCTGCGTGAGCAGGGCGTGCGACTCGTCGAACAGCCGCCGCGCGTCACCGCCGGGGGTGTTGGTGAGCCCTTCGGGGCTGTCGGTGTTCCCGTACAGCCAGCTGTGCTTCGAGGATAGGTCGAGCTTGCGGACGAACTGTCCGTCGGCGTACAGGCTGATGGTGGCCTCGCGGCCGCCCCCGCCCGGTGCGTCCGGGATGGAGTTGCGCACGACGACGGAGTTGGACGGCGCGGTCGAGGTGAACTGAACGAAGTCACCGGTGGAGTCGAGCCGCACCGATGCGCGGCCGGAGGACTCGGTGGCGAAGTTGGTGTGGCCGAAGGTGCGCTTCGCGTCCGACTCCAGCAGCGTGCCCTCGTAGTCGGCGTCCTCCGCCTCCAGTTCGGTGTACGGCACGGCCGCGCCGCGCCCGACCACGAGGGAGCGGGCGAACACGTTGTTGGTCTCACTGGTCTCCGCGACCCGGTTCGTGGCGTCCGCGGTGGCGGTCAGCGTGGCACCGCCGCTCGTCGCCGTCCAGCTGCCGTCGACCGTGACGTTCGCGGTCGCGCCCGCCGCGATCGCCGGGGTGGTGCCGTCGAGTGTGGTGGAGCCGACGGTCAGACGCGTGACGGTGCCCGCGCTCACGGCGCTGGTGCCGCGGTTGTGCACGGCCACGCCGAAGGTGACCGCCGCGCCCACGGCCGGGTTGGCCGGGCTGGAGGTGATGGAGCGGACCTCCAGGTCGGGGCCGGGGCTCTGGCCGACCACCAGCGGGGAGGCGGTGGTCCGACCGTTGTTGGCGTTGTCCGACTCGACGACCGTGTCGGTCGGGTCCACCAGCGCCGAGACGGTGTACGAGCCCTGCGGCCTCGTGCCGACCTCGACCGAGACCGGGGCAGAGGCCCCGGCGGCGAGCGGGCCGACCGGGGCGCTGCCCACGACCACGCCGCCCAGGCTCACCTGTACGGTCGTCGCGGGGGACGCGGCCGAACCGCTGTTGCGGACGGTCCCCCCGATGGTGATGTCGTCCGTCTCGGACGGTGACGACGGGCTCCAGGACAGAGCGCTCACGGTCAGATCGGGGTTGGGGGCCGCCGTTCCCAGGACCTGGATCTCGGCGATCTGCGCACCGGGCGCCCCGGTGTTGGAGGAGAATCTGAGCCGGAGGTCGGCGACCCGCCCGTCCACCGGGATGGTCACCGTGTTCCGGTTGCCGGCCGGGTCGAACGCGTAGCCGGCGCGGGCCCGGAGCGAGGTGAACGCGGTGCCGTCCTGGGTGCGGCCGAGCACCTGGATGTCCTGGGTCCGGGCCGCCCAGACCGGGTCCGGGTTGAGTTTGACGACCACGGACCGGAGGTCCGCGTCCGCCCCGAGCCCGACCGTCAGGTCGGAGGGGAGGCCGTTGGACTCCCAGTAGCTGGTGATGTTGCCGTCGTTGGCGTTGGCGGCCGGGTATTCGCCGTGCGATCCACTCGCGGCGACGGGTTTGCCCCGGGCCAGGTCGGTGGCCTCAGCCGCGCTCGCGGCGACGGGCAGGAGTCCGACGGAGACCATCCCGGCTATCAGCAGCCCGGCGATCGACCGTCCGGAGAGTCGCTTCCATCTCATAGTGCCCTCTACTTCCACGAGATTTGAGCTTGCAAGTCAATCTTTTGCGTTGAGAGATTCACAGATTTCTGCTCAGTATCTGATTTGTCAACGGTCCTCGCATGGTCACGTCAACTGAATAGGTGAACTGACGTGATGTCAGAAGGCGGGCCGGCCCGGCCCGTTCACGCCGCGGACGTGCCCCGGGCCACCAATAGGGCCAGGTCGACCGCCGCCACGGCCACCGCTCCGGCCAGGGCCGACTTGCGCCACCGGCGTCCGAGCGCCGGGCCCGCGAGCGCCGCCGCGACGGCCAGGACGAGCGCCGCCACGCCGCCGGCGTCCATCGGTCCGGGCGGCCCCAGCGCCAGCACCGCCGTGGCGCCGAGGAGCGGCAGCGGAAGCAGCA
The DNA here is from genome assembly GCF_044756785.1 of Streptomyces sp. NPDC091649. Taxonomy (NCBI): domain Bacteria; kingdom Bacillati; phylum Actinomycetota; class Actinomycetes; order Kitasatosporales; family Streptomycetaceae; genus Streptomyces; species Streptomyces sp. NPDC091649. The sequence continues at coordinate 179,753 of NZ_JBIVTR010000014.1, read as the reverse complement.
GCCGGGTCCCCGTGGCGCCCAGCCGCTGCGGAAGGCCCCGGACCCCGGCCGCCCGGTCGGCCGCGATGTCCGGGAGCGTGTCGGCCAGATGCGCCGCGAACCCGAGGAGGGCCCCGGCCGTCACCGTCCACCACCGGGGCCACGGACCGCCGGGCAGGGAGAGGGTGACGGCGGCGGGCAGGGCGCCGAATCCGACGGCGTACGGCAGCCAGGACAGGACGGTCGCCTTGAGGCGGAGGTTGTAGAGCCAGGCGGCGGTGACCGCGGCGAGGTGCACGGTGCCGGCGAGGCCGCCGCAGGCCAGCGAGAGCGGTACGCACAGAGCGAGCGCGGTCGCCGCCGCCGCCCATACCGCGCCCGGCCCCACCGTGCCGTCGGCGGCGGGCTTGTCCCGGCGAGCGGCGAGGGCGTCACGCCGTGCGTCGTACGCGTCATTGCACCAGCCCACCGAGAGCTGGCCGGTCAGGACCGCCCCCGTGACCAGTGCGGAGCGGATGCCGCCGAGGCCGGAGCCGAGGGCGAGGGCACAGGCGAGGGCCGTCACCGCGAGCGCCGGCCCCGGGTGGCACGCGAGCGCCAGCCCGGCGATCCGGCCCCGCCGCCGCGCGTCCACAGGAACCGCTCCGGCCGGAGCCGCGCCGACCGGGCTCACCCTGTCCGTGGCGTCCATCGGGCGATCGTAGGGGCCCGCAACCCCGTCAATGCGATGACCGGGCGGGTCTTTTGCACCGATTCATTATCTTTTGTGGGCAGGATGGGGTCATGACGCCACCGAAGCAGGAGGCAGGATGACCCGCATCGCCGCGGTGCACGGGGCTCTGCCGCCCCATCGCCACACCCAGCGCGCGGTCACCGACATGGTGGCCCGCACCTGCCTGCCGGCCGGCGCCGACCGCCGCGTCCTGGACCGGCTCCACGAGAACGCCCGCGTCCGCACCCGGCACACCGTCCTGCCCCTGGACGGCTACCGCGGACTCGACGACTTCGGCGCCTCCAACGACGTGTACATCCGTTCCGCCGTCGACCTCGGCGCCCAGGCCGTGCGCGGTGCGCTGCGCGCGGCGGGGCTGCGGCCCACCGATGTCGACCTGCTGATGTTCACCTCCGTCACCGGCATCGCCGTCCCCTCCGTCGACGCCCGCCTCGTGACCCGCCTCGGGATGCGCCCGGACGTCAAACGGCTGCCCGTCTTCGGCCTCGGCTGCGTCGCCGGAGCCGCCGGAACGGCCCGGCTGCACGACTACCTCCTCGGCCGCCCCGACGACGTGGCCGTGCTGCTGTCCGTCGAGCTGTGCTCCCTCACCTTCCAGCGCCACGACGCCTCGCCCGCCAACCTGGTGGCGACCGCGCTGTTCGGCGACGGGGCGGCCGCCGTGGTCGCCCTCGGCGGCCGTCGCGCCGTCGCGGGCCCCGAGATCGTGGCCACCCGCAGCCGGATGTACCCGGACACCGAGCACGTCATGGGCTGGAACATCGGCCGCACGGGCTTCACCGTGGTCCTCGACCCGGCGGTGCCCGACGTCGTCCGCCGCTATCTGGCCGATGACGTAGGGGAGTTCCTCGCGGAGCACGGCCTCAAGCCGAAGGACGTCGCCCACTGGGTGTGCCATCCCGGCGGCCCCAAGGTGCTGGAGACCGTCACCGAGGTGCTCGATCTGCCCGACGGCGCGCTCGACGTCACCTGGCGCTCGCTGGCCGACGTCGGCAACCTCTCCTCGTCCTCCGTGCTGCACGTCCTGCGGGACACCATCGAACAGCGCCGCCCGGAGCCGGGCACCCCCGGCCTCCTGCTGGCCATGGGACCCGGATTCTGCTGCGAACTGGTGCTGCTGCGCTGGTAGGACGCAGAGCCCCGATGCCTCCGCCGGCCCTCGCGTCCAGGGGGCGGGCCACCCCGCCGCCCCCGCGCCCGAACCCGCCCGTGAACGGGAGTCACCCATGATCTGGTACACCCTGCTGGTGCTGGCCGTCGCGGCCGAGCGCCTCGCCGAGCTCGTCGTGGCCCGCCGCAACACCCGCTGGAGCCTCGCCCGCGGCGGCGCCGAATCGGGCCGCGGCCACTATCCGGCGATGGTCGCGCTGCACACCGGACTCCTGGCTGGCTGCCTGGCCGAGGCCGGGTTCGCCGAACGCGCCTTCGCGCCCCTGCTCGGCTGGGCGATGGCCGCCGTCGTCGTGCTCGCGCAGGGGCTGCGCTGGTGGTGCGTCCGTACGCTCGGTCCCCGCTGGAATACGCGGGTCATCGTGGTGCCCGGCCTGTCCCCGGTGACCGGCGGTCCCTACCGGTGGCTGAGCCACCCGAACTACGTCGCCGTCGCCGCCGAGGGCCTGGCGCTGCCCCTGGTCCACGGGGCGTGGGTGACGGCCCTGGTGTTCACCGTCCTCAACGCCGCTCTCATGGCGGTGCGGATCCGGTGCGAGGACGGGGCGCTGGCCCGCCTCCCCGCCGTGGAGGCACGGGCGTGATCGACGTCCTGGTCGCGGGCGGCGGACCGGCCGGGCTGGCCGCCGCGATCCGGGCCGCTTCGGCGGGGCTGGAGGCGGTGGTGGTCGAGCCGCGCACCGCACCGGTCGACAAGGCGTGCGGCGAGGGCATCATGCCCGGCGGCGTCGCGGCCCTGCGCGACCTCGGCGTACGGGTGACCGGCCACGCACTGCGGGGCATCCGCTACACCGACGGCCGGCACAGCGCGGAGGCGGCCTTCCGCGGCGGCCCCGGTGCGGGCGTCCGCCGCACCGAACTCCAGGCCGCCCTGCACGAGCGGGCCGCCGCCCTCGGCGTACGCGTGGTCACCGGAAAGGTGGGGGAGATCCGCCAGGACGAGCACGCGGTCACCGCCGGCGGGCTCGCCGCGCGCTGGCTCATCGCCGCCGACGGGCTCCACTCCCCGCTGCGCCGCGCCCTCGGCCTCGACCGGCCCTTCCCCGGGCCCGGCCGCTACGGTCTGCGCCGCCACTACACGCTCGCCCCGTGGACGGACCATGTCGAGGTCCACTGGTCCCGGCACGGCGAGGCGTACGTGACCCCGGTCGGCGATCGCCTGGTGGGGGTGGCCGTCCTGAGCCGCGACCGCCGCCCCTACGACCGGCACCTGGCCGCCTTCCCCGTCCTCGCGGCCCGGCTCGCGGCCGCCCCCGGCGCCACCCCCGTACGCGGAGCGGGTCCGCTGCGTCAGCGGGCGCTGGGCCGGCGGGCCGGGCGCGTCCTGCTGGTCGGCGACGCCGCCGGATACGTGGACGCCCTGACCGGCGAGGGCATCGCCCTGGCGGTCGCCACCGCGACGGCCGCGGTCGACTGCCTGACCGCCGGGCGGCCCGAGGACTACCCGCGCCGGTGGGCGCGGGTCACGAGGCGCTACCGCCTGCTCACCGCGGCCCTGCTGGGCGCCGCGGGCCAGCCGTCCTCGGGCCGGCTGATCGTCGCCGCGGCCCACCGGGCGCCCGCCGTCTTCCGCACGGCGGTCCACGCGCTCCAGTGAACCGAGGCCCCGCGCGGCCCTCGTCGCTCGATTGGCGGGGCCCGGGGTTCCGTCATAACGTCGTTCGGGTGAACGCCCGCGTTCATCCGACCGATGGAGAAACCGGCCGCCCCACGGGGCGCACTGCCCTCGGCACGAGAGACGAACCCCACCATGACGGGCTCCTACGCGACACCTGTCGATACGGCCAAGACCTCTGATCGGCACCGCGGCGGACTGGCACTGCTGGTCATCGCATCGTGCCAGCTGATGGTGGTCCTCGACGTCACCATCGTCAACATCGCACTTCCGCACATGCAGAAGGATCTGGGGTTCTCCACCGAGAACCTCTCCTGGGTCGTCAACGCCTACACGCTGACCTTCGGCGGCCTGCTCCTGCTCGGCGGACGTCTCGGCGACATCCTCGGCCGCCGCCGGGTGTTCGTCCTCGGCGTGCTCCTCTTCGTGTTCGCGTCTCTGCTCGGCGGACTCTCCCAGGAGTCCTGGCAGTTGCTGGCGGCCCGCTCGCTCCAGGGCGTCGGCGGCGCGATCGCCTCGCCCACCGCCCTGTCGCTGATCACCACCACCTTCCGCGAGGGCCCCGAACGCAACCGGGCGTTCGGCGTGTTCGCGGCCGTCTCGGCGGGCGGCAGCGCGATCGGGCTGCTCGCGGGCGGAGTGCTGGTGGAGTGGCTGGACTGGCGCTGGGTCCTCTACGTCAACATTCCCATCGGCCTCCTGATCGCCTTGGCGACCCGCCGCTACATCCCCGAGTCCGAACGCCGTCCGGGCCACTTCGACGTCACCGGCGCGCTCACGTCGACGGTCGGCATGGTGCTGCTCGTCTACGGCTTCATCCGCGCCTCCGAGGACGGCTGGACCGACGCGCTCACCCTCGGCTCGTTCGCGGCCGCCGTGGTGCTCCTCGCGGTGTTCATCACGATCGAACGGGGCTCGAAACAGCCCATCACACCGCTGTGGATGTTCCGTGACCGCAATCGCGCCGGTTCTTACGCGATGATGCTCAGCCTCGCCGCCGCGATGTTCGGGATGTTCTTCTTCCTGACCCTCTTCGTGCAGAACGTCCTCGACTTCAGCCCGCTGCGGGCCGGCCTCGCCTTCCTGCCGGTGAGCGCCGTCATCGCGGTCAGCGCCGGCCTGGCCTCGCAACGGCTTCCCCGCTGGGGTCCCAAGCCCTTCATGGTGGCGGGCGCGCTCCTGGCCGCCGTCGGGCTCGGCTGGCTGACGCTGACCGACGTCCACAGCTCCTACCTCGGCTCGATCCTCGGTCCCATGCTCGTCTTCGGCTTCGGCATGGGCATGCAGTTCGTGTCGCTGACCCTCATGGCGGTCTCGGGCGTCGCCCCGAAGGAGGCGGGCGCCGCCTCCGGCATCCTCAACGCCACCCAGCAGGTCGGCGGATCCCTCGGGCTGTCGATCCTGGTCACGACGTTCGGCACGGCCAGCCGCGACGAAGCCACCGACCAGGTGCCGGGATTCCTCCGGGAGGGCACCCCCGCCCAACTGCTGGAGTTCCGCCGGACGGGCGAGCTGCCGCCGCCCTGGGGTGACGCGGTCCTCACCTCGGGCGTCTCCAGCGCCTTCGTCGTCGCCGCCTGCTTCGCCGTGGTCGCCGCCCTGGTCGCCCTGTTCGTCATCCAGGTCCGGCCCGCCGACCTGGCACGCCTCCAGGGCGGTGCGACACCGCTCGCCGGGGAGGCGACGGTCGACGGCGAAGCGGACGAACCACGCCGGGTCCCTGGCGGGCCGCCGCCCGCCAGGGACACCGACCCACCCGCGAAAGGGACTGACCGATGGACTGGACCCTCGAAGTGATCGAACTCCCCGTGACCGACATCGACCGCGCCCGGGACTTCTACCGGGACAAGCTCGGCTTCGCCGTCGACATCGACGACGAGGTGATGCCCGGCGCCCGCGTCGTCCAGTTGACGCCGCCGGGATCCGGCTGTTCGATCGCCCTCACGGACGGTCTCCCGCACCCGACCGGAACCCCGCGGCCGGGGGCGTACCACGGCCTCCAGCTCTGCGTCACCGACATCGGCGCCGCACACGCCGAGCTGGCCGGCCGGGGCGTCGAGGTCTCCGAGCCGCAGCGGTACGCCCCCGACGACGGGGCGACCTTCATGTACTTCACCGACCCGGACGGGAACGGCTGGGCGGTGCAGGAGTACCGCCGCCGGGAGACCGAACCCCTGCACCGGCTGCTCACCGACCGGGCCGCGGCGAAGACCGGGGACGCGGCCGGGAACACGGGGGACACGGTGGGGTGAACCGGATGCGGAGGTGGATCGTGCCGTGCCGGGTCCACCAGAATGCTCCCCGTAGCCAGTGCAGAGATCCATCAGCGCAAGGGAGCGGCATCCAATGGGCACCAACGCAGACATGGTGGCCTTCGTCCGGGCGCGGCTCGCCGACGAGGAACACGTCGCACTGGCCGCCGGCGGGGACCGATGGCGGTGCCCGGCCGATGTGCCGGGCGAGGTCCACGACCGCACCGGCGGGGTGGCTTTCACGGTGCGGGGCCGGGGCTTCGACCAGCACATCGCCCTCCAGGACCCCGCGCGGACCCTGGAGCGCGTCGAGACGAACCGCGTCATGCTCGGCGAGTACGTCGAGGTGGCCCACCTGGACACCGACCGCCCGGCCGAGGACTTCCGCTCCGGCCGGGCGGTGGGCCTGGGCTTCGCCGTACGGCAGCTCGCCGCCGAGTACGCCGGTCACCCCGACTACCAGGCGCGCTGGCTGCCCCGGTTCATCCAGTAGCGCCCGGGGGAAGGGGCCGGACGGCCTCCTGCTCACCGCGGCCGGACAGTGCGCGGGCGTCCGGCAGCCGGGTTCGCGTCACCGGGCGTCCATGCCCGGTGACACGCCGACAGGCCCTGAACGGACCGTAGTCGGTGTGGTACGAGCCGGTGACCGTGAAGGTGATCCACAGCAAAATGGCGTTGCTCTCTGGTGAGGAGTGATCCCGCCGTGTAGCGTCGCCGGAAGATGTCGTGGTTCGCAGTACCTGCCCGCGCCTGGCGCGGGCGTTTTGCTGTGCAGTGCCTGAGAACCAGGGCGATCACCTCCGGGTCCGCGCGGTGCGGATCCGTTCACTGCTGAGAGGTACAGGCATGGCCAGCGGAACCGTCAAGTGGTTCAACTCGGAAAAGGGCTTCGGCTTCATCGCGCAGGACGGCGGCGGCCCCGACGTCTTCGCGCACTACTCCAACATCAACTCCTCCGGCTTCCGTGAGCTCCAGGAAGGCCAGGCGGTGACCTTCGACATCACCCAGGGCCAGAAGGGCCCGCAGGCGGAGAACATCACCACCGCCTGATCCGGGTAGACCGACCCCGGAGCCCCGGAGCGCGACGCGCTCCGGGGCTCCGGGGCGTCCGGGTGAGCGCAGGGGCCGGACGGGTAGCCGGGACCACAGCCGGGCGGCACACCCGCACCGGCCGGTCAGTCCGTCGTCTCCTCGGGGGCCGGGTGCTTCTCGGGGTGTGCGCCCGCGTGGCGCGGAGAGCCCCGGCCGGCTCCGGCCTCGTCCAGTTCGGGGTCCCCGCTCTCCCGGGCGACCCGCTCGGGTATCGGTATGTCGAGAGCGTCCTCGCCCACCTGGGCCTGCTGGTCCGGCAGGTCCGCCGGTACGGGGGGCGGGCTGCCGGAAGCTCCGGTGTAGGCGGTGCCTTCCGGCCTGCGGTCGGTCATGAGAGCTTCCTTCCGTGCTGCCCCGGCAGGGCCGGGGAGGATCGGTGCGCTGTGGTGAGTACCCGCTCCCGCGCCAAGCAGTCCCCCCGCCCGGCGAGGCCCGGAACACACCGGCGCGCCGCCCGCCGGACATCTCGCCCCTGATGTGTGGCCCGCCGGTGTGTGGGTACCCGGGGCGTTGCCCCCACAGGGCACCCGACGTTCACCCGGCGAATCCGGCGGAAGGATACTTCGCATGCTGATGGCTCACCCGACCGTACTGCGCAATCTGGTCGAGCAGTACGAGGTACTGCGCGTGCTGCACGCGGAGAGCGGCGGTGAAGAGGCCCGGCAGCGCATGGACGACGTGGCGTACACGCTGTGCGTGTCGACCGGCACCGGCGACGTCGACAGCGCGCTGGTCGCCGCCCGCCACCGGCTGCCCGGCGCCCGGCCCGAGGACGACTCCGTCCTCTCCGCCTGACCGCCCGTCGAAGGGGAGGGGTGCTGTGGCCCGGACGGTGGGTGTCGAGGAAGAACTGCTGCTGGTCGACGCGGCGAGCGGAGAAGCACGGGCCCTGTCCTCGGCGGTGCTGGCGATCGCCGAGAAGGACGCGGGCGGAGTATCGGCGTTCGAGCCGGAACTGCACCGACAGCAGCTGGAGTTCTCCACGCACCCGTGCACGGACATGGGCGAGCTCGACGCCTCGGTCCGCCGGTGGCGTGCGGAGGCGGTACGGCACGCCGCCGACGCCGGGGCGTCGGTCGCGGCTCTGGCGACCTCGCCGCTCCCGGTCAGTCCCAAGATCGGCACGGGGGAGCGGTACCAGTGGATGGCGGAGCGCTACGGGCTGACCGCCCAGGAGCAGCTGACCTGCGGCTGCCACATCCACGTCTCGGTGGCCTCGGACGAGGAGGGCGTCGCCGTGCTCGACCGGGTGCGCCGCTGGCTCCCCGTCCTGCTCGCCCTGAGTGCGAACTCCCCCTTCTGGCAGGGGAAGGACAGCCGGTACAGCAGCTACCGCAGCCGGGTGTGGGGGCGCTGGCCGTCGGCCGGCCCGGTGGACGTCCACGGCTCCGCGGAGGCGTACCACGCCCAGGTGCGGTCGCTGATCGGTACGGGAGCGCTCCGGGACGAGGGGATGGTCTACTTCGACGCGCGCCTCTCGCACCGCTACCCCACGGTGGAGGTCAGGATCGCGGACGTCTGCCTGGACCCGGCCGACACCGTGCTGCTGGCCACGCTGGTACGAGGGCTGGTGGACACGGCCGCACGGGAGTGGCGGGCCGGTGAGCCGCCCCCGGCAGTCAGCACGTCCCTGCTGCGGGTGGCTTCGTGGCAGGCGGGCCGCTCGGGCCTGGAGGACCGGCTGGTCCACCCGCTCACCCTGCGGCCGGCGCCCGCTGCCGACGTCCTGCGGGTCCTGCTGGACCATGTCCGGGACGCGCTGGAGGACTGCGGCGACCTCGCGGCCGCGGAGAAGGCCCTGGCCGACGTGGTCCGGCGCGGGAACGGCGCCCGGGCCCAGCGCGAGATCCTGGCGCGGACCGGAAGCCTGCGCGACACCGTCGCCGAATGTATCCGCATCACGGCGGGATGAGCCGCCGCCCCCGGACCTCCGGCACCACCGCACCAGCCATGTCCCCCACGACCGCCTGAACAGCACCGCCTGAAAGCACCGGAAGAACGAAACCAGAGGAACGGAGCAGTCCATGTCCACCACCGCTCTCGACGACCGCCGGATCCTGGTGATCGTCACCAACTACGGAGTCGAGCAGGACGAACTCATGGTCCCCGTGAAGCACCTGCGCGGACACGGCGCGCAGGTCGGCGTGGCGGCGGTCTCCGCCGACGGAATCCGCACCCTCGTCGGCGACCGCGACCCCGGCGAGACGGTGCGGCCCGATCTCACCCTCGACGACGTCGACCCCGCGGCGTACGACCTCCTGCTGATCCCGGGCGGCACGCTGAACGCCGACTCCCTGCGCCTGGAGGAGGCCACCACCCGGATCGTCAGCTCGTTCACCGCGTCGGGACGGCCGGTGGCCGCCATCTGCCACGGGCCGTGGGCGCTGGTGGAGGGCGGCTACGTTCAAGGCAAGACGCTGACCTCGTACGCCTCGCTGCGGACCGACATCAGCAACGCCGGCGGCACCTGGGTCGACAAGCCGGTGGTCCGCGACGACGCCTCGGGCTGGCCGCTGATCACCTCCCGGAACCCCGGTGACCTGGACGACTTCCTCGGCGAGATCGACGCCGTGCTCGCGGAGGACTGACGTCCCAACGGTTGTCTTGCGATTCCCGGCGGGCGCGCGACGACAGCCACGGCACCTCGCCGCGTTGTCGGAACGTCCACAGACATCCGGTGTGCGGGCGCCCCTCCGCCTTGCGAGCGACGCACCGCGACTGACGCCGCGCGCTGATCCGTCAGGGCTTGCGGGAGCGCCCTCAGGCGTCCTGCCCGGTCAGGGCGCCGACCGCGGCGGACGCCGCCTTCGCGATCAGCGTGTTGTCGAAATCGGCGTCCGCCTCCTTCCGGTTCGAGAGCACCGCCACCACGAGCGGTGCCGCGTCGGGCGGCCACACCACGGCGATGTCGTTGCGCGTCCCGTACGTACCGCCCGCCCCGGACTTGTCGCCGACGGTCCACCCCTTCGGGACCCCCGCCCGGATCAGTTCGCCGCCCGTGGTGCTGGTCCTGAGCCACTGGACGAGCCGGGCCCGCTCCGGCTTGCCGAGGGCATCGCCCAGGACGAAGGCCCGCAGGTCCTCGGCCAGGGCCCGGGGCGTACTGGTGTCGCGGACGGCGCCGGGAGACCACTCGTTGAGCTCGGTCTCCCGGCGCTCCATCAGGGTCACCTCGTCCCCCAGCTCCGCGAGCACGGCCTGCAGCCTCCGTGGCCCGCCGATCGCGTCGAACAGCAGGTTGCCCGCGGTGTTGTCGCTCCGGTGGATGGCCGCGGCGCACAGATCGCCGAGGCTCATTCCGGTGGCCACGTGCTTCTCGGTGACGGGCGAGTGGTCGACCAGGTCCTCACGGCGGTACGTCACCACCTTCTCCAGCCCGTCCAGACCGTGCTCGCGCAGCACGGCCCCCGCCGCCAGCGCCTTGAACGTGGAGGCGTAGGCGAACCGTTCCCCGTCACGGTGGGAGACCGTGTGTCCGGACCCGGTGTCGACGGCGTACACGCCGAGCCGCGCCGCGTACTCCCGCTCCAGCGCGGCGAAGGCCCGCCCGGCTTCCCCCGTCGCGGCCGAGGGCGATCCGGTCGCCTTCCCGGCGGGCGACGGCGAGAGTGGTTCGGGCTCCGAGCCACAGGCCGCGAGCGGAACGGTCACCAGGACGCCACCCAGCAGACGGAGTACGGAGCGCCGGGCGTGAGGGGTCGGCAGTCGGCTCATCACGCCATGCTAGATCGTCACCGACCGTCGAATCCCCCCGAATCATCGGCGATCCACTCCCAGCCGCCGGGACGCGGGCGACCGGTCGGGATGGCTCCGGCCGGATCGTCCGTCCAGCGGGTCGGCACATGGCGGTCGCGGTGCCACTGGGCCGCTGTCAACCGTGGCGGCCTCGGGGGCCCGCCGCCCGACCGGTGACCGATGCGGTCTCGAACCCGCTTTCATGGAAGGTTAGGCTGGCCTAAGTCAATTCGGTTCTCTCGTCCCGGCGGCGAGGCGCTCAGGCCGACCACGCGTACGAAGGGGCAGTGTCCATGACGATCCACCGAGCCGTCGTCGCCCGAGTGCGGCCGCTCACCACGGCCATGACCCGCGTCACCTTCCACGGGGCCGGTCTGACGGGCTTCAGGAGCACCGGAGTCGGTGACGAGTACGTGCGGATCTTCCTTCCGCACGGCCCGGACCGCACCGACGTCTCCCTGCCCCTGACGACCGAACAGGGCGGCTGGGAGACCCCTGCGGGTCGCCCCGTCGCGCCGATGCGCACCTATACGATCCGAGCGGTGCGCCCGGAGGCGGGCGAGGTCGACGTCGACTTCGTCATGCACGAGGGCGGGGTGGCGTCCGGCTGGGCGGCCGAGGCGAAGCCCGGGGACCTCGTGGGCATCAACGATCCCACCGGGCTCTACAGCCCCCCGGCCGACCTCTCCTGGCAGGTGCTGGTCGCCGACCAGACCGGTCTGCCCGCCGCCGCCCGCCTGCTGGAGAGCACGCCGGACCATGTCAGGACCCGGGTGGTTCTGGAGGCGCCGGACCCCTCGGCCGTACTGCCCCTGCGTGAGCTGCCCGACTCCAAGGTGACCTGGACCTACGGCGGAAACGGCCACGGTCCCAGCCGCCTGGCCGACCTCGTCGCCGCCGCCGTCCCGCCCGGCACGGACTTCGCTGGCGGGTACGTCTGGGTCGCGGGGGAGACCAACGCCCTGCGGTCGGTGCGTCGCTACCTCCGGCGCGAGCTGGGGCTCCCGGCGGATCGCTTCAAGGTCGTCGGCTACTGGATACCGAACTCCGACACCTGGTCGGAGCGGTACGAGGCGCTGCCCGGCACCGTGCGATCCGAGCTGGAGGCCCTGTGGGACAGCCCGGCCGCCGACTCCGAGGAACGCACCATCCGCTACGAGTCCCGCCTGAGCGACCTCGGGCTCTGACCCTGCCCGTTCCCCGTGCCCGAGTCACGGAGGGGCGGGCGCTCCCGCGCCGCCGTGGGGCGGGGTGTGCCGGCCGATCGCGACCGGGCCCGGGCGAGCCGGGCGGGGAAGTCGGTGCGTCAACAGCGAGTTGGGTGGGTAAGGTCGCTGGCGACCAAGTAAAGCCAGCCTTACCTATGTTGATGGAGGATGCGGTGACCAATCCGTTCGACGACGAGGACGGCGCCTACCTGGTGCTCATCAATGACGAGGGGCAGCACTCCCTGTGGCCCGCGTTCGCCGAGGTGCCCGCCGGATGGGCCGTGGCCCACCCGGAGGACACCCGCCGGGCCTGTCTGGACTACGTCGAGCAGAACTGGACCGACCTGCGGCCCAGGAGCCTGAGGGAGGGCATGGCGGCGGACCCCGCGTGAGAGCCGCCGCGCTCCCGGCCCCGGGCGCTCCCCGTCGGACCACCGTCTGCCGCGCGACGACGGCGGTCCGACGGGGAGCCCCCGGGGCCGTTCGTCCGGAGCGGGCCGGGCTGGGGCGTGTCCGGCGGCCCCCGGCACACACGCCCGCCGCTCTGCCGTCGACCGCCCGTGCTCTACGGCGACTCCCTCCGCCGCCCTGCGGCCGCCCGCTACGGACCGGTTCCGGCCTGCTCCGGCCCGCTCCGGACGAAAGGCCCTACGCTGCGATCCTGCACCGGCCCCGATCCAGGAGCGCACACCCATGCACGACCCCGTTCGCCCACTGCCCTTCCCCGACGCCCTCCGCCCCGACGCGTCCCCCGCGCCGCATCCGCTGCTCGCCCCGGTGGCCGGCTACCTCGGCACCTGGCGGGGCACGGGCCGCGGCGGGTATCCGACGCTCGACGCGGACTTCACGTACGCGCAGGAGGTCACCTTCAGCCATGACGGGCGGCCCTTCCTCGCGTACGAGGCCCGGGCCTGGCTGCTCGACGCCGACGGGCACCCCGTGCGGCCGTCCGCACGGGAGAGCGGGTGGTGGCGCCTGCGGCCGGACGGGCGGGTGGAGGCCCTGATCACCCAGCCCACCGGCATCGCGGAGATCTCGGTCGGCCACGCCCGCGGCGGCGCCGTCGACCTCGCCACCGAGCGGGTGTCCCTCGCCCCCACCGCCAAGGAGGTCGACGCCACCCGCCGCCGTTACACCCTGACGGACCAGGACACGCTGGCCTTCGTCCACGATCTCGCCGCGGTCGGCCGCCCGCTCCAGCACCACCTGTCGGCCGAGCTCCACCGAGAAGCCCCTGGCCAGGGCATTTAGTTGCCGGAGCGTGACCAACGCGGCGCATGGAGACCACGCCACGGGGCAGGTGGAGGGGAAGCCAGGAGAACAGGAGCACTTCCCCGATGTCCCTTCCCTCGTACCCGGATTCCTCGTACCCGGGGCAGCCCGCGACCGGCCACGACCCCTACGGCGGCCAGGAGCCGGCACGGACCAACGGCTTCGCGGTCGCCGCACTCGTCCTCGGCCTCATCGCCTGCCTGTTCTTCTGGACCGTGGTGGGCGGACTGCTCCTCGGCCTGCTCGCCGTCGTCTTCGGCATCATCGCCGCGCTCCGCACCCGCCAGGGCCGTGCGCCGCGCCGGGCGATGGCGATAGTGGGCGCCGCGCTCGGAGCGATCGGCCTCATCGGTTCCGCGGTCGTCCTCGTGCTGGCCGTCTCCGTGTTCGACTCCCAGGAGTTCCAGAACTTCGAGGACTGCATGAACCAGGCCGACGGGCAGTCCGCCGAGGACCGGTGCGCGGAGGACTTCATCGACGGGCTGACCGACTGACGGACCCCGGGACCCCGGCCCACCGGAGCGAAAGGCGTACGCTCGGCCCATGGTGCACGTACTGGGCAGCAGGATCCTGTTGCGCCCCACCGACCCCGAGCGCTCCCGCGCCTTCTACGGCGAGGCCCTGGGCCTCGCCGTCTACCGGGAATTCGGTACGGGGCCGGAGCGCGGCACGGTCTATTTCCTCGGCGGCGGCTTCCTGGAGGTCTCCGGCCGGGGCGAGGAGCCGCCCTCCGCGTCGCTGCGGATCTGGCTCCAGGTCGACGACGCCGAAGCCGCCCACGACGAACTGCGGGCGAAGGGCGTGAGCATCCTGCGGCCGCCGAGGCGCGAGCCCTGGGGACTGGTCGAGATGTGGATCGCCGACCCCGACGGTGTGCGGATCGCCGTCGTCCAGGTGCCGGATGACCATCCGCTGCGCTACCGGCCCTGAGCGGCCCGCCCGTCGACGGCCACGCGCGGCGGCACGCCCGGCGGACCGGGCATCCGCACACCTGTCCACACCCGCTCGGCGGTGCACCGTCGGTTGCGTGCGCACCAGGTGTTTGCCACGGTGTGGGTGGGAGTGCGGCGAGGTGATCGCCGGGCCGCACCGCCCGCAACGGAGTACCCAGCAGAGAGAGGGAGGGTTCGATGTCCTCGAAGCGACGTCGTAAGAAGAAGGCCCGCCGCAAGAACGCCGCGAACCACGGCAGGCGTCCGCAGAGCTGAGGCGACGCCGCGGCCCCACCGGGCTCTAGAGCCGGGTGGGGCCGCGGCGCTTTCCGTGGGCCGGGGGAGGGCCGTGCGGAACTCGGGTCCTGATGGTGATGCCCGATGGGCGTCGGCTTCACACCTCAAGCGGGGCCGTGGGTTCCGTTCCCGCCGTGGCGCAGACCGACGCGGCCGTCCTGGCCGCGTACACCAGCATCGCCTTCGTTCCCGCGGCGGACAGCGCCGGATCCCAGCGGGCCTGCGCCCCGAGCCAGGTCAGCATCCCCGCCATGAACGCGTCGCCCGCCCCGATGGTGTTCACCACCCGCACCGGCAGGGCGGGGACCGAGACCGCCGGTGCGTCGTGGACGTACGCGGTGGCGCCCCTCGAACCCCGCGTCATCACCACCAAGCGGCCCTCCCCGGCGAGCTTGCGACAGCTCGCCTCCGGGGCGGCGTCCGGCCACAGGCGCACCAGATCCTCGTCACTCGCCTTGACGACCTGGGCGAGAGAGCACAGCTCGCGCAGCCGGCCGAGACTCCGCACGGGATCGAGCACGCGGTCCTCCCGCACGTTCGGGTCCACCGCGAGCAGCCCCGAGCGGGCGGCCGCGCGCGCGGTGGCGGCCACGACGCCGGCGGCCGGCTCCACGACCGCGGCGAGCCCGCCCGCGTACACAGCGTCGAAGCGCGCCGTCTCCCCGGTGCGGTCGGGCAGCCGGAAGGTCGCCGTGTCCCCGAAGTGGAAACGGTAGGTGTTCCCGTGTTCGCCCGGGTCGGCCACGGCGAGCGCCGTGGGCAGCGGCGACCGGGCGCTCAGCGAGAGATCGACGCCCGCACCGGTCAGCCACGCCTCGATGCTCCCCGCGAAGGCGTCGTCGCCGAGCCCGCCCACGAAGGACGGCCGACCGCCGAGCCGGGCCAGGCCCACCGCGACGTTCGCGGGAGCGCCGCCCGGCTGGGCCGCCCGCACCCCGGCGTCGCCGCCGGCCGGCACCAGATCCACCAGCGCCTCGCCGAGCACGAGCACGGAGCCGGAACCGGGGCACCGGCCGCAGGGGGCGTCCGGGGCCCGGGTATCCGTCACGGCTCGACCACGATCTTGCGGCCGATCCCCGCCCGGAAGCGCTCGATGGCCTCCGGGTACTGCTCCAGCGGCAGCCGGTCGCTGATGAACACCGACGCGTCCAGCACCCCGCTCGCGAAGAGCGCCGCGGCCCGCTCGTAGCTGTGCAGGACCGCCATCGACCCGGTGATGGTGATCTCCTGGTTGTAGATCCGGTACGGCTCGATCACCGCGGTCGTGGCGTAGTCGGAGACCCCGAACTGGAGGAACGTACCGCCCTTGGCGACCCTCCCCAGACCGTCCTGGATGGCGCCCGCGTTGCCGGTGGCGTCGATGACGACGTCCCAGCCGCCCCGGTGGTCCAGCTCCTCGGCGCGGGCGGCCGCTCCGGTGCACCCCAGGGTCGTCGCGGTGGCCAGCCGTTGGGCGTTGACGTCCAGGATGTCCACCGACGCGGCGCCGGTGCGCTTGGCCAGCTCCAGCATCATCAGACCCATGGTCCCGGACCCGTAGATCAGCACCTGCGCCCCGAGATTGCCGTTGAGGACGTCATACCCCCGCACCGCGCAGGACAGCGGCTCGATCAGCGCCGCGTCCCGCACGTCGATGTGCTCGGGCAGGCGTACGCAGTTGGCGACGGGCGCCACCGCGAACTCGGCCGCGCCCCCGGGGACGGTGACGCCGATCGCCGCCCAGTTGTCGCAGAGGTTGCCCCGCCCCGAACGGCAGTAGCGGCACTCGTGGCAGTGCAGCGAGGGGTCCACGGCCACCTTGTCGCCGACCGCCAGTTCGGTGACGTCCGCGCCGAGGCCGACGATCTCCCCGGCGAACTCGTGCCCGGGGACGATCGGCAGGGTCGGCGCGAACTCGCCCTGGAGGATGTGGAGGTCGGTGCCGCACAGCCCGCACGACGCGACCTCGACGACCACGTCGCGGGGGCCGGGCGTGGGGTCCGGAACGGTGACCACGGACACCTTGCCGGGGGATTCGACGATGGCTGCCCTCATTTGACTGCTCCCAGGGAGAGGCCCTGGACGAGTTTGTCCTGGGCGGCGTAGCCGGCGACGAGCACCGGCAGGGACACGACCACCGACGCCGCGCACAACTGGGCCAGGAAGAGGCCCTGGCTGGTGACGAAGGTGGTCAGATGGACGGGTGCGGTCCCGGCGACCACGCCGGTCAGCACCCGGGCGAACAACAGCTCGTTCCAGCTGAAGATGAAGCAGATCAGGGCGGTCGCGGCGATACCGGGGCCGGCGACCGGGGCGACGACCCGGCCCAGCACCGTCGGCAGCCGGGCCCCGTCCACCTGCGCCGCCTCGATGATGGAGACGGGGACGTCCGCGAGGAACGACTGCATCATCCACACCGCGATCGGCAGGTTCATCGAGGTGTAGAGCAGGACCAGCAGCCAGATGTTGTCCAGCAGCCCCGCGTTCTTCGCGAACAGGTACACCGGGAGCAGCCCCGCGACCACCGGCAGCATCTTGGTGGACAGGAAGAAGAACATCACGTCCGTCCACTTGCGCACCCGCCGGATGGACAGCGCGTACGCGGCCGGAAGCGCGAGCAGCAGCACCAGCACGGTCGAGAAGAACGAGGCCGCCAGCGAGTTGACCAGCGGCGGCCACGGCGTCGGGCCGCCTCCGCCACCGAAGAACGTGCGGTAGCCGTCCAGCGTCAGCGCGGCGGCGAGAGAGGGCGGATTGGTGGCCGCGTCGGCTTCCGCGTGGAAGGACGTCAGCACCATCCACAGGGCCGGCAGGCAGAACCCGATCCCCACGACCCACGCGGCCACGCCGAGGGCGGCTCCGCGTCGGCGGGCCTTGCGCGTGGAGGGGCTGACGGAAGGGGATGTCGCGGTCGAGACGCTCATGCGCGGCTCGCCTCCTCACGGAAGAGCGACGAGACCACCCGGAGCGCGAAGGTGGCGATGATGATCGTGCCGATCACCACGACCACGCCCGCGGCGGAAGCCAGCCCGTACTCATGGGCCCGGTAGAAGGTCTCGTAGACGGTGTAGGGGAGATTGGCGGTGCCGAGCCCGCCGGAGGTGATGGTGAACACCGCGTCGAAGTTCTGCACGATGTACACCGACCCGAGCAGGATGCCGAGTTCGAGGTAGCGGCGCAGATGCGGAAGCGTCAGGTAGCGGAACATCTGCCAGGGCCCGGCCCCGTCCAGCCGTGCGGCCTCCATGATCTCGGCCGGCCGGCTCTGCAGCCCGGCCAGCAGGATCAGCATCATGAACGGCGTCCACTGCCACACGAGCGACGCCTCGATGGCGATCAGCGGCATCTCGGACGTCCACTCGGGCTGCGCGACGCTCTCGATGCCGAACAGCTCGCCGAACCAGGTGAGGGCACCGTTGAACAGCCCGTACTCGGGGTTGTAGAGCGCGTGCTTCCACAGCAGCGCGGCGGAGACGGGCACCAGCAGGAACGGCGTGATCAGCAGGGTGCGCACGAACCCCCGGCCGAAGAAGGCGCGGTCCAGGAGCAGGGCGAAGACGAGTCCGAGCACGACGCTGACGATGACGACGGACGCGGTCAGGACCACGGTCGTCACGACCGATTCGCGCAATGCCTCGTCGGTGAAGACGGACGCGTAGTTGGACAGTCCGGTGAAGTGGCGCTTCTCCGGCTTGAGGGAGTTCCAGTCGAAGAGGGAGATCACCAGGGTCGCCACGAAGGGCAGTTGGGTGACGGCGATCAGGAAGACGAGCGCGGGCAGCAGGGGAGCGCGGGTCGCCCAGGCGCGCCGCCGGCTGCCGCCGCCCGGCTTCTTCGCCGGGACCGGTGGGGACGTGGTCTCCCTGGTTGCGGTGACGGTCATCGGTACTCCTCCGCGACCTTCTCGGCCAGCTTCTGGGAGGCGGCGAGCGCGGCGTCCACCGACTGGCGGCCCGCGATGGCGGCGCTGATCTCCTGTGCCACCCGCGTGCCCAGGTCGGTGAACTCGGGTATGCCGACGAACTGGATGCCCGCGGTCGGGCGGGGCTGGGTGCCCGGATTCTTCGGATCGGCCTGGGAGATGGCCAGCTCGGTGACGTCGGCGAACGCGCCCGCCTCCGCCCGGTAGTCGGGGTTGGCGTAGGTGGACGCCCGTTTGCCGGCGGGGACGTTGGACCACCCGCTGGTGGCCCCGACCAGCTCCTCGTACTCCTTGCTCGACGCCCAGGACACGAACTTCCAGGCGTCGTCGGCCTTCGTGGACGCCTTCTGCAGCCCCCAGGCCCAGGTGTAGAGCCAGCCGGAGCTCTCGGTCCGCTCGACGGGGGCGGGGACGTAACCGATCTTCCCCTTCACCGGGGAGCCCTTCGCCTCCAGGGACCCGGCGCCCGCCGTGGCGTCGTACCACATGGCGGACTTGCCCTGGGTCATGTTGTTGAGGCATTCGGCGTACCCGGACTGGGGGGCGCCGAGCTCCCCGTGCTCCCGTACGAGATCGACGTAGAACTTCGTCGCCTTCTTGAACTCCGGCGCGGTCAGCCGTGGTTCCCAGTCCTCGGTGAACCAGGTGCCGCCCATCGTGTTGACGACCGTGGTGAGCGGGGCGATGACCTCACCCCAGCCCGGCAGTCCGCGCAGGCAGATGCCCTTCATCCCGCGCTCCGCCCCGTCCGCCCGCTCGGCGAGCTTCGCCACCTGCTGCCAGGTCGGCTTCTCGGGCATGGTGAGGCCGTGTTTCTCGAAGACGTCCTTGCGGTACATCAGGAACGACGACTCGCCGTAGAACGGCTGGGCGTAGAGCTTGCCGTCCTCGGCGGTCAGGGATTCCCGCAGAGGCCGCAGGATGTCCTCCTGATCGAAGGCGGTGTCGGCCTCCGCGTACGCGTCCAGCGGGTGCAGCCAGCCGTTCTTCGCGAAGAACGGCAGCTCGAAGTTGCTGATGGTGGCGATGTCGTACTGGCCGGCCTGGTTGGAGAAGTCCTGGCTGATCTTGTCGCGTACGTCGTTCTCGGGCAGCACCGTGAAGTGGACCTTGATGCCGGTCTCCCGCGTGAAGTGCCGCGCGGTCAGCTTCTGCAGTTCGACCATCTGCGGGTTGTTGACCATCAGCACGTTCAGCGCGTCGCCGCCGCCGAAGGAGGTCCCGCCCGCTCCCGCGCAACCGGTGGCGAGCAGGGCCAGTGCGGCGGTCACGGCGCAGGCCCGTGCGCGTATACGTGGTCGGCGGCGGGTTCCTGGATGAGGCATGGGGGCTCCTGATCAGTCGTAGCGGCTCGGTGATCGGGTCGTGGCGGGCGAACGGGTGCTGCGGGCACGGCGGACCGGGCCCCGGCGGTGAGGACGACGGCGGGGGGCGCGGGTGGGGAGCCGTGCGGTGGGCGGGCCGGTCAGTCAGATGCGGACGACCTGGGGCCCCAGGAGGGTGTAGCGCTGGGCCTCCGCCGAGGGCAGTCCGGCGTCGGTGACGATCGCTTCGAAGTCGCTCACCCCGGCGAACCGGCAGAAGCTCACCGCGCCGAACTTGCTGTGGATCCCGGCGAATATCCTCCGCCGGGAGCTGCGCAGAGCCTGCGCCTTCACTTCGGCGACGGCGGGATCCGGGGTGGTGAGCCCGTACTCCCGGGAGATGCCGTTGGCTCCGAGATACGCGAGGTCGATGACGAAGTCCGCGAGCATCCGGGAGGCCCAGTGGTCGACGGTCGCCATCGTCGAGCCGCGTACCCGGCCGCCCAGCAGGATGACCGACGTCTTCTCGGCCCCGGCGAGGGAGGTGGCGACTGCCAGGGAAGCGGTGACCACGGTCAGCGGCCGGTCCTGGGGGAGCGCCTCGGCGATGAGCTGCGGGGTGAAGCCCTCGTCGACGAAGACCGTCTCGGCGTCGCCGAGCAGATCGGCGGCGGCGGTCGCGATCCGCGACTTCTGCGGGACGTTGCGCGTGGTGCGGACCGCGAGCGTGGTCTCGAAGCCGGCCGACTCCACGGGGTAGGCGCCGCCGTGGGTCCGGCGCACGAGCCCGTGCTCCTCCAGCGCATGCAGATCGCGGCGGACGGTCTCCTTGGCCACCTTGAACAGGTCCGCGAGGGCGTTGACGCCGACCGATCCCTCCCGCCGGGCCGTGTCCAGAATTCCCCGACGGCGTTCCTCGGTGTCCACGGCGCACTTCCCTGGTCGCTGCTGGGCCCGTTGCGGGCGGAGCCCGAAGGTCCGTTCGGGCTCATGTGTCGTTTGTACAAGCAGTCCCGGGGCGGCGACCAGTCGCTTCACCTCATCCACTCGGCCCGTTCGTGCCCGCTTTCCGGGCGCGACAGTGCTGGTCAGGGCCGGGACGATGACGGATTCGGTCGGCCCGGCCGCCCGCTTTCCCGTGATCACTGCCCGAATGATGCCCGAAGTGCGGAGCCCCGGCGTCCGCGGCACCGGGAAGAGGCACAGGGAGACCGGGGCTCGGGGCAGGCGTGGAGCGGACCGGTCAGGTAAGCACGGCGCTGTCCTCGCCGTCGCCGCTGCGGGCACGCGTGATCACGCCCGTCATGGTGCCGCCAGACGAAGACGCCCCCGTTCACCTCGTGGCCGGGCAGACGCGTCAGCCGGGACCGCGGCGGCGGCGTGCCGTACCCCGTGCGCGCACACGTGCCGTCGGGGCCGAAGGAGAAGAAGTGGAAGGGGCAGGTGAGTTCCTCCCCCTCGACCTTCGCCAGACCGAGATGGCCCCCAGATGCGGGCAGTACGGATGGACGGCGCGGAGCGTTCCCGCGGCGGTGCGGTACAGGACGACGTCACGCCCCGCGAGGGGCCGGGTGAGCACGGTGCCCGGCCGCAACTCGTGGGTGAAGGCCAGTGCGGACCAGCCGCTCGGAAACGGCAGGGCGGGCGCTCCCGCCACGTCGGCCGGCGTCGGCCCCTCGCTGATGGCTCGCCCGTACGCGCGTGACACTCCCACGACTCCCCCTCCACGATCGGTCGCCCGGAGACGCCCCGGGATCCTCCCGACACGCCGTACCTCACCCGAACGGGATGAGAGACGCGGCGTGTTGACAGGGGAGAGGAGGGGCGGCTCCGGTCGGCTCGGGGGAGAGGGCGCCGGCCGCGGAACCGCCCCGGAGTACGTCAGAGACCGTCGCCGAACGCCTCGGCCAGCTGACGCCACTCGGCCCGGGGCAGACCCCCGCCGCCCTCCTCGGCGGTCAGCACCTGAAGCGCGACGTGGTCGGCCCCGGCGTCGAGGTACTCCTGTGTCCGGCTCCTCACCCGCTCGGCGTCGCCCAGAGCGAACAGGGCGTCGAGCAGACGGACGCTGCCGCCGCCCTCGAAGTCGCCCGCGGCGAACCCCAGGCGCAGCAGGTTGTCGGTGTAGTTGGGCAGTTGGAGATACATCCCCAGCATCGCCCGCGCGGTGGTGCGGGCCCGTTCGAGGTCGGTGTCCAGCACCACGGTCAGCTCCGGGGCGAGCAGGGCGTCGGGGCCCAGCGCCTCGCGGGCCTCCGCGGTGTGCTCGGTGGTGACGAGGTAGGGGTGCGCGCCCAGGGACCGGCCCGCCGCGAGCTTCAGCATCTTCGGCCCGAGAGCCGCCAGGACGCGGTGGCCGGAACCCACGGACGGATCGGCGGCGTCGAGTGCGTCGAGGTAGGAGACCATGGCGCTGTACGGCTTCGCGTACTGCGGCACCATCGGCCCGTGGCTGACGCCCAGACCGAGGACGAAGCGGGCGCGCGCCCCCGGTTCGATCGCGGCGATGGCGGCAGCCACCTCCTCGGCCGTGTGGTTCCAGATGCTCAGGATGCCGGTGGCCACGGTGACCGACCGTGTGGCGGCCACGACGGCGGCGGCGTCCTCCGGCGTCGGACTGCCCCCGATCCAGACGGTGCCGTAGCCCAGCTCCTCGAGCTCGGAGACCGCCTCGGCGATGGCCCCCCTGCCCGCGTCGTCCACCCGCGACGCGTGCAGGGCTCCGCTCCAGATCCCCACGCGTCCGAATGCCCTGCCCGTTCCGGAAATCTCAGAAGTCATGGTGGGAACAACAACGGTCCCGTCCCACTATTCCTCTGCGGCCAAGTGGTTCACCCGTCCGGGCGTGCTGAGCGTTCGGCGCGCCGGGGGCGTCCACAACGTGCCGCGCGCAGGGTGATGACGTGGCCGTCGGTGACCGTGCGAGTCAGAGGTGAGCGTCGGCGGTGCGGCCGCCCGTGGCGCGAAGAAGGTCCAGTTTCCCCGCCTCGACACTTCCGGTCGCCGTGTAGGTGACCATGCGCAGGTCTGCGCCGGGGACGATGAGGACGTCGCAGTCGAACAGGATGTCACCGACCTCGGGATGCCTGGTCGTCTTGCGGTCCGTCGTGTGCTGGGCCGCCTCCGTCCCGGTGGCCCAGTGATGGGCGAAGGCGTCGGACTCTTCCCGCAGTTCCCGCACGAGGCGTCCCAGCCCGGCGTCCCCGGGACAGCGGGAGACCGCGTCCTTGAGGTCGGCGACGATCGACGCGGCGAAGGCGTCGTGTCCGCGCTCCGACTGGACGGGATGCATCGAGGCGGGGGCGCCCCGGCCCGACGAGGCGTGCGCGGCTTGGAAGCCCCGTCGTCGCTCCTTGGCAGGCAGAGGAAGTGCGTCTTGAGGCCCGGCACACAGTCGAGTGCGGCAATCAATCGCCTCAAGAGGCACCGTTCCCCAGCCGCGAGATACGACAGGCCCGTGGTCCGCTACGAGCGGCCGTCCTCGTAGCGGTCAACGAGTGGCTGTGACCAAGCGGCTCAGGGCGGGGAGCACGCCCCGAGGTCGCCGCCGTCCACCGTGACGGTCGCGGCCGCCCGTGCTCCGGCCGAGGCATCGAACGCCGCACTCAGTGCGACGGAGGCGAACAAGGGCAGGTCGGAGCGGCTGTCTCCGACGGCCCCGCACGAACGGAGGGTCAGCCCGAGCTCCCGGGCGCGTTCGAGGGCGAAGTCTCGTTTGTCGTGCTCGTCGAAGTGGCGGGCGACGCGGCCGGTGAAGCGACTGCCGGTGATCTCCAGCCGAGGTCCGCTGAAACGCGTGGAAGCCGAAACGGTCGGTCAGGTAACTGCCGACCGGCGACCAGGCCAGTGTGGCCAGCACGGGCGCCAACCCGTTTGCCGGCACCAGCCCACGGTCTCGGCGATGCCGGAGACCAGGGGAAGCCCGTCGAGCCGGCCGGAGACCTGATCCTCGGACACACCCGCCCAGCCCTTGGCATCCAGCTCCGAGCCTTGTCGGTTGTCCAGGTCACCGGAGGCATAGGCATCCTCGGCCTTGGCCGACTCGTCCCGACGGCCGAGGAAGCCGGCCAGGAAGACCGACGAACTCGTGCCTGGGACGAGGGTGCCGTCGACATCGAAGAACACGGCGCCCGCATGATCGGACGAGAACACCGGCCATGGATGTCACCGCCACGCGGGGTACCGCACGTACTTCCGAGACACGCCCCAGTACGCCGGGCCCACTCCCCGCACGGTAGAGGCTCTCGCCGCCTCCGCGGGCGGTGAGCGACAGAGAGCGTCCGCGGAGGCGGTCCTCAGCGGTGGTCACCGCGTCACGGCCCGACGGGATGCCCCGGTGATGTCCACGGCCACGCGGACGGGCGGCCGATGCCGAGCGCCGCGGGTCCGCTCGCCACCGTCCGCGGCCCCTCGGGCCGACCGTGGCACGGAGGCGACGGAACCGGTTCAGGCGCGTGCCAGGGGGTGGCCGTGGTCGGCGGCGTACGCGGCGAAGACCCCACGGGCGTCTTCGCCGCGGTGGAGGAACTGGGCCCGCAGGGTCCGGGCGAGGTTCTCGAGGGATCCGCCGAGCATGGCGGCGCTCATGCGGACGGCCGCGTCGCGGGAGTGCTGCCCCTGAAGGGCGAGGTCGGCGGCGTAACCGGCCATCGAGGCCAGGGAGGCATCCGGTTCACCGTCGTGGAAGTAGTACGTCTCAGCATGCTGGGCGAGGTCGAGGCGGACGTGGTCCACCTCCTGGGCCAGGTGCTGGAGGAGGACCGCGGTGGCCGCGGCCCCGGGCGGCGGCGGGAGGCCGCCCACGGCGCGCAGGGACGCCAGCCGCAGGGCCAGGAGCCGTCTTCTGGTCAGGGCGGGGTAGATCTGGCTGATCTAGGAGACGGCGGCCGTCAGCAGGGCGAAACCGATCAGTGCCTCGAACGGGGCGGCCAGGCGGAGCCAGGCGTCGGTGGGGACGATGTCGCCCAGGCCGAGGGTGCCGACCATGATCAGTGACAGGTACAGGCCGTCGACGATGCCGGCGCGTTCCTCGGGATTGAGACCGGGGGCGTAGGAGAAGCCGTCGGGGATGTGGGGCCAGTAGACGAGTGTCCATCCGGCCACGACGAACACGGCCCACATGAGGATCACGGCGAGGACCGACAGAGGGCCGGAGAGCGCGGCGACCGCCGCGTGGGGAGGGAAGCGACGGGTCAGCCGCCACACGACGGTCATCATCACCGTGCTCAGGCCGCCCCGCCCGGTGGGGTGCCAGAGCGTATGGAACACATCGCGCAGACCGACGCCCACCAGCACGGCCCCGGCCGCCGTGATCAGCCACTCCACGGGCACCATCCCTTCCGCCACGGCCCGCCGGCGCCCCTTTGCCGCGCCCGGCCCCATTCCTCGGCGCCCGGGTCGGTCTCTCCCGGCACCGCTGCCGCGGCCACGCTCCGACCGCGGCCACCTGCGGTCGAGTACCCCGGCAGCGGGTCGTCAGTCAACCGGTCGCGGCGCGGAGCCCGGGCGGGGGGGACGCCACCGTCTGCGGCCGGACCGGTTCAGGCCGACCGGGCGGGCCGGTGGGCCCAGAGTGAACCAGACGCACGCCACGTCCGCGCCCGGCCCGGGGCCGGGTCCCGGGCCCGGCCCCATGGGCCCGGTCGCCGGTGACGGACGGCTTTCGCTCAGTCCTCCGGGACGTCCTTCATGAACACGATTCCGTCGATACGGTCCAGGTGGGCCGGGTCGAGCGGGGCGTAGCCGAAGTAGGGGGAGGCGCGCCGTTCGGGGACAGCGGCTCCGAGGGCGCCTGCCAGCTCGGAGGCCCCCAGCAGGCAGGCGTCCGCCGGGAGCGTGTACAGGGCTCCTTCGAGGGTGTCCGGCGGCGGAACGTCGACCCCTTGGTGCCGCATCGTGCCGAACGCGGTGGCGAGGAAGCCGTACTCCTCGCCCAGGCGGGCGTCCACGAGGGCGCCCGCACTCCACCACTCCAGTCGCCGCCCGCCCATCCGCATCGAGCTCAGATCCCGCTGGAGATGGCTGTTGTGGGCGTGCACCAGAACCGGACCGCGTTCGGCGAGCGCGAGGAGATTGCCGGCCATCATCTGGTCCCGCAGGCCCACAAGCCGTGACAGACGGTGCGGTGAGGTGTCGGCCATCCAGAAGTGGTAGCGCAACAGGCCGGTGGCGGCCCGCGCGTACAGGAGCGTGCGCTCGAACGCTTCCCGCGAGGCCACCGTGATCAGGTGCGGCGTCCACGCGTCGAGCAGCGCCCCCAGATCGTCGGCGAGCAGCCGCAGTTCCCCCGCCTCGGCCGACCGCCCGAAGGACACGGACGGATCCAGCATCGCCGCCGGGTCGGTCCACCGGTCGTCGGCGCCCAGCAGGCGGTCGAGCCTCTCGGCGGTGCAGGGAAGCAGACCCGTGTCCACATGGTCCGCGAGCAGGCGGTGCAGCGACATGAGGCTTTCCCGGGGGCTCGCGGCGTGAGCCATCTCCAGAGGGCCGTCGAAGCCGGCGAAGCGGAGCCGGTCGGGTGCGGGCCGGCCCTCGTTGAACGCGCGCATCCAGCGGACCAGTTCACGATTGGCCGCAGAGGCTCCGAGGCCGTGGCTGAACCCCTGCTCCATCACCTCGTCCAGTGTGCCCGCGCCCGTCGTCACGTGGTGATCCACCAGCAGGCCCGCCACGCAGTCGCTCTCGATGGTGATCGTCCGGTAGCCCTCCTGTTCGACAAGGCGCCGGAAGAGCGCGTTGCGCAGGCGGAGAGGAGCGTCCACTCCATGGGTGGGCTCGCCCAGCGCCAGCATCCGGGGCGGGGAGGGGAACAGCCCCATGACGGAGGCCGCCTCGACGGCGTGAGCGATGTCCTTGATGTCGTCTGCCATGGCTTCAACCGTATCGCTGAACCCTCGGTTGAGACTTTGCCGCGATACGCTCCGTGACATGGGGAGAAAGCTTCAAACCGCTGAACACCTCCGGCCGGTGGACCTCGCCCGTCGGCACGGATTGTCGACGCAGGCCGTCAGGAACTACGAGGCGGCGGGAATCCTCCCGGCGGCCGGTCGCTCCCCCCACGGCTATCGCACGTACACTCCGCTGCACGCGTACGCCCTGGAGGCGTTCCTCGCACTGATCCCCGGGCACGGGCACGGAACCGCGACATCGATCATGCGGGCGGTGAACCGCGACGAGCCGCAGGAGGCGTTCCGCCTCGTCGACGAGAGCCACGCCCGGCTCCTGGAGGACCGGCGGACACTGCGAGCCGTAGAGGAGGCCCTCCGCGATCTGGGCCCGGGCGCGATACCCGCACCCGACGACGCGTCGAGCACCGGCGGCGTGTTCGTGGGGCCGCTGGCGCGGAAGCTGGGGGTCGGGCCCGCCACCCTGCGGAAGTGGGAGCGTGCCGGGCTCCTGACCCCGCGCCGCGACCCGCGCACCGGGTACCGGGTGTACGCCGGGGCCGATGTCCGGGACGCCGGGCTGGTTCACCAGCTCAGGCGGGGCGGCTACCGACTGGAGCGGATCGCGCCGCTGATGGCCCGGGTGAGGACGGCCGGAGGTGTGGAGCCGCTGGCGGTCGCCCTGTGCGACTGGCACGCCCGGCTGGCAGCCCGGGGACGTGCGATGCTGGCCGGGGCGGCCCGGCTGGACCGCTATCTCCGCGAGTCGGACACCTGGCTGCGTGATCGCGGCGACAGCTGACCGGGGGAGTCCGCTGACCGGAGCGTGTCCGGGAGCGCCCCCCATCGGCGCGCCCCGGACACGCTCCGGTCAGCGGGCGCACGGGGTCAGGCCGAGGTCCTCCGGTCCGGCCGGACGAGCCTGAGCATGACTTCGTCGTATTCCTCGTCGACGCGGCGGCTCTCCTCCACGAAGCCCATGCGGGAGTAGAAGTCACGGGCCCGCGCGTTCTTCTCGTACACGTCGAGCGTCAACGAGCCGTGCAGCGCAGCCGCGTGCTCGACCAGGCGGCGGCCCACGCCCGCTCCCTGCGCCTCCGGCGCCACGAAGAGCCCGCCGATCTCCGCGTCCAGCAGGCCCAGGAGAGCCACCACGCGGCCGTTCGACTCGGCGACCCAGTTCTCGGCGTGGGGGAGATAGATCTCGCGCATCTTGCGTGCGCGCTCGCCCTCGCCCTCGCCGGGAATGAAGGGATGGGCGACGAGACTCGCCCTGGACCACACGTCCATCGAGGCGTCCTCGTCCGCGGGGGTGTACTGGCGAATCGTGACAGGTTCGGACATGCGCGAGACCTTAGCCCGCCGCGAGGAAACCGGCAGCCGAATAACGCGTGGCCGCGGCAGGGACGTCCGCGCCCGGGGAGGGGTGTCACCGCACGGCGAGGGCCGAGGCGGGGCGTCGTGGGACTCCGGACGCCCCGCCTCGGCGACTCCCGGCCCTACGGGGCGGACAGCGGCGTCACGGCTACCTGATCGATCACGGGTGCGTACGGTGACCGCTGGTCGTACTGGTTGTACGTGTCCCCGTCGAAGTCGGGCAGTTCGTCCGCCGTGAACGACAGCCGGTTCGTGCCCTCCCGGAGGGTGACCGGGAGGGTCAGCTCCCAGAAGTTGTTGAAGTGGAAGGTGGTCGGGAACAGCACGCGGCGAGCCGCTCCTCCGTTGACCGACAGGTCCGCGTGGCGTGCGACCGGGTCGGGGTTGTAGTGGGTGGCGGGCGCTTGTTCGGCGTTGGAGTAGCGGATGGTCAGCGCGTGCCGGCCGGCCTTGGCCGCCGTCACGTCGAGGGCGAGGGCGTTGGCCGTCCCGTGGCCGATGCCGGTGACGGCCTCGCCGCCGGCGGCGAAGGTGTGGCCCCCGGTCACCTTGGCCGCGCCGGTGACGGAACCGTCCTCGGCCTGGTGGACGGAGGGCTTCAGAGCGCCCCGCGACTTCGCGACCCGCAGGCGGTCGAGGACCAGCCCGCCCGACGCGCCGGTCAGGGTGATCTTGTTGATGCCGCCGGACAGAAACACCTTGACCGCGGTCGTGCCCTTCCTGGCGGCCCCCACCGCAGGCAGGTCCGCCTTCTCGCCGTTGACGGCCAGCGTCGCCCGGCCGCCGCCCAGGTGGTCCACGGAGACGGTGGACTCGCTGTCGTCGGGGGAGTGGACCCAGAACGTCGTGGAAGCGCCGCCGCCGAGCGGCACCGTGCCGGGTCCGGAGGCGCCGGCGTGAGTGTAGACCGGCTGGGCCCCGTGGACCGTGGCGTACTCGGCCTCGTACACGGCGGGGCGCGAGACCCGCGCGTCGCGCAGACCGAGGTCGATCTTGTCGATGATCGCGTCGCCCTTGGTGACCCCGAGGTCAGGGTCCTGCGCGGCCAGCGTGATCCGGTGCCGGTCGGCGGTCAGCGCCACGGTGGTGTCGGTGTGACCCCACACCACCCACTTGTAGCCCAGCGGCAGCCGCAGCTCCTGCGGGTCCTTGCCGTCGACGCGCAGGAAGACGTTGGTCGGGCCCTGCTCCTTCACCAGGTCGTACATGTTGTAGGAGTTGGCGAAGACGCTCAGGTCGTAGGCGCCGTCCTGCGGGACGTCGACGTCGAAGGCGAGCACCCCGTCGGAGCCGGTGCGCAGACCGCCCACGTTGTACGTTCCGGAGGTGGCGAACCTGCCGACGTCCGAGGGTGTCCCCTCCGGGCCGTTCCTGGAGTAGCCGGAGCCGGTGTACGTGGCGTTCTCCGCCTCGTACGTCTTGCGCCAGCCGACCGAGGGCGCGACCGGTGCGCCGTTGGCGCCGGGGGAGAGGATGACCTGGTACGCCGACATCTCGTTCATGTCCCGCATCGGCAGGGTCACCGAACCGTCCGCGCCGACCTCGGCCTTGCGGTCCGACAGCCGCAGGGGCTGCGCGGAGTCGCCGACCTGACCGGTCCAGGGGATCTCCTGCACGGTGGCGTGCACGGTCGTTCCGAACAGTCGGGGGTCGACGTTGCGGAAGACGATGTCCGCATCGCCGCTCTTGCCGCCGAAGACCGCCCGGGACTGCCTCTTGCGCTCGTCGAGGGTCGCCACGCCCTGGAGGGTGTACTGCACGTTCGGGTGCGGGGCGGTCACCTCGACGGTGTGGCCGGACATCTGGCCGTAGGCGTTGAACAGCCACCACTGGCCGTTGCCCTTGTTGGCCTCCACGGCGGAGTCGTTGAGGTTGCCGTCGATGTTCCAGTACGCCAGATCGGCGTCGATCTTCGACTCCTCGATGGCGGAGACCCACTGGACGACCTGCCCGGGCACCGAGAGGTGGTAGTTGTGGCCGTACTCGTTGACGTTGACCGGCAGCGGGCCGACCCCCGTCTCCTTCTCCCAGCTCCGGTACGTGGCCACACTCGTGCGGACGGCGGCGGGCGAGGACAGCTCGTGCCAGGTCATCACGTCCGGCACCACGTCGTGAGCCTTGGCGTAGGCGAGGAACCCCTTGACCTGGTCGAAGAGTTGCGAGGTGTTGGGGCCCGCGATGCGCGCGTCGGGGTCCAGGCTCCTGATCAGGTGGTAGACCTCCTTCCACGCGGCGAAGAACTGCTCCGGCCGGTCCAGCCAGGAGACGTTGTCGTAGCTCCATCGGCCCGAGCCGAACATGTTCCCCTCGGGCTCGTTGAACGGCACGTACACGACGTGGTTCCGGTAGTCGAGCTGGGCCGGCCCCGCCGGGCGCGTCGACCTCGCCTTCGAGTCGCCCGACACCGTACGGCTGCGGGGCAGCGGCCTCCAGCTGCGCATCCTCGCGGCGACGCGGGCCCTGACCCCGTTCAGCGGCACCTACTTCTACCGGGAGCCGCACGCCGACGCGTACGTCTTCACCTCCTACGAGACCGGCCGCCGCTACCGGATCACCCTGCTGGCCGGGGCTGTGGCCCGGGCGGCCGGGCAGCAGACTCTCGGCAGCGCCGACCGCGGCGTCACGATCGGCGCCTCCGGCGACGGAAGCTGGGAGATCGCGGTCGAGGAGTACGAGACCGCGCGCCGGCCCTTCGCCGCCTCCGCGGACTTCGACCAGGTCGTGGAAGCCGCCCGGACCGCCTTCGCGGCCTTCTGCGACGCCATCGCGCCGTGGCGCTCTCCCGCCACGCCGGCCGCGGAACTCGCCGCCTACGTGCTGTGGTCCGCGACCGTCCGGCCGAAGGGCTTCGTGACCAGGACCGCCGTCCTCATGTCCAAACACTGGATGGACAAGGTGTGGAGCTGGGACCACTGTTTCAACGCCCTCGCCCTCGCTCCGGGCGATCCGGGTCTGGCCTGGGACCAGTTCGTCCTGCCCTTCGACCAGCAGGACGAAAGCGGGGCCCTGCCGGACTCGGTCACCCACTCCGAAGTGCTGCACAACTTCGTCAAACCCCCCATTCACGGGTGGGCCTTCGGCCACCTGCGCCGACGGCTCGCCGGAGGCGTCGGGACGGAAAGGCTCACCGACGCCTACGACAAGCTCGCCCGCTGGACGGACTTCTGGCTCACCGTACGCCGCGCCCCCGGAGCCGCCCTGCCCCACTACCAGCACGGCAATGACAGCGGGTGGGACAACGCCACCACCTTCGATCCCGAGCGTGTCGTCGTCACCGCCGACCTCGCCGCGTTCCTCGTCCTGCAACTGCGCGAACTGGCCTCCCTGGCACTAGAACTGGACCGGCTCGACGACGCCCGCCGGTGGACCCGGGAGGCCGACAGGACACAGCGGGCGATGCTCGACGAGCTGTGGGACGGCGGCCGGTTCATCGCCCGCTCGGCCGACGGCGGCACCACGTGGGGCAGCTCCAGCCTCCTCGACCTGATGCCCATGGCGCTGGGCGAGCATCTGCCGGAGCCCATCAGCGCGGCGCTGGCACGCGGGCTGGAGACCCACCTGACCGAGCACGGGCTGGCGACCGAACACCCGGCGTCCCCGTGCTACCTCTCCGACGGCTACTGGCGTGGACCGATCTGGGCCCCGTCCACCGTGCTCATCGAGGACGGACTGCGTCGCGCAGGGCACCTGCGCCTCGCCGAGTCCGTCAGTGCTCGCTTCCGGGCCCTGTGCGAGACCTCCGGCTTCGCCGAGAACTTCGACGCCCTCACCGGCACCGGTCTGCGTGACCGCGCCTACACCTGGACCGCCAGCGGCTACCTCCTTCTCGCCGAAGCCCACGAACTCCGCCGGGCGGAGCCGGCCCGGACCGCGGAGGTGTGAGGCCGCTCCAGGAACCGATGGGAGCCGTGTCCAACTCTCCTGGTTTCAAAGGGGTTTCATGGGGGCATACGACGATGGGCGACGGGCCGGGCCGGCTCGTCGCGTACGAGGGGCGAGGCCCGATCCGACGGAGGAACGACGAACACCGTGATCTACGACGCCCGACCCGTGGCGGACGACCCCGTCCGCACCCGCCCCGTGTCCCGGGGCCCCGTCCGCGTCTTCCACGGCCCGGGGGCCCACCGGTGACGGCCGGGAGCGGGGAGGACGGGCGGCTCACGTCGTTCCGGCGCGACGGCCTGGTCTTCGACGTCGTGGACCGGGGGCCGCTCGACGGGGAGATCGTGGTGCTCCTGCACGGGTTCCCCCAGCGGGCGAGCTCCTGGGATCTGTTAGCCCCTCTGCTGCACGCGTCGGGGTACCGCACGCTGGCGCCCGATCAGCGAGGGTACTCCCCCCGGGCCCGGCCGCGCGGCAGGTTCTCCTACCGCATGTCCCAGCTCACCGAGGACGTCGTCGCCCTCATCGAGGCGGCCGAGCCCTCCGGCCGCAAGGTGCACATCGTCGGGCACGACTGGGGCGCCGCCGTCGCCTGGACGCTGGCCGCCGCACGGCCGGACGCGGTGGCGACCCTGACCGCCCTCTCCGTGCCGCACCCCGCCGCGTTCGTACGGGCCCTCCTCACCAGCCGCCAGTTCCTGATGTCCTGGTACATGTACTTCTTCCAGCTGCCGTGGCTTCCCGAGCTGTTGCTGCGTCGTATCGATCCGGCGGCGGCACCCCGTGCCGCCGAGCGCATGGCGACGGGGCAGACCGCGGCCAACCTTGCCCGGGACATGGAGGCCCTGCTGGCCTCGGGCGCTCTCACCCCCGCCCTCAACTGGTACCGGGCGATGCCCTTCAGCGCCCCGGGCGGGCCGGCCCGGATCACCGTCCCGACGCTGTTCATCGACAGCGACAGCGACCCGGCCCTCGGCCCGGCCGGCGGCCGGCACACCCCCAGGTTCGTGTCCGGCCCGTACACCTCCCACACCCTGACCGGAGTCGGGCACTGGATTCCGGAGCAGGCCGCCCCCGAAGTGGCGGAACTCCTGCGTGTTCACCTCTCGCGCTCGCCCGGGGGGACGGCCCCCGGACGGTAGAGCGATCGGCGTCGTCCGTTGCGCGGCCGGCGGCGCCGGCGGCCGGCGGAGGCCATCATCGACCTCCGACCTCGTGCGCGGCCTCGCGGCGTGACGGGGCACGGGCGACGCCTGTGCCTCAGCGCCGTCAGGAAGCCGCCTCCGCGGGCGGGGCGGCCTCCCTCGCTCCGCAAACGGTGCGGCCGAGCGGACTTCCGGCGGTGCGGCGTGTGCTGTCGTCCCGGGAGCCCTCTGCGAGCCGGGCCCTCGAGGGCCGCCGGCTCCGACCGGACTCCCGAAACGCCGGAAGGAACGCCGGCCGGCACTGCGCCGACCCGGCCGGCGTAGTGCCGGTGGCCGGCGCGCGGTGAGAGGGAGAGGGTGCTGAGCAGGCACGGCGTTCGCACGCCGCCCCGTCAGCCGCACCGGGAGGCAGGAACGCCCATGGCCCTCGTACACTCCGCCGATGCCGGTGAACGGCCGGCCGCCGTCCCAGGGGCCGGCTGCCGGGCCGACGCGCGGGCGGGAAGCGCCCTCGCCGGTCCGGCCCGCCTCCGGCCCTCCGCCGTCGGGCATCGGCAGCCGTCGTGGCGCTGACGTCGGACACGGGCGGCGACGGGTTCCCCGGCCCCGACGAGGAGGAGGCGGCCCGGTCGGCCGACCGCAAGGGCGGCCCCGGGCACACGGTGCTGCTGGCGGTGGCGCTGGCGGTGCCGGTGACGGAGGTCGCGTACACGGTCGGCGGCGGCACCGCGGCACGCGACGTGTTCATCGGTATGGAACCAGCCAACTGGCCGGACGTCCTGATCGGAATGGTGCTCACCGACCCGCTCCTCGCCTCCGTGCTGGCCGTCGTCGTCTCCCGAGTCGTTTTCGCCCTGTTCGCGGCGCGCGGGGCCGTCCCGGTGGAAGGCGGTGTCCTGCGGGCGCTCCAGCGGGTGGCGCTGACCGTCGTCAATCCGGTCGCGGTGGGGGTGGTGATCGGGTGCTTCTTCGGACCTTGGTGGGGTCTGGGCACCGGGCTCGGCGCCTATGTGCTGCGCAAGGGCGTCGTGGTGGAGTACCGAACCGGCAGACGGCGCCCGCACGGACACCGTGGTCGGCGGACGGGAGCGGGACCATTCCGCGACAACGGCTACCGCCCGTCGCGGGTGCTGCGACGGGCGGCCGCCCTGGAGCAGTGGGCGGCGCTGGGACTGACGACCCTCGCGCTCCCGGTACTGTCCTTCGTCGCCGCGCTGAACGGGCAGGCGTGGACCTCGATCGTCCGCTGTGAGGTCACCGACGGCACACGGACCGAGAGCAACCGCCTGATCGAGCTGAGCCGCAAGGGGAGTGGCGTCGTCGGGTGGAACCTGGACACGGACGAGCTCTCCAACGGTGCGGGGTGCACGGGCGAGGAGACCCTGTACGTGCGTGAGCCGTGGTGGCGCGACTGAGCGGCCCGGCCCTGGCGCGTACCTCTTGGACGCTTCGAAACCGATGAAGTCAGCGGACATCTCCCTGCCCGGCCGGCGGGGAACTCGGCGGCAGCAGATCGCTCTCGCTGATGGTGTAGGTCAGCGGCGGGTAGACGAAGTCCGCTTCCTTGTTCTCCCGGCGCCGCAGTCGGTAGAACTCCTGCCTCTGCTCGTCGTCCGCCGAGGTGAGGGGCGTGCCCTGAGGGAGGTATACCTTCCCGTCGCGGAATCGGACGAAGGTCTTGGATGTCCGGAACGTCATGCCCAGCCACTGGTTCTCCGCCTTCCGGGCGGGCGCGTCCAGGACGATCTTATGCCTGAGCCGCCGATTCGATGCGACGGAGAACGCGACGATGCTGTGATGAGCGAGAGGGATCTCGAACCTCTCGCCGTCGGGCTCCTTCGATTCGAAGATCAGCTTCCTCGGCGGGCTCGCCTCGGGGTGCTGATAGCAGGAGAAGACGGCGATAAAGGAACCTTCGGCCAGATCGAGCGCTTGGTCCGAATGAAGACCCATGGTTGCGTAGGCGTTCGTGTAGCTCTCCAGAAGAGCGTTGTTGAAACCGACCGGAAGCGCCGCGCGTTCCTGAATCCGCTGGGCCAACTCTTCGTGCACCGGCCGGAATCGCTGCGCAGGGATGCCGTAGCGAGTGGTGGTGCGTACGAGGGGCACGCCACCCGCTTCGTCGGCCTTGGTGAGCACGGCGCCCTTGCGGCCCTTCCCCACGTCTTCCGATCGAGCGGAGGCGGACAGCTCCGCGAAGAGATCGCGCTCCCCCGGCAACGTGCACGCGATGATCCCGCCCGGAATGCTAGACAGTGGGGGCAAGGTAGTCCCCCGTGTTCATGCTGAAGGGGAACCTGTCGCCGTAGTCGATGAAGGACGAGGTCCTGTTCTCCTCGGCGTACAGCCTGCGCAGTTCCAGCACGCCGTCCGGTGTGG
Source organism: Streptomyces sp. NPDC091649 (assembly GCF_044756785.1). NCBI lineage: Bacteria > Bacillati > Actinomycetota > Actinomycetes > Kitasatosporales > Streptomycetaceae > Streptomyces > Streptomyces sp. NPDC091649. The sequence goes on along the minus strand of NZ_JBIVTR010000014.1, from coordinate 144,596 downwards.
GGGGACCCAGCTTCACCGGCTCTCCGGCCGATTTGATGAACGTGTGGCCGTTCCTGTGAACGGCCTCGGTACTCGAACAGCGCACCACGTACCCCAGGCGGGTCGGAAGCGACTCGACGGCCAGCGACGAGGGGCGAATCGCGTGCGTGTACAACCGGTTGGTGGACAGCGGCATGAAGAAAACGGAGCCGGGATAAAGAGTCAGGGAGAACTGCGAGGGAAGCGCGTCCCCGTCATGTTCCTGAGCCGGCTCCTTGAGGCGGAAGCGGAGCTCCGTCAGCCCGCTGACTCCCTTGACTCCGTAGTCGAAGGAATCTTCGGCCGGCGGCCGCAGCCGGTCGAGCCGGTCGTAGAAGGTGCAGAAGGCCATGGTGCCGTGAGCGGGCATGTCCTTGGTCTTGTCGGCATGGGCCGAGATCTTCGCCTTGGACTGCTTGCGCTCGGCCGTGGCAGAGGTGTTGTGGTAAATCTGGGCGAGAACGTGATTGAGCGGTGCATGGTTCCGGAAAACCGAGTCGGCCTCGTGGTTCAGAGCCTCGACCACGCTGGTGTCGGTCGGGCCGAAGTTCTCGGTCGGCCCCGAGAGGTTCGTGGAGCACCGGAGCAGGCGGAACTCCAGGTCGTCGCCATTCTGTGTGACGGGCGTCAGATAAATCCCGCTGCGATGGGCCGTGCCGGGTTTGGTCGACTCCGTCAGGGACTGGAACGCGTGCTCCGCACGTATCCGTCCGAAGTGATCGGCGTCGGGAGCGAAGAAGCGGCGGTAGTACACGCCGAGGCCGTGTACACGTATCGGCACCCGGCCCGAGTCGATGGGCGTCCAACGCTCGTCGACGTCCTCATCGCGACCGTGCGACAGTTCACGTACGACGAAAACCCGGGCGGCAGCGTGCAGTTGACGGCTTTTGATCGCCGATAGATCGCCACACAGGTAGACGTTCTTCTGTGTGAGGTCGTACGAACCGGAGGCAAGGCCCTCCGGAGTGACGACGGACCCGAAGAAGTTTCTGACCAAGTAGTTGTCCCGCGCCGTCGAGGATGCGATCACTACGTTGTTCGCATCCTCGACAGAGGCTTCTGCCGACTCCGTTGTGCGCATCGAGCGGTACCCGTCATTCGCAGATCTTGATGGATTTCTCAAACCGTGGACAGAGCAAAGGCCCGCATTCTTTCCTTCGCGCGGTGAAGCGCGGACGAAAGGAGACGGCCTGTGGGGGCTCGATGCTCTCACGGGGCTCGACACCGGGCAACGGATTCTGTTGTGCGGGCGGCATGCGGCGTTCCCGGAGAGCCGGGGGCGGGTCGACTGCGCGGGCGACCGCCCCTGCCCACCGGACACCGGGTCCATGCCTCACCGACCCGCCGGCCGCTCGGGCCGGAGAGCGGCGAGGGGAAGGACGAGGATCGCGGGTTCGGCCCTGGACCTCCCGTCCTCCCAGGATGCCCCCGGCGCCGCCTCGGGCGCAGCATGGGAGGAAGCGCTCAGCCGGCGGCACGGTGTGTGCCGCCGGGGCGGGGGAGTGGAGGGAGCAGCGATGGCCCACGACGCCCCGCCCGAAGCCGAGGGCTCCGACGCCGCGGAGTCCGGCGCCCCCGCGGGCCGGCAGGCGGGGGCGAGACTGCTGGATCTCCTGAATGTCGCGGCGATCGTGGTGGACCCCGAGGGCCGCATCGTGTTCTGGAGCCCGCAGGCCACTGACACGTTCGGATACCCGACGCAGGAGGCGCTCGGACAGTACGCGGCCCGGCTGCTGCTCAGCGAGGAGAACCGGGACCGGGCGGTGGAGCTGTTCGCCGGGGTGATGGCTTCGGGGCAGAGCTGGGCCGGAGTGTTCCCGGTCCGGCACCGGGACGGGTCGACGCGGCTGGTGGAGTTCCGCAACGTACGGCTGCTGGATGACCTCGGGGACGTGTACGCGCTGGGGATCGCCGTCGACCAGACGGCGCTGCACGGAGTGGAGAGCCGGCTGGCGTCGTCGGAGCAACTGGTCTCGCAGGCGCCGGTCGGGTTCGCCCTGCTGGACACCGAACTTCGCTACCGGCTGGTCAATCCCGCGCTGGAACGGATCAACGGGTTGTCGGCCGCCGATCACGTCGGCAGACGCCCCCGCGACATCCACCCCCCTGACGGGGCCGCAACGGTGGAATCGGCGCTCCAGCACGTACTGACGACGGGAACGCCGCGCGTCGACCAGCACATCGTGACCCGGACCCGCGCCGATCCTGATCACGACCACGCGTGGTCCGTGTCCTACTACCGCATCCACGGGCCCGACGGAGAGGTGATCGGTGTGGCCTCCTCGGTCGTCGACGTCACCGAGCGGTACCTGGCCGCCGCCGAGGCCGAACGGGCGCGCAGGCGGCTCGCACTGATCGCGGACGCCTCCGCCCGGATCGGGACGACACTCGGAGTGGTGCGGACCGCCCGGGAACTCGCCGAGGTCGCGGTTCCACTGCTGGCAGACGTGACCGCGGTCGACGTGCTGAACGACGTTCTGTCCTGCCGCACGCCGTCACCGCACCCGCATGGTCCGGAGCTGTTCCGGGCGCTGGCCGTCGCCTCCGCCGTTCCCACCGAAGTCACCGACGCGGCCGATCCGGTCGGCGAGGTGTCCGCCTACGGCCCGGACCGGCTGATCACGCAGTGTGTGCGCACCGGACAGCCCGTCCTCGTGACCCACTGCGACGACCGGGACCTGCGGCGGATCTCTCGCAGCCCCGAGGCCGCCGACGCCCTCGCCCGCGCGGGCGTGCACTCCTATCTCGCGGTGCCCCTGATCGCCCGTGACGAGGTCCTCGGCGCCTTCGACCTGCTGCGTGCGCAGAACCCCGCCCCCTTCGACTCGGACGACGTCCTGCTCGCCCGCGAACTGGCCGCCCGGGCCGCCATCGCGATCGACAACGCCCGGTGGCACCAGCACGTACGGACCGCCGCCGAAACCCTGCAGCGCAGCCTGCTGCCGCCCACCTCGCCCCAGCGGCCCGGTCTGAAGATCGCCTCCCTGTACCGGCCCGCCCAGGCGGCCAACGAGGTCGGAGGCGACTGGTACGACGTCATTCCCCTAACGGGGGGCAAGACGGCCCTCGTCATCGGCGACGTCATGGGAAACGGCATCGACGCCGCCGCCACCATGGGCCAGCTGCGCACGGCCGCCCGCGCCTATGCGGCCCTCGACCTCCCCCCGGAAGAGGTCCTCCACCAACTCGACCAGCTCACGCACGACCTGGAGCACTACATCGCCACGTGCCTCTACGCCATCTTCGATCCGCGCACCGAGCGGTGCCGCGTCGCCAACGCCGGGCACCTTCCGCCCATCCTCACCCGCCCCGGTCACCGGCCCGGCCCGCTCGACCTGCCGACCGGGGCCCCGCTCGGCGTCGGTGGCGTCGACTTCGACTCCACCACCGTCCCGCTGCACCGGGGCGACCAGCTGCTCCTCTACACCGACGGCCTCGTCGAAACCCGCGAGGACCCCATCGACGAACGCCTCGACCTCCTCCTCGACACGCTCGCCACGGCGAGCCCGCCCCTCGACGCCACCTGTGCCCGGCTCGTCGACACCATGCGCCGGCCGGATGACCCTGACGACGTCGCCCTCCTTCTCGTCGAAGCCCGCGACGGCGTCTGAAGGTCCGCCTGCGCCGCTGACCACCGCGACGCGCCACGGCCATGGAGCCGCCCCGCCACCGGCTGTCGGCGTCCCCCCCCACGCGTCAGCTGTCCCCCACGACCACGGAAGGTGACGACGCGTCCCTCAGGAGCAGGCTCGGCCCGGTCTCCGAGGGGCCGGCGGGGACCGTCCAGATGTCCGAGGTGCCCTTCGCCCGGCCCGGAAGGGCGTAGGCGAGGGTCGTGTCGTCCAGCCATGCCGCCTGGTCGTCGACGCTGAGGGTCTCGGCGACCGGAGTCTCACGCATCGTTCTCAGGTCCAGCACGTGGAGTCGCCACGGGTCCCGGGCGCCCTCGCGGACCCTCGTCTCGAAGGCGATCCGGGTGCCGTCGGGTGAGAGGGACGGGCATTCGGCGTTCCGGCGGAGGGCGCGTGCCTTCCACGTCGTGACGTCGCCCTCGCCGAGATACCTCCTGCCGTCGGCCGCCGTGACGGCCGCGGGCGCGGCGCCGTCAACCGGGTTGACGGGGAAGGGTGCTCAGACGACGTCGCCGACGAGCCGGAGGTAGCGTTCCCAGTCCCAGTGGACGCCCGGGTCGGTGTGATCGCTGCCCGGTACCTCGTGGTGGCCGACGATGTGCTCCCGGTCCTTGGGAATGCCGTGACGCTCGCAGATGTCTGCTGTGAGTCTGGCCGACCGCAGGTACATGATGTCCGTGAAGAACTCCGGGCGGTCCACCCAGCCCTCGTGCTCGATGCCGATGCTCCGGGTGTTCCAGTCCCAGTTGCCCGCGTGCCAGGCGATGTTCTTCTCACGTACGCACTGGGCGACGTGGCCGTCACCCGAGCGCACCACGTAGTGGGCCGACACCTGCTTGGCGGGGTTGCGGAAGATGCCCGCGGTCGGCGTGAACAGCTGCTGGGCGACATGGATGACGACGCGGTCGACCCGGCGCTCGGAAGGTCGGGAGGGAACGGTGTAGTTGGCGGGGGAGGCCGGAGCCCAGAGGGCACTCGCGTAGTCGGTGGGGACCTTCGGCGCGGCCACCGCCCGGGCGGAGGCCGGCACGACGGCCACCCCCATGGTCGCGGCGGCGCACTGAATGAGCCTTCTGCGGTGCAACAGCACTCCTGGGTCCGGGGGGCGGGGCAGCGGGCGGTGACGGGGCGAGGACAGGGCCCGGACCGGGCTCGGGCCGGGGGTGCGGCGGAGCCGAACCGGTGAGGGTCGGCTCGTCGATCATCTCCGTGATGCAGATGACGAGACCCGCCGGGGGGCCGGTTCCCTGCCGCCGCCGCGCGTTTCGGCTGCCCGGCGTCCGGCCCACCGCACGGCCCCTCACGGCCGCCCGCCGCCGGCTGACGTTTGCCGGCGTGAGGCGTGAGGCGTGGGGCGACGGGCGACGGGCCTTCAGGACCGCCGTGTCCGTCGTCCGCTGACGCTTGCCGGCGACGGGCGTTTCGGACTGCCGTGTCCGTCGCGTCCAACGGGTGCGATCAGTCCACGCCACCACCGGTGGCCACCGCCAGCGCTCCCGCCGGGTCGTCGTCCGCCGGTCCGGCCGGAACCCAACGACCGCGCTCCTTGCGGTAGGGCCACCACCGCCCGTTCCGGTCGTACCGGAGCTGGAGGTCGGCGCCCGCGACGGTCCAGCGGGTTCGCCCACTCGCCCGCAGCGCCGGCCGGTCACCCGCCTCCCACGCCTCGCCGAGCCGCGCACGGGCCCGCATCAGGTCGTCCGGGTCCGGTGTCCACTCCTCGTCCAGCACGGCGAGTGCCGCGGCCCCGCCGTACCGCCAGGCGCGGACCGCGGCGTCCAGGTCAGCGGCCGGGCGCCCGGACCCCTCGGCCAGCCGGGCCCCGATCCGCGGCTCCGGCCGCGCGTCCGCGGCGAGCCGCACCGCGTCCTGCCGCGGGGTCGGTTCCACCGGGAGGGGGTGCCGTTCGTGCCCCGGCGCCAGGGCCTCGCGCAGCATCCGGTGCGCCCGAACCGCGCTGTCGGCCGCCAGCACCTCCAGCGCCGGCGGGTCGATCCCGGGCACGGGCCCGGTCTCGGTGTCCAGCGACGGCCCGCGTCCCGGTTCGTCGGGGGCCGACGGGGGAGCGGGCAGCGGCGGCAGAATCCCGGCCGCCGCGAACGCTTCCCCGGCCGGGACTCCGTGCACCTCACGCTCCGCGCCGTCGGCGGTCTCCCTCGCCCCGTCGTCCCCCGCCCGCACCGCGCGGGCGGCGCTGCGCGCCTGGAGTTCGTCCCAAAGCCGCCGCTCGTCGCGCCCCCGCATCAGCAGCAGGACGAACGGGTCCTCGTCCAGCAAACGCGCCACCTGGTAGCAGAGAGCGCCCGAATGGGGGCAGTGGTCCCAGGCCCCGCAGGTGCACTCCGGCTCCAGATCCCCGATGCCGGGCAGCAGATCGACCCCGGCGCCCGCCGCGTCCTCCACCAGGTGCGGCGGCATCTCCCGGTCCAGCAGCGCCGCGATGTGCCCGGCCCGGTCCACGGCCATGTCCAGGAACCGGTCCCAGTCGCCCACGCCGAGCTGCTGGAGCAGGACGTCGCTCCGGTAGGCCGTGCCGTCGCGGTCCCGCACCACGGCCGTGATCCGCCCCGGCCGTACGGAGACCGCACCGACCCCGCCCTCCCGGGCCAGCCGTCGGCCCTGCTTGAGCTGTTGTCCGTCCAGCGCCGTGTCCTCCAGAGCCTTGAGCCAGGCCCGGCCCCACCACGAGGTGGCGAAACCCCGGCCCTGCGCAGGGGGAAGCGCCGCGAACGTCCGCTCCGGTCCGTGCCCGCCGTGCCGCGCCGTCTCGTCGTCGCTCCCCTCCACGCCGCCCGTCCCGTACCCCGCTCCGTACCCGTAGTCGTCGTCCTCGTAGTCGTCGCTCATCGCGCGCCCCCTCGCAGTTCGACCAGATCGGCCAGTTCCGCATCGGTCAGTTCGGTCAGTGCCGCCTCGCCGGAGCCGAGGACCGCGTCCGCGAGACCCTGCTTGCGGGCGAGCATCTCGGCGATCCGGTCCTCGATCGTGCCCTCGGCGATCAGCCGGTGCACCTGCACCGGCTGGGTCTGGCCGATCCGGTACGCCCGGTCCGTCGCCTGCGCCTCGACCGCCGGATTCCACCAGCGGTCGAAGTGCACGACATGACCGGCCCGGGTGAGGTTGAGCCCGGTACCCGCCGCCTTGAGGGACAGCAGGAACACCGGCGCCTCGCCCGCCTGGAAGCGAGCCACCATCTCCTCGCGGCGGGCCACCGGCGTACCGCCGTGCAGGAACTGCGTGCCCACGCCGCGTGCGGCCAGGTGTTCCTCCAGCAGCCGGGCCATCTGCACGTACTGGGTGAAGATCAGCACCGAACCCTGCTCGGCGAGGATCGTGTCCAGGAGTTCGTCCAGCAGCTCGACCTTCCCCGACCGGTCCGCGATCCGCGGCTGTTCCTCCTTGAGGTACTGCGCCGGATGGTTGCAGATCTGTTTGAGCGCCGTCAGCAGCTTCATCACGAGCCCTCGCCGCTCGAACCCGTCTGCGGTGGAGATCTCCGCCAGGGTCTCGCGGACCACCGCCTCGTACAGGCCGGTCTGTTCCGGCGTCAGCGACACCGCCCGGTCGGTCTCGGTCTTCGGCGGCAGCTCCGGCGCGATCCCCGGGTCGGTCTTCCGGCGGCGCAGCAGGAACGGCCGTACCAGCGCCGCGAGTCGCTCGGCGGCGCCCGGGTCGTCGCCGCCCTCGACCGCGGCGGCGTACCGCGTACGGAAGGCGCCGAGGCGGCCGAGCAGGCCGGGTGTCGTCCAGTCCAGGACGGCCCACAGTTCGGAGAGGTTGTTCTCGACGGGGGTGCCGGTGAGCGCGACGCGGGCACGGCCGCCGAGGGTGCGCAACTGCTTGGCCGTCGCCGAGTGCGGGTTCTTGACGTGCTGGGCCTCGTCGATGACGACCATGCCCCAGGGCACGGCGGCGAGCCGGGACGCGTCGAGCCGCATCGTGCCGTACGTCGTCAGGACGAACCCGCCGTCCGCCAGGTCCTCCAGGGAACGCGACGCGCCGTGGAAGCGACGGACCGGCGTTCCCGGTGCGAACTTCTCGATCTCCCGCTGCCAGTTGCCCATCAACGACGTCGGGCACACCACCAGCGTCGGGCCGGCCGCTTCGCGGTCGCTCTGCCGGTGCAGATGCAGGGCGATGAGCGTGATCGTCTTGCCGAGGCCCATGTCGTCGGCGAGACAGCCGCCGAGGCCGAGCGAGGTCATCGTGTTCAGCCAGTTCAGACCGCGCAGTTGGTAGTCGCGCAGGGTCGCAGCGAGCGTCTCGGGCTGTCCGATCGCCTGCTGGGCGGCGGACTCCGGATCGGCCAGCCGGTCGCGCAGCTGCTGGAGCCATCCGGTCGCCGCCACTTCGACGCGACGGCCGTCCACCTCCGTCGAACCGGTGAGTACCGCACCCAGAGCGTCGATCGGGGTGACCTTGCGGTCCTGGGTCTCCCGCGCCCGGCGCGCCTCCTCGGGGTCGATGAGCACCCACTGGTCGCGCAGCCGCACGATGGGCCTGCTGGACTCGGCGAGCCGGTCCAGCTCCTCGCGGGTCAGCTTCCGGTCGCCGAGGGTGAACCGCCAGTCGAACGACAGCAGGGCGTCGGCGGAGAGGAAGGAGGGCGTGTCCCCGGTGGCGTGCCGCCGGGGACGGCCCTCCTGCCCGTCGCCTTCACCGTCCGGGAAGTCCCGGTCCGCGGCGTCCCGGTCGTCCGGGCCGATGACGGCGCGTGCGGTGAGCTTCCTGGCCAGTTCCCTGGGCCAGTGCACCTGCACCCCGGCGGCGGCCAGGGCGCGCGAGGCCGACCCCAGCAACTCGCCGATCTCCTCGTCCGCCGGTTCCACCGAGTCCGGGACCGCGGCGGAGAGCAGGGGAGCCAGCGGGGGCCAGGCCCGGGCGGCGCGCCGCAGGGTGAGGAGGGCGTCCATCCGGGCCCGCGGCCCGAAAGCGGCGGCGGTCTGCGAGTGGCCCGCCCACACCTCGGCCGCGTCGGCGACCACGGAGGGGTCGCTGACACTGTGGAGCTGCAACACGGCACGGAACGACGGCGCGACCGCGACCGCGTCCGGACCGGAGCCCGCCTCCACCGGCGGCGGGGCGCCCTCGGGGCCCGCCTTCACGCCGCTGTCCCACGAGGTCACGCCCGCGACCTCGATACGCAACGACAGTCGTACGCCCGCGTCGTGACCGGCCGCCACATCGGCCGCCCAGGTCCGCGCCTCGGGCAGGTGCTGCGGCTGTCGGGCGGTGAACGCCGGGCCGGCGGCGGCGATGCCGGCAGCCGGTGTACGGGGCATCGTGTCGGCCACGGAGTCCAGGAACGCACGCAGCAGGCGCTCCGGTTCGGGCAACGACGGTTCTCCGGAGCCGGAGCCGGAGTCGTGCGCCGCGAGCCGTTCCCGCGATTCGTCAGCGGCAGCCGCTCGGCCCGCGGCAGTCGCCACACCGCCCGCGCCGCCCGGCCCGCCGGGCTGCCGGTCGCCCTCGTCCGCGAGGGGAGTGGAGTGCGCGGTCGGCGGCATCGACGCCGCCAGCTCCCGGATTCTTCCGAGGTCGGCGGCGCTCAACGGCCCGACCCGCCAGGCGTCGTGGTCGGTGGCGCTGAGCCCCGGCAGCAGGAGACCACGCGCGACGAACTGAAGCGCGAGAAGCGCGGCGGCGCCCCAGAAGGCGGTGGCGGGGGAGGCGTGAGCGACGGCGCGTGCCCGGGTCAGCACCGGCAGGGCGTCCCGCACGGGAAGGAACAGCGCCGAAACCGTACGGATTCGTAGGTCGGCTCCGACCACGGTCAGCTCCGACGAGGTCCCGGGGGCGCCGGAAGGGGTGCTACCGTCCGGATTCCAGAACGCGACCCTGCCGGTACGGGCGGGATCCGCGGGGACGAAGACCGCGGAGCAGCGGGACAGTTCGGCGATCTCGGAGGGCGTTGCCGCAGGGTGCCTGTGCACAGCGATGTCAGATTCCTCAAATTTGACTAGTGGGCGGAGTCGCCGAGGGTACTCCCTTTCGCGTGACGACAGGCCGTACGTCTATGTGGCATGCGTCACATCCTTTCCTTCTCCAGCCTTGATGGTGCAGCCGGCCCCACCATCGGGCAGGGGGGTCTGCCCCAGGGGCATCCGGGTGGTGGCGCCATGGCTCCCACCACCCCCCGGTCCGTACGTTCGATGAGGTCAGCGCATATGTTCCAGAGACCGGAGACGTCATGTCCCAGGCGACAGCCACTGTTGCGGATCCCGCCGAGGAAAGCGGTGCCGAGCGCCCGGCCGAGACCCGCGCGGCGGCCGGAAGCGATTTCGCGCCGCTGCTGCGTGCCGTGAGGGGGCAGGGCCTGCTGGAGCGCCGGACGGACCGGTATGTGCTCGGCATCGTCGCCAACCTGCTGGCTCTGACGGCCGTGATCACCGGCTTCGTACTGCTGGGCGACACGTGGTGGAGCCTGCTTCTCACCCTGCCGATGGCGGTTCTGTGGACCCGCACGGCCTTCGTCGCCCATGACGCGGGACACGCGCAGATATCCGCCGACCGCAGGACGAGCAAGCTGATCGGACTCGTCCACGCCAATCTGCTCCTCGGTATGAACGAGGCGTGGTGGAACGACAAGCACATACGCCACCATGCCAACCCCAACCACATCGACAAGGACCCCGACGTCGGGGTCGGCGCCCTGGTCTGGACCCAGAAGCAGGCGGCGCAGCGCGAGGGGTTCTTCCGCTGGCTGACCAGGAACCAGGCCCGGCTGTTCTTTCCGATGCTGTTGCTCGAAGGCATCGCGCTGAAGATCTACGGATTCCAGTTCCTGCGCCGCCAGCCCCTCCGGGAGCGGGCCGTCTCGGCGCTGCTGCTCACCGCGCACGTCGCCCTCTACGCGACGCTGCTGCTCAGCACCCTGTCACCGAGCAAGGCGATCGTCTTCGCCCTGGTGCTGCACGCGCTGTTCGGTCTCCACCTGGGCATGGCCTTCGCGCCGAACCACAAGGGTATGGAGATGCCCGACCCCGACGGTGAGCGCTGGGGCCACCTCCAGCGGCAGGTGCTGACCTCGCGCAATGTGCGGGGCGCCGTCCTGACCGACTGGTTCCTCGGCGGGCTGAACTACCAGATCGAGCACCACCTCTTCCCCAGCATGCCCCGCCCCAACCTGCGACTCGCCCAGCCCTTGGTCAAGGCGCACTGTTCCACCATCGGCATGCCGTACGCGGAAACCGGACTGATCGAGTCCTACCGGCAGGCGCTGTCGCACATGCACGAAGTCGGTGAGCCGCTGCGATAGCGGGGCCGACGGGGAACGTAAGGGCGCACGGACGCGTTCACACAGAACAGGAGCGGCGCCGGCCGCGAAGGAGGCGTTGACCATGTCGAACGGTGCGAAGGTCGCTATCGGGGGAGTTCTCGCGGCAGCGATCCTGTGGCCCCTGATCGGATTCTGGTGGGCACTGCTGATCGTGATCGGTGTTCCCGTGGCGGGCTATCTGCTGCTGGACCCCTCCCAGCGGCGCAGGCTCCGCAGGATCAACCGCAAGCAGATCGGCCGCTGAGGCCGGACGAGGGACGGCGCGCCCCGACCCGGGCGGTCCCCTCCCGTCCTGATCGCCCTGTCCGGTGAGGCCCCCGAGCGGCCACACCTCGCGAGGCGGGCGGCGCTGGCCCGGGGGCGGGAGAGCGGACACCGGGATGCCGCGGGAGCGGGGAGCCACTGCCCCCGGCGCTTCCTCGAGGCCGGTCTCCGGCTTACGGTCGAAGACCGGCCGTCGGAGCGGCGCGTCCGCGATCCGCTCGCGCCATGCCGACCACTGCGCGGCGCTCTCGTCCGCCCCGGGCCGCCGCTGCCGCGGGCCCCAGGCATCCCGGCCAGGAGGGGGTGGCGGCGTCGGCGGTGCGGGACCCTCCCTGTCGCTCATCGTCCACCAGCCCCTCACGCGGTTTTGCGTCCCTCGCTCCGCCGGCGCGCCCCGACTACTCGGTAACGCCCTCGTCGAGGCCCTGGGGAACGGGCTGGTGAGCCGGAGCCGCGCCTCCCCCGCCCGGGTGCGGGGGAGCCGGAGTTCCGGTTCCGCTGGAGGGCTCCGCGTAAGGTTGGACCATCCGGCCGAACGAGAGGGGCAGCGATGGCGAAGCGGTACGACCGGCTGAAAGAGATTCAGGGACTGGACCCCGAACGGGACTTCCTGGAGATCTACCGCCTCACCGTTGCCCACGAGTTCCCCTGGGACGTCACCCGCGCCCTCGAACTGGCCCTCTACCGCACCTATGCGGTGCCCAGCATCGGCCGACTCCTGGACGAGACGGCGGAGTTGACGGGGCGGCCACAGAAACGCTACGACGACACGGCCCTGCTCCTCGACACGGTGATGGAGCACGGCTTCGACACCGACGAAGGCCGGACAGCCGTCCGCCGGATCAACCAGATGCACCGCAGCTACGACATCAGCGACGACGACATGCGCTACGTACTGTGCACGTTCGTCGTCAGCCCGAAGCGCTGGCTGGACAGTTTCGGCTGGCGACGCCTCTGCTGCCACGAACGGGGCGCCTTCGCCGCCTACTACCGCGCCCTGGGCGCCCGCATGGGCATCAAGGACATCCCGAGGACCTACGAGGACTTCGAGCGCACCCTCGACGCCTACGAGCGCGAGCACTTCGGCTGGGACGAAGGGGCCCGCCGGGTCTCCGACGCCACCTTGGCGCTGATGGGGTCCTGGTATCCGGCGCCCCTCGCTCCGGTGGTGCGCGGCGCCAGCCTCGCACTCCTGGACGACTCGCTGCTCAGGGCGTTCCGCTACCGTCGACCGGGTCCGGTGGCTCGCGGACTGACCAGGGGCGCACTCCGGCTCCGGGCCCGTGCCGTTCGGCTCCTGCCGCCCCGGCGGACGCCCCACTACGCCCGCCAGAACCCCGAGATCAAGGGCTATCCGGACGGGTACGAGATCGCCGGACTCGGCACCTTTCCCACACCGGGCGCCCGTGGCTGCCCCGTTCCCGGGCGCCGGCCGTCGCAGGCACCCGCCGAGTGACGTGACCCACCCCGCCCGGCCACGCCCCGTGCCGGTCCGGACAGCCCCGGCGCTTGCCGTACGGCGTCCGGGCCCCGTTCGTACCGGCGGCCTCAGGTCTGCCTGACCGCGAGAGCCAGAAAGCGGTCGTCCTCGTCGGTGTAGGACTCAAGCCGCCACCCCGAGCCGGCCAGCAGCTCGCGCAGCCGCGGCTCGGCCCGCAGATCGTCGTCGGTGACGGTGCGTCCCCGGCGTGCGGCGAGGGCGGCCCGGCCGATCGGGTGGAACAGCGCCAGGACCCCGCCAGGGCGGACCACTCGGGCGAGTTCGGCCGTGTCCTCCCCGGGGCGGGCCAGGTGCGAGATCAGCCCGGCTCCGAACACCGCGTCCAGGGCGCCGTCGCGCAGCGGCAGCCGCGCGACATCGGCACGGAGCAGCGTCCCGCTGTCCCCGCGTCCCGCCCGTGCCGCTGTTTCCAGCATGGCCGGAGTGAGGTCGACGCCCAGCACCGTGCCCCCGGGCCCGACCGCCGCCCGCAACGCGGGCAGCGCGCGCCCCGTCCCGCAGCCCGCGTCGAGCACGGCATCGCCGGGGCGCAGCCCGAGCAGTCCGGCCGCGGCGCAGTAGGCGGGGCCGTCGTCGGGGAACCGGCTGTCCCACCCGGCCGCGCGCGGGGTGAAGAAGTCCAGTACGTGGGCGTGGTCGTCGGCCATGAGGACATGATCGCGCAGTCGGCAGGGACGCACGACCCCCTGGGGCCCGCGTGCCCGGCCGGACACCGACGCCGTGGTCCCGGTGGCATGCCCGCCGGAGCCGATGGCGCGGCATCGCGCAGCAGCCTTGCCCTCGTGCCGTGCAGGCGCCTCGTGCCGTGCGAAGCCGGCTGCCGGCCCCTGGAAAAGAAGTCCTGATCTGTACGGTCGAGGACGCCGAGCGGCACGCACACCGCCCGGCTCCTCGCCTCCGTCGGCCGACGGCCGAGCGCCCGGCCCCCGCCCGTCAGTCGGCCATGTCGGCCATCGCGACCACCTTGTCGATCCGCACCCGTACGAGCAGTTCGCCGGGCACGCCGTTGCGCCGACCGAACTCCTCGGCGGCGCCGGCTTCCACGTAGCGGCCTGCGATGAGCGTCGCCCACCGCAGCAGCTCCGCGGGGTCCTCGCTCAGTTCGGCATGCCCCTGCACCACCGCGAACGCGTACGGAGGCCGGTCGTCGTCGACGCACAGGGCGACCCTGCCGTCCCGTGCGAGATTGCGTCCCTTCACACTCTCCTTGCCGGTGTTGAAGACCACCGAGTCGCCGTCGAGAAGGAACCAGACAGGAGCGATGTGCGGGCTGCCGTCGGCCCGCACCGTGGAAATCTTCGCTGTGCGCGTGCCCTTCGAGAGGAACGCCCGCCACGCGTCTTCGGTCATGTGGTGTGCCATGGGCCCATCCTGAGCCCGATCCCCGCGTGGCGCGAAGCGGCACCCCGGGCGGCGAGGGGCGCTTGCCCCCACGGGGCCCTTGCGCGAGGCTTACGCGCGTAACGGGGCACGGGGTACGAGGGTACGGGGAGGACGAGCACATGCCGCTTGACCGGGGACTTGACTGGCTCCTTGACGATCTGACCAGCAGGGTGCAATACATACGGCACGCCTTGGTGCTGTCGAACGACGGACTGGTCACCGGGGCCAGCACCGGGCTTGCCCGCGAGGACGCGGAGCACCTGGCGGCGGTCTCCTCCGGTCTGCAGAGCCTGGCCCGCGGATCGGGGCGGCACTTCCGGGCGGGCCGGGCCCGCCAGACGATGGTCGAGTTCGACGAGGCACTGCTCTTCGTGACGGCCGCGGGCGACGGCAGTTGCCTGTGCGTCCTGACCGCCGCCGAAGCGGACGTCGGCCAGGTCGCGTACGAGATGACCCTGCTCGTCAACCGGGTGGGAGAGCACCTCGGAGTATCCGTCCGCCAGAGTGCGCCCGAGGACACAGGACCGTTCTGACCCGCAGGTCTCGTCGCCGGTGGGAAGTTATCCACAGGGCTGTCGGGTGATGACTCCTTCGGACTACCGTGATCACGGAGAGTATTCGGGTCGACGGGGAGGTCAGTCATGACGGTCAGGGGAGTGCTTCGGGGACGAGCGCGGGCCGAGGGCAGCCATGTGCGTGCCGACGGCACTCGGGCGCGGGCCGAGGAGGCGAGCGGCCGGGCAGTCGCGGGCGCCGGGGGCGTGCGCACGGACTCGGGGGCCGAGGCCGGGCACACCTCCTCCTCCTCCTCCTCCTCCGCCGCCCCGGCGGCGACGGTGGCAGCCGGGCGCGCGGCCCAGGAGCTGGGTGTCCGGCGCGCTGAGTTCGAGCTTGCGGTGCACTTGGGGCTGATCGCCGTTGTCGGCGCACCCGGCGGTGGACGACCACGGGTGCACGAGAAGGAGATCGCGCGCCTGCGGGAGCAGCCGGACTTCCCCGACGGCCTGGCGGAGCGGGTCCGCACCGTGGGCGCGGCGGAGGGAGCGGCCTTGCTGGACATCGCCCCGGCACGGTTCACCCGGCTGGCACGGGCAGGCTGCGTATCACCCATCACCTTCTGTCTGAACCGGTATCGCGCGGTGGTCTGGCTCTACCTCGCGGACGAGCTTCCCGCGTTCGCGGCCCGCGAGCCCGGACTGCTCGCCGGGCGGACGCCCCTGGGCATGCGCGCGATGCTGGATTCGGGTACCGACTGGCGGGCGCGCAACTGGCGCTCGCAGCGCATCGACCGGCTGCTGAACCGCACGCGCGACGGCTGGGCGCGAGCAGCGATCCAGGCGTCGGCACTGGACCCGGTGCACCTGGCGGAAGTCGTGGACGACCCCTATGAACGCGCCCACCTGGCACGGGTCCGTCCGGTGCCGGTCTTCGGGCGGCCGGGATCCATGGTCGCGAGAGAGGCATGGGGAGAGTTGGTTCTGGCCGACGACCCCGACGAAATCCTCTGGCGGCGGGTCAACCTGACTCTGGAGCTGGACCGCGCACGCGAGCAGCGGCCGGCCCCGCGCCCCGGGGACGACGGAGGAGTCCGGGCGGCGCCGGCCGTCCGGTCCCGGGCCCGGCGGCGTACCGGGGCCACGACACCTGCCGCCGAGCCGCAGCCGGCCTCCTGCCCCGGGGCGTCACACTTCGCCGCGGTGGGCGTGCCGAACGGAAAGGGCCTGCTCGCCAGGCTGGGATGGCGTGGGCGGGTTGTCACATGACAATTCGCGTCGATCAGGCGGATGGGTCATCCTGATCCGCATGTTGATCAGGGAAGCCACCTCCGAGGACTGGCCCGCCATCTGGCCGTTCTTCCACTCGATCGTCTCCGCGGGCGAGACGCTCACCTACCCGCTCGAACTCAGCAGGGAGGAAGCAGAGGGATGGTGGTTCGTCGCGGCGCCGAGCCGAGTGGTCGTCGCCGTGGACGAAGCCGGCACCGTGCTGGGCACGGCGAAGATGAACCGCAATCATCTGGGCAACGGATCCCACATAGCCAGCGCCACCTATATGGTCGACCCGGCTCACTCCGGCCGGGGAGTGGGGCGCGCACTGTGTGAACACTCGGTCGACTGGGCTCGCGCCGAGGGGTATCGGGCCATGCAGTTCAACGCGGTGGTCGAGACCAACATCCATGCCGTCAAGCTGTACCGGTCCATCGGCTTCGACGTGATCGGCACCCTGCCGCAGGGCTTCAAGCACCCGACCCAGGGCTATGTCGGGCTTCACATCATGCACATGGCTCTGTGACCGGCGCCCGTAGGACAAATGATCGCCGGCGGGCGTCCTTGAAGTCGACACCTCCTGCGGACGCCTGACGAAATCGACCACACACCGGTTCGGTCCGCCCGCCCTCACTCGATTCCTGCCATGACCAGCCGTCCGTCACTGCTCGGAGACCTTCGCTGGGGGCGCGGTGGCCGGCGGGGGAGTGGGGCCGATCTCGCACCAGACGGCCTTGCCCTCGCCGCGGGGCTCGATTCCCCAGCGCGTGGCGACCGCGTCGAGCAGCAGCAGTCCCCGGCCGGAGGTCGAGGTTTCGCCAGGCGTACGTCGATGGGGCCAGGCGCTGGACCGGTCCTGGACCGACAGCCGGATCCGCCGTACCGGTTCGGGCAGCACCTCCACGGTCAGGACCGCCCCTCCCTCGGTGTGCAGGAGCACGTTCACCAACAACTCGCCCGTGACGAGCTCCGCGTCGTCGGCGAACTCGGCCATGTCCCAGTCGGCCAGGGCCTGCCGCACGATCGCTCGGGCGTCCGAGAGCCCTTCCGGGTCCGCCTGGTGGATGTACTGGTGGAGACGTGGTGCGTGCGACGACCCCACGTCCGGGCTTCGGCGCAGGACCAGGAGCGCCACATCGTCGCCCGACCCCCACCGTTCCCACAGCCGTTCCGACAGGTGGTCGGCCAGCGCCTCCGCCCCCGCGGGCCCGGCGCTCACCTCGCTGCGCAACGCGTCGATCCCGGTGTCGAGGTCGGCTCCCGGCTCTTCCACCAGCCCGTCCGTGTACAGCACGAACGTCTCACCGGGCACCAGGTCGAGCCGGGTCTCCGGATATTCCTCGTCCTGGAGGTCCGTGGAGGTGCCCAGAGGCAGCCCACCGCGCACCTGCGGGGTGCCCACGCGCCCGTCGACGTGGCGGATCAACGGGCCGAGGTGCCCGGCCCGCACCACCTGCACCGCCCCGGACGCCAGGTCGACCTGGGCGTACGTGCAGGTGGCGAAGCGCTCGGTGTCCAGTTCGGCGAGGAAGCGGGAGGCTCGTGCCAGCACAGTGGCCGGCGGGTGCCCCTCGGCGGCGTACGCGCGCAGGGCGATACGCAACTGGCCCATGATCGCGGCGGCGTGGGTGTCGTGCCCCTGAACGTCCCCCACGACCAGTCCGTAACGGTTCTTGGGCAGAGTGATCACGTCGTACCAGTCGCCGCCGACCTGTCGGCCGCTCCAGGCGGCGTGATATCGCACCGCGATCTCGCCGCCCTGGACCTCCTGTATCCGGGGCGGGAGCATCGCCGACTGGAGTTGGGTGGCGAACTCGCGCTCTTCGTCGAAGAGCATCGCCCGTTGCAGGGACTGCGCGACGATGGCGGCGAGCCCCAGGCACAGAATGCGCTCGTCCGCGTTGAAGACCGTGCGCTCGCGGTAGAAGAGGGCCAGGCCGCCGAGCGACCGGGCCTGGGCCACCAGCGGAAGATACGCCGCCGCACGGAACCGGAGCTTCCCCAGATGCGGTTCCAGCTCCGGGTAGCGCCGGGCCAGCGCGGCGAGGGAGGTGATGAACCGGGGGCGTCCGCTGCGGATGGTGTCCGCGAGAGGGACATCGCGGTCGAGGTCACCGGAGCCGAGCCCGTCGAGCACTTCGAGCGACTCACCGCTCAGCGCGACGATGTTCAGCGTGGAGTTCTCCACGAGCCCCAGGGCGAGACCGTCCGCGCCGAGCCGGGCCAGTCCGCCGGGTCCGGTGAGGGCGGCCGTCACGTCGTCCACGGTCACCGCGCGTGACATGGCACTCGTTGTCCGCTCAACGATATTGGTCTGGCGTTGCCGTCGCTTCTCCAGATCGAGAACGAAGGCCGAATGGGTGACCTCAGCCGTCGCGTCCCGGACGACCCCCACGATCCGGTGGGCCCTGCCGTCCTTCGACCGAAGGATGCGGGCCTGGACATGAGTCCACTGCGTGGTCCCGTCGTCCAGGGGCACGCGGAAGTGGACGCTGTAGGAATTGCTGCCGCCAGTGATGGCCTCGTCGATCGTGACGTCGAGCCGGGCCCGTTCCGCCGGCTCCAGACGCTCCAGCAGCGCGGCCGGGCGTGCGTCGAACGCCGCAGGATCCACGCCGAACACCATGAGCCCGGCCTCGTCGATGTCCAGGGTCCGGCTGTCCAGATCCCAGTCGAAGCTGCCGGTCCGGTTCATGGCGAGGCGTTCCGTCGGCCGGATCTCACCATTGGTGCTCCGGTCGATCCGGCGGAGCGGAGAGGCTTCGGCGTCCTGCCACCGTTCGTCGTCGGTCATTCCTGCTCCGGAGGTCGTCCGGCGGGGCCGCGCGTCGGCGGACCCCGTAGGACCTCAATTGTCGAGCCGCATCCAGCGGAGTGCCACAGCGGCTCACCCCGTGATTTCCGTCGCCGTGCTTCCGCCAGGCCCGTTCCGGGGGGTGCGGAACGACGGCCGCAGACCGTCCGCGACCATGGAAGGCGTTCCACGTGTCCACGAGCCCAGCGAGCGGAGCGCACCACATGAACGACGACCGGCCCGTCCTGCTGGAGACGAGGGGCGCCTGCCTGCACCTCACACTGAACCGGCCCCGGGCCCTCAACGCACTCAGCCACACCATGGTGCGGCTGCTCCACGAGGCCCTGGACCGCGCGGAGCGGGACGAGGCGATCGACTCGGTGCTGCTCTCCGGGTCGGGCGACCGGGGCCTGTGCGCCGGCGGCGACATCCGAGCCCTGCACGACGACGCACGGTCCTCGGGACGCGCTTCCCTGGACTTCTGGCGGGACGAATACCGCCTCAACGCCCGCATCGCCCGCTTCCCCAAGCCGTACGTCGCGCTCATGGACGGCATCGTGATGGGCGGGGGAGTCGGGGTGTCGGCGCACGCCGGAATCCGGGTCGTCACCGAGCGCTCACGCGTCGCCATGCCCGAGACCGCGATCGGGTTCGTGCCCGATGTCGGGGGCACCCGCCTGCTGGCCTCCGCTCCGGGCGAACTGGGCACCCATCTGGCGCTGACGGGCCGTTCCATCGGGGCGGCCGACGCCGTTCTCTGCGGTCTGGCCGATCGTTACGTCCCGGCCCGGCTCCTGCCCGCCTTGACCGAGGCGCTGGGCGAGCGGAGCGTCCCGGGCGCGTCCGTCGAGGGCATGTCGGTCGGGGGCGTCGTCGAGCGGTTCGCCGCGGAGCCGCCTGCCGGCGAGCTCGCCGCACAGCGCGGCTGGATCGACGCCTGCTACGCGGCGGACACGGTGGAGGAAATCGTCCGGCAGCTGCGCGAGAGCGGTGTCGCCGAGGCGGAAGCGGCGGCGGACGAACTCCTGACCAAGGCACCCCTCGCACTCAAGGTCACCCTGGCCGCGGTCCGCCGGGCAGCCCGGCTGGATAGCCTGGAAGCCGTTCTCGCCCAGGAGTTCCGTGTCTCCAGCCGGGCGTTCGAGCACCCCGACTTCGTGGAAGGCGTGCGCGCCAGGATCATCGACAAGGACAACGCCCCGCAGTGGAAGCCGGGCTCCCTCGCCGAGGTCGGTGACGAGGAGGTCGCCCGGTTCTTCGCACCGCTCGGCCCTGGAGATCAAGAGCTGGGTACGACTCGTCCGGGGCCCACCGACGCACCCCGTCCCACGGACACCCCCGCACAGGCCGGATAGGCCGGACCGAAGCGGGCTGGTGCCGGGGCCCCGCCCGCGCCCCGGCACCAGCCCGGCCCCCCGCCCGGGCGGGGCCGCACCTGTCCGGCGCGGCGCCGCCCGGCGTGCCCTATCTGTCGCTGCCGGAAAGACTCGGCCGCAGTGCCCGGACGAGAGCGAACAACCGGTCCTCATTGCCCGCCAGCCCTGCGCTGCGCAGCGCACGGTCGGCCTCCCGCATCGGAGAGGTGAGCAACGGCAGGTAGACCGGTGCGTCGTCGGGGTCCGCGAGCGCTGCTCGGGTGGCCTCCAGCAGGCGGACGTACGCCTGTGCCGCGGCGAGCTCGTCGTTGTCCATCTCGGCGTCTCCTCCTCAGAGCTGTCAGGCCGTCAAGCATCCCCCATGGGTCTGACAACGCAGCCTCACGCCCGGTGGCGCCCGCCGGACACCTCGCCCGGCGGCTCCACCTCCAGGTAGCGCCGTCTGCGAGGCCCCCGGTAGAGCAACACCGTCCAGCCCAGCTCCCGCAGGACCGCGGCGCAGCCGGCCAGTGCCTCCTCCTCGTCGTGAGCGGCGCCGCTGCCGGGCGGACCCGTCCACTCGACCCGGGCCGAACCTGCCGACTCCCCGTCGCTCACCCGGTATCCGGCCGTCAGCCGGCGCCCGGACGGGTCAACGGCCGAAGGCGTCGTCCCCGAACTCTCCAGGGCCAACGCGACCGCCCTCACCGGACGGTTCCGTTCCCACGGCGCCGGTGCGGTCTCCGATCCGGGGCGCCCGTCGCCGGTGAGACGGCGGATCTGCAGCAGCCCCTCGAACGCGGTCCGCACCGAAGCGGCCCGAGCCGCGGCGGGCTCAGCAGCCGGTGGGCCGTCGCCGGTCGCGGGCTCGAATCCGTTGCTCTCCTCGGCGCCCATGCGTCGTCCCCTCCGTGGTACTACGTGCCGCGCCCAGTGTGCACCGGCAGGAGCAGGCAGGAGCAGGCAGGAGCAGGCAGGAGCCGACAGAGGGCGGCTGGAGTGGCTGAGGGCGACGGGCACCGCTCACGGCACCTCGGTAGACTTGTGCGCTCCGCACCCGCACTTTCCGCAGCACCACCCAACGAGGACCGCCACCCGTGCCCGACAACGTTCCGACCGCCGTGCCCGACAACGGACGGGAGGCGCTGCGTGCGGACTGCGCGAACTGTTTCGCTCTCTGCTGCGTCGCCCTCACCCTGACCGCCTCGTCGGACTTCGCCATCGACAAGGAGGCCGGGCGCCCCTGCCCCAACCTCCAGGACGACTTCCGCTGCGGCATCCACACGCGGCTGCGTCCGAAGGGCTTCTCCGGCTGCACCGTTTACGACTGCTTCGGCGCCGGGCAGAAGGTGTCCCAGGAGACCTACGGGGGCCGCGACTGGCGTTCGTCCCCCGACCTCGCCGCGCAGATGTTCCAGGTCTTCCCGGTGATGCGCCAGCTCCATGAACTGCTGTGGTACCTCACCGAGGCCCTGGCGCTGCCGGCCGCACGACCCCTGCACGCCGAGCTCCGCCGGGCCCTCGAAGAGACGGAACGGCACACCACGCGTCCCGCAGTCGACTTCGCGGAACTGGACGTCGCCGGCCACCGCGACCGCGTCGCCGGGCTGCTCCAGCGCACCAGCGAACTCGTCCGGGCCGCCGCGCCCCGCCGCAAGAAGCGCTACCACCGCGGTGCCGACCTCATGGGGGCCCGGCTGCGCGGCGCCGACCTGCGGGGAGCGGACCTGCGCGGGGCCTACCTGATCGCCGCCGATCTCACCGGTGCCGACCTTCGCCTGGCCGACCTCATCGGCGCGGACTTCCGTGACGCCGACCTCTCCGACGCCGACCTCACGGGAAGCCTGTTTCTCACCCAGGCACAGCTCAACGCAGCCAAGGGCAACGCGAGAACGGCACTCCCCGCGTCCCTCGGCCGCCCCCCGCACTGGGCTGCCCGGAGCGTGGCTCCTGGACCGACGGATTAGTCGACCGGATGTGTCCGCACGGTCGGTGATCGCCGATGCGACGGGCGACCGGACCGAGCCGCTGACGCCGGCCGCTCCGGTCCGCCGTCGCGATCGGGCCGACCACCACCACACGCTCGAAGTCATCGCGTGGGAGTACCCGGGCCCCTCGAAACCTCCGGCCGTCCTCGGCCCTCGGGAACGCCCCTCAGCTCTGATCTCCCCGGACGTCCGACTCCAACGCCTCCTTGAGGCGCTTCAGCGTCGTACGGATGTTGCCGCCCTGGAACCGCGCGAAGGTCTTCCCGCCCGTCGCGACGCGGTCGAAGGCGTTGGCGAGGAAGTCCGGCCAGCGGCTGCGGCCGTCGGTCCACGTCTCGGTGACCCGGGTCGCACCGTCCACCGCCTCGAAACGGTAGTCCCACGTGGCGATCGGCCCCGGCAACAGAGGGCGCCGCAGGCCGATCGCGTGCACCCGGAAGGCGAAGCGCTCGCCCGGGTCGGCCGCCGTCACCGTGCACCGTGTCGTCCAGCGCGCGGCACCGCGCTTGTTCCGGCCCTCGAAGACCATGCCGACGTAGGCGTCGCGCCGATCGCCGTGCACGGTGGCCCCCAGGTTCTCGGGGCTCCAACGCCCCATCGCCGTGGGGTCACTGACCTTCGCGTAGACCTGCGCCGGGGTGGCGTCGATGACGATGCTGTCCGCTACGGACATGGTGCGGGGCATGACGCGGCTCCTTGTCCACGGCCGTAGAGGTTGCACACCCGGGTTGTCGTACGGACCGTGGGCCGACATCCCGGACTCCGTACCTTACTCGCCGGTAGACCTGGTCGGGAGGCCCGTGCGAAAGGGGCCGTGGAGGGGGTGCGCACGCCCGCGCACGGCGGTCGGGCCGCGGGGGTGCGCGGGCGTCCCTCCGCGTGGCGCCCGGGTCAGGCGCGCCATTCCGCCGAGCGTTCCGGTGACGCTTCCGAGAGCGCCTTGACGATGGCGTCGGCGTCGCCCCGGTTGCCGTACACCGGCGTACCGGGCTGCTGACGCCACGAGTCGTCCAGGCCGCCGCTGTCGACCGTGTCGAAGCCCAGCTCCTCGATGAGGTCACGCACCGCCTGCTTGGCCGCCTGGTCGTCGCCGGCCACCGGGAGGGCCTGCCGGCCCGGAGTGCCCCGCGGGCGGCCGCCGTCCAGGATGTCCTGGGCGTACGTGCCGTTGAACGCCTTGATCACGGAGTGGCCGATCTGCCGTTCCGTCCACCGGCTCTCGGGCAGCCCGTCCTCGATGGCGGCGATGCGGCCGTCGCGCTGCTGCGGGTAGTAGTTGCCCGTGTCGATGACCGCGGCGCCCTCCGCCGCACCGTCGAGAAAGCCGGCGGGCAGGTCGGGCACGGCCTTGAGGGGAATGGTGACCACGACCAACTGGGCGCCGTTCGCGGCCTCCGACGCGGTGACCGGCTTCGCCCCGGTCTCTTCCGCGAGAGCGGTGAGGGTGTGGGGGCCTCGGGAATTGGCGACCGCGACCTCGTGCCCGAGCGCGGTGAGGCGCCGCGTCAGGTTGCCGCCGATGTTGCCCGCGCCGATGATGCCGATCTTCATGGATTCGACCTTTCGAAGCTTGCCGTGTGGGGAAAAGCCGTTCTGTGGATTCACCAACTCCGGGGCAGTGGAGGCTATTCCGCGGCCCGTGAGGGAATATCCGATCGGCTCGCGGACGTTGGGAGGCGCTCAGGGCTGCGCCGACCGCCGCGCACGGAGCCCTCGCCCCCGGGAGTGGTCACATCATCCCGGGCGGGTGCGCGACGGCGCCACGGCGCACCTCGCGGGGATGACGGAACGTTCGCGCGCAATCCAGTACGCGGAATGTTCGCAGGTATCCGGTATCCGACAACCCGGTCGCTCCGCCGCCTTGCGATGGGCCGAGTCTGATGCCGTGCGCGCTGACTCGCCCTGGATCAGGGGAGGGTCCTTGGGCCATTTGAGTGTCCTTGTCGGCCGCTCGCGTCGCACGGGGAAGGATGTCCCACCGCACCGATCGCCGCGGGTCCATTCTGGTCGGCGAGGCCACACGGGCCGTCGATCGAAGGAGCGTCGTAGTGACGACGAGGGGCATCTCGCAACCGGTGGATACCGAAGGCGCCGAACAGGACGAAATGCCGGTACGGCGCGGGGAACCCGGCAACGTCGTCATCAAGTGGATGACGACGACGGACCACAAGACGATCGGCACGCTCTACCTCGTCACCTCCTTCGCGTTCTTCTGCGTGGGAGGGCTCATGGCTCTCGTGATGCGTGCCGAACTGGCCCGGCCCGGCATCCAGGTGCTCTCGAACGAGCAGTTCAACCAGGCGTTCACGATGCACGGCACGATCATGCTGCTGATGTTCGCGACGCCGTTGTTCGCCGGGTTCGCGAACTGGATCATGCCGCTCCAGATCGGCGCGCCCGACGTGGCGTTCCCACGGCTGAACATGCTCGCGTACTGGCTGTACCTCTTCGGCTCCCTCATCGCGGTGGCCGGCTTCCTCACCCCCCAGGGAGCCGCGGACTTCGGCTGGTTCGCCTACGCGCCGCTCAACGACGCTGTCCGTACGCCGGGCATCGGCGCCGACCTGTGGATCATGGGCCTCGCGTTCTCCGGCTTCGGCACGATCCTCGGCTCGGTCAACTTCATCACCACGATCATCTGCATGCGGGCGCCCGGCATGACGATGTTCCGCATGCCGATCTTCACCTGGAACGTCCTGCTGACCGGTGTCCTGGTCCTGCTGGCCTTCCCGGTCCTCGCGGCGGCCCTGCTGGCACTGGAGGCGGACCGGAAGTTCGGCGCGCACGTCTTCGACGCGGCCAATGGCGGCGCACTGCTGTGGCAGCACCTGTTCTGGTTCTTCGGCCATCCCGAGGTCTACATCATCGCCCTGCCGTTCTTCGGCATCGTCACCGAGATCTTCCCGGTCTTCAGCCGCAAGCCGGTCTTCGGCTACATCGGCCTGGTCGCCGCCACCATCGCCATCGCGGGCCTGTCGGCGACGGTGTGGGCCCACCACATGTTCGTCACGGGCGGTGTGCTGCTGCCGTTCTTCTCGTTCATGACGTTCCTCATCGCCGTGCCGACCGGTGTGAAGTTCTTCAACTGGATCGGCACGTTGTGGAAAGGGTCCATCTCCGTGGAGACCCCGATGCTGTGGGCCATCGGATTTCTGGTCACGTTCCTGTTCGGCGGTCTGACCGGCGTCATCCTGGCCTCACCGCCGTTGGACTTCCACGTCTCCGACTCGTACTTCGTCGTCGCGCACTTCCACTACGTGGTGTTCGGCACGGTGGTGTTCGCCATGTTCGCCGGATTCCATTTCTGGTGGCCGAAGTTCAGCGGAAAGATGCTGGACGAACGACTCGGGAAGGTGACGTTCTGGACGCTGTTCGTCGGCTTCCACGGAACATTCCTCGTTCAGCACTGGCTCGGCGCGGAAGGCATGCCGCGCCGGTACGCGGACTACCTCGACGCCGACGGCTTCACCGCGCTGAACACCATCTCGTCGATCTCCTCGTTCCTGCTCGGCCTGTCGATGCTGCCGTTCTTCTACAACGTCTGGAAGACCGCGAAGTACGGCAAGAAGATCGAGGTCGACGACCCCTGGGGCTACGGCCGCTCGCTGGAATGGGCGACCTCCTGCCCGCCGCCCCGGCACAACTTCGTCACCCTGCCGCGCATCCGCTCCGAATCCCCGGCGTTCGACCTGCACCACCCGGCGGTCCGCGCCCTGGAGGAAGCCACCAACCGTCCCGAGAACTCCGTGATCGTCGCCCCGGGGGACCGGCACGAGTGAGCTCGGCTCCGGCCCTGACGACCCCGACGGTGAGGAGGACGGATGAAGCCCGAGAAGGACGCTGCCCGGGGCCTGGCCCAATTGGAAGGGTTTCTGCTGTGGAGCGCCGAGGTCGAGCGGGCGCGGCGGCAGGCACGCCGATTCACCGACCAGCTGCCCTGGCTGACCACGGCGCAGCGTGAGGACGTCGAGCGGGTGTTCACCGACGAACGCGTCGCCGCTTCCCGGGAGTCGCTCATCCGCATCAGGGACCGTGCGGACGAACTGCGCGAGGAGTACACGGGGCGCTACGTCCGGCTGCGGGCCCGCTGCGTCGCCGTCTCGGCCGGCGCGGTGGGCGCGGCCACCTGCGTCGGCGCGGCACTGACCCTGGTTCTGCGCTGACCCCGGCGGCGAGCCGGGCCGCAGGCGGGCGTGGCTACGGGCGTCGGTGCGGCCGGCCGCCGACCGCACCGACGCACCGGACGGGCCCGTGGCGCGGGAGCAGGGCCGCGAGGGTCAGTGGCGTACCAGGCAGAAGGGATGCCCGGCCGGATCGGCGTACACGCGCCAGCTGCGCTTCCCGTCCCCGGCGTCGAGCAGGGACGCCCCGCGCGCCAGGACCTCGTCGTGGGCGCGTTCCTGGTCGGTGACGCTGAAGTCCAGGTGGAGCTGCTGGGGCGGGTCCTCGCCGGGCCAGCTGGGCGGCTGGTGACCGGCCACCCGTTGAAAGGCGAGGACGAGTCCGCCGGGGGCGTGCAGCGTGGACCAGTCGGCATCGCACCCCCACCGTCGGTCGGGGCGGTCGACCTCGCCCCCGAGCAACGCCGCGTAGAAGGCCGCCAGCTCCTTTGGGGCAGGGCAGTCCAGGACCACGCACTCCGGTTCAGCGATCACTGCCGCAGTCTAAGGGCTGCCCCTGCCCTTGCCCCGGCCCGGGCGACGGGGCAGGGGTGACGGGCCGGCCCTCGGGGTCCGGGGGCGGCCGGGCCACGACGCCCGTGCGGCCTCGACGGCCCGGCGGCGTCCGGGCTCTCGCCCGCACGGACTCAGCGGGCGCCGAACGCCTGCGTCCACACCGGGCCGTCGCCGGAATCCTGCTTCCCCACGCCGATCTCCTTGAAGGCGCAGTTGAGGATGTTCGCGCGGTGCCCCGGACTCTCCATCCAGGACCTCATCACCTCGGCCGGGGTGCGCTGGCCCTTGGCGATGTTCTCGCCGTAGGTCGACCAGCGGTATCCGGCGGCGGCGATCCGGTCGCCCGGGTTCCTGCCGTCCTGCGAGGTGTGCGAGAAGTAGTCGTTGGCCGCCATGTCGGCGGAGTGCCGTTGCGCTGCCGTGTTGAGCTGATCACTGACGGTCACCGGGTCGCAGCCCTCCTCGGCCCGCTCCGCGTTGACCAGTTCGGTGACCTGTCCGGCCGTCCCCGCCGGGGCGGCGGGCGTGGACGCGGACGCGGGCGGGGCCGGTTCGGGGGCCGGGGCCGGGCCCGAGGCCGCGGAGCCGGGCGAGGGGGGCGGGGAATCCTTCCTCGGCTTCGCCGAGGGCGTCGTACGCGAGGCTCCCGGCGACGGGGCGGCGCCGGGCGACGCGGACGCGGATCCCGAGGGAGCCGGGGACGTAGCCGCTGGAGCTGATGTGGGTACCGATAGCCCCGATCGGGGCGCCGGAGCGTCGGCCGTGACGGTGGTCGCGTTCCGCTCCTCCCCGTCGGTGTAGAGGTGCACGGCCGCCCCGCCCGTGCCCAGCGCCGCGACCGTGACCACCGCGGCGACGGCCGAGTTGCGACGGCGCCGACGGACCTGCTCCCGTCTGCGCTCGGCGCGCCCCGGCGCCGCGCCGCCCCTGCCCGGGCCGGGCGCCCGGAGGTGCGCCGTGGCGAGCAGTTCGGGCGCGGCCCCGGCTCCCGCCGGCGCCGCCACCGGGACCAGCGCGAGACCCACGAGCAGCCCTTCGGCGGGCACGAGCCCCGAGCGGTGTCCCGAGCACACCGTGCACTCGCGCGCGTGGCGGGCCAGCCGCTTGCGCCACAGGGCGGAGGGGACGCCGCTCCAGCCGGTGACGACGTCCTCCAGCAGCACGCACGGCGGTTCGGCCGCCAGCGCGCCCACCACGACCCTCGCCGCCTCCAGCCGGGCCTTCATCCGCTGCACCCGCACGGCCGTGTGCTGCGGGGACAGTTCGAGAGCGGCGGCGACCTCGGCCCGGGACAGATGCCCCGCGGCCTCCAGCCACCACAGCGACAACAGGGCGCGATCGTCCTCGTCCAGCCAGCGCGTCGCCTCGGCCACCTGCCGCCGCTGGCCGGTCAGGCCGAGTTCCAGGATCGTCACCTCGACGAAGTCGGCGCGGGGGTCCGGCAGGTCGTACACGGGACCCAGCCGGTCCGCCGGGACCGCCCCCGACTGCCTCTCGCGCCAGTGCGCGCGTATCTCGTTCATGGCTATCGCCACCAGCCAGGAACGGAATCGCTCCGGGTGGCGCAGTTCGGGCAGACCGCGCAGCATGCGCAGCACCGTCTCCTGCACCACGTCGTCCACGTCCGCATGACCGTCCAGCGCTCGTCCGACGACGTTGTACAGCAGCGGCAGGTACGCCGAGACGAGCCGGTCCCTGGCCTGCTCGTCGCCGCCCCGCGCCGCCGCGATCAAGACCGTCGGGTGGTCCTTGCCCATGCTGTGCTCACTCTTCCGGAATCCGGTGCTGTCACTTCCCACACTCGGGAGATGGGGAGCGGGCGGGGCGATAACAAGAATTCGGCGGGCAACCCCGGCAGGTTTCCCGAGCCCCGTCGCGCCCGGCCCCCGGCGCGCGGTGTGCAAGGCACGACGCGGCCCGCGTACCGGTCCGCACCGCGGCCCGCGCGTACCCGTCCGCACCACGGAGGGTGATCCGCGGCGCGGACGGGTGCGCGGGGGCGGCGGCCGGACGGCGGAGGCCCGGTCACCGGCGGGGTGGCTCAGGCGCGGGGCGGCCCGTCCTGGTCCCGGTCCGTCCCGAACTGCTGCTTGAGCTTGTCCTGGGCGGTGTCGACGTGACCCTTGTACTTGCCCTTCGTACGGTCGTCGATCATGTCGCCGGCCTTGTCGACGCCCTTTCCGGCCTGGTCCTCGTGGCCCTTGAGCATCTTCTTGATCTTGTCCAGTGCGGACATGCGTCCTCCTCCTCGAATCTGCGCCCCCCACACATCAAGGGTCACCGCGCCGGGCCCGGCCCGCATCCGCGCCGACGGCCTGCGGGGGACGGGCGGGCGGACCGGGGGAGGCCGGGACGTGTGAAGCCGCGCCGACTGGGCACATACCGGTTGACCAGGAGAGGGTGGTGGCAATGGGCCGCATCCGTGTTGTCGTCCGTCGTCCCCCGCCCCCTTCGGGGCCGCCGCCGCTTGATCTGCGCACCCCGTCGGGCCGTCCCCTGCCCTACTGACCGCCGGCAGGGCCGGCTCCTCCCCGGCGCCGGGGACGTCCGCGGCAGTCACCCGCGTTGTGAGCGCGGACCACCGTCGAGCGGGCCGTGACGTCGCGGTCTGTCCTGGCGCGAAGCGGCCGACAGCGGAGCGAGCTGCTCCACCAGGGCCTCCAGCTCCTCGACGGCGTACTCCGTCTCGCGACGGATGTTCCTGTGCTCCGCGACGATGGCCCCGAGAAGCAGCGCGGTGAGCGCGACGCTTCCGTTCAGCAGGGTGAGGTTGGCCATGATCTGCGTCAGGCTGTGCCCCGCGAACGGCCCCAGGGCGTCCGTGCCGGCGAGGATGGCGAGCACCGAGACGACCAGGGCGCACGGGGCGCTGCCGGCCAGCTGGAAGCGCAGGGCAGCCCAGATGATCACCGGGAACACCAGGTAGATCATCGACAGCGAGCTGCGCGTCGCGACCAACGCCGTCACGACCACGACGACCGCGAGAACCGACGCCTCCAGCCACCGGGCGGTGGGGCGGGGCAGCCGCACCCCGCGCAGCACCAGCAGTACGGGGGTGACCACGAGAACGCCCATCGCGTCCCCCGCCCACCAGGACGACCAGACCAGCCAGAACCGCCCCGGCGGAACCTTGCCCTCGAGCAGCAGCGTGAGGCTTCCGAACGTCGCGCTGATCAGCATCCCCGCGAACGCGCCGAGGAAGACCAGGCAGACCCCGTCCCGCAGCCGGGCCAGCTCACTGCGGAACCCCACCCTCCGCAACAGGGCGTAGGCGGCGAGCGGGGCCAGCGTGTTGCCGAACATGATGGCCAGACGGCTCACCGTGAAGGCGTCACCGATCTCGGAGACCGTGACCAGCGTGCCCAGCGCGATACCCGGCCAGACCCGGACACCCAGGCACAGCAGTGCGGCCAGGGCGATGCCGGTGGGCGGCCACAGCGGCGTGACCACGGCGCCGTCCACCACCACCTGGCGCATCAGCCCGAGCCGCCCCGACAGGTAGTAGGCGGCGGCCACGCCCAGGACCTGCGCCCCGTACACGGCCCGGCGTCTGACTTCCTCGCTGCGGATCACATCGCTCATCAGACACCGGCCGGGGCGGCCGTCGGCCGGTGACACGCGCGGTACGGTGCGGCGTCACCGCGGCCCGCGCCGGGCCGCGGCATGCCGCAGGACCAGTACGGCCGCGTCGTCCTCGTGCCCCGTCAGCTCGGCCGCTCCCAGGACGTCGTCGGCCAGCCGCGCCGCGCTCGCCCCGACGCGGGCCGCGACCAGCTGTCGGACCCGCTCCAGGCCGTCCTCGATCAGCAGCGACGGGCCCTCGACGACCCCGTCGGTGAGGAGCACGATCGCTCCGTCGGAGTCGAGGGTGCGCCGGGTGACGGGATAGCTCTCGCCGGGCTCGATGCCCAGCGGCATGCCGCCCGGGTCCTCCGTGACGCCGGACCGGCCCTCCGTGGTGGCCCACACGCACGCCACGTGCCCGGCCCGCGCGCTGTGCAGCTCCCAGGTCGCCGGGTCCAGTCGCAGGAAGGTGCAGGTCGCGAAGAGTTGCGAGTCCACGGACAGCAGCAGATCGTTCGTCCGGCCCAGGACCTCCCCCGGATCGGACGCCGTGCCCGCGATGGCCCGCATCGCGATGCGGACCTGCCCCATGAAGGCGGCCGCCTCGACGTCATGCCCCTGTACGTCGCCGATCGCGAAGCCGAGGGCCCCGTCCGCGAGCGCGAAGCCGTCGTACCAGTCGCCGCCGATGTCGAGGCCGTGGCGGGCGGGTGCGTAGCGTGCCGCGGACTGGAGACCGGGAAGCGAGGGGAGGGCCGCCGGGAGCATGTCGCGCTGAAGCGCCTGCGCGAGTTCCACCCTCGCCTGGTGGAACTCCACTTCGCGCCGAGCACGGGCTGTGAGGCTCTGAAGGGTGTTGAGCAGGTCTTCGGCGCTGGTGGAGCGAGGAGTCCGACGCCGGTTCATGGGCCGCTCCGCGGTGCGTTAAGTCCCTGAATCATATGGCGGACGGCTCCGACCGGCGACTGCGGCGACCACCGTGCGGGCGGCGACCGCCGAGCCTGCCGCGCCCTCCGCGCCCTCCGCGCCCTCCGAGCCTGAGGAGCCCGGGGCGACGGCCGCGGCGTCGGGGA
The DNA here is from genome assembly GCF_044756785.1 of Streptomyces sp. NPDC091649. Lineage (NCBI taxonomy): Bacteria > Bacillati > Actinomycetota > Actinomycetes > Kitasatosporales > Streptomycetaceae > Streptomyces > Streptomyces sp. NPDC091649. The sequence continues at coordinate 113,303 of NZ_JBIVTR010000014.1, read as the reverse complement.
CGTCTCCGGACCCACGGCCGCCGCCGTGGCGCCGCTCAGGACGGCCGGGCGCGGTACAGGTCGCGGAGCAGGGCGATCTCCGCGCCATGGTGCAGCACCTCCTGGTTCACCCACCAGACGATGTCGACGAAGCGCTCCTCGGCGTCGCTGCCGTTCGGGTACGTGCTGTACCCCACGGTGTCCAGGGCCACGTCGTCGGCGGTGAGCAGGGCGTCGCGCCACGCGGCGGACGCCGTCTCGAAGGCGGCCACCGCGCCGGCGGCGTCCCCCGGAGTCCGGTAGCCGTCGCGCGTGAGTGACCTGCCGCCACAGGTGTGGTCGGCACGGAGCGCGAGCATCTCGGAGAGATGGCTCAGACGCCACGCGGCGGTGGTGAACGGCGGGGGAAACGGATGCGGTGAGTCCGCCGAGTCCCGGCCCCAGTCCCCGGCTCCTGTCAGCACGGTCGCCCGCGCGCCGGGGCCGTCGCCGCGGCGGCGTACGGACCAGCAGCCGGGCACCGGTTCCCAGCGGTACTCCTCGTCGCCCAGCGGGGGTACGCGGATGTCGACACCGTTGCCGCTGTCCATGACCGGACCGGCGAGGCGTCCGAGAAGCCGCTCGCAGGCGAAGTCGAACTGCGCGAGCAGCGGGATCAGGCGCGGTGGGAGAGTCATCGGTGGAGCGTGCCACAACCCGCGGGCCGGCGCGCGCCCGTTTCCTGCGGCCGGCGGCCGGATGGACCCTCGTACCGAGCCGTTGTCAGTGCCCGGTGGGATGCTGCCCGCATGGACGAGCTGATGAGGCAGCGACGGGTGTACGGCACCGACCACGACGACCCCCGCCCCGGGCCGAGGCCGGGGCACGACTACCGCGAGCTGGTCGGCGGCCCGCTCGACGGGCTGCTGCTGGACGTCACGGGCTGGGGCGACGCGGACCTGCGCGACGGCGTCGGGCTGGTCACGGAGATCGGCGCCTACGGGCCGGGCGGACGTGCCGAGTACGGGCCGAGGTCGCCGGACAGCCACCAGTGGGACTGGCGTGGTGACGTGCGATGACGGACGACGGGTGGTGACGGCAGGGGCGGCAGGAATCGAACCTGCGACATACGATTTTGGAGACCGCCGCTCTGGCCGCTGAGCTACGCCCCTTGGTCACGGGTGAAGCCTGGCATGTGCCCGCCCGGGCGCCAACCCATTTATGCGAGCTCGGCGTTGCCGCTTGTCGTGCGGAGCGACTGTACGGCCGGCTGGGAGCGGTGCGGCGCGGTGCCGCCCCCGGGGAGGGCCGCAAGCCGGGGGATGGCGAACGGCCGGTCCCGGCCCTTCGATAGGTTGGCCGGTCATGTGGGCTATGAGCACGGTGGGGCACCGTCGGCTGGGTGCGGCAGGATCCTTGGCGATCGTCGTCGGCGGCTGGTTCGCCGGGAAGCTGCCGGTCCACGACCCCTGGGGCCTGTGGACCGACCACGGGTCCGCCGCGAAGGCGGCCGCGGCCGTCCTCGCGTACGTCGGACTGACCGTGCTCGTCGTGGCCTGGTGGCAGTACGGCAAGACCGCCGCCACCGTCCGCGACACCCTCGTCGCCCTCGTCTGGTGGACGGCCCCGTTCCTTCTCGCGCCCCCGCTCTACAGCGCCGACGTGTACAGCTACATCGCCCAGGGCTCGATGGTCGTCGAAGGGCACGACGTCTACACCGCCGGCCCCTCCGCCCTGGACCCCGGCGGAATCGGCGGCGACGCCGCCGCGAGCGTCGGCAACCACTGGCGGGACACCCCGGCTCCCTACGGACCGCTCTTCCTGCTGCTCTCCGCGGCCGTGGCGTGGACCACCGGCGGAGAGATCGTCCCCGCCGTACTGGCGATGCGCGTCATCGCGCTCGTCTCCCTCGCCCTGATCGTCTGGGCGCTGCGCCGCCTGGCCCGCGAGCACGGCCGCAGCGAGAGCCGTGCCCTGTGGCTGGGAGCCCTCAACCCGCTGCTGCTGATGCACGTGGTCGGCGGCGTGCACAACGACGGTCTGATGATCGGACTGATGCTCGTCGGCCTCGTGCTCGCCCTGCGCGGCAGATGGATCGCGGGCAGCGCCCTGGTCGGCCTCGCCATGATGGTGAAGTCACCGGCGGCCGTGGCGCTCCTGTTCATCGGAGTCCTCGTGCACGCGACCGCGACGGGCCCCCGGTGGCGCCGCTGGGCCAAGGGCCTGCTCGCACCCGGTCTGATCGCCTGCGCGGTGGCCGGAGGGGCCACGCTGATCAGTGGCACCGGATTCGGCTGGCTGCGCACCCAGGGCGTCGCCGCGAACATCCACACCGCGCTCTCCGTCACCAGCGACGTCGGCCTCGGACTGGGAGAACTGGCCCGTCTGCTCCTGGGAGTCGACGCGGAACCGGTCAAGTCGGCCGTGCAGACGCTGGGCCTGGCGGCCGCGATCGCCGTGATCCTCGTGCTGGCCCGCCGCGCGACGCGGGGCACCATGACGCCCGCCCACGGCCTGGGCCTCTCACTGCTCGTCCTGGTCGCCCTCTCGCCCATGGTCCAGCCCTGGTACCTGCTGTGGGGCATGGCCGTCGTCGCCGCGACCGAACAGTGCGGCCGTCTCGCCGCGGTCCTGACCGTGCTGTCGGTCGCGCTGGTGTACGAGACCCACCCCATGGGCGCCACCCCGCCCTACGGATTCGCCCTGGCCGGCCTCGCCGCCGTCCTCGGCACCCTCGCGCTCCGGCGGACCCCCGTCGTGCCGCCCGGCGTGAGGCTGCCCGGCCAGCGGGGGCCCGCGGACTCGACGGAGAGCCAGGACGCCACCGCGTCCACCACGCCCTCTGCCCGGGCCCCGCAGAGCACTTCCTGAACAAAACCGCTCGACGCTCGGCAAGATCCTCCGCTAGGCTGAGCGGGTCCTGTTGTCTCCGATAGAGGTGGACGTTGCGCATCTGAGGTCTGCGATCATCGCGCGGTACGGCCCAGCCCGTACACGGTCACGACGTTGTCGGCATGTCTGCCGCCCGTGACTTCCGCGTGGATGCGACCTCGGTGCTGAGCCGTCCCTCACCTTCGCAGGGCAGTTCTCTCCACCCTTTCCGGCCGCCCGGCCGGGTCGCCGCGTGCTGTTCGCAAACGAAGCCCTCTGTTCCTCACGCTTCCGACTGCGAGAACACCATGAGCCATCCCACCGCGCCCAACGCCTCCATGGCAGCCTCCGACCTCACCTTCCGGTGGCCCGACGGCACCGGTCTCTTCGACGGGCTCTCCCTCACCTTCCCGCCCGGCCGTACCGGTCTGGCCGGGAACAACGGAGCCGGCAAGTCGACCCTGTTGCACCTGTTCGCCGGGCTTCTGCGCCCCTCCGCGGGGTCCGTCACCGTCGGCGGGCACGTCGCCCACCTGCCCCAGAACATCACCCTGGACACCGCCCTGCGCGTCGACGCGGCTCTCGGGATCGCCGAACGCCGGGCCGCCCTGCGCGCCATCGAGTCCGGAGACGTACGGGAGGAGCACTTCGAGACGGTCGGCGACGACTGGGACGTCGAGGAACGCGCCCTGGCGACCCTCGGCTCCCTCGGGCTCGGTTCCGTCGAACTGGACCGCACCGTAGGGCAGTTGTCCGGCGGTGAAACCGTCCTGCTGCGCCTGGCCGCCCTGCTCCTGCAACGCCCGGACGTCCTCCTGCTCGACGAGCCGACCAACAACCTGGACCTGTTCGCCCGCCGCAGGCTCTACGACGCCGTCGACTCCTGGCGCACCGGGATCCTGATCGTCGTCAGCCACGACCGGGACCTGCTGGAGCGGGTCGACCGCATTGCCGAACTGCGGTCGGGCTCCGTCAGCTGGTACGGGGGCGGCTGGTCCGCGTACCAGGAGGCCCTCGCCACCCAGCAGGAGGCCGCCGGGCGGATGCTGCGCGCCGCCGACGCCGATGTACGCCGCCAGCAGCGCGAACTGGAGGAGACCCGGACCAAGGTGGCCCGCCGACGGCGCCACGACAAGAAGCTGGACGCGCAGCGGCGCGCCCCGCGCATCGTCGCCGGGGAACGCAAGCGCTCCGCCCAGGAGTCCGGGGACCGGCTGCGCGGGCTGCACGAGGACCGCCTCGACGAGGCCCGCGAACGCAGGGAGCAGGCCGCCGGAGCCATCCGCCAGGACGCCGAGATCAAGGTGAGTCTCCCCCACACCGCGGTACCCGCCGGCCGCACCGTCCTGACCGTACGGGACCTGAGCCTCCCCCACGGATCGCTGCGCGAGGGCAGCCTCCAGGTGAAGGGGCCCGAACGCCTCGCCCTGGTCGGCCGCAACGGGGCCGGCAAGACGACCCTCCTGCGCACGCTCACCGGGGAACTCGCGCCGAGTGCGGGAGAGGCCACAACCGCGGTGCCGCTGAAGTTCCTTCCGCAGCGGCTGGACGTCCTCGACGACGCGCTGAGCGTCGCCGACAACGTCGCCCGCACCGCTCCCGGCACCACCGACAACCAGATCCGTTCCCAGCTCGCCCGGTTCCTCTTCAAGGGGGCCCGCGCGGAGCAGCCGGCGGGCACCCTCTCGGGCGGCGAACGCTTCCGGGCCGCGCTCGCGGCGACGATGCTCGCCGCCCCCGCCCCGCAACTGCTCCTGCTGGACGAACCGACGAACAATCTCGACGCGGCCAGTGTGCGGCAGCTGACGAGCGCCTTGGAGTCCTACGAGGGCGCCCTCGTCATCGCCGGCCACGACCTGCCGTTCCTGGAGTCCGTGGGCGTCACCCGCTGGATCCTTGTGGACGACACCTTGCGCGAGACCGACGTCGAAGAGGTCCGCGAACTGTTCGGCAGCCCGGACCCCACCCCGGCGGGCACAGCATGACGCGGAAGGCCGATGAGAAGGAGGAGGAGATCCGTATGGGCGTTGACCCCGGCCCCTGTGTCGTACTGATCACCGGAGTGATGGCAGCGGGGAAGTCGACCGTCGCCCAGCTCCTGGCGGAGAGCCTGCCGCGCGCGGTCCACGTGCGCGGCGACGTCTTCCGCCGCATGATCGTCTCCGGCCGCGCGGAGATGACGCCCGACGCGGCCGAGGAGGCGCGGAGCCAGCTCGACCTGCGCCAGCGCATCTCGGCACAGGTGGCCGACGCCTACGCGGAAGACGGATGGACGGCCGTCGTCCAGGACATCGTCCTCGGCGACGACCTGCCCCGCTACGTCCGCAGAGTCCGCACCCGCCCGCTGCACGTCGTCGTGCTCGCCCCCTCGCCCCGGACCGTGCGCGAGAGGGAGGAAGCGCGGGGAAAGCCGGGGTACGGGGAGTGGACGGTGGAAGCGTTCGACGCGCACCTGCGGAGCGGCACGCCGCGTATCGGCCGGTGGCTGGACACATCCGGCCAGACGCCCGAGGAGACGGTTTCGGCCATCCTCGACGGCCTGCGCGGCTGAGCCGGAGATGCGGGGACCGCCGGGCCGGGGTGAACGCGGGCGCGCCGGCGGGGTCGGGGGAGGCGGGGAGGCGCGGTCTCTCAGGCCGCCTCGTAGTGGTGGGCCCGCCCGCCCCGCCACTCCACCCAGACCGGGTTGTCCAGAATCCGGTCCGCTTCTTCGAGGCCGGCCTCGCTCAGGAACACGATCACATCGTGGTCACTGTGGGCCAGCCCGAGTATTTCGTCCCGGCCTTCGTAGTGCACGGTCACCCGGCGGCCGCCCGAGGGCGTCGGACGGTGGATGACGATCGGGGGATTTGCCATGGGTCCACCCTGCGACGCGCGCCGCCCGCTCGCATCCCCGGCCGGTTCCCTCCGCGAGTGAGCCGCGTCCGGTCCGGGAAAGGCCCCCGCCCCCGTCCGGACGCGGCGCAGATCCTCATCGCGTGCCGGGTCCGAGTTCCACCGTTGTGGTGACGCGCACCAGGGACGGGCTGCGCGGGGCGGAGCCGAAACCGAACGCGACGGGCGGGGAGAGCCGGGCGAGTGTTCCCAGGCTCACCCCGTCCAGCACGGCTTCGGCGTCCACGACCGGCCACAGCCCCCGCGCCCCGTACCACTCCCGCCGCCCCGGACCCGCACGGCCCAGCGTGCGTACGCCGGGCATCAGCAGCCGGGCCGGAACGTCGCACAGCGCGGCCCAGAGCGGGCTGCGGGCGAAGGAGGCCGGAACGGCGGACAGCAGCAGCCCGAAGGCGGACCGGCGTCCCGTACGCAGGCGCAGGCGCAGCGGCCCCGCCTCGACGAGCCAGGTGTCGCCGGCGACGGTGACGGTCACGGGGGCCACCTCGGTCCGGTCGAAGCGGTAGGTGGCGGCGACGAAGTCCGCGACCTGCCGGGACGGAGCCAGCAGGACGCGTTCGCCGTCGGGCCGCTCGACCATGACGTCGCTGAAAGCTCCGAAAGGCGAACGCGGCCAGTGTCCGACCACCAGCCGGGTGCCCGAGGAGGTCCCCACACCGGCGATCCAGCCGTCGAAACGCAGTCGCTCATCCGTCACGCCCGCCAGTCTCCCCCGCCGCGGGCGGCGGGGGAGCGCCGACGAGCCGGTGCCGTACGGGCTATTCGAAGCGGGAGGCGTCCCCGGCCCCGCGGCGCACGATCTCCGGCTCGTCGCCGGAGAAGTCGATGACGGTGGTCGGCTCGGTGCCGCAGTCGCCCGAGTCGATGACGGCGTCCACCTGGTGATCGAGCCGTTCCTTGATCTCCCAGCCCTGCGTCAGCGGCTCCTCCTCGTCCGGCAGCAGGAGGGTGCTGGAGAGGAGCGGCTCGCCGAGTTCGGCGACCAGCGCCTGCGTCACGACGTGGTCGGGGATGCGCACGCCGACCGTCTTCTTCTTCGGGTGCAGCAACTGGCGGGGCACCTCCTTCGTCGCCGGGAGGATGAAGGTGTAGCTGCCCGGCGTCGCCGCCTTGACCGCCCGGAACACGTCGTTGTCCACGCGGACGAACTGCGCCAGCTGCGCGAAGTCGTGGCACACCAGCGTGAAGTGGTGCTTGTCGTCGAGGTCGCGGATCGACCGGATCCGGCCGAGGGCGTCACGGTTGCCCAACTGGCAGCCCAGGGCGTAGCACGAGTCGGTCGGGTACGCGACGAGCGCACCGGACCGGATGCTGTCGACCACCGTGCCGATGGTGCGGGGCTGGGGATTCGCGGGGTGCACGTCGAAGTACTTGGCCATCCGCCGAGCTTACGCGCTCGGGCGGGACCGGCGGGGCGGCGCCGACCGGGCGGGCCGCCGCATCGGGAGCGCGAGAGGCGGCCCGTCGGGCGACGGGCCGCCTCTCCTTCCGCTCGGCGCGGTGGCGCACCGCAGGGGCCGGTCAGACCGCGGCGGCCCCCACCAGCTCATCCAGTACGTCCTCCATGGTCACGAAGCCGATGACGGTGCCCTTGTCCCCGGCGACCGCCGCGAGATGCGTACCGGCGGCGCGCATCGCGGTGAGGGTGTCGTCGAGCGGGGTGTCGATCTCGACCCGGATGACGGGGTGGAGGGCGCTCGTGGGCAGCGCCTTGGTGCGCTCCGCCACGCCGAGGGCGTCCTTGATGTGGAAGTAGCCCAGCAGTCCGTCGTCGGGTCCGGTGACCGGCAGCCGGGAGAATCCCGAGTCGACCGCGGCCCGCTCCAGACCCTGCGGGGTGATGCCCAGCTCGATGGTGACGGTCCGGTTCAGCGGGACCATCACCTCGCCGACCGGCCGGGTCCCCAGCTCCAGCGCGTCCCGCAGACGCTCGCCGTCGGCCGGGGCGAGGAGCCCGGCTTCGCTGGAGTCCTTCACCAGCCGTACGAGCTCGTCGTCGGTGAACACCGAGGCGACCTCGTCCTTGGGGTCGACCTTGAGCAGCCGCAGCAGCATGTTGGCGAAGGCGTTGATGCCGAAGATGACCGGCCGCAGCGCCCGCGTCAGGCCCACCAGGGACGGGCCCAGCGCCAGCGCGGTGGCGACGGGGGCCGCCAGCGCGATGTTCTTCGGAATCATCTCGCCGATGAGCATGTGCAGATAGGTCGCCAGCGTCAGGGCGATCACGAAGGCGATCGGGTGGACCAGCGCCTCGGGTACGCCGACCGCGTCGAACGGCGGCTCCAGCAGGTGGGCGATGGCCGGCTCCGCGACGGCGCCCAGCACCAGGGAGGAGATGGTGATGCCGAGCTGCGCGGTGGCCATGGCCGCCGACAGGTGTTCGAGGCCCCACAGGGCGCTCTTGGCACGTCGGCTGCCCTGCATGGCCTGCGGTTCGATCTGACTGCGCCGGACCGAGATGAGGGCGAATTCCGCGCCCACGAAGAACGCGTTGGTGAGCAGTGTGAGCGCGCCGATGGCGAGCTGGATGGCGGTCATCGGGCGTCCTCCTCCACGAGGGCCGGCACCGGTGCGGGTGCGCTGATGCGGACCCGGTCGGCCCGGTGGTGCTCGATGTCGAGCACGTCGAACTGCCAGCCGCCGACCTCCACCCGGTCGGTACGGACCGGAATGCGGGCCAGTTGGTTGGCGAGCAGGCCGGCGAGCGTCTCGTAGGGGCCTTCCGGCGCGCGGAAGCCGATCCGGTCGAGCTGGTCCAGCCGGATGCTGCCCTCGGCCTCCCAGACCGGGCGCCCGTCGCCGAGCGGCTCGGCCGGCGCCAGGTCGGGGCGCTCGTGCGGGTCGTGCTCGTCGCGGACCTCGCCGACGACCTCCTCGACGATGTCCTCGACGGTGGCGACCCCCGCCGTACCGCCGTACTCGTCGATCACCACCGCCATCGTCCGGTGCTTGCGCAGCTGCGCAAGCAGCCGGTCCACGGGCAGCGAGTCGGGGACGAGGAGCGGCTCGGTGGCCAGCGCCGTGACCGGGGTGCGGGCCCGCTCGGACTCGTCCAGGGCGAGGACGTCGCGGATGTGGACCGTGCCGATGACCTCGTCCAGGCTGTGGCGGTAGACCGGGAAGCGGGACAGACCGGTGGCCAGCGTGAGATTGGCGGCGTCGGCGGCACTGGCGTGCGATTCCAGGGCCCGGACGTCGACGCGCGGCGTCATCACGTTCTCCGCTGACAGCTCCGCCAGGTGCAGGGTGCGGACGAACAGCTCGGCCGAGTCCTGTTCGATGGCGCCCTGACGGGCGGAGTGCTGGGCCAGTGCGATCAGTTCCTGCGGCGTGCGGGCGGAGGCCAGCTCCTCGGCCGGCTCCAGGCCCAGCCGCCGCACGGCACGGTTGGCGGTGTTGTTGAGGTGCCGGATCAGCGGCGCGAAGGCGGCCGTGAACGCTCGCTGCGGGGTCGAGACGACCTTGGCGACCGCGAGCGGGCTGGAGATCGCCCAGTTCTTCGGGACCAGCTCGCCGATGACCATGAGGACCACGGTGGAGGCGGCCACGCCGAGGAGGGTGGCGACCGTGGACACGGCCCCGGCCGGAAGCCCGGCGCTCGTCAGGGGGCCGCGCAGCAGCACCGCGAGGGACGGCTCGGCCAGCATGCCGATGACCAGGGAGGTCACGGTGATGCCCAGCTGTGCGCCGGAGAGCTGGAACGTGAGCCGCTTGGCGGCCTTGAGCGCGCTCTCGGCGCCGCGCTCTCCGGCCTGCGCGGCACGTTCCAGCTCGCCGCGCTCGATGGTCGTCAGCGAGAACTCGGCCGCGACGAACACCGCGCAGGCCAGTGTCAGCGCGAGGGCGAGGAGGAGCAGGGCCACTTCGCTCACCGTGTCACCTCCGTTCCCTGGTGTGCGGGGTCGGGGATGACACGGTTCGTACTGGGAGGCTCACCCATTGCGGTGCCGCAGCTCCTTCTCTGTTCGGGTCGTCGGTGTCGACGGTGGAAGACGGGTTGAACCCGCCTCATAGATAGTAAAGGGAACGCAAAGCAAAAGGGAGTGGCGAGTGTCACACGCGGTGGCGCCCGCCGGGCCGCCCCGCGGGATGTTCCGGAGTCGCCCGCCCGGAGCGGCTCCGGAGTGCCGGATGCGATGGCGCCGGCGGCGGTGACGGGTGCGCGTCCCGGGAACTCGACCGTGCGCGGGATGGCCGGAACTGTGCGTAGGAGGCGCGCGGGTGGGAAACGCTCTCCTTCCCGGGAGTCCGGGGAGGTCCCGCCCGGCGAGGCGGCCACCTCCTCGGTCGCCCATCCACGAAAGGAGCGGACGCCGCACATGGTGTTCAAGAAGTTGCTCGGAGCACTCGGGGTCGGCGGCCCCTCGGTCGACACCGTTCTGGAGTCCGGCCCCGCCCTGCCCGGCGGCCCACTCACCGGTGAGGTCCGCCTGCGGGGCGGCGGGGCCGACGTGTCGGTCGACCGGATCTCGCTTCTCCTCGTCGCCCGGGTCGAGCGGGAGGACCGGGCGGAGGAGGACGAGGGCACGGTCGTCCTGGAACGCTTCACCGTCGGCGGCGGATTCCCGCTGGCGGAGGGCGCCGAACACACCGTGCCGTTCTCCGTCGCCCTGCCGTGGGAGACGCCGGTCACCGAACTCCGGGGCCAGCCGCTGGGCCCGGTGCTGGGCATCCGGACGGAGCTGGAGATCGCGGGCGCCCGGGACAAGGGCGACCTCGACGGACTCCGGGTGGGCCCGCTGCCCGCGCAGGAGGCGATCCTGGAGGCACTCGGCCGGCTCGGCTACGTCTTCAGGTCCGCGGACCTGGAGCTGGGGCACATCCGGGGGACCGGCCAGCAGCTGCCCTGCTACCAGGAGATCGAGATCCTCCCGCCGGCCGGCCACGCGCACGCCGTGAACGAGATCGAAGTGACCTTCATCGCCGCGCCGGGCGGTCTGGAGGTCGTGATCGAGGCGGACAAGCGCGCCGGGCTCCTCTCCGAGGGCCACGACACGGTCCACCGCTTCACCGCCTCCCACCACGCGGCCCCGCAGACCGACTGGGACGCCCAGGTCGACGCGTGGCTGAAGGAGGTCATCGCCAGCCACGGGGGGCACGGCTCTCCGTCCCCGTACGGAGACCACCACGGCGGACACCGGGGGGAACCGCACCGCTCGGGCCCGGGCGCGGGTGCGGTGGCCGCCGGGGCCGCGGCGGGCGTGGCCGTCGGCGTGGGCGGCGGCATGATCGCCGCCGAAGTCGTCGACGAGATCGGCGACGCCTTCGAGGACGAGGCGGGCGACGAGGACGCGGAGGGCGGCGACGAGGGCTGACGTCCTCGGCTCGGCGCGACGGGCGGAGTGCGCCGGACCGGGCCGTCGGCCGTGGCGGACCGGGCCGGCGGCCGAAGCGCTCCGGCCCGTGCCGGGCTCAGCCGGCCGCCCGTCCCGTCCCGTCCGGACCCAGCCGGGCGACGAGCGCGTCCATATCCGGGACGAACCAGACGTCCCGGCCCCGGTTCGCCTCGCGGACGAGGTCGGGCAGGGCCGAACTGGCCGCCAGATGACGGCCGATGTCCCCGACGACGACCAGCCGCAGCCGGTAGTTGGCGAACTTCTGCAGGATGGCTCCGGCGAGGCCGGTGCTCAGGTCGAAGAAGCGGTCGTCCAGGCGGGTGGACGGCACCGCGACCACCTCCGCGCCGGAGAACGCGGCACCGATCAGATGGTCCATCGCGTCCTGGACGCCGGCGATGGCCGCGCCGTCGTTCTCGCACACCAGGACCGGGACACCGCGGTGCTCGACGATGTCAGGCACGGTCCGCCGCCTGCCCGCCCGTGGACGAGGAGCGCGCGGAGGCGAACAGGCCGCTGTCCGGGTCCAGCAGGTCCTCGATCATATGCAGCAGGTCCGCGGTGGCGGCGGCACCGCCGAGAACGACGATCTTCATTCGGCTTCGCTCCTCGTCGTAGAACGTCTGGACGCGCAGCGGGTCCGGCGTGTCCCGCGCGGACTGCGCGCCCGCCGTGGCGAACGTCATCAGCCGGTGTGCGGCGTCCGGACCGAGCGCGTCGATCTGCACGATGCCGGACACCTCGACGCGTCCCGGCGCGGGCGCGGCAGCCGGGGCCGTCCCGTCGGCGGGCCGGTGGGTGAGAGCCGCGAGGTCTTCCTTGCTGACGCGGTACTGCCTGCCGATCCGGACAGCCCTGAGCCGGCCGTCGCGGACGTAGTTCCTGACGGTCCGCACGTGCAGGCCCAGCAGCTCGGCCACCTCGCCGACCGAGTAGAGTTCCCGCTCGTCATTCCCCATGACTCCGTAACTTACTCCAAACGACTCTCGTGTTGCCCATGAATGGAAAAAGAGGGTAGCCAAGGGAGTTCCGCGGTAGCCGACCGCCCGTTTCGGACCTGCTCGGCGGGTGCGACGCGGCGTCGGGGAGCAAGGTGGACAAGGAACGGCGCGCCCCCGGACAAGTGGACAACGAACGGCGCACACCCGGACAAGGAGTCTTATGAACCCCGGATCCCGGCCGCCCGACCCGCGGCATCAGCGGCCCGAAGGCGTCACCGGCACGACGGTCGAGGCTCTCGGGGCGCTTTCGAAGGCACTGGAGACCGCCGAGCGTGCCCGCGGCGCCCTCTACGACTTCCACCAGCTCACCGGGAGCGCCGACCTCGCCCTCGACGACGCCGTGCGCCTTCTCCGCGCCGCGGGGCACGGCCCGGAGGCCGACGAGGTCGAACAGGAGGTCCTCGGCCGCAACGTCATTCCCGGACACTGGACGTTCCAGATCGTCGAGGAGTACAACGCCACCTACTACGACGTGTTCCGGACGATCGAACGGCGGATCAGACAGGAGCTCGCCGAGGGCCGGGACCACCTCTACGAGGCCGAGATGAAGGCGGCCCGGCGCACCGAGGGGCATCCCGACCACACCGCCGACTGACGGGCGCCCTCCGCCCCCCGCTCTCCGCGCCCGCCGCCTGTCACCGAACGTGACCATCCGAGATGCGGGCGGGACCGACTCCGGTGACGCTGGGGCTCCGGTCCCGCACGCAACGTCGGTTGCCGACGGGCGGCCGACGACGGAGGGCACCCCATGAACCTGTACGACAGCCCGGTGGAGCGAGCCCGCCGCACCCGCGAGCGCGCCGAGGAACTGGGGCGCGCCGCCGACCGCGCAACAGACCCCGAGCACCGCCGGCGGCTGCGGGAGAAGGCCCTGCGACTGCTGCGCGAGGAACCGGCGGCCGATTCCCGCCCCTCGTAGGGAATCTCGCCGGTGGGCGGCCGCAGCGATTGCCCGCAGGGCCGCCGCCCGGGTAGCGTCGCGCGCCGTGACCCCGATCCTGCGCACCGAGAGGCTCCTGCTGGAGCCGTACGTCCCCGACGACGAAGAGGACTTTGTCGCCCTGTTCCAGGACACCGACGTGTCCCGGTGGATGGGCGACGGCCCTTCCTCCGAAGCGGAGGACCGCGCTCTCTTCGGGCGGGTCTTCAGCAAGGTCTACGCCCAGGACCTGTTCGCCGTCTGGGCCGTCCGCCGCGACGGACTCCTGGTCGGGCACGCCGAGATCAAGCGGACCGACACCGTCAACGGCCATGAGATCATCTACGCCTTGGCGCCCGCGGCGTGGGGGGCCGGTCTGGGGACCGAGCTGGCACGTGCCGTCATCGCCCACGGCTTCGGCACCCTCGGTCTGACGGAGGTGCATGCCACCGTCGCCGCCGAGAACACCGCCTCGCTGACCCTGCTGCGCAGAATCGGCTTCGAGCAGGTGAGGGACATCGAGGAGGACGACGGAAGCACGACCCGCGTGCTGACGCTCCGCCGGGGCGCAGTAACCGGCCTCCACCCGGCGGATGCACCTCACACCGGGCGGCCCGACGCGTCCTGATCCCTCGCGGAGACCGAACGTTCCCCCGTCGGCGGCGCCCGACCTCACAGCAGCGCAGGCGCCCGGCCTGCCCGCGAGCACGGGCGGCCGGCATCGAGGGCCGCACGTCGGTATCGGGCACAGCGAGGAGCCTGGCGAACGGGGCCTCCCGGCGCCCCATCGGCCGACCCGGGCGCCGGCCCCCCACCGTCGCCGCCCGGAACGGTCGGCCGCCCGGAGAGTCCTCAGCCGGCGGGCGCCACGATCGCCCCCTCGACGCCGTGGCGCTCCAGGGCGTCGGCGACGAAACCGCCCGCCCTCATCTCCTCCACGAACGACGCCAGCACCTCCTGCGCCTGAGCTCCTCGCCCGGCCGGTATCCCCATGGCCTGCCGGATCACCATGAACCGCCCCGGCAGCACCCGTACGCCCTCGGCCTTCGCGGCCTCCTCCTCCAGCAACCGCCGGATTCCGGCGGCCACCTCCACCTCGCCCGCCCGCAGGGCCGCGAGCGCGCGGGGGGCGCCCTCCAGCCGTACGATCCCGGCGCGGCGGATCTCGCGGGTGAGGAAGAGGTCGTACGCCGAGCCGGCGCCGACCGAGATCCGGGTGCCCTCCTGGTCGACCTGGCCGTTCTCGGAGATCGGGGACCGTTCCGGCACGAGGTAGCCGCCCTCGATGAGGACATAGGGGGCGGTGAACCGCAGCCCCTCGCCCCGGGCGGGATCGACCGCGAAGAAGCCGATGTCCGCCCGCTCGGTCCGCACCGCCTCCACCGACAACGCGGCCCTCTCGAAGGCCACCGGTTCGACGGGCACCCCGAGCCGCTGCCCGAACTCCCGGGCGAGGTCGACGGAGACCCCGGCCGGCGCGCCGGACGCCGGATCCCGATGGGCCAGGACCGGATTGCCCAGGTTGATCGAGGCACGCAGGGTCCCGGAGGGCGCGAACACCCGGGCAAGGGCGGAAGACGTCGGCCGTTGAGTCATGGCGCCGAGTCTACGAGCGGCGGTTCCGCCGCGACCGACGGGCGTACAGGACCGGTTCCGTCGTGGCCTCGGCCCCTGCCGTCCCCGGCCGACCCCGGCCCGCGCCCTCAGGCCCCCACCGTTCCGTCCACACCTTCCCGCAGCAGGTCCGCGTGACCGTTGTGGCGGCCGTACTCCAGCAGGACGTGCACCATGACCATCCGCAGCGAGACGTCCTTCTCCCACCGCGGCTGGCGCCCCGTCACCTCCAGGGAAGCCGCCTCCCGCTCGATCCGGCGCGAGGTCTCCACCTCCGCCTCCCAGGCGGGGAAGGACTCGGCGCGGGTGGAGGCGCTCGCGTCGTACGCCGCCTGGAAGTCGAAGTGCCGCTTCGCCCACACCATCGGCACCGCTGGGTCCTCGAACACCCTGCGGAACCAGGCGCGTTCCACCTCCGCCAGGTGCCGTACCAGAGCAAGCAGCGACAAGGTGGACGGCGGCATCGACCGCTCGCGCAACTCCTCGTCGCTCAGCCCCGCGCACTTCATGGCCAGGGTCTCCCGCTGGTAGTCCAGAAAGGCCCGCAGGGTCTCGCGCTCGCTCCCCAGCAGAGGTGGCCCGATCCTGTCGTCGTTCGCCATGATGATGTTCCCCTGTCCGTGTGCCGGCCGACAGTATGACCGGCCCGTGTCCGAGTCCGGCCGGGGAGGCGGGCTCCCCGGCCGGGCCTCTTGGATGGTGAGCCGGAATGACCGTCAGCAGCCGCGGTTCCCCCGCTGACCGTCATCGGCCGCCTCGTGGCCGTCATCCCCCTGATCGCCGCTTTCCACCGCCTCCAGCGCTTCTGGCGCTCGGGCCTCACCGAAGGAGCCGCAAGTGAGCCACTCCGTCCCGACCGCCCGGCCCCGCCCCCGCACCGTCCTGGCGATGAGCGGCGAGACCCGCGCGGCCGTCCTCACCCCCGAAGCCCTGGACCGGCTCGGCGGCGTCGCCGACCTCGTTCCCGGCCTTCTCGTCACCGACTTCGGCGCCGACGACCCCGCCCAGCGCGCCGGCCTCCGCGAGGCCGAGGTCCTGTTCACCGGCTGGGGCTGCCCGCTCCTCGACCCGGCGGCCCTGAGCGCGATGCCCCGGCTGCGCGCGGTGGTCCACGCTGCCGGATCCGTCAAGCACCACATCACCCAGGGTGTCTGGGACCGCGGCATCGTCGTCAGCACCGCAGCGACGGCCAACGCCTTCCCGGTCGCCGAGTACACGGTCGCGGCGATCCTCTTCGCCAACAAGCGCGTCCTGGAGAGCGCCCGCGTCTACCGCGAAAAACGCTCCCGCGTGAACCTCTTCGACCGATTCCCCGACGCGGGCAACTACCGTCGCACCGTGGGCATCGTCGGCGCCTCCCGCATCGGACGCCGCGTCGTCGAACTGCTGCGTCCCCACGATCTGCGCCTCCTGGTCCACGACCCGTATCTGGACGAGGCGGACGCCCGGGCCCTGGGCGTGGAGCGCTCCGATCTCGACGCCCTGGTGGCGGAGAGCGACGTCGTGAGCGTCCACGCTCCCGCGCTGCCGGAGACCCGGCACCTCCTCGACGGCCCAGCCCTCGCGCTCATGCGGGACGGGGCGACCCTCGTCAACACCGCGCGGGGCTCTCTGGTGGACACCGACGCGCTCGTGAAGGAACTGGTCACCGGACGCCTGAACGCCGTGCTCGACCACACGGAACCGGAGGTCCTGCCACCCGACTCGCCCCTCTACGACCTGCCGAACGTACTCCTCACCCCGCACATCGCCGGGTCGCAGGGCGGAGAGCTCCACCGGCTCGCGGACGCCGCCGTGGACGAGCTGGAACGCTACGCGCGGGGACTGCCCTTCGCCCACCCCGTGGACGCCCGAACCCTGCACCAGCACGCCTGACTCCGAGCCCGTGGACCCGTCCCGTCCGGTGCGCCGGGACGCCCCGGCTCACCCTCACGCGGCGTCGGGACGGCCCGCGGGCAGCACCGCGATCATCCGGGCCACCGTACGGGCCATCGCGTCCCGGCCGTCCCCCAGATAGCGGCGCGGGTCCACGCCCCGGTCGTCCCCGGCCAGCCGCTCCCGTATCGCGCCGGTCATCGCGATGTTGAGCGCGGTGCCGATGTTGACCTTGCGGATCCCGCCCGCCACGGCGCGGGCCAGCTCCTCGTCGGAGGCGCCGGACGAACCGTGCAGCACCAGCGGAACCGGTACGGCCTCCCGCAGTCTGCCCAGCAGACCGTGGTCGATGACGGCGTCCCGCGAGGTCATGGCGTGGGAGGTGCCGACCGCGACGGCCAGCGCGTCGACCCCGGTGGCCGCGACGAACGACCGTGCCTCGCCGGGGTCCGTCCGGGCCCCCGGCGCGTGGGCGTTGAGCGGCGGCTCTCCGTTCTTCCCGCCGACCTGCCCCAGCTCGGCCTCCAGCCACAGGCCCCGCTCGTGCGCCCATACGACGGCGGCGCGGGTGGTGGCCAGGTTCTCCGTGTACGGCAGTCGGGCGGCGTCGAACATCGCCGAACTGAAACCGCAGTCCGCCGCCCGGTGCAGCAGCTCGGTCGACTGCACATGGTCGAGATGCAGGGAGACGGGGACGGCGGCCTGGTCCGCCACCTCCGCCGCGGCGCGCGCGAGGGGCCGCGGGCGGCCCCGGTGGTAGGCGACGGCGTTCTCGCTGATCTGCAGGATCACCGGCGACCCCGCCGCCTCCGCGCCCTCGGCGACGGCCTCCGCGTGTTCCAGGGTGATGACGTTGAACGCGGCGACCGCACGGTGCTGTGCGGCGGCCTCGGCGATCAGATCGCCGGTGGCGGCGATGGGCATGGCGACTCCGGGGTGAGGGACCGGCGGGCGGTAGAGGGCGACGGCCGGGGCCGTGCGGTCGTGGCACGGGACGGATGCGTGCCGCTGCCCGGCCTGTGCGCTGCTCTTCCGGAGCCGCGCCGGGCCGGGCCGGGCGGAACCGGCCCGGCAGGTCCGGGCTGAGCTGCGCAGGACCGCGCTCAGCCCGCCCGGACCGAGCCGGACCGGGCGGCACAGGCCGGACCCGGAGCCTCAGCCCGTGCTGCTGAGGATGACCGAACGGGTGAGGTGGCGCGGCCGGTCGGGGTCGAGACCGCGGGTGTCCGCGACGGCCAGCGCCAGACGCTGGACCCGGACCAGCTCCGCCAGCGGGTCGAGACCGCCGGCCACCCACCGGGCGCCGGTCGCGTGGACCTCGTCCATCAGCCCGGACGGAGCGTCGCCGAGCATCCAGGTCGCGGTGGAGCGGGTGGAGATGCTGATCGGGCCGTGCCGGTACTCCATCGCCGGGTACGCCTCCGTCCAGGCGAGCGCGGCCTCGCGCATCTTCAACGCCGCCTCGTTGGCGAGCCCTACGCTCCACCCCTGACCGAGGAAGGTGAACTGGTCGCACTCCACCAGTCCGGCGGGCAGCGGTTCGGTGAGCGCCACCTGCGCGTCCTCGACGACCGCGTCGGTGTGCAGGCCCAGGTGGGCGCGGAGCAGGGTCAGCGCCGAGGTCGCGAAGCGGGTCTGCACGACCGACTTCTCGTCGGCGAACTCGAGGACGATCGTGTCGTCGGCCATCGTCGCCATCGGGGAGCCGGGGTCGCCGATGACCACCGTGCGGCGGGTCGTGTCCCCGACCTGCCCGAGGAGCCCGAGCACCTCCGTCGTGGTGCCGGAGCGGCTCAGCGCCACGATCCGGTCGTAGGAGCGGCCGGCCGGGAACTCCGAAGCGGCGAAGGCGTCGGTTTCTCCTTGCCCGCTGCCCTCCCGGAGCGCCGCGTACGCCTGGGCCATGAAGTACGACGTGCCGCAGCCGACCACCGCGATGCGCTCGCCGGTCGCCGGCAGCCGGTGGGCGAGCCCGTCGGCCATACCGGCGGCCACCTGCCAGCAGTGGGGCTGGCTGGCCAGCTCCTGAGCCACGTGCGTCATCTGTGCTCCCTGTCCCCGAGGCGATCAATGCTCGAAGCTGCATATTAGGCAAGCATTTCAAGCAATATCAAGCAGGCGGGTGCGATGTTCGCACGCCGTGCACGGCTCCCCCTCCCGCACCCGCCTGCCGTCCCGCACCCGCCTTCCTCCCGCCGGACGCCGCCTCGCCGGCTGGTCTGCTCGCCCGTCACCCGCCTCTCGCGAGCAGCGACTCCCACGCCGCCGCGGTGTCCGGGTGCTGTGCCATCAGGGCAGCGCCCGCCGGGCCCGCTTCGGGGGCGGACCACTCGCCGTCGCAGCCGAGCAGTTCCGCGTACGCGTCGAGCGCCTCCGGGTGGGTGAGGAGAAGGGCGGTGCCGCGGCTTCCGCCGGCCGCCCGCGCGCGGCCGGCGTCCGGTGCGCCCTCCGCCGTCGCAGCACGCCACGGCGGCACCCACGCGTCCAGCGCCGCGAGGCGGGCCGGGAAGATCCGGCCCGCCTCACGGATCAGCAGCGGGGCCAGGTCCGCCGCTCCGGCGCGCAGCGTCGTGATCAAGGTCGGCAGCCACGGCAGCAGAACCGGATCCGGCAGCCGCCCGAAGGCGTTCGACACGGCCTCCACCACCACGTCCGCCAACCCCGGCACCGGCACCAACGCGTGCACGAAGCCGCTGAGATAGCGCGGATAGGCGGGCACCAGCATCGGATTCGCCAGCAGTTCACCGCAGCGCTCCCGCAACTCGGCCCGGGACAGGACGCCGAGCTGCACCCGGGCCGCCCACAAAAGCGCCGTCCTCTCCGGATCCGTGGGGCGCGACTGCGCGACGGCCAGCTCCAACTGGGTGCGGTCGCAGCCCAGGGACAGCGCCAGACTCTCCATGCTGAACAGGAAGCCCAGCATCGCCGCCACCTGCCCCACCGTCGCGTCCTCGTCCGTGAACGCCGTCGGCAGCAAGGTGCAGTAGTGCGCGTAACCGGCCTTGACGAACGACTCCACCCACCACGGCAGCGCGGGCTCACCGGTCCGGTAGTAGGCCAGCAGCCCCCGCACCCGGCGCAGCACCTCCGGCGCCCCGTCCACGGTGCGTTCGGCGGCGAGGACTTCCAGGGCGCGGGCCCCCAGCTCATCGGCGAGACGCCTGCTGCCGAGGTACAGCGTCGCGTCCTCGACAGCGGCGAGGACGACCGCCGTCGTCGCCCGCGCCCCGTACGCTTCGCGGCGCAGCCGTTGTTCCAGGACCTGCTCGATGCTCACGCCCTCGTACCCGAGCTCGATGAGCGCCCGCTGGTGAGTGCCCAGCGCCAGGTCCCACGACTCCTGGATCGAACGCTCGCCGAGCTTCCGCTCACCCATGATCGGCCGGGCCGCGCCGTGCGGCAGCAGACGGCGAAGGATCCACAGCACGTCGGAGCACGCCCCCAGCTCCGGACGTGCGTGCACGTCCAGCAGGGCACGCTGCACGCCACGCTGCTGCAACTTCAACTCCAGCGGCGCGAGCCGGTCGTGCACATCGCGCGCCAGTGGCGGCAGCGCGTCGTAGCCGACCCGGCCGACCCGGTCGCCGCCCATCATGATCTCGACGAGACGGCGCACATCCCGCCGGCCCGGCACCGTGTCCTTCTCGATGCAGGTGATCGCCGCGTCCTGGAAGTCGTACGGCGTGGGCTTGGCCCGGTCCCGTACTCCGGCGAGCAGGATCGACGTCTCGAACACCGCGATGGCGTCGGCGGTGGACGCCTGGAAGCCGGCGCGCCGGGCCGCGCGCACGACGTCCACCGACCAGCCCAGCAGCTCGGCCTCGTCGAGCGCGTCGAGGACCGGCGGCCGGCGCAGGAAACCGGAGAGCCGGTCCGCGGCGTGCTCCGAGGCCGGGGGGACGGCCGCCGCGGTCTTCCTCGGCGCCGCCTTCTTCGCGGCCCGGGACTTCTTCGCACCGTCCTGCCCCGCCAGCCGGTACGGCCGCACCCGGGTCCGCTCAAGATTCTTCGCCCACTGCGACGCGGCGATCGACACCGATCCGGAAGCCAGCCCGAACTGAGCCTCGATCGCCGCGTGACTGGACGGGATGAGCCCGTGTCGCCAGGTCGTGGCGGAGCGCGGGGTGATCGCGAACGACCCGCTGCCCGCCACCCCGAACTCCTCCACCCGGCTGGCCGCGTGGAAGGCGCCGCACACATACAGGCAGTCCTCCGGATCCGCCCCGCTCGACGCCAGGTGTTCGCGCATCCGGGTCCACATGAACCGCTCGCGGTCCTCGTCCACCCGGACACGGTCCCCGTCGCCGGGAGCGAGCCTCCGGAACAGGCTGCCGATGAGGAACATGACCTGGCGGTAGGTGTCGTGGTCGCTGTCGCCGAGCGGCACCTCGACGTACTGGTGCCACCACTCCGACCAGTGCCGCACCTTGCCGTGGCGCAGCAGATGCTCCTCCAGCTCGGCGAAGCGGGGCCGCAGGTCGCCGATCTCCACGCCGACCGCCTCACCGTGCATCCCGGCTTCGGGCTCCGATGGCTCCGCCGCGGGACCGGAGGCGCTCTCCGAGGGGTGCTCTCCGGGGCGGCTGTCCCACTGGAAGACGTGGTCCGACGACCGGTCGACGAGGACCAGCTCGACGCCCGGCGTGTCGAGGGCGTACGCGATGACCTGATACTCGGCGGACGCCTCGGTGACCGGGGCGACGACCGACAGCGGGGCCCACTCCGCGGGAAACCCGTCGACGTCGCTCGCGAACGCCTGGACCGCCACCGGCAGGCGGCAGTTGCGCAGCTCGCCGAGGAGCGGTGCCATGTCCTCGCACAGCTCCAGATACACGACCTTGGGCTGCTTCTCGCGCAGCCGGCGGGCCATGGCGAGGGCGGATGCGGGCGAGTGGTGGCAGACGGGGAAGATCTCCAGCGGCTCGCGCACCGCCCGTTCGACGTCGTCGACCATGCCGAGAAGGATGCCCTCCAGTGCGTCCGGGCCGCCGGCGAAGGCGGTGGCGGCCTTGTGCAGCTGCCCGCGCAGAGCGGTGAACGGCGTCTCCCCGGAGCCCTTCGTGGGGGACCCGCTCATGACAGCCTGGCGATCGTGTCGCGGCCGCCGTCCAGGAACTCCGGCCACGGGCCGCCCTCCTGCTTGCTGCGCGGCTCGATGACACCGTGCAGATACTTGTTGAAGATGGCGAGATCCTCGGGGTCCCTCCGGGCGAGGGAACCGACGAGAGAGGAGGCGAGGGCCCGGGCGGTCAGCGTGCTCTCACCGAAGAAGTTGCCGTGCAGGACGGCGTCCTCCAGCACGCCGATCTGCTCCGCCGTCGACAACGCGGACTCCAGCTTCTCGTCGTCGCTGCCCGCCGCCGCGGCGGAGGCCCGCAGATCGGCGAAGCTCTGGAGAAGGATGTCGAGCAGGGTAGGCGGCACGTCCAGGTCGATCGCGTGGCGGCGCAGCAGTTCCTCGGTGCGGAAACGGACGATCTCCGCCTCGCTCTTCCTGTTCGTCACGACCGGGATGCGCACGAAGTTGAAGCGCCGCTTCAGCGCCGACGACAGGTCGTTGACGCCACGGTCGCGGCTGTTGGCGGTCGCGATGATCGAGAACCCGGGTTTGGCGAAGACGATGTTGTCGCCCGCGTCCGTGCCGTCGCTCTGCAACTCGGGGACCGAGATGTACTTCTCCGAGAGGATCGAGATCAACGCGTCCTGGACGTCACTGGTGGAACGCGTCAGTTCCTCGAAGCGGCCGATGGCCCCCGTCTCCATCGCGGTCATGATCGGCGACGGGATCATCGACTCCCGCGACTGTCCCTTGGCGATGACCATGGACACGTTCCACGCGTACTTGATGTGGTCCTCGGTCGTGCCGGCCGTGCCCTGCACCACCAGGGTGGAGTTGCGGGAGATCGCGGCGGACAGCAGCTCCGCCAGCCAGCTCTTGCCCGTGCCGGGGTCTCCTATCAGCAGCAGGCCGCGGTCGGAGGCGAGGGTGACGATCGAGCGCTCGACGAAACTCCGGTCGCCGAACCACTTCTGCGAGATCTCCCGGTCCAGGCCGTCGGCGCGTTCGGACCCCAGGATGAACAGGCGGACCATTTTCGGCGACAGCCGCCAGGAGAACGGTTTGGGGCTGTCGTCGATCGACTCCAGCCAGTCGAGCTCCTCCGCGTACTTGGTCTCGGCGGGGGCGCGCAACACGTCGGACATCAGCTGGCCTTTCTGCACAGGCGGGAAAGTGAGGAAGAGGAAGAGGGGAGAGGGAGAGGGAGGTGGAGAAGGAGGAGACCGAGGAGAACGAGCGAGGGGGAGCAGGCGAAGGGACAAGGGCGCAGGGAGGGCGGGCTCGTGGTGGGCGGGCCCCGCCCGCATGTCCTCGGGGGCCCTCAGGGCCGGCAGCGCCCCGGGACCTCAGGTGAGGAAGGTCTTGAGTTCGTGCACGAGCTTGTCGATGTGCCCGGAGACCACGGGTGTGCCCAGGGCCTTGAACCGCTCACGGAACCAGGGATTGACCTCCTGCCGTCCGGAGCTGGTCACCGAGCCGACGGGGATGAACTTCACCCCGGAGCGGTGGACGGCCTCAATGCCTTCGAACAGCGGCTGGGAGCGGTCGAACTCGTAGAAGTCGGAGATCCACACCATGACGGTGTTCTTCGGCTCGGCTATCTTCGGGCGGGCCATCGCCATCGCGACGGGCCCGTCATTGCCCCCGCCGAGGTTCGTGCGCAGCAGTACGTCGAACGGGTCGTGCACCCAGGGCGTGAGATCGATCGAGCGGGTGTCGTAGGCGATGAGATGGACGTCCACCTTCGGAAGGCCGGCGAAGACGGACGCGAGAATGGTGCAGTTCACCATCGAGTCGACCATGGAACCGGACTGGTCCACCACGACGATCAGCCGCTGCGGCGTCGTCCTGCGGACGGTGTGCCGGTAGTAGAGGCGGTCGACATAGAGCCGCTCCTCCTCCGGACTCCAGTTGGTGAGGTTCTTCCAGATCGTGCGGTCCAGGTCGAGATTGCGGAAGACTCGCTTGGGCGGCACCGAACGGTCCAGCTCGCCGACGGTCGCCTTCTCCACCTGCGTACGCAGCACCTCGGCCACCTCGTCGACGTAACGGCGGATGAGCGACTTGGCGTTGGCGAGAGCCACACCGGACAGATTGCCCTTGTCCCTCAGCAACTGCTCGATCAGTGACATGCTCGGGGTCAGCCGCGCGGCCAGCGCCGGGTCGGCCAGCACCTCCCGCAGCCGCATGCGTCCCACGAGATCCGCCTCGATCGCCGCCAGCTCGGGACCGAGGCCGCCGCCGTCCAGGCCCGCGCCCGCCGCTCGCCCGCCGCGGAGCCCGCCGGGCGGACTGCCCAGCGCACGCTCCAGCCAGCCCGCGTCGGACTGCCAGCGCGCCAGCCGCTCGGCCGTCACCGTGCTCCCGCCCGTCGCGAAGACATTGAGGAGCACTTTCGACACCAGCGCCGCCCGGCGTACCTCCGCCGCCCGGTCTCGGGATTCGCCGGCCTCGGCCGCCGTATCGACATCCCTCCGCACCGCACCGGAATCCTCGGTCGCGCCGGAGTCCGGCGCCGCCCCGGAGCCCGTGCCGACCGCATCGGCGGCGGGCGTCATCAGCCCGTCGAACTCGGCGGCCAGCTCCGGATGGCGCTGCACGACCGAATCGAGCGACGTCCCGGGATCCAGCAGCGCGGACGGCAGTCCGATGTCCTCGACCACTCCCAGGCTCGCCGATTCGAGCGCGGGCTGCTCCTCACCGTCGAAGAGACGGGCCAGGAGCCGCCAGTACAGCACCTGACGGCGGTTGTCGTGCGGGTCGGGCCCGGCCGGGGCCGGGCCGCCGGGGCCGGGAGGCTGCCCGGTGAGTTCGTCGGTCATTTCCGCAACAGCCTTCCCGCGCGCTCGCGCAGCACGGCGACGGCGTCGGTGGCGGCCTTCTCCGCCCGGACACCGGCCTTGTCGGTGGTGCCGCCCGCCCACGCCCCCGCGTGCACGGCGACGGCCTTCTTCCGTACGGTCGACTCGACCGCGAGCGGCTGGACCAGGAACGCACCGGCATCCCAGCGCAGCAGCCCCACGCAGGAGTGGGACGCGGCGACCGCCTCGGGCGTCAGCGGACCGGCGGCGGGCGCCCGGTCGGTGTCGACGGCCAGAAGCCGCCCGGCCACGTCGAACGCGAGCCGGCCCTCCTCGCTCCGGACGGTGTACCCCTCCAGCAGCACCGGAACGGCGATCCGGACCGGATGCCGGTCCAGCGGCGCGACGCGGGCGGCCGTCGCGGCGGACAGCATCACACGGGCTGTGGTGAAGGCATCGGCGGGCTCGCCCGTACGCGCCCGCTCGTCGTCCCAGACCAGATCCCCCTCGTCCGTCACCGGCATGGCGTCGAGCACCATCGAACAGCCCTCGCTCACGGCGCCGAGCAAGGACATGCGGGGACGCAGCAGCTGCCACAGGCCCGCCCCGACGACGGTGTCCGGCTTGGGCGCGGAAACCCCGGCGCGCACCAGGCGGGGCGCCCCGCCGTCCGCGGGCTCGAACACGGCGTGGACCTGTGCCTGCACGGCCGTCGTATGCTCCTGCACATCGACGCCGAGCGGCAGCAGACGACCGGTCACCGGGACCACGGGCGGTTCCCCCGCGGAGCCGGGGACCGTCAGCAGCAGTGCGCGCGACCACAGATCGGCCCAGCGGCGCGCCGGCACCCGCTCCAGCGTCGCCCCCGGGCAGGACGCGGCGAGTTCGGCGGCGAACCCGTCGAGCAGCGTCGCCGGACGACGGGAGCCCGGATCGGGCAGCATCGCGGAGACCACCGGCGCGGCCCCGGCGACCAGCTCGTGGTCGATGCCCCGCCAGCCGCGGCGCGCGAGGTCGCACAGCCAGCTGCGGGCCGCCGCCAGGAGGTTCGCTCCGTGGTCCGGCACGGCGGGCACCGGGGCGGAGCCCCGCTCGTCCTCGGCGTGGGGACGGCCGACGGTCTCCTCTATCCGGTGGGACAGGGCGTCGTGCGCGGCGCCGAGCAGCGCGCCGCGGGCGGCGGCGAGCGCCACGAAGTGGTCCTCGCCGGCGGCCCCGGACATCGCCCTGCCGACCGCTTCGGCGACCCGCGCGGCCAGCGGGGTACCGGCGACGGCGTCGGCGAGCCCGGTCAGCGCTGCGGCCTGGTCGGGGCCCGGCCGCAGCAGTCCGGCCACCAGCGCCCCGTCGAAGGCGTCCACGGCGGCGAGGGCCTCGTCGAGCCCTTCGACCGGATCGGACAGCAGGTCGGCGCGCATCAGGCCACCGCCCGCGTCGGCGGGAACCACTGCATCTCGGGCAACGGTGAGGTGACCGGCTCCAGTTCGAGATAGGCCAGATGCCTCAGGAAGCGGCTGAACACCTGTGCGGCCGCCGAGGAGTCGCCCTGTTCCGGCCGCGTGGCCGTCATGGCGGCGGTGAGGGCGCCGGCGTCCGGCTCTCCGTCCGGGGCCTCCACCGCGAGGTAGCGGGCGACGCGCCCCGCGCCGTACTGCAGCACCGCCTCACCGACGAGCGCCTGGATGTGCTTGCAGAACGTGCCGCGCGCACCGCCGCAGGGTCGGTTGTTGTTGGTGCTGCACGCGAACGCGTACGTCCGCGACGCCACGGACGACACGTACACGCGCCCGATGTCCGATCCACTGGAGACGACTCCCTGCAACCGCCCGTCGGCCAGTTCGACGAACGGCACCTTGGCCAGCTTCCGCGGGCGCGCGGGCGCCGTCACCCGCGCGGTACTCGACTTCTCCCAGACCGACAAAGCGCCAACTCCCATGCATGCGAAAGGGGATGTCCACGCCATCGCGGCGGGACATGAACGAACTTAATCCCGACCACTGACATCGACGGCGGCACGGGGGTTCCGGCGGCCCCTTGCTCCCCACCCACTAAAGGCGCCGCGCGATCATGTCCGGGTCGATGGTGCGGGTGAGGAGGTGGAGGGGGGCGGCCCGGATGCCGGTCGCCTCCGCCGCCTCCCAGTAGGCCAGGGCGGTGGCCGCGTCGACCGGGCCGCGGACGAGCGGCACATCGGTCCCCGAGGAGTGGAGCAGGGACTCCAGCCGACAGGACGCGATGGTGTCCGGCACCATCGGCTGCGCGAGGTAACCGGCCACCGCGGCGGCCGGCAGCCCCTCGGCCACCTCGCGCAGAGTCGGGCCGGCCCCCAGCAGCCCGCCGCCGACGATCAGGACGTCCTTCGACCGGTCCATCCGGCCGAGGGCGCGGGATGTGTCGAAGCAGTGCGGGAACGAGTCGTCGACCACCGTCGTGCCCGGGGCGAGACGGTCGACGTCCAGGAGCGTGCCGCCCCCGCTGACCGCCGCGACGATCAGGTGCGCCCCGTACACGGCGTCCGGCAGCCCGTGGCCCGACTCGACCACCTCCACGCCCTCGGCGAGTCCGCGTTCCCGGAGACTTTCGGCCAGTTCCTCCAGGCGCCGCCCACTGCCCGGCACGTCACAGAGCAGCAGGCGGGCGGGCTGCTGCGCACTCCGGGAGAGCAGCAACTCCAGCGAGGAGCAGCCGATCGAGCCCAGCCCCACGAAAGCGACAGTGAGAGCGCCCAGGTGCTGCCCGGTCGCGTCGAGAGCGGCGTGCACGGTCCTGACGACGGAGACGACGGTCGCCGCGTGACCGGTGGTGACCGCCGGGCCGGCGCCGGTCGTGCCGACGGTCCGCAGGACCTCGAAGCCGTAGCCGGTGAGCGAGGGGATCATGCCCGCGAGGGACACGGCCCGGGCGCCGAGGGACGAGGCGAGCTCGACCGCGCGCCCGGTGTGCCCCAGCAGGACGTCGCCGGGGGCGAGTTCGTCCGCGAACTGCGGGACGCACACGAACCCGGAACGACCCAGCGGGGTGCTCAGCGTCTCCAGGAGCCGTGGCCGCCCGTCCGGGAAGAGCAGCGTCCGCAACTCCTCGCGCGGCAGTGCCGCCTCCGGCAGGCCCGCGAGCCGCGCGAGGTGGGCGGGGGACGGCAGATAGCCGACGAGCGCGGCGTCCATCCGCAGGTCCCGACCCGGGCCGCCCGGGCCGGGGAGGAGGCCGGGGCCGGGCACCGCGGAGGCCGCCGCGTGCGTCAGACCGTCGCGTAGCGAGTCCGCGAAGGCGGCCAGCGCCTCCGGGGTGAACGCCGTGGCGGCCGCACGGACGGTGATCCGCAGCCGCCCGTCGTCCGGACCGGCCGCCAGGAACACATCCGTACCGGCCGGAGGCGGCGTGAAAGCGCTGTCGGCGTCCTCCCGGGAGACCGTCAACGTCCGGCCGCTCTCCGGCCCCAGGGACGAGAAGTCCAGATAGGTGAAGAAGAACTGTGCGGTCAGCGGCAGCCCGTCGGTCGGCGGCGGCACGGCTCCCTCGTGCGTCCGCGCCTCGGCGGCCTCGGTGGCGAGCCGCCGCAGGTCGTCCTCGAAACCCGTGTCGTCGGGCCGCCCGGACGCCGGGCCCGCCGGCCGCAGGGGTACGGCCGTGGCGAAGGGACCGAACACCCGGTGGGCGTCGGGCACGGAGTCGTCCCGGCCGCTCACCGCGAGGCCGAGCACCAGATCCGCCCGGCCGGTGACCGCTACGAGCGCCCGGTAGTAGGCGGTGAGCACCGGGGCGTAGAGGGTGGATCCGGTGCGCGCGGCGAGCCTGCGCAGCGCCGCCACCCGGTCGGGGTCGACCGTGAACCCATGGGTGTGGAAGAGCGGCTTCGCGCCGGTTCCCGCGGACCCGCTGGTGCTGGTGCCGGCGGAGAGCACGGGTGGCCGGTAGGGCGCGCGCAGCCGTGCCCACCGGTCGCGGAGGGTCGGGTCGGCCGACCGCGGCGACGCGGTGGAATTGGCACCGGAGGCGTTCGAGGCGGCGGCGTCCGTGCGCCGCGCCAGGTGGACGGAGTGATCGCGGAAGGTGCTGCGCAGCGGGGCGTACTCGGGTTCCTCCCTGTGGGTCAGGGCGTCGTACCCGGCCGTCAGCTCCCGTACCAGGAGTGCGGCGCTGTAGCCGTCGCCGATGATGTGGTGGGCGTGTGCCACCAGGACGTGTTCGTCGGGTGCGACGGTGAGCACCCGCAGGCGCAACAGGGGCCAGGCCCAGGGTTCGAAGCGCCGTGCCCGTTCGGCGGCGACCCGCTCCTCCACCTGCGCGGGGCCGGTGAGGGTCTCGAAGTCGACCGGCAGGCGCAGCGAGGGCGGAAGCTCCTGTTGGACGCTCGGGCGCGCCCCGGCGGGGAAGACGGTGCGCAGCATCGGATGGCGCACGACGAGTGCGTCCACCGCCCTCTGGAAGCGGAGGGTGTCGAGGCGGCCGACCATGCGCAGGCGCGTGAGCCAGGACGATGTCGCACCCGGTGCGATGGCGTCGGCCAGCAGGAAGCCGCGCTGTGTGGGCGTGAGGGGGAAGGGGGCGGGGCCGGTGGCCGGGCCGGTGATCGGGGGGAGGGCCGCCGCTGCGCCGGTTTCCCGCCCCGACGCGTCCGCTGCGGCCGTGCCGGCAGCCGCCTCGGAGCCGGCCCCGCGAACCGTTTCGGCAGCCGGAACGGCAACCGGGTCCGCGGCGTTCTCGACAGCCGCTTCCACAGCGGGGTCCAGGACCGCGTCCACGGCGGCGTCCACGGTGCGGGCGAGGGCGGCGAGCGTGCGGTGACGGTAGATCACCGTGGGCCGGGGGAGCGGCCGGCCCTCCTTCTCCAGCCGGGCGAACACTTCCAGGACGAGCAGGGAGTCGCCGCCGAGGACGAAGAAGTCGTCCTCACGGCACACGTCGTCGGCCTGGAGCAGGGCACACCAGATGGCGGCCAGCCGGACCTCCGTCGGAGTGCGGGGCGGCGTACGGACGCCGCCCGCGCGGACACCGACGGAGTCGTCCGTCCCGGGCCCGGCGGTGGCTTCCCGGCGGGCGGGCAGCCCGCGGCGGTCGATCTTGCCGGTGCTCGTGAGCGGCATCCTGTCGACGCGCGTGATCCGGGACGGAAGCATGTACGGAGGCAGCGACCCGGCGAGATGGAGCCGGAGCGCCACGGGATCGACGCCGGACGATCCGGGCCCGGGCGTCACGAACGCGTTGAGGCGCCCGTCCTGGGCCAGGACGACGGCGTGGACGACGTCCGGATGGGCCTGGAGCACCGCCTCGATCTCGCCCGGCTCGACCCGGTTGCCGCGGATCTTCACCTGGTCGTCCAGCCGCCCGAGGAATTCCAGGACGCCGTCCTCGGAACACCGCACCCGGTCGCCGCTGCGGTACCAGCGCCGCCCGCGCCGCACCGTGAACGCCGCTTCGGTGAGGGCCGGCTCGCCGAGGTACCCCGGGGTCAGGCCGGTTCCGGAGATGAGGAGTTCCCCGGCCTCGCCGGGCCGCCGGGGCTCCCCGTCCGGGCCGACGACCTCCACCTCCGTGCCGGTGACGGGGCGGCCGATGGGCAGTCGCCGCACCTCGTCGCCCGGCCGGGCGCGGATGATGTGGCAGCTCGTGTTGATGGTCGCCTCGGTCGGGCCGTACAGGTTGGCGATCTGCTGGCCGTCGCCGAAGAGGTCGAACCAACGGCGCACATGGGCGGGCGACAGGGCCTCGCCGCCGACATGGATCCACCGGAGTGCGGAGAGGTCCGGCAGCGGTGCGCCGCGCCGTACCCGCTCCTCCGAAGCGCTGAGCAGTTGCTCCCAGAGGGTGGGAACGGAGCTCCAGACGGTGATCCGGCAGCGTTCGACGTGGGTCAGGAGCCGTTCCGGGTCGCGCAGCAGATCCCAGTCCACCGTGACCACGGTCGCGCCGACGAGCAGCGGGGCGAGGAGCTGGCGGACGGAGGCGTCGAAACAGGGCGACGCGGTCTGGGCGAGCCGGTCGTGGGAGTCGTACCCGAAGGCGCCGATCGCCCAGTCGAGGTAGTTCTCCATCGACCGGTGGGTGATGGGCACGGCCTTGGGCCGGCCGGTGGAGCCGGAAGTGAAGATCACGTAGGCGATCTCGCCGACGTCGGCCGGACGGTCGGGTAGGGGGACTCCGTCCCGGGTCCGGGCGGGGCCGGCGGCACGGTCCGGGCCCGTGGCGAGGTCCTGCCCGGCGCCCTGGGGGAGTGGTGTCGAAGTGTCCGGGGACACCGCCGCGTCCACCGACACCAGGGTGACGTCTCCGAGCGTTTCCGCCACCGCCCGGGTGGCGGCGTGACAGAGCACCGTACGGGCCCCCGAGCGCGTGAGCTGGTCCACCAGCCGTGCGGTCGGGTGGCCGGCGTCCAGCGGAACCCAGCCCGCCCCCGCACGCAGGACCGCGACGACCGAGACGACGGTGTCGGCGCCCGGTCCGGTGAGAAGCCCGACGAGACTTCCCGGGGTGACGCCACGGGCCTGGAGCGAGACCGCGAGGGCGTGGGAGGCACGGTCGAGTTGGGCGTACGTCAGGGTGGCGGTGCCGGTGTCGACGGCGACCGCGTCCGGCGTGGCCCGGAACCGGTCGGCCAGTCGAGTGGCGACCGTGGCGGAATCGGCGTCCTGGCGTGGCGGGGCCTTTGTGACGGCCGGCACGGCGGAAGCGGGCTCTCTCCGGCCGGCCCCGGCCTCCCCTCCGGCAGCGGCCCCGTGCCGATCCGGGGCGCCGGGGCCGGGCCGGGCGGAGGGGAGCCCCGGAGCGTCGGGGCGGGGCCGGACCGGAGCGGTCAGCTCGTCGTGGAATTCGCGGTCCAGACGGGCCACCGTGGCCCGGTCGAAGAGGCGGGCGGGGAAGTTCCACGAGAAGCGCAGGACCGTCCCGTCCTGCCAGCACAGCAGGCTCAGGCGCGTCGCGGCCGTCGCGGTGCCGGCAGCGGTGGGCCGCACGCTCACCGGACACCGCTCGTCGAGGGCGGCGGGGAAGCGCGAGAAGCTGAAGCCGGCCGGGCTCACGGTCCGGGGTCCGGCCCCGGGCCGGTCCGTCGGGATCAGCCGCGCCAGCTCCAGGCCCGTCAAGCTCGCGTGCTGTTCGCTCTCCAGCCAGATCTCCGCCAGCCGCTCGGCCAGGGCCCCGACCGGCTCGTCCGGGTCCGTCCCGCACAGCAGAGGGAGGGAGTCGGCCAGCGGCCCCACCAGCCGGTCCAGTCCGGGCAGGCGATCGTCGCGCCGGGCGCGGGCGACGTTCACCGCGATCTCCCGCCGGCCGCTCCAGCGGGCCAGACAGCGCACGTGCACGGCGAGCAGCAGATGGAACAGGCTCACCCCGTGCACCGCGGCCCGTTCCTCCAACGCGGCGGTCAGCACGGGATCCAGGGCGCTCTGGTGTGTGATCATCGGCCCTGTCGGAAGGGCGGAGGGATCACCGTCGTACGGCAGGCGCAGAAAGCCGTCACGGGAGGCCAATCGCCGCTCCCAGTACCGCCGGTCGTCGGCGAGGACCGGCGCACTCCGCGGGGCGGACCGCTCGTCGGCGGCGGCCGCGTACCGCGCGAAGTCAGTGCCGAGCGCAGGCAGCGCCGGGGCGTGCCCGTGGGCGAGGGCCGTGTAGAGGGCCCAGAGTTCCCCGGCGAGGACGTTGAGGCTGTATCCGTCCCCCGCCCCATGGTGGATCACCAGCACCAGATGGGACAGTTCCGGACTCTCCCGAGCGAGGAGCGCGCGCACGGGAGGCTCGGCGGAGAGGTCGAACGGCCGGTTGCACAGGGCTGTTTCGAGCTCCCGGACCCGGCCGGGCACCTCAGGGGGCGCAGTGGCCCGGGACGCCTCGGCCGCCTCGGGAATGTCGTGGACCTCGTACCAGGCGGACAGTGCGGCCGGAGCCGCGACGTACTGCCTCGGCGTCGCCGTGCCGCTGTCCGCGGCGGGGCTCTCGACACGGATCCGCAGCATGGCGTGCCGGTCGGCGAGCGCGGCGAGGGCGCGGCCCAGGAGCCGTGCGTCCAGGGGGCCTCGGACGGTCTGGCGGACGTAGCCGTGCGCCGGGAGGTCCGGGTGGAGCCGGCTGCTGGCGTAGAGGGCCAGTTGGACGGGCGTGAGCGGGAAGGGCACCCCCTCCGGCACGGGCGAGGGGGCGGGAGACAGCGCGGGGGAGGAGGCGGGCGGCTGCGAGAGGGGGAGCGTGGCGTCCAGGTGCGCCGCCAGTTCGCCGACGGTCCGGTACTCGAAGAAGAGCGTGGCGGGCAGGGCCCTGTCCAGCTCCCGTTCGAGCCGCCTGACGAGGTCGACGGCGGCGAGTGAGTCGAGGCCGAGCGCCAGGAACGGCTCGTCGTCGGGAATTCCGGCGGCAGGCAGACCCAGCGCGGAGGCCAGCAGCCGGCGGAGCAACGCGGCGGTGCCGGCCTCGCACCGGGCCCCCGGGCGCGCACCGGGGTCGGCGCTCGTGCCACAGCCGCCGCTGCCCTCCGCACGGCCGCAGTCACAGCCGCGACTTCCGGCGCCGGGCGCTGGGCCCGAGGGCGGCGGTTCCGTACCCGGCTCCACCTCCGGGAGGGTCGGCGTCGCGTTCGGGTGCGCCACGGCGGCGGGTGGCGGGGACGGCGTCAGATCGGCCAGCAGCAACTGCGCCGGGGCCGCGCCGCACGCCGCACGGAGAGCCGCCAGCGCGGGAGCGGTGGCCACGGGCCGGCCTCCCGCGGCCGACGGGGTCGCGACGTTCGGCCTCCCCTCGGTGCGCGGGGACGCTGCCATGCCCGTCCCCGCCACCGCGGCGAGGTTCACCGACAGCCAGGGCCTTCCCGCGTGTCGCTCCGACGCGGCGAACGCGTCGAGGAAGGCGTTGGCGCCGGCGTAGTCGCCCAGCGCGCCCGCCAGGCCGGGCAGTACGGCGCTGACGGAGGAGAACGCCACGCGGACCGCCGGGTCGAGACCGTGCCGGCGCAGGCCCAGCGAGAGCAGCAGACTGCCCCGGGTCTTCGCGGCCAGGACGTCCGCCGTCTCCTCTGCGCGCCTGTTCCGCAGGGTGCCGGGCCGCACCACCCCCGCGGCGTGGAAGAGGGCGTCGAGGCGGGGCAGCCCGGCCAGGAGCGCTTCGACGTCCCGTTCGACCGAGACGTCGGCCGCGCGGTAGTGGACGGTGGCGCCCAGCGCACGGAGTTCATCGGCCAGCCCGTGCGGGGGCCGGGGGGAGCGCCCGGTGAGCACGAGGGTCGGACGGCCCCGGCCGGCGAGGTCCCGGGCGAGCGCGGCGCCGATCCCGCCGCCGCCCCCGGTGATGAGGAAGGTGCCGTCGGGCGGCAGCGCTGACCCCGTCGCCCCGGCCGGTGCCGGGGCGTCGCTCGTCAGCGGTGCGAAGCCGCGGGTGAGCCGCCGCCCCGCACGCCAGGCGACACAGGCTGGCCCGCCCGGGGCGGCGCCCGCACGCAGCTCGGCCAGTACGGCCGCCAGCCGCTGGGACGGGCTGTCCAGCGAGCAGAGATCGACGGCGGTGGCCGACGTGCCCGGGGTCTCCTGCGGCAGAGCCAGCACGAGCCCGCCGAGGACGGCGTGGGCCGGCCGTGGCCTTTCCCGCCCCGCCCCCGTGGCGTGCACGTCCTCGGTCAGCACCAGCAGCCGTGCGGCGCGCGTCTCGTCGAACCGCGCGAGGGCGTCGCCGAAGGCGGCCATCGCGCTGTCCTGGGCCCGGCCGAGGGCGTCACCGGTGTCCTGGCCGGGAGCGGGGCCGGCCACCAGGACCACGGCGTCCGGCGGCCCGTCGCCCGCCGCGTGCACGCGGACGCCCTCGGCGGAGAGCCGCGAGGCGAGCCGGTCGACGCACGCGGAGTCGGGTCCGGTCAGCAGCACCGAACGCACGGACCCCGCCGCCGTTCCGGGCAGGGCGGAATCCTGCCACCGGACCCGGTGCAGAAGAGGGCTCGTGCGCCGGTCCGCCCAGTGGCGGACGCGCTGGAAGGGATAGGTGGGCAGAGTGATCATGCGGTGTCCCGCGTCGAGCGCGGTCCGGTCCAGCGGCACGCCGAGCGTCCACAGACGGCCGATGGTCTCCAAAAGGGCCCCGCGCCCGTCATCGGGCAGCCGTTCCGTGTCCGCCGGGCCGCCGGAACGTCCCGGCAGCGCGCACACCACGGTCGTTCCGCCGCTGGAGGGCTCGGACACTCCGGCCACGTCGGATGTTGCGGGCGGAGCGGACAAGCCGGTGAGGTCGGAGCCGCCGGGGACCGGGGACGCTCCGTGCCCGGGCGGTGCCGCCCGGCCCGGGCCGGCGGACGTACGGGCCCCGTCGCCGCGCGCCACCGGCGCACCGGCAGCGTAGGCCCCCGTCGCGGCGCGGACCGCACCCGACAGGGTCGCGCCGTGGCCGACCTCCACGAAGGTGTCGTACCCCTCCCGGGCCAGGCGCTCCAAGGCCGCCCCGAACAGCACCGGGCGCTCGGCGTGGTCGCGCAGGTACGCCGGGCCGAGGACCGGCTGCCACTCGGCCGTCACGGTGCTCATGAGGGGAATGGACGGCGACTGCGGGGTGAGCGCACGGGCCGCTTCGGCGAGCCGGCCGGCGACCGGCCGCATCAGCGGGGAGTGGAACGCCCGGGAGACCCGCAGCCGGCGGACGGGAACGCCCTGGGCGTCGAGGCGGAGGGCGGCGCGCTCCACGGCGGCGACGCCCCCGGAGAGGACCTGGAGCCCGGGACCGTTGTACGCGGCCACGGCGAGCGCTCCGCCGGACTCCGCCACCGCCGAGGCGACGGCCTCCTCGCCTCCGTGGACGGCGATCATGGCGCCGGGCTCGGTGTACGCGGCCATGAGACGGCCTCGTTCGGCCGCGAACCGCACCGCTTCCCGGAGGGTCAGCACGCCGCTCGCACAGGCGGCGGTGATCTCACCGACGCTGTGCCCGGCCACCGCGTCGGGCGCCACGCCCCAGGTACGCAACTGGCGGGCGAGCGCCACCCCGGAGGCGACGAGGAGCGGCTGCGCCACCTCCGTCGCGGCCTGCGCGGCCGGGTCCGCCTCCGGATCCAGAGCCCAGTCCAGCAGCGGCCGCCCGCACACCGGGCCGAGGAGCGCCGACGCTTCGTCGAAGGTGTCCCGGAACACCGGCGCCGTCCCGTACAGCGCCCGGTCCCGGCCCGGGAATTGCGCCCCCTGCCCGGGGAACAGGAAGACCACACGCGGTCGGGACCGGACGACGCTCCCGATGCGCCCGCCCGCTCCGCCCGTCCCGGCGGCGATCGCGGCGAGCCGTTCCCGCAGGTCACCGTCCGCGATGACGGCGAGCCGGTGGGGCCCCTCGTCCCGGGCCGTGCTCGCGGTCCGGCAGACGTCCCCCTCGCTCAGTCGCGGACGGCTCTCCAGCTCCGCGGCGAGCCGGGCCACCGCGTCCCGCAACGCGTCCGCTCCGCGCGCGGACAGGGTGAGCAGATGAGGCCCGTCGTCCGCAGCTCGGCGCGCGCAGCCCCACGAGGGCGAGCCCTGGGCGCCCGGGGCGGTCGGGAAAGCCGAGGACCGTGACGACGACAAGGCCGACGAGGGCGGCGACGACTCGGGCGAATCAAGGGGACCCGGCGAATCAAGGGAACCCGGGGAACCAGGGGAGTCAAGGGAGCCCGGACCCGGAGAGCCCGGGGAATGCGTGACCTCCGGGGGCTCCCGGCGCGGCCCGGCCTCCGGGAGCGGAGCCTGTTCGAGAACGGCATGGGCGTTGGTGCCGCCGAAACCGAACGCGTTGATCCCCGCGACGAGGGGCCCGGCGGACGTCCAGTCCCGGGTCTCGGCCACCACGGAGAAACCGGCGGGGGCGAGGCCGGGCGAGGCGGGGGTGTGGTGCAGCGACGGCGGCAGCCTGCGGTGGCCGAGGGCCAGCACGACCTTCACCAGCGCCGGCAGCGCGGCCGCGTTCAGCAGATGCCCGATGTTCGTCTTGACCGAACCGAGCAGCCGAGGCTCGCCGTCGGACCGTACGGGAAACGCGTGGGCCAGCGACCGCAGCTCGATCGGGTCCCCCACGGCCGTGCCCGTCCCGTGGGCCTCCACGTACGACACCGAGGCGGGATCGACGCCCGTCCCCTCGTACGCCCGGGTGATGACCTGGCGCTGCCGCAACGGATTGGGCGCCATGAGGCTCATCGACCGGCCGTCGTTGTTGACGGCCGTGCCCCGGACCACCGCGAGCACCGGGTCGTCCGCGCGCCCGGCCGCGTCGAGGCGCGTGAGGACGATGGCCGCCCCTCCCTCACCGGGCACGAAGCCGTCGGCCTCGGTGCTGAAGGCGCGGCCACGACCGGTGGGGGACAGGGCCCCCGCTTCTTCCAGCAGCCGGTGCGGGGCCGAGGTCAGGTGGAGGTTGACCCCGCCGACGACGGCGAGGTCGCACTCGCCGTCCAGGAGGCTGCGCCGGGCGAGGTGCAGAGCGACCAGGCCCGACGAGCAGGCCGTGTCCACGCCGAGTGCGGGTCCGTCGAGGTCGAGGCACTGGGAGACCCGGGCGGCGATGAGGGCGGGGAGGTTGCCGGTGAGCGCGGTGGGCGGCGACGAGCCGTCGGCCGAGGCCCGGTCCAGGACCTCCCGGTAGCCGCTGTCCCCGACCGCCGCGAACACCCCGATACGCCGCCCGTGCCGGCGGGGCCCCGCGTATCCGGCACGCTCCAGTGCCTCGTGCGCCAGTTCGAGGAAGATCCGTGCCTGCGGGTCGAGCGCGCGTGCCTCGTCCGCGCCGATGCCGAAGTAGTCGGCGTCGAAGGCGGCCGGGTCCTCCAGCAGTGCCGCCCAGCGTCTCCGGGGAGCCGTCGGCCGAAGCCCCGCACGCTCGTGGTCCTCGTCCCACCGCCCGTGCGGTACGGGCGTGACGGCGTCGTGCCCGTCGATGAGCAGGTCCCAGAAGGCTTCGGGAGTGTCGGCGCCTGGGAACCGGCACGCCATCGCGATGACGGCGGCCGCAGTGGTGGCACCGCCGGCGGCGGCGCCGGCGGGAGATCCGGAGCGGGAGCCGGAGCCGGCGTCAGAACCACAGCCGGAGCCGGAGCCGGGGCCAGGACCAGAGCCGGAGCCGGAACGGGAGCCGGGGTCGGACACAAAGTCGGAGTCAGCGGCGGGGCCGGCCGCTCCCTCCCCGGCCGCGTCTCCTGCCGCCGGCGCGGCGCTTTCCCCGGCCACGGGGACGGACGCCCGCGGAACGGGCGCGATCGTCAGGAGGTGCCCGGCGAGTGCGGCAAGGGTGTCGTGGTCACGGATGACCGCCGGCGGCAGCGTCACCCCGAAGGCGTCCTCCAGTGCCACCAGCACCTCCATGGCCTTGAGC
Source organism: Streptomyces sp. NPDC091649 (assembly GCF_044756785.1). Classification (NCBI taxonomy): domain Bacteria; kingdom Bacillati; phylum Actinomycetota; class Actinomycetes; order Kitasatosporales; family Streptomycetaceae; genus Streptomyces; species Streptomyces sp. NPDC091649. The sequence continues at coordinate 75,681 of NZ_JBIVTR010000014.1, read as the reverse complement.
GACGTCCCTCCGAGGCTCCCGAACGGCTCGTGCGCCCCGATCGACTCGGCGGGCCGGTCCAGCGCCCGAGCCCACACCTCCCGAACGGCCTCGACGGTCTCGGCGCGAGCCCGGGGCGGCGCCCCAGCACGGGACTTCGCCGCAAGCCACGGTGCTCCCGCCCGGGCGGGAGCCGGAGAGGAGGGACGATCGGCGCCGCCCTCGGCGAACTCGTCCGTCCGCCGCTCGCCCGCCGTGAACGCACCGGCCTGGAAGACACTCGTCCGGGACGCGCCCGACTCGAAGCGCTCCCGCAGCAGCCGACGCTGCAGCTTGCCACTCGTCGTACGGGGGAACGCCCCGGGCGGCAGAGCCAGCACCCGCACATCGTCATGGAGCAGGGCCTCGCGGACCCGGGCCGCGACGCGCCCGAGCACCTCCGCCGCGTCGCGCGGAGGCCGCGCCCAGGGGACGAACACCACGACACGCTCGGCACCGGTCACCGGGTCGGTCGAACCGACCACCGCCGGAGCGCCGGACGGCAGCCCGGGTGTCGCCGCCGCGACCTCCTCCATGTCCGTGGCGTGGAAGGTGCGGCCGTTGAGGAACAGGACGTCCTTGTGCCGGCCCGTGACGCACAGCCGGCCGTCCCGCAGGAACCCGAGATCACCGGTGCGGAGCCAGCCCTCGGAGAACACCTGTGCGCTCACGTCGGGAAGGCCGTGGTAGCCACGGGCCAGTTGGGGGCCGCTCACCATGATGTGTCCGACCCGCCGGTCCCCGAGGGCCGTGCCCTCGTCGTCGACGATGCGCACGGCGCAGCCGGCCACCGGTCGCCCGACGTCCATCAACTCGACGGCGCTCTCGCCCGGTTCGGCGTCCACCGCCACGCCGTCGCTCAACGACGCCCGGTCCAGGACCAGCGGCCGGGCCACTTCCCCCAGTGGCGGGAAGGTCACCGCCAGCGTCGCTTCCGCCAGACCGTAGACCGGCTGGGCGGCCGCCGGGTCCAGTCCCGCCGGCGCCGTCTTGCGGGCGAACGCACGCCATACGGCGGGCGCGATCGGCTCAGCCCCGACCAGGACCAGCCGTACGGCCGAGAGGTCCAGTGCGGCCAGGACGCCGTCGGGAACACGGCGCACGGCCAGCGCCAGGGCGAAGTTGGCCCCGGACAGCACGGTGGCGCGGTGCCGGGCCGCCACCTCGAACCACATGCGGGGCCGCTTGGCGAACGACAGCGGCCCGATCTTGACCTGCCTGGCCCGGGCGGCCAGCGGAGCGAGATGGGTGCCGATGAGTCCCATGTCGTGGAAGTACGGCATCCAGCTGACCACCACGTCGTCGGCGCCCAGCGCGGAGGCGGTCCGTATCTGCTCCAGGTTGGCCAGCACCGCGGCATGGGTCACCTCCACCCCCTTGGGTGCGCCGGTGCTGCCCGAGGAGAACTGCACGAACGCGACGTCGTTCCGTCCGGCGACGGCCGGCTCCCGCAGGACCGGTCCCTGCCGCAGGACGTCGAGGGACAGCACGCGCACACCGTCCGGAAGTTCGCCCGCCGTCGGCGCGGTGGAGGCGTCCACGACGACGGGCGGACGTCCCAGGTGCTCCCAGACCGGCCGCACCCGGCGTGCGTCCGGAGCCAGTGGAACCGGGACGAGGCCGGCCGCCACCGCTCCCCAGAACATCGGCTGGAAGTCCTCGCCGCGGTCGGCGAGCAACGGCACACAGGTCCCGGGCGCGACGCCCGCTTCCCGGAATCCGCCGGCCACCCGCAGGGCGTCGTCGAGGAGTTCCCGCAGCGTGACGGTGAGTTCGCTCCCGTCGCCGCGCACATGGACGACGACCTGCCCGGGAGCCTCACGGACCGCGTCCAGCAGAACATCCAGCAAGGTCATGTCGTGCTCCACCGGTCCGTCGGTCCGTTCTTCTCTTCGAAGATGATCTTAAAAACGCGTGGGCGGCGGGGAATCAGCCGCCGGGAGGAGACCGCATGCCCCCAGAGAGTGACGTGATCGGACGGGGCGGGGCCGATGGACGGCGTTCAGTCCGGGACCGGCTCCGTCGGCCGATAGTGTGGCCGCCGTGATGGTGGGCACGGAAGAAACCCGGCTGATCGTCCTGCGCGGCAACAGCGCGTCGGGGAAGTCGAGCGTCGCGGCCGGACTTTGCGACAGATTCGGCCGCGGCCTGGCGGTGGTCGGTCAGGACAATCTCCGCCGCACCGTACTGCGCGAACGCGACCGGCCGGGCGCGGCGAACATCGGCCTGATCGACCTGACGGCCCGCTACGCGCTGGACGCCGGCTACCACGTGGTCGTCGAAGGCATCCTCTGCGCCCAGCACTACGGCGACATGCTCGCCCGGCTGCGCGCCGACCACCGGGGCCCGACCCACGGCTACTACCTCGACGTCCCGTTCGCCGAGACCGTGGCCCGGCATGCCACCAAGCCGATCGCCGACGAGGTCGACGAGAACCAGCTGCGCGACTGGTACCGGCACCGCGACCTGCTGCCCGCCGGCGTCGAGGCGGTGATCGGCGCCGACAGCGCGCTGGAGGCGATTCTGGACCGCGTCATGCGCGATACCGGCCTGGCCGGGCTGCCGCCGGTCGACCGCTGACGTGCCCGGCACGGCCCACGAGGAAGCGTCCCGCCCGGCCGATCCGTCCGGTCTGCCTGCCCGGCCGGGTGGTGGCGAGGCCGGACACAGGACCGGGCCCGGGCGGTGTCCGCCTCTGTGCGTGCTCGCTTACGAGCCGGTCGGCGCTGCCTGCTGCACGACCTCGAAGGACCACACGGTCGACCCGCCGGCGGCCGGCTTGGGACGCTCGCCGCTCGCCGTGTCACCGCCCTGATGGGCCGCCTTCATCGGCCCCTCCATCCATGCCTGGAAGGACGCCTCGTCACGCCAGCGCGTGTAGACGAGGTAGTCGTCCGTGCCCTCCACGGGCCGGAGCAGCTCGAACCACTCGAATCCGTCGGAGCCCTCCACGGCATGGGCCCGGGAAGCGAAGCGCTTCTCCAGCGTCTCGCGTTGCTCCTGGGGGACGGTCAGCACATTGATCTTGACTACGCTCATGGGTCCATCCTGCCGTACGGCGTCCGGACCGTGCCGCTCCAGGGTCGCGGGGCGGAGCGGGAGACGAGCGCACGCACCGTCGTGCGCGGAGCGCGCCGCCCTCCGTCACCTCACCTCGTCCGGGCCTCGTGTCGCGTCGTCGAGCGGAACGCCCAGCCGGCCGGCCACGGTGGCCAGGGCCGGTCCCAGCGGGAGGGCGATGCGGGTGAGGGCGTGCCGGTCGCCCCGGGTCGGGTCCCGGTTGACGATCAGCACCGGCGTTCCGGCCCGAGCGGCCTGCCGGACGAGCCGGAGGCCGGACATCACCGTCAGCGAGGAGCCCAGGACCAGCAGGGTGGTCGCCTCTCGGACCAGTTCGCGGCAGTGCTCGACCCGCTGCGGGGGCACGGCCTCACCGAAGAACACCACGTCCGGTTTGAGGACGCCCCCGCAGACGGCGCAGGGCGCCACGTGGAAGTCTCCGACCTGCTCGTCCGTGAGGTCGGCGTCACCGTCCGGGTTCATCGAGGCGGCCACCGGCGCGAAACCCTCGTTGGCCTCCTCCAGCCGGCGGGCGAGCTCGCGGCGCGGGCTGACGTCACCGCAGGAGAGGCAGACGACCCGGTCCAGGCGTCCATGGAGGTCCACGACGCCTTCGCTGCCGGCGGCCTGGTGCAGACCGTCGACGTTCTGGGTGATCAGCCCCGAGAGGAGGCCCCGCCGCCCGAACGCGGCCACCGCCCGGTGCCCGGCGTTGGGGCGGGCGTGTCCGAACGTCCGCCAGCCGAGATGGCTGCGCGCCCAGTACCGGCGACGGGCTCCCGCGTCGGCCGTGAAGTCCTGGTAGGTCATCGGGGTGTGGCGGCTCAGGCTTCCGCCTTCGCCCCGGTAGTCGGGGATGCCCGACTCCGTGGAGATGCCCGCCCCGCTGAGGACCAGCACGCCACCACGGCTCAGCGCGTCGGCGACCGGTGCCGGATCGGTGGTGCCCGGCAACGCTTCCTCGGTGGAGATCCAGCTCAGGGTGGGTCGCATGCGCATGTCCCCAGCGTACGGAAGAGAGCTTCGGTGCGGATGGCGCCGGGCGGCCGGGGGGCCGCGCGTGCCGCACGGGGAGGGGCTGCCGTCCGGAGCGGGCGGGGTGCTTTTCCGGCCTACTTTCATGGCAGGGGCATGACCAAGGGTTCATCGCGGCATAGGTTCTGCGGCCCCGGAGGACTGGCAACCCAGGTTCGCGTCCCAGGGGTTCGCAACGTTCGTCCTCGCCTCCCCGGCTCCACGCGGAGCCGGTCCCCCCCATGAGTGAAAGGGACAGCCATGCTGAATTCCCGATGGTTCAAGGCGGCCGGTGCCGCCGCGGCGATCACCCTGGCCGCGACCACGGCGGCGCAGGCCGCACCCGCGCCCGACCCGGCGGCGGAGGGCGTGACGGCGGCCGTGACGCTCCGGTACGACGACAGCAGGGCAGGCGGCTGGGAGGCGGCGATCACCGCAGGGGTCGCCTCGTGGAACGCGAACGTGGACAACGTCAAGCTGGTCGAGGCGGCGCCCGGTACGCGTGCCGAGATACGGATCGTGGCCACCAGCGGCTGGCCTCAGGCCACACTCGGTCCGGTCCGGCCCGGCGGCCAGGTCCGCGTGGAGCTGGGCAGCCAGGCGGTCGCCCAGGGCCACGACAAGACCCGTATCGCCGCTCACGAGCTCGGCCACAGTCTCGGCCTGCCGGACACCAAGCCAGGCCCCTGCTCCCAGCTGATGTCGGGGTCCAGCGCCGGTACCAGCTGTGGCAACGCGGTTCCGAACGCGGCCGAGCGGTTCCGTGTCGAGGCCGCCTACGCCGGCGGTCTCGCCCCGCGCGTCCCGGCCGACGGGCGCGTCCTGGTGGACGCCCCGTAGCCGGTCCTACGGCGGCACGGAGGCGCCGGCTCTTTCCCTGAGCCGACGCTCAGCGCCCCCGCTCCCGGCTGCCGTAGCCGGGAGTGGGGCCGGCTGGCGGACGGGGGAGCGTACGGGGCTCACCGCTTCACCGGCGCCGTGCGCGCGCCGGGTCCCCGCCGGCTTCAGCGGTTCTTCGGCGTGAACGGCCCCCCGTGGCCGAAGGCGAGACCGGCGAAGCGTTCGGCGATGCGCCGGTGGGTGGCGGGGTCCGGGTGCAGATCGTCCGGCAGGGGGAGTTCGGCGTGGTCGCTCTCGTTGTAGAGGTCGAGGCCGTCGAGGTAGTGCAGGTGAGGGTCGGCGGCGGCGCGTTGTGCGACGAGCCGGGCCAGCTCGTCGCGGATGACGGTGAGGGTCAGCTTCCCCGCGGCGCTCTCCGCGGGGTCGCCCATGGCCATGAACCGCAGCCGCCCCTCACTCATCTCGCGGTAGTCCGGAGCGCTGGGACCCGGCGTGGTCTCGTGGATGGGGCAATGGATCGGTGAGAGCACCAGCAGCGGTGCGGTGGGATGGCCCTCGCGGATGGTGTCGAGGAAGCCGTGGACGGCCGGGCCGAACGCGCGCAGCCGCATCAGGTCGGTGTTGACCAGGTTGATGCCGATCTTGACGCTGATCAGATCGGCGGGGGTGTCGCGCATCGCGCGGGCGGTGAAGGGGTCCAGCAGGGCGCCGCCGCCGAACCCCAGGTTGATCAGTTCGGCCCCGCCGAGTGCCGCGGCCACCGCGGGCCAGGTGCCGGCCGGGGTGGTGGCGTTGGAGCCGTGACTGATGGAACTGCCGTGGTGCAGCCAGACCGGCCGGCCACTCGGCCGGGGGCTCTGGAGGGGTGCGTCGGTGCGCAGGGCGACCAGTCGAGTCGTTTCGTCGTGGGGCAGCCAGATCTCGACGTCCTTCTCGCCCGTCGGCAGGCCGGTGAACCGGAGCGTTTCCACGGGGCCGGGCCGGGTCTCTGTGGTCATGGAGGCCAGATCGACGATGAGCGTGTCACCGTCGGGGGCGCTGGCCCGGGCTGTCGGGCGGCCGTCCACGAGAAGTTCGTACACGCCGTCGGGCCGCGGCGGGGCTCCGGGGTAGACCCGCTTGGTCGCCACCACGTCCAGCTCGACGGCGGTGGCCCGGCTGCGGAACGCGAGCCGGACACCGGAAGGCTGCGACTCGGCCATGGCCAGCTGGTCGTCGGGGATCTGCTGTCGCGCCCGCGCGGGCAACCGGTGCGGCAGCACGCCCCGCTCGGTCTGCTCCAGGTCGAGCGCGCCCCGCAGGATGTCGGCGCTGATGGGGGTCGTCGTCCAGTCGTGCCGGGTAGTCATCTTCTCGGTCTCTTCGTTCGTCGTGTCGAGGGAGGGGTGGCCGGGTCAGGGAGCGGTCGGCCAGTTGCGCAGCAGGGAATCGAGTGCGTCGAGGATCTCCGTCCAGCTCTCCTGGGAGCCGGGGGAGCTGTGACGGAAGCCGCCGGCCGACTCCAGCTCCACGTAACCGCTGAAGAAGCTGCCCAGCAGCCGTACCGCGTGCGTCTGCTGGAGCTCGGTCAGGTCGTAGCCGCGCAGGATGGCCCGCATCATCCGGGAGTGCCGGACGCCCGCGCTCGCGGCGGCCGCGTCCGCGTCGAGCGGGAACCGGGCCGCGGTGAAGCGGCCCGGGTGCCGGAGGGCGTAGTCGCGGTAGGCGTCGGCGAAGGCGACGAGCGCGTCCCGGCCCGCTCGCCCCGCGAGAGCTGCCGACGCCTGGTCGGCCAGCTCCTCCAGGGCCAGCAGGGCGATCTTCGACTTCAGGTCGTGGGCGTTCTTGATGTGCGAGTACAGGCTCGCGGTTTTGATGTCCAGCTTCCGGGCGAGCTCCGAAGGGGTCGCATGCTCGAAGCCGACCTCGTCCGCCAGCTCGGCCCCCGCCCGCACCACCCGCTCCGCGGTGAGTCCTGCTCGTGTCATGTCACTCTCCGAACACTTCTCCTTGATTGCCTAATCGACTATAGATAAGCCTAATGGCATTAGGCATATTGCGTGGACTTTCAGGACTGGCCTTCAGCTCGGCCTGGGTCTCCCGGCAGGCATGGTTCCGGACGTCGCGGTGAGGGGTTCCGGCCGCGGAACCGGCCGGAACTCGGCCCGGGGCAGGTCCGGCGCACGCGCTGGACCTGAGTGGACGGGGAACCGTTCGGCCGTGTGCGAATGACACCGGCCAGATTTGCCGTTCCCGCGAAGTGGCCGGTCCGGGCGTCGACCCAATAGGTGCCTAGGGCATCCAATTGGGTGAGGTGCGGAGCGACCCGCTCCGCACCTCATCACCGAGCACTGCGAGGCGACCGCTCCCATGACGGAATCCACGACGGAACCGGCCCGCCAGAACCCCGCCCCCACCGGCCCCGCCGCCGGACCGACCTCGTCGACACCCTTCCCGCAGGACCGGGAATGCCCCTACCACCCGCCCACCGGGTACGCTCCGCTGCTCGCGGACCGGCCGCTGAGCCGGGTCACCCTTTTCGACGGACGTCCGGTCTGGGCCGTCACCGGGCACGCCCTGGCCCGTCGGCTGCTGGCAGACCCGCGGCTGTCCACCGACCGCACCCGCCCCGGCTTTCCCGTCCCGGCCGAGCGGTTCGCGAACGTGCGGCAAAAGCGCGTGGCGCTGCTCGGCGTCGACGATCCCGAGCACAACGCCCAGCGCAGGCTGCTCATCCCGAGCTTCTCCGTGAAGCGGATCGCCGCGATGCGCCCCCGCATCCAGGAGACGGTGGACCGCCTGCTGGACGTGATGGAGCGGCAGGGGCCGCCATCCGAGCTGGTCGCCGACTTCGCGCTTCCGGTGCCCTCGATGGTGATCTGCGCGCTCCTCGGCGTGCCGTACGCCGACCACGAGTTCTTCGAGGGCTGCTCGCGGCGGCTCCTGCGTGGCCCGGCCGCCGCCGACGTGGACGGGGCCCGGACCGAACTGGAGGACTACCTCGGCGCGTTGATCGACCGCAAGCGCGCGGAGCCGGGGGAGGGGCTGCTGGACGAGCTGATCCACCGGGACCACCCCGAGGGGCCCGTCGACCGCGAGGAGCTCATCGCGTTCGCCGTGATCCTGCTCATCGCGGGGCACGAGACGACGGCGAACATGATCTCGCTCGGTACGTTCACGCTGCTGAGGCACCCCGGGCAACTGGCGGCACTGCGGAGCGGAGGGACGACGACGACCGCGGTGGTCGAGGAGCTGCTGCGATTCCTGTCCATCGCCGACGGTCTGCAGCGGCTGGCGACCGAGGACATCGACGTGGCCGGCACGACGATCCGCGCGGGCGAGGGCGTGGTCTTCTCGACCTCGCTCATCAATCGTGACACCGAGGTGTTCGAGCATCCGGAGACACTCGACTGGGACCGGTCGGCCCGCCACCACCTGGCCTTCGGTTTCGGCGTCCACCAGTGCCTGGGCCAGAACCTGGCCCGCGCGGAGCTGGACATCGCCCTGCGCGCGCTCTTCGGACGGCTGCCCACCCTCAGGCTCGCCGTGCCCGAGCACGAGATCGAGCACAAACCGGGTGACACGATCCAGGGGCTGATCGAACTCCCCGTGGCCTGGTGAGGGGCATGGACATCCGGGTCGACAAGGAACGCTGTGTGGGGGCCGGTATGTGCGCGCTGACCGCGCCGGACGTGTTCACGCAGGACGACGACGGGTTCAGCGAGCTGCTCCCCGGCCGTCCGACCGAGGCCGGGGACCACTCCTTGGTGCGGGAAGCCGTACGCGCCTGCCCGGTGGGGGCGGTGTCCTTGGCTGACCGCTGACCGCTGACCGCTGACCGCTGACCGTCGACGGCTGACGGGCAAGGCTTGGCGTTGCCCGGCGGGGCGGCAGGGGCCGTGCCCCGCCGGTTCTGACGCCAGCGGCGCGGGCCGGCCCCGAGCGCGGGCCCGCCCCGAGCGCGAGTCGGCCCGGCCGGCTCCGCGGCTGCTCGCCGAGCCGGCCGGCCCGCTCCCGCGGCTGCCCCTCCGCCGTCAGCCTTCGAGGGCCGGCGGATGACGTCGCGGCCTAGAACCGCTAGCGGAGCCCAGGCCGGCGGACGGCCCGCTCAGAGGCCGAACTCCTGCGGGGACACCCCGAGCGCGACGCACGCCTCCCGCAGCACCTGCGCCTCCGCCGGGGCGATGTACCCGTCCGCGCCCGCGATCACGAAGCCGGTCTGGACGACCGCCTTGGCCTCCACGGGCTTCTTCGCGGCCTTGGCGATCTCCTGCATGGCCTCGGCCCTGCCCTGCTGCACATTGAAGATCAACTGGTCGACATGCTTGTTGAACCTCTGCCGCAGCTGCTCGGGCGGGAAGTTCTGCAGGACGTCGTTCTGCAGGATCAGCGTCTCCACGTGCTGGCGCTCAGCGGGATCGACCGTGCCGTCGGCGGCCGCGACCAGAGCGCACATCGCCATACTGGCGTCCCGGTAGGCTCCGCTCTTGAGCTCCGTCTTGAGCGAGCCGAGCTGCGACTTGAGCAGTCCGACCAGCTTCTCCTTCGAGCCCCCCGCGGCTCCTTGCCCCGCCTGCCGCTGACCGCCGGGGCCCCTCGCTCCCTGAGACTGCTGCTGCAGCCCCTTGGCCTGGTCCTTGATGCGGTCCCACATAGCCATCCGTGCCACCTTGTCGATCGGATCGATGGTCCGCGCGAAGCGCGGGCCGATTACAACCTTCCTCGTGCGCACTCCATGGGCGGCTGTCGCCCGGTGACCGGTGAGCCGCCCGCGGCCGAGGGCTCCAGGAGGCTCACCGAACAGGTCACACGGGGTCCTTCTGCCGCTCGCCCCGGCGCGCACGCACCCTGCGGGCGATCGTCACGACCAGAGCCGCGACCACCAGAACCAGCACGGCCTTGGAGAGCACACCGACGTAACGCTCCACCAGATGCCACTGATCCCCCAAGAGGTATCCGGCCATGACGAGGATCGAGTTCCAGATGCAGCTGCCCAGAGCGGTGAGGAGGACGAAGGTCGGCATGGGCATCCGCTCGACGCCTGCCGGGACGCTGACCAGGCTGCGAAAGATCGGGATCATCCGCCCGAAGAAGACGGCCTTCATGCCGTGCTTGAGGAACCACTGTTCGGTTTTCCTCAGGTCGGACACCTTCACCAGGGGAAGCCGCTCCCACAGGGCGTACATGCGGTCCCGGCCGAAGAGAGCGCCGATCCGGTAGAGGGCCACAGCTCCCACCACCGACCCCAGCGTCGTCCAGAACAGGGCGGAGAACAGGCTGATCACACCCTGCCCCGCAGCGAAGCCCGTCAGCGGAAGAATGACTTCGCTCGGCAACGGGGGGAAGAGGTTCTCCAAGGCGATCGCCAGCCCGGCCCCGGGGCCGCCCATGGTTTCGACGAGGCCGGTCGCCCATCCGGCGATGCCGCCCGCCGGCTCCGAGGCGAGGGGGAAATGTTGCATGTGCGTCTGCTCCAGGACTGCGTCGGGGCCGAGCCGGGGTGTGGACGAACTCGGCGTTGTTTTTCAAGGACAGAGATGCTTGACGGAAATGCCACGGAATGCGCTCGGAAATCCAGAGAGGCCGAGTCGCGTTTCGGTCGAATCGTGGCGGATTCCTGCGGGAACACGGAAATGACGGCACCCGTACGCACGAGCGGACGGTCAGCGCCTGGGCATCAGGGGCCGTTCACCGTTCGGTGCGCAGCGCGCCCGGCCGAAGGGCGTGTCGCCGAACGACGTCGGCCGGCCCGGCCCCCGTCGGACTGCCGCGGGAAGACCGGAGGTTCGCTCAGCAGCGAAGGATCAGGAACCGGGCCGGGCTTCGCGAGCCCGCGTGCGACGCATGCTGCCGGGCGACGTCCGCCGCACAGTCGTGAAGATCCGGCGATGACGACGGAATGCCCGCCTGAACGGGAGGCAGGGCCGTCATGCTTCCCGCCTTGTGACGCTGCTGGAGGGTGACGTCACCGTCCACGCCCTCCAGCGGCGTATCCAGCCCCGACCCGTCGAATACGGAGGCGGCGTGCGAAGGCGCAGCCGTGTCGAGGGTCTGCAGAGTCTGAGCGGGGGTGCCGAGGGCGAACGCGGAAGCGATCAGGAGCACGGCGATACCGGTGTAGAAGACCAGCATCTCCTTGCAGCGCATTCCTACGCTCCCTGTCCCGGTTGTCTCGGCCGAAGAACGAAGTGCCAAAGCCGCTCGGCGGATTGTCGCCGCAGGGCTGCACTCTAACAGCCCCGGCCGAAGCGGATCTGAAGCTCACTTCACCGTACGGCCCGCCTGTTGCGCGCCCTGCTTTCGACCGGGACGTCCGCCGGGCCGTGGACAGACCCTCCCGGCTCAGATGCGAGGACCAAGATCTTGTCCAGCGGCCAGCGGCGGCCAGCGGCCAGCGGCCCGGCCGACGACGTGACCGCCGTAAGACTTCCGTCACCCGGGAACGATGGTCACCGGCGCGGCCGGCGGCTTGAATGGATCTTCCCGAGCCGGCCGAGTCCGGTCGAGCAGGCTCACCCGAGGACGAGGGGGATGCGCGATGGGACGCGTACGCAGGAAATCGACCCGACCGGTTGCCGCGGGACTGCTGCTGGCGGCCGTGGTGCTGACAGGTGGGGGGCTCTACTGGTTCCAGCCGTGGACGCTGTGGCAGGACGAGACCGTCCAGGAGGCGTTGCCGGGGCCGACCGCCCTGCCCGCGGGCGGCTCGGACAGTCGGCCGACGCCGTCGCGGACCCCTGCGGCCCCCGAGCAGGTGACCGTGGCCTCGGGGAAGTTGATCAGCCATGAGCACGCCACGTCCGGCACGGTGAGGCTGCTCCGGCTCGCCGACGGCTCACACGTCGTACGGCTGGAGGGCCTGGACACCAGCAACGGTCCCGACCTGCGGGTGTGGCTGACCGACGCCCCGGTGAAGGAGGGGCGAGCCGGCTGGCATGTCTTCGACGACGGCGTGCATGAGAGCCTCGGCAAGCTCAAGGGCAACAAGGGGGACCAGAACTATCGCCTGCCCCCGCATGTCGATCCTGCCCGCTTCACGAGTCTGGCCATCTGGTGTGACCGGTTCGACGTCTCCTTCGGAGCGGCCGCGTTGACCCGCCCGGCCTGAGGGTTGTCCCGCCGGGAGTGGAGACGATCCTCAGCGAGCGCTTTTCCCGGCCTGCCTCAGCCCTCGGGGCACCCGAACCGCGATGCGCGCGCCGGATTCGTTTATGCTCCCGCTGGGGGGGGGAGGCCGACCGGAGGGCATGCAGAACATGACTGGGCAACGCGACCGTTGGGCAGAGCTGACCGGCGGCCAGGCCGGGGAGGAGTACGCCCGGCGATTCGCACGGCTCGCCGAATCGGGCCACGACATCCACGGCGAGGCCGCCTTCTGCGCCGCCTTGCTGGAGCCTGCCGCCCGGGTGCTCGACGCGGGCTGCGGCACCGGCCGGATCGCGATCCGGCTTGCCGAACTGGGCCACCACTGCACCGGTGTGGACGTCGACTCCTCCATGCTCGCCGTCGCACGCCGCGAGGCGCCCGCCCAGGACTGGCTCCTCGGCGACCTGGCCCGGCTGGACGCCCTCGGCCTGGATACGGACTTCGACCTGGTGCTCGCCGCCGGAAACGTCATCCCCCTGCTGGCCCCCGGCACCGGAGCGACCGTCGTCGCTCAACTGGCCGCCGTGCTGCGCCCCGGCGGTCTGCTCATCACGGGCATGGGACTGGACGCGGCACACCTCCCACTGACGGAAGCGCCGGTGACTCTCAGCGAGTTCGACCACTGGTGCACCCGGGCCGGACTGGTCCTGCGGCAGCGCTGCGCGACCTGGAACGGCGACCCCTTCGTCGACGGCGGCGGCTACGCCGTCAGTGTGCACACCCGTCCCGCCACGTGAACCGGGCGTGCTGCCCGGCGAGGACCCGGACCCCGCCGGGCCGTCCGGTGCTGCCGCGACCGTGACGGGAGCGGACCTGCCCCGGGACCCGCTCGGCCGGAACCTGCCCCCACCGGAGCCACCGGGGCCGCACGTGCCGCAGGGGACCGCATCCTTCCGCCCCCAGCACCTGGAGAAACCGGTATGCCACGCCTCGTCCTCGTCGAAGACGACCCGTCGGTACGCGAAGGCGTCGAGATGGGGCTGCGGCGCCGCGGGCACGACGTCCTCGCCACCGCGACCGGCGAGGCCGGCCTGGAGGCACTGGACGCGTTCCGCCCCGACCTCCTGCTGCTCGATCTGATGCTGCCCGTGATGGACGGCGTCGAAGTGTGCCGCCGGGTACGCCGGACGAGCCAGTTGCCGATCATCATGCTCACCGCGCGCGGCGACGACGTGGACATCGTCGTCGGCCTGGAGGCGGGTGCGGACGACTACGTCGTCAAGCCGGCCCGTACCGAGGTCATCGAAGCCCGGGTACGCGCGGTGCTGCGCCGTATCGAAGCCCCGGCGGGTGCGCGGCCCGCCGTCGAGTACCACGGCGAACTCGATGTCGACCGTGCCGGTCACACCGTCCTCAAATCAGGCGAACCGGTCCCCCTCGCGCCGTCCGAGCTGAAGCTGTTGCTGTTCCTGTCCGCGGCTCCGGGCCGGGTCTTCAGCCGGCAGCGGCTCCTGGAAGAGGTCTGGGACCACGGCTACCACAGCGATGTACGCCTGGTGGACGCCTGCGTGCGCCGGCTGCGCCTCAAGATCGAGGACGGCTCCGACAGCCCTCGTTACATTCAGACCCTCCGGGGATTCGGCTACCGCTTCGGCCCGCTGTGAGGATGCCCGGAGCGGCCGCCGCCTTCGGGGTGCGCCCCCGCTTGGTGCTCGCCTTCCTGCTGGTGGCCGCGGTCAGCGCGGTCACGACCGCCGCGTTGACCTACCGGGAGGCGCGCAACGCGGTCCTCGAACGCGCGCAGGACACGGCCGTCGCCTCCTTCCGCGAGGAGGCCGAACGGTTCGTCCCCAGCCTGCCCCTGGACCCGGAATCCCTCCGCTGGAACCTCTACGACATCGCGGCGCGCTCCCAGCCCCACCCGTGGATCGTCTTCGCCGAGTACGGCTCGGTGCGCGTCTCCTCCGGCGACCGGCCGGTCTCCGGTGTACTGACCGCGGAGCTGCGCCGCTCGGCGCACACCTCGCCGCACGGCAGCTTCCAGCGGGTCGTCAAGGACGGGAGGGCGTACCTGACGATCGGGATGCCCGCGATGACGCGGGTCGTCGCGGGCGGCGGCGCGGTGCCCAGCGGCCTGGTGCTCTACGCCGTGATGCCCATGACGAACGAGGAGGCGGACATCGACGCACTCGTGACCGCCGCCCGCGACGGTGCGCTGCCGGGGCTGGCCGTGGCCCTGGTGCCCGCCCTGTTCGCGGCGCGCAGCGTGCTGCGTCCGGTCCGCGAACTGCGGCGCGCCGCGCAGTCCATGGGCGGCGGACAGCTCGACACCCGTATCCCCGTACGCGGCAGGGACGAGATGGCCGGCCTCGCCCGGACGTTCAACGACTCGGCGGCCCGCCTCGAACACTCCGTACGGGAACTGCGCGACGCCGGAGCCCGGGCCCGGCGCTTCGCCTCGGACGTCTCGCACGAATTGCGGACCCCGCTCGCGGGGATGCTCGCCGTCACGGACGTGCTGGACGAGGACGCCGGGACGCTCGACCCGGACACCGCCCGGGCCGTGCGCCTGATCAGCGCGGAAACCGGCAAGCTGGCCACGCTGGTGGAGGACCTGATGGAGATGTCCCGCTTCGACGCCCGCGTGGCCGAACTCACCACCGACGAGGTGGACGCGGCGGAAGCGGTGCGCAGAACCCTGTCCAGCAGACAGTGGCACGACCGGGTCGACGCGGAGCTGCCCGAGGGCATCCGCATCCGCCTGGACCCGCGCCGCTTCGACGTCATCGTGGCCAACCTCGTCGGCAACGCCCTGCGCCACGGTGCCGAACCGGTCACCGTACGGCTGTCGTCCCGCGCGGATGCGCTGATCATCGAGGTGCGCGACCGCGGCCCCGGGATCACCGCGGCGGCGCTGCCGCACATCTTCGACCGCTTCTACAAGGCGGACGCCGCACGTTCCCGCTCATCGGGCAGCGGCCTCGGCCTCGCGATCACCCAGGAGAACGTGGGGCTCCACGGCGGCACGGTCCGCGCACGGAACGCGCCCGGCGGCGGCGCGCTGTTCACCGTGGAACTGCCCTTCGACGGGCCCGCGTCCGCGGGCGCACCGGACGGTCCGGCGGCCGCGCACGGCGGAGCGCCGGGAGACGGCCTCGACCGGACGGAGGCCACCGCGTGAACCGGGCGTCGCGTGCGGCCCGCCTCGCCGTGCCGCTGGTGCTCGCCGGGGCGTCGCTCACCGCCTGCGGCATCCAGGAGACGGGCGTGGTCCAGGCGGGGCGCCCCGCCGTCGGCGACCTGCTGCCCCCGCGTGAGGCACGGGTGCTGTTGTTCCTCCTCACCGCCGACGACGAACTGCTGCCCGTGCCCAGGACCGTCGACGCCCCGTGGCACACCGGCGACCCGGGCGTCGTCGGGCCGGACGGCTCTCCCGCACGCCCGGACGGGGCGACCGGCGAGGACCGCCCCGGCGGCTCGCCCTCCCCGGGCGCCGAGGCGAGCGGGCCCCTCTCGCCCCTCATGGCCGTCAACGCACTGCTCACCGGACCGAACAAGGCCGAACAGCGGGCCGGGCTCCGCAACGCCCCTTCGCTGCCGCGTGCGACGTCCGCCGTGGACCGGGTCTCGGCCGGTGGCTCCACCGTCGAGGTCGGGCTGAACCTGCGGGTGAGGAGCCTGACCGCCCCCGCCCGCGACCAGCTCGTCTGCACGGCCGCGTACGCGGCACACGCTCAGGGGGCCCTGCCCGTCAGCCTGGTCGGGCAGGACGGGCGCCTGGCCCCGGCCGACTGCTCCCTCCGCCCGGCCCCGGCTCCGGCCCGCTGAGGAGGCAGGGGCGTACCTACGGCCGGGAGGCGGCGTACGAAGCCGGGCCGGGTCGCGGCGTCCGGCCGCCGGGCCGCCGTGCGCGCCCGGCCCGTACGGCACAGCCAAACGGCCCGCCGGAACCTCCGTTCCGGCGGGCCGTCCCGCTCATCTCACCCGGACCGTGTCCCGCCCGGTCGCGCACCGCGCACGGGTCCGGCCGAGTGGCGCCTCACCTGCCGAAGAAGGCGTTGTGGATCGTGACCGTCGACTTGTTGCCCTTCTTGTCGGTGACGACGGCCTTCAGCGATATCGCCTTGCCCTCCCGCGGGGCGCGTACGGTGATCCCGCCCGCGACGACCTTGGCGGGCAGCCACGTCCCCTTGCCGTAGGACACCAGCACCCGCAGCGCCTTCAGACCGGATCCGGCCGCCGCACCCTGCACCTCGACGGGGATCGTCTGCACGCCGCCCGCCGGCACGGTGGAGTCCAGCGCGAGCCGCGGCAGGAAACGGACCGTGGAGACCGGCAGGATCTCAGGGGTCTCGGTGCGGGCCGAGGTGAAGGTCCACGAGGCGTCGATCCGGGTCCCCGCACGGGTGACCGCCGGATTCCGGTGGATCGTCGTCGCCACCTTGTACGTGGCGGACTCCGGAGGCAGCGCGAAGGCCCCCTCGTCGATGGCCGCGTCCTCCTTCGCGTACAGCACGCCGTCACGGTGGATGGTCGTGCGGGCGCCGGAGTAGCGGGCGAATCCGGGATGGCCCGCACCGTCACTGACCAGCGCCAGCGAGCCGAAGATGTCGTCGCCGTCGCGCACGATCCCGTCACCCGCCTTGATCTGCGGTCCCATCACTCCGGCGTGGAAGGTCTCGGTGTGCGTCGTCCCCGGCTCGAACCGCCGTGCCCGCTCGAAGGAGTAGGCCGCTTCGACCTGCCGGTCGCCCGTCGCATCCTTCTCGCCCAGCACGCCCGCCGCGATGTTCCAGACGGCTTCGTCGTCCGTGGACAGATATATCCTGCGGGTCCCCGGCAGGGGGTGCACCGAGTAGAGCGGGGCGACACCGCCGTTGGCCAGTTCGCCGTACGCCTTGGCGATGCCGTCGAGACCGGGAACCGACGAACCGATCCGCACGTTCACCAGCGCCATGTCGCCGGTCGTGTAGGTCTTGCTGTAGCCGGTGGCCAGCTCCGGGACCAGACTGCCCGCGAGGGCGTTGTACTCGGTGCCGCCGCGCTTCCAGTGGGCGGACCACTGCTGGTAGAGGGTGCCCTCGGCGGCCCGGGGGCCCTGGTGCGCGGTACGGACGTTGTCGAAACTCTGGAAGTCGCTCCACAGGGTGATGCCCGTCTCGGGCGTGTTCAGGGCGTACATCATTCCCGCACGCGTCGGCGTGGCCGTGCCGTCCGGCACCTTGAACGCCACCGGACGGGTGGTCCGGGCGTCGAGCTGGACGGTGGTCGGGCCGGTCACCGAGAACTGGGGGTTGTTGATGAGGTCGGCGCCCTTGTCCGGGGCCGCGGGGTCGGCCAACAGGTCGGCCGACAGGTTGTAGGTGCCGCGCGGCAGCCGGATCGTGGCCGAACCGGACGACAGGTCCGGGAAGAACCGCTGACCCGAGCCGTTGCCCTCGTAGCCCTTCAGGTCCGCCTGCCAGCCGGTGCTCGGCGCACCGTCCCGGCCGGTGGCGTTGAAGGTGACCTCGTACGACTCGGCCTCGCGCTCCACCGCCGTCGCGGTGCGCACGCTCCGGCCGCCCCCCGACGCGACGACCGTCGCCGAGTAGGAGCCGTCGACCGTACCGCCGAGGCGGGTGTCGGCCGTCAGGTCCACGGCGGCGGTGCCGCCCGCCGGAACCGTGACGCGCTCTGCCCCGAGGGTGAAGAACCCGGCCGGGGCGGGCTGCCCGTCCCCGCCGGTGGACGCCGTCAGCGACAGGTCCAGCGTCACGTCGGCGCTGCCGTTGTTCCGGTAGGTCACCTGCTCGGTGACCGGCACGTCGTCGGTGTGGGGCCACGGCTGGGCGCCGAGGGAGACCGAGACCGGCTCGGCGACGATCGTCTGGTCGATCGCCTCGTCGACGGCGAGCCGCCCCGCGCCCTGCTGGAAGACCGAGTGGGAGCCGTCCTCGGCCGAACCCGTCAGGGCGGCCTTGATCTGCGCGCCCGACCAGGAGGGGTTCTTCTGCTTGAGGATGGCCGCGGCGCCCGCGACGTGCGGGGTCGCCATCGACGTGCCGCTCAGGCTGTGGTAGCCGGGCGGTTCCTGCCCCTCCACGCCCGCCGCCGCGGCCGCCGTGATCGACATGCCCGGTGCGGTGAGGTCGGGCTTGACGGCCTTGTCGCCGGTGCGGGGGCCGACGCTGGAGAAGTCGGCGATCAGGTCGTCGTCGTCGACGGCGCCGACGGTCAGGGCCGCGTCGGCGCTGCCCGGTGAGGCGACCGTGCCCCGTGCCGGCCCGTTGTTGCCCGCGGCGATCGCGAACAGGACGCCCGTCTCCGCGGAGACCTTGTTGACCTGGGCTTCCAACGGGTCGATCCCGGGGGCGTCGAGGCTGCCCAGGCTCATGTTGATGACGTCGGCGCCCTGGGCGACCGCCCAGTCGACTCCGGCGATGATGCCGGAGTCGTCACCGACGCCCCGGTCGTCCAGCACCTTGGCGTTGATCAGCCGCGCCCCGGGGGCGACGCCCTTGAACCGGGCGTCCTTGGCCCCCGTACCGGCCGCCGTGGAGGCCACATGGGTGCCGTGCCCGTCACGGTCCCGGGCATCCGGGGAGCCGCTGAAGTTGCGCTCGGCCGCCACCCGGCCCGCCAGGTCCGGATGGGTGGCGTCGATGCCCGTGTCCACGACGGCGATCTTCACACCGGTGCCGTCGAACGAGCGGGCCCAGGCCGCCGGGGCGCCGATCCGGCCGGTGCTGCGGTCGAGCGACGCCTTGCGCACCCCGTCCAGCCAGATCCGCGCGATGCCGGAGGAGGTGGCGGCCGAACCGTCGCGCTGCTGACGCGTCAGGGCGTTCCACAGCGCGCCCGTGCCGTCGGCGGTGGCGGCACTGGTGACGGCATCGGCGTCGAGGGCCGACAGGGTCCGGCGGACGGTGGTGCCGTCGGCGGACCGCACCTCGGCGCGCGCGGACGGGGCCGCCGAACCCCGGTAGCCGACGATCACCTTGAGGCCGGCCCGGTGGGCCCTGCGGCTCTCCGGCTCGGCGAGTCCGGTGACGTCGAACAGCCGCCGGTCCAGTCTGCCGTCGGCGATCAGCTGCCGGGCGTCACGCGGCACCACATGGGTGCGGCCCTCGTGGATCTCGGTGAAGAAGGGAACGGCCTCCCGGCCCTTGGCCCGCTCGATACCCCCGACCCGGCCCTCGGCGTCCAACAGGACGCGGTCGCCGGTGATCAGGGTGACGGTGTGGACGGTCCGGCCGCCTGCCGCCGAAGCCGTGGCGGTGACCGGTGACGCCGGGTCGGACCCGCCGGTCCTCCCCGACGCCGGGCCGGTCGTGCCCGCCGTCAGGGCGACCGAGGCCGCAGCGACGAGGGCGTACGCCCTCGTTGATCTTTTTCGCAAGATTGTCCCTGCTCAGAAGTGGGATCGGGCGGGCGAAGTCCCGGCCGCACGGGGCCCGTTCGGATACGCGTTCGGCCCCGGATTCCTGAAGTATGCCGAGGCCGCTCGGACCCACTCAATGATCGTTGTGTAACAGCCGACCGCCATGATCCGGCTTACCCGGGAGGGCGTCCGGTCCCCGGTCACCGGGCTCCCGGCCGACTCCGGCCCCGCCTCGGAGCCGCCCCCCGCGGGGAGGCCGGGACCGGCGCCGGTCCCGCACGGGCGTGCCCCGGCCGGCGCCTCCCGCCGAGGAAGGGCACAGGGTCAGCGCATGACCCTGCCCCGCAGAATCACCCGCTTCGGCTGCCCCAGAACCGCCGGCTCCGCGGCGGGGTCCCGGTCGTACGCGACGAGATCGGCGGGTGCTCCGTCCACGAGACCCGGCAGCCCCAGCCAGTTCCGCGCCGTCCACGAGGCGGCTCCGAGCGCCTCCTCCGCCGGCATCCCCGCACGCACCAGCCATTGGGACTCCGTGGCGACGGTGCCGCACGGAAAGGTGTCCGTGCCGGCGAGGACCGTGACGCCGGCTTCGTGCGCCAGACGCACGTTGTCGATCATGCCCTGCCAGCCGAGGAGCCAGTCCGAGCGCCGTGCGCCGGGTTCGCGGCCCTGCCAGATCTCCGCACTCCCGGCGAACGCCGAGAGGGTCGGTACGTAGGCGGTGCCCTGCCGGGCCATCAGATCCAGCAGGCCCGGATCGAGGTGCATCCCGTGTTCGAGGCTGTCGGCCCCGGCCAGTACGGCGTTTCGCGAGCCCTCACCGGTCTGGCAGTGCACGGCGACCCTCCCGCCGACGGCATGCACCGCCTCCACGGTCGCCTTCAGCACGTCCAGGGGCACCGCGGGCTCGTCCCACCGCCAGTCACCGATGACCTTGCACCAGCCCGACGAAGCCGTGGCTTCCTCGACCGCCGCACCCGCCAGCTCGTGTTCCCCGAGGTCCCGCCCCGCGCCGGGGAAGAACCGGCCGGGTGTCGCCAGCCACCGCCCCGCCGACCGGACACGCGGCAGGTCGGCTGCCGTGTCGACCCAGCCGGGCATGCGTTCCGCCGTCCCCGGCGTTCGCACCAACAGCACGCCCGCGTCCCGGTGCTCGGTCAAGTGGCGGCGCAGCAATGCCTCGTCGAACCTGTCGTCCGGACTCTCCGCCCCCGGATGCGTGTGGACGTCGACGAGCCCCGGCAACAGCCACCCGCCGTCCACAACGGTCTCCACCTGCTTCGCCGCCGCCCCGGCCGGCGGCTCGGTCCGCAGCCTCTCCCCGTCGATCCAGAACGTTCGCTCCACGCGCTCGGGCAGAACGACACCGCGTATTCGTTTGAACATGGCGACGAACCTACGCCGAACTCCAACGAGGCGTACGAGAAGGAGCGACCGCGGTCCTGCCGCGGGGTGGCGGGCCGCTCGGGAGAGCTCCGGCAGCCGTGGTCCTTCCGCGCCGACCGGGACGCCGTACCCCGGCGGCGGTGATCACCACGCCCGGACGACCGGTGCGCCGGGTTCGCTCCGCCGCCACTCCTTGTCGAGGCGCGCGAGCCGGCCGGCGGCGGCGATGCCGCACAGGAACGCGACCTTGCCGTCGCTGACCTCGAACGCCACGGCGCCCACGACCCGGCCCTCCACCACGGCGATGACGGCCGGGACGCCGTTGACCCGCGCCACATGCATCGCGGGCGAGCCGCCCGCCAGCCGCCGCTTCGCCGGCGTGGGCTTGAAACCGGCCCGTACGAAGGAGGCGACCCGTTCGCGCGTCCGGTAGCGCAGCAGCCGCCTCGCGAGTCCGGCACCGTCCGATACCGCCGTCACGTCTTCGGTGAGCAGTGCCACCAGCCGATCGGTGCGCCCCGACATCGCGGCGGCGAGGAACTCCTCGACGACCCGGCGCGCGGACGCGGGGTCGGCCTCGCCGCCGCGCCGGCGCTCGGCCACGACCCGGGTTCGGGCCCGATGGGCGTGCTGCTGGCTCGCCGACTCGGTGATGTCGAGGATCGCGGCGATCTCGGCATGGCTGTACGAGAACGCCTCACGCAGGACGTAGACGGCCCGCTCGGCCGGAGAGAGGCGCTCCAGGAGCGTCAGTACGGCCAGGGACACCGATTCGCGCTGCTCGAAGGTGTCGGCCGGGCCGAGCATCGGGTCGCCGTCGAGCAGCGGTTCGGGCAGCCACGCGCCGGCCGCTCGCTCGTGACGCGCCTG
Organism: Streptomyces sp. NPDC091649; assembly: GCF_044756785.1. Classification (NCBI taxonomy): domain Bacteria; kingdom Bacillati; phylum Actinomycetota; class Actinomycetes; order Kitasatosporales; family Streptomycetaceae; genus Streptomyces; species Streptomyces sp. NPDC091649. The sequence goes on along the minus strand of NZ_JBIVTR010000014.1, from coordinate 54,065 downwards.
TGCCGAGCGGAGCCGGTCGAGGCAGAGGTTGGTCGCGACCTTGGTCAGCCACGCCTCCGGCACCTCGATCCGCTCCCGGTCCGCGGCCTGCCAGCGCAGGAACGTGTCCTGCACGGCGTCCTCGGCGTCGGCCGCCGAGCCGAGCAGACGGTACGCGAGCGAGGCCAGCCTGCCCCGGCCGGCCTCGAACGTGTCGACGGCTGCGCTGTCCATGCGCAACAGCCTAGGCGCCGACCCGGTCGGGCGTCCGGTCCAGACGGCGCCTGCGCTTCGGCATGCCGAAGGTCGGATGGGCCACGCCCCACCCGGCCCCCTTGAGCACACCCGACTTGAGCCGTGCGGCGGTCCGGCCGCCCAGGTACCAGCGCTTCGACCGGTCGTCCCCGCCGACCATCTGGAAGATCGCGTCCCGCCGTCCGAGGCTGATGTGGTTGCCGTAGTACCTCAGCCCGGTGGCCGGGACCTCGCCGCCCGTCAGGCGGGCGATGATCGCGGCGGTCGCCTGCATGTTGGTGATCCCGGCCGAGGCGCAGGACATCGGCAGCGGCCGGCCGTTCTCGCCGATCGCGTAGGCGCTGTCGCCGGCGGCGTAGACGTCCGGGTGCGAGACCGAGCGCATGGTGCGGTCGACGACGATCTGGCCGGTCCCCGCGACCTCCAGGCCGGCGGCGGCCGCTAGGGGGTGCACGGCGAAGCCGGCCGACCACACGGTCACGTCGGCCGGAAGGGACGTACCGTCGGCGGCGATCGCCCGTGTCGGCTCGACGGCTGCGACGGGGGTGTACTCGTGAACGGTGACGCCCAGCCGTTCGAAGGCCCCGCGCAGGTGGCGGCGGGCCTTCGGGGAGAGCCAGGCGCCCGGCTCGCCCCGGGCGGCGAGCGCGACGGAGAGCCCGGGCCGCGACTCGGCGAACTCGGTCGCGGTCTCGATGCCGGTCAGCCCCTCGCCGACGACCAGGACCGTGCCGCCCTCGTGCAGGCCGGCCAGGCGCTCGCGCAGCCGCAGCGCCGAGGACCGGTCGGCCACATCGAAGGCGTACTCGGCCGCCCCGGGGACGTCATGGTGAGCCACAGAGCTGCCGAGCGCGTACAGAAGGGTGTCGTAGGCCAGTTCGCCGGCGCCGTCCTCGCCGGTCACGGCGACGGTCCTGCGCCCGGGGTCGACGGCGGTGACTCGGGCCAGGCGCAGCCGCACCCCGGTGCCCGCGAACACGTCGGCGAGCGTACGGAAGCCGAGGTCCTGACCGATCGCGAGCTGGTGGAGCCGCATCCGCTCGACGAAGTCCGGTGCTGCGTTGACGACGGTGATCTCGGTGTCGGCGGGGGAGAGCCGACGGGCCAGGTTTCCGGCGGCGAAAGCCCCCGCGTATCCGGCGCCGAGAACGACGATGCGGTGCTTCATGGCGATGCTCCTGTCTCGTTCGTGTGCCCCTAGAACGGGACAGCGCTCCGATTGCTGACAGGAATGGGATGTGACGCGGGTCACCGGCCCTCCGCGGCGGGGCGGCCGGTGAGGCGTCGGCCGCCAGGTCCACGAGGACTGGGGCGCCACCCCGGCCGCGATCGACGCCGCACTGCGGGCGGCCGACGCGTACGGCCTCCAGGTGGCCCTGCACGCGGACAGCCTCAACGAGGCCGGCTACGTCGAGGGCACCCTCGACGCCATCGCCGGACGCGGTATCCACGTCTTCCACGCGGAGGGCGCGGGCGGCGGCCACGCCCCCGACATCATCACCGTGGCCTCCCACCCCGACATCCTCCCCGCGTCCACCAACCCGACGCTCCCGCACACCGTCAACACGGTCGCCGAGCACCTCGACATGCTGATGGTGTGCCACCACCTCAACCCCCGGGTCCCCGAGGACCTCGCGTTCGCCGAGTCACGCATCCGGGCCACCACCAGCGCCGCCGAGGACGTGCTCCACGACATCGGCGCACTCTCCATCACCTCCTCCGACGCCCAGGCGATGGGCCGCATCGGCGAGGTCGTCTGCCGCACCTGGCAGGTGGCCCACGTCATGAAGCGGCGCTTCGGCGACCGCGGCGGCGAACTGCCCGCCGACAACGAGCGGGCGCGCCGGTACGTCGCCAAGTACACGATCTGCCCTGCCGCCGCCCACGGCATCGACCACGTCGTCGGCTCCGTGGAGCCCGGAAAACTGGCCGACCTGGTGCTCTGGGACCCCGCCTTCTTCGGCATCCGGCCTGCCGCCGTCATCAAGGGCGGCATGGCCGTGTACGCGCCCCTGGACGACGCGGGCGCGGCGATCCCCACCACCCAGCCGGTCCTCATGCGCGCCACCTCCGCCGCCGAGGCCGCGCCGCACCTGTCGGTCAGCTTCGTCTCCCCGCTGGCGCTGGCCGACGGGCTGGCCGAACAGCTCGGCCTCGTACGGGAGTTGGTCGCCGTACGGCCCACCAGGCACCTCACCAAGGCGGACCTGCCGAACAACACGGCGCTTCCGGCCATCGACGTGGACCCGGAGACCTTCGCCATCCGTATCGACGGGGAACTCGTCGAGCCCGCCCCCGCCGCCGAACTGCCGCTCGCCCAGCGGTACAGCATGTTCTGATGGAGCGACTCGCCGCCTTCCTGCTCGCCGACGGACGGCTCCCGGTCGGCGCCCACACCTACAGCGCGGGCCTCGAACCGGCCGTCGCCGCCGGCCTCACGCGCGCGGGAATCCCCGCACTGCTGAGGGCCCGCCTGCACACCACGGCCGTCACCGAGGCCGCCGCCGCCGTACTCGCCCTGCGGGCCGCCCTGAGCGACCCCGTGGACTACGCTCCCGTGCAGCGGGCTCTCGCCGCCCGGACTCCGACGGCCCCGCTGCGCGAGGCGTCCACCGCACTGGGCCGCGGCGTACACCGCCTCTCCCGCCGGCTGGCCCCGGACCACCCCGCGGTCACCGCCCTGACACGGCTCCCGCAGCGCCCTCTGCGGCCGGTCGCCCTCGGGGCGCTCGGGGCCGTCCTGGAGGTGGGGGAGGAGGCGCTGGCCCACGGCGTCGTCTACGACGAACTGCAGACCATCGCCGCCGCCGCACTCAAACTGCTGCCCGGCGACCCCCTCGACTCGGTCGCGTGGACCGTCGCGCCAGGACCCGGGCTCTGTACGACGGAGCGGAACTGCTGGTCGAGGATCTGGACCTGACCGACCCGGAGATGCGCGAACTGCCCGGCATCCTCGGCCCGAACCGGGTCATCGGCTCCCTCACCGCCCTCGGCGCACGGCCCCTCGGCCCGCCCCACCCCTACCGGACGGACCTCGCGGGCCCCGGAGCCCAGGTCCGGCTGCTGGACACCGAGGCGCCGGCGATGGAGGCGGAGCTGACGGCGCTGTGGGAACACTGGCGGACGGAAAACGTCCGGGAGTGACGCCCCGGGGCCGGCGGGCGGCAACGGCGGCGGGGACCGGGAACACCGTACTCAGGCCCTGCCGTGGGAGACCCGCGAACGCCGGGCCACGGCATCCAACGACACCGCCGGCAGCAGCACCCCGCCGGTGACCATGAAGCGGTACGCGGAGTCGAGATTCAGCGGCGTGAGCCCGCCGGAGATCGACTGGATCACGAGAACGCCGAGCGGAGCGGCGAACGCGGTGCCCCGGCCGCCGAGCAGACTGGTACCGCCGGTGACGGCCGCCGCGATGGCGTTGAGGTCGACGTCACCGCCGCCGCTGCTCTGGTTGGCCGCCGCGAGCCGCGCGGCGGAGAGGACCCCCGCCGGCGCACGCGAGCGTCGCGCACAGCACGGAGGCGGTGGTGCGGGCAGCCTTCACCGGGACTCCCGCCCGCCGGGCGGCTTCCATGTCGCCGCCGACGGCCTACATCGACCTGCCGAACGAGGTGCGGGACAGGACGTAGTGCAGCGCCGGCACCAGGGCGAGGAAGAACACGGACATCCAGCCCATTCCCCGGTCCCGGTTGAGATACCAGACCGCCGCGCCGAGGCCGGCCGGCAGCGCCAGGCTCCGTCCGGCGAGCAGACGCCGGGAGGCGGCGTTGAGCCCCGCGCGCCGGCGCTCCCTGGCGGCGGGCCGCACCGGTGGCGGACAGGGCCGCCGAGCCCGCCACAACCAGCGTGTACGCCAGCCGGGGCGGCAGGAAACGGAGTTGGGTGAAGGCCACCGGCCCCGATGCGAAGGGCAGGTTGATCGAGCCCTTGGGGGCGAGTACCCACAACTGGACACCGAGGAAGCCGAGGAGACCGCCCAGCGTGATGACGAAGCTGGGCACCCCGATCCGGTGGTGGACCTGCGCGTGGAACCAGCCGATCACACGCGCATGCCGGCGATACGGTGACGGCGAGCCAGGCCGGCAGGCCCCGGTCCACGAAGAGCACGGCCGGGACGGCAGCGCCGAGCCCGCTGACCGAACCGACCGACAGATCGATCCGGCCGACGAGGAGGACGCAGACGACGCCCAGGGCGACGATGCCGACCGGCACGCATGCACAGGGGCGTCGGAGCGCTCACAGCCGTCCGGGTCACCGCGCGCCGGCTCCCCACTCGGCCCGGGCCGCCGCCAACGCGGCCCGGTACCGCCCGTACCCGTCCTCGTACAGCGCCCGTACGTCCTCACGCGGATCGACCACCTGATGGCGTCCCGGCGGCGGCGCGTACCCGGGGGACAGCGAGGCCCTGGCGACGGACACCACGCCGAGCGCCCCGACCTGCTCCTCCAGCGGAACGCGCACGGGCCGGCCGAGGACGTCGGCGATCAGCCGGGCCCACGTCGCCGACCGGGTGCCACCGCCGCACAGGGCGAGCGTGCCGCACAGCCCCGCCGAGTCCAGGCAGTGCCGGGCCGCGTACCCGATGGCCTCGCAGACGGCCCGGACGACGTCCGCCCGGCCCGCCGCGAGGCTGAGCCCGTCGAGTCGGCCCTGGGCCGACGGCTCGACGAACGGGGCCCGTTCGCCCGCCTCGGACAGGAAGGGAAAGGCGTGGACGCCCCGGGCGCCGGGCGGGCTGTCGGTGAGGAGGGCGTCCACATCGGCCGTCGTCGCACCGACGAGGGCGAGCACCCACTCCAGCGCCGCCGTCCCCACCATGGCGGGCATGGCGCGCAGCCACCGTCCGGGAGCCGGCGTGCACAGCCACATCCCGGCGGGCTCGGCGAGCGGATCGAGATCGACGCGGTCGGTCAGCACCTGGCTCGCGAGGGTGGTGCCGAGGATGAGGACCCCGTCCCCCACCTCGCGCACCCCGCTCCCGATCGCGCAGGCCGGCAGGTCGTACGGCCCCGCCACGACCGGCAGCCCCTCGGGCAGCCCCAGCAGCCCGGCGCCGCGACCGTCCAGCCCGAGCACCGTTCCGGGAGCGGCCGGAGGCGGCAGGAGCCCCGCCCGGTCCTCGACGCCGCACGCCGCCAGGGCCTGGGGCGCGTAGTGGCGGGTACGGGGGTCGAGGAACGGCAGCGTCGCGTCGGAGGCGTCGAGGCACACCCGGCCGGTGAGGCGCTGGGCGACCGCGTCGACGCAGTACCCCGCGACGGCGGCCCGGTCCAGCGAGTCCGGCTCGTGTTCCTGGAGCCAGCGCAGCAGCGGGCCGTGGCACCCGGGGAACATCCCCGAGCCCGTGTGGGCGTACGCGGCCCCGATGGTGCCGTCCGCCAGCCAGCGGGTCACCAGGTCCGAGGCCCGTGCGTCCATCCAGGAGATGGCGGGCCGCACCGGACGGCCGCCGGCGTCCCGCAGCCACAGCCCGTCCCCCTGCCCGGTCAGCGCCACGGCGTCCGGCGTCCGGCCGGTCGCGGCGGCGACCTCGCGCACGACCTCGCCGACGCCGGCCACGACGTCGCCGAGATCCTGCTCCACCCGCCCGCCCGGCAGCATCTCCACGTGCGAGCGCCGGCTCGCCGAGGCCAGGGCGCCGCCGGCCTCGTCGAACGCCACGGCTTTCGTGACCGACGTCCCGATGTCCACACCGATGATGGCGCTCACGCCTGGCTACCTCCTGTGCGGGCGATGGCTTCCCGGGCGCCGGCGGCGACCGTCAGGTCCGACCGGGCACGAGGACGTCCCCGTTCGCGAGGTGGGACAGCTCCTCCCCCCGCAGGAAACGGCCGACCTCGGCGGCGGTGATGGCCGCCGCCCGGTGGGCCGTCTGCCGGGTCGCACCCGCGAGATGGGGGGTGGTGATCACGTTCGGAACGTCACGCAGGGCCCAGTCGGCCGGGACCGGCTCGATGTCGTACACGTCCAGGGCCAGCGCTCCCAGGCGGCCGCCGCGCAGCAGCTCCGGCAGCGGCGCGTGATCGAGCAGCCCGCCGCGCGCGGAGTTCACCAGGACCGCGCCGCGCGGCAGCAGCCCGAGCCGGCGGGAGTCGAGCAGGTGATGGGTCTCCGCCGTCAGGCGGGCATGCAGGCTCACCACCGAACTGCGGCTCAACAAGGCGTCCAGCTCGACGAGTTCGACCCCGTCCGCCGCGACCGCGGCAGGGTCGGCGTACGGGTCGGCCGCGAGCACGCGGGCTCCGAAGGCGCGCATCACGCGTGCCACGATGCGCCCGATGGCGCCGTAGCCCACGAGTCCGACCGTCGCGCCGCCCAGCTCGCCGCCGCACTCCTCGTACGCGTACAGACCGCCCCGCCACACACCGCGCTTGAGCTCCGCGTCGGCGGTGGCGATATGCCGCATCGCGGCGAGCGTCAGCCCCACGGCGAACTCCGCGGCGGCCGGGGCGTTACGGCCGGGGGCGAAGCTGACCCTGACCCCGTGGCGGGTGGCGGCGGCCAGGTCGACGTTCACCGGCCCGCCCCGCGAGACGGCGACGAGACGCAGCGCGGGCGATGCGGCGAACACCCGCCCGGTGAACGGGGCCAGCTGCGTCACGCAGACCGACACCCCGGCCAGCGCCTCGATCAGCTCGTCCTCCGCGCCGCTCGCCTCCCGCACCTCCGCGACCGGACCGAAGGGTTCGTGGGGCCAGGGCAGGGTCAGTTCCGCGAACTCCGGCAGTTCCCGGCCCGTGCGGGACAGCTCCTGGCTCACCGCCGCGCGGATCAGCGCGGGACGGACGAAGTGGTCGCCTGCGGCGAGGATGCGCATGACGTCGGATTCCTTCTGCGAGGAGAGCCGGTGGGATCGCGTGGCGAGCGGTTCGGGGCGGCATCCGGGCCGCGACGGGCCGGTGCCCGGCTGTGGAAATCGCTGTTAAATTTAACAGCGGTGACGTGAACCGGCAATGCGCCCGGCGTGTACGGCTGCGGACGCGGCCCCGACCTCGAAAGGGCGGTCTCCATGACCTCTCGCCTCCTTCTGGTCCGGCACGGCGAGACCGAGTGGCACGCGGAGAACCGGTACGCAGGCGTCACCGACGTCGCACTGACACCCAGAGGCGTGTCCCAGGCGGCCGGCCTCGCAAGCTGGGCCGCCCGCAACGGCGTGGACGCGGTCGTCAGCTCCCCGCTCGCCCGCGCTCGCCGGACGGCGGCCCCCGCGGCGGCGGCGCTGGGCCTCGCGGTGGACGTCCGGGAGGGGTTGCGGGAGGTCGACTTCGGGTGGGGCGAGGGCCGGACCGCCGAGGAGATGGCCGAGGAGGACCCCGAAGCCGTACGGCGCTTCCGCCAGGACGCCGACTCCGGCGCCTTCCCCGGCTCCGAGCCCGTCGCCCGGGCCGCCGCCCGGGCGACCGCGGACCTGCGCGAACTCGCGCACCGCCACCAGGGGGGCCGGGTACTCGTCGTGGCGCACAACACCCTGCTGCGCATCGCCCTGTGCGAACTCCTCGGACTGCCCCTCGGGCACTACCGGCTGATCTTCCCGCGCCTGGACAACGGGGCGGTCACGGAGATCGAGATCCGCGGCGAGCGGACGGCGCTGCGCTCGCTCAACGTCCCCACCGCCGCGCCCCCCGGCCCCGCGCCCGGCACGGGCCCTGCGGGAGACTGGTCCCCATGACCAAGAGATCCGCCGAAGAGCGCCGACGGCTCATCGCCGACCATGTCGTGGAGCAGGGCACGGTCACGGGCGCGGCCCTCGCCCGGCTCACGGGCGTAAGCCTGATGACCGTTCACCGCGACCTCGACGACCTCGCGCGGCAAGGGGTGCTGCGACGCTTCCGCGGCGGCGCGTCCGCCCTGCCGTCCACGGTGTTCGAGTCGAGCCTCGACTACCGGCTCGGCGTCAACACGGCGGAGAAGAACGCCCTCGCGCGCGCCGCCGCCGCGTTGGTGGAGCCCGGCATGTCGGTGATGCTCGACGACTCCACCACGGTGCTGGCCATGGCCGGCCTGCTGGGCGACCTCGCCCCGCTCACCGTGGTCACCAACGCCCGCCGGGTGCTCGACGTCTTCGCCGGGTGCGAGGGCATCCGTCTCATCGCCCTGGGCGGCGAGTACTCCCGCACCCATGACTCCTTCCTCGGCATGCCGTGCGTCGAGGCGGTGGAGGCGCTCTCCGTCGACCTCGTCGCGGTCTCCGCATCGGCCCTCGACGCCAGGTCGGCCTACCACCAGGAGCAGGACGTGGTGCTGGTCAAACGGGCGATGCTGACATCGGCGGCGACGAAGGTCATGCTCATGGACCACACCAAACTCGCCCGGACCGCGCTGCACCGGGTGGGGCCGGTCGCCGACCTGGACCATCTCGTCGTGGACGACCGGGCGGACGCCGAACTGCTCGGCAGGCTCCGCGAACGGACCCGGGTGACGGTGGCGGCCGTCGCACCCTGAAGGCGTGTTCTCCCGCCCGCGACGGATCTCCCGGCCACGATGGATCTCCGCCCATGATGGAACACGTGTTAATTTCACACCGAACTGACCACGAGGACGGGCGGCCATCTCGCCGGTGGACCCGGTCGGCCCGTCCGGCCGGGGAAGGACGCCGTCCGCCATGAGCCGTGCATCCCGTCGTACCACCCCCGGTCCTCCCGCCGTGATCGGGATCGATGTGGCGACCGCGTCCGTCCGCGTCCTCTGCGTGGACGGGCGGGGGCGCGTGCTCGCCCGGGCGCGGGGCGATCTCCCACCCCCTGTGCGCAGTGCGGCGGGGGCGAGCGAGCAGGACGCCCGCTCCTGGTGGCCCGCCGTGCGCTCGGCGTTGCGCCGCACCACGGCCGCACTGCCTCGGGGCGGCCGCGAGGTGATCGCGGTGGCCGTGTCCGCCACCTCCGGAACCATCGTCCCCGCCGGTCTCGACGGCGAACCGCTCGGCCCGGCTCTGATGTACGACGACCGGCGGGCCGCCGACGTCAACGCCGAGGCACAGCGGGCGGGCAGCGCCCGGTGGGACGCGCTGGGCCTCTGTGTGGGGCCCACCGCCGCGCTGGGCCGGGCCGTCGGGTGCCTGCGGACGTACGGCTCGGGCCTGCGCCACATCCTGCACACACCCGAGGTCGTCGGGCGCGGGCTGACGGGTCACCCGATCGCCACGGACTGGAGCCACGCGCTCAAGTCCGGCTACGACGCCCGCGCCGCGGAGTGGGCGCACGAGGTCTTCGACGCCCTCGGCTTCCCGTCGGCGCTGCTCCCCGACGTACAGGCGCCCGGCACGGAGGCCGGAGTCGTCGGCCCGGAAGCGGCCGGGGCGACGGGTCTGCCCCGGGGGTGCTCCGTACGCCTCGGCATGACGGACGGCTGCGCCGGCCAGATCGCCACAGGGGCGGTCGAGCCGGGACGCTTCGTGGGTGTGCTCGGCACCACGTACGTGCTCAAGGGGGTCTCAGCGGACCTGGTCCGTGACGCGACCGGAGCGTTCTACAGCCATCGCCACCCCGACGGCTGGTGGCTCCCCGGCGGGGCCTCCAACACCGGAGGGGAGTGCCTGGCCGGCATCGCCCCCGCCCGCCTGCCCGCGCTGGACGCCGCCGCGGCGGCCAAGGGCCCCGCCTCGACCGTGCGCTACCCGCTGTGCCGCGACGGAGAACGCTTTCCCTTCGTCTCCGGCGCGGCGCGCGGATTCGAGCTGGGCCGCCCCCACGACGAGGCGGATGCCCACCGGGCCGCACTCGAAGGAGTCGCCTTCGTCGAACGCCTGGCCCTGGAGCGGGTCGAGCGGCTCGGAGTCCCGGTGCTCGGCCCCCTCCACGCGGCCGGCGGGGGCAGCCGCAGTCCGGTGTGGACGGCGATCAGGGCCACCGTCCTGGACCGGCCGGTCCGGGTGGTCGAGCGTGCGGAGACGGCGTTCGGCGCCGCGCTCCTCGCCGCGACCGGCACGCTCCACGAAGATCTCGCGGCGAGCGCCGCGGCCATGGTGCGCGGCGGCGCCCTCGTCGATCCGGTGCCGGAGGAACGCCCGGCCCTGGACGACGCGTACGGCCGCTTCGTGGCGGCGCTGCGCGCGCGGGGCTGGCTCTCCGACGTCTGACGCGGGGCGCCTCGCTCGCGCTCAGGCGGCCCACCGCCTGCTGCACGCATCTTGCCAGAGCGGTCGGAGCCCTCTAGCTTCACTCTAGAAAGCGCTTGCTGCCCGGTCGCCTCCCATGTGGAGCCCGGGATGCCGACGCGCTGCCGCACCCCCCACGCGGCGGCTCGTGCCCTCTCGCGCGGGCGTGCGAGGGAGCGCTCCCATTGTCATGGGCACGCCAGAGATGGGCTGTCCTCCATATCCGTATCCAAAGACGCACAGGGAGAAGAACATGAGACGACGACCAGTCGCACGGCGGCTGCAGGCCGCCGTGGCAACCCTGGCCCTCGCGGCCGCGACCGGTGCGGTGCTGTCGGCCCCGGAGGCGGCGGCGGCGACCGGGAGCGCCACCGGCTACGCCACCCAGAACGGCGGTACCACCGGCGGGGCCGGCGGGCAGACGGTCCGCGCCACCACCGGGACCCAGATCCACGAGGCCCTCTGCGGACGGGCCAGCAGCAGCACCCCGATCGTGATCGAGGTGGAGGGAACCATCAACCACGGCAACACCGCCAAGGTGTCCGGCAGCAGCTGCAACACCGCCGCCGGCGTGATCGAGCTCAAGCAGATCAGCAACGTCACGATCGTCGGCGTCGGCGGCGGGGCCGTCTTCGACCAGCTGGGCATCCACCTCCGCGAGGCCAGCAACATCATCATCCAGAACGTGACGGTCCGGAACGTCAAGAAGTCCGGCTCGCCCACCTCCAACGGCGGTGACGCCATCGGCATGGAGTCCGGCGTCCGCAACGTCTGGGTCGATCACACCACCCTGGAGGCGTCGGGCGGGGAGTCGGAGGGGTACGACGGCCTCTTCGACATGAAGAACGACACCCAGTACGTGACCCTCTCGTACAGCATCCTGCGCAACTCCGGCCGCGGCGGCCTGGTGGGGTCCAGCGAGAGCGACCGCTCCAACGGCTTCATCACCTACCACCACAACCTGTACGAGAACATCGACTCCCGCGCGCCCCTGCTGCGCGGCGGCATCGCCCACATCCACAGCAACCACTACGTGCGGCTCAACGATTCCGGCATCAACTCCCGGGCCGGGGCCCGCGCCAAGGTGGAGAACAACTACTTCGAGGACTCCAAGGACGTCCTCGGCACCTTCTACACCGACCAGGCCGGCTACTGGCAGGTCAGCGGCAACACACTCGACAACGTCACCTGGTCCAGCCGCGGCGGCACGACCAACCCCGCCGGGCCCGACATGAAGTCCACCACCACGGTGAACATCCCCTACGCCTACCGTGCCGACGCGGCCGGTTGCGTGCCGGACGTGGTGAGCCGCACGGCGGGCGCCGGCACGGGGCTGAAGGTCTCCGACGGCAACTGCTCACCGCAGACGCCCACCCCGACGCCCACCCCGACCGACCCGACGCCGGGGCCGACCGACCCCACTCCGCCCACCGGGACCAACCTCAGCATCGGAGCCGGCTCCGACGGCTCCGGCAAGGCCGCCGGCACGAGCTACGGCGACCTGCGGGACGGCGACCTGAACACCTACTGGTCGCCCGTCGGCTCCACCGGTTACGCCTCGATCAAGTGGGCCTCCGCCACCACCGTCTCCTCGGTCCGCATCCGTGAGGCTGCGGGTTCCGAAGGCACGATCACGACCTGGCGGCTCCTCGACGCGGACACCGGCGCAGTCCTGGCCTCCGGCACCGGTGCGGGGGCCATCGCCTTCCCGCCGGCCTCCCTGCGGAAGATCACCTTCGAGATCACCGGCTCGACCGGCACACCGAGGATCACCGAGTTCGAGACCTACGCGGGCTGACCGAAGCCGCCCCCACCGTCCATGGCCCGCATCTCCCATCTGCCCGGGAGGTGCGGGCCCGGGACGTCCAGCCACCGGGCCGGGGTCTGGACGCGGGCCTCGGCCGCGCTCAGCCGCGGCCGGTTCGCGGGGACGGTGACACGGGCGCCGGGGCCGGTGTTGCGGTGTTCGGCGAAGCGCTGGTCCTGCCACGGGAAGCCCGCGGACATGGTGCCGTACGGCGCCACCGCGTCGATCCCCGGACCGAGCCGGCTCTCCCGGACGGTCAGCATCGGGCGGGCGGTGAGGTCGGACGAGGGGACCCAGGGGCGGGCGAGCTTGTAGTAGGCGTCGGGGGCGGCGCTGGTGACCCGCGAGCGCACGACCAGGAAGCCGTACGGATTGGCTCCCGCGGTGCTCGGCGCGAAGACGTAGCCGTACGGGGGCGACGCCAGGTCGGTGCGGGTCAGGGTGCGGAAGTGGCAGCGGTCGAACACGGCGGTGGCCCGGCCGAAGACGAAGTCGACGTCCCCCTCCACGTAGCAGTCACGGTAGTACTGCCGGGCGAACGCGGTGACTGCGGGGGAATCGGCGTACAGGGTGTCCTGGTGGCCGAGGAACCGGCAGCCGTGGAACGCCGACCGGTCACCCTGGACCTTGACGGCGACGGCCTGCGTGCCGGTGTACTCGGGGTTGTCGGAGCGGAGCCAGTCGTTGGCGAAGGTCAGGTCCCGGGCCGTGAACCCGGCCGCCCGGACGGTGACGGAGGCCGATCCGCTGGTGCCCAGCGTCCCGGAGCCGTCGGGCCGGGGAGTGCCCGCCGCGTTGTCGTACACGAGCACCGTGTCCCGGGCGTCGCCGCTCGCGCCGATCAGGGTGAGCCCTTCGTGGGCGGGGCCGATGAGCACCGTCGCCCGGTACACGCCGGGGGCGATCACGAGGGTGTGCCCGGCGCCGGTCACCGCGTCGACGGCGGACTGCACGTCGGTGTGGTCGCCTCGGCCGTACGCGTCGACATACAGGGTGCGGGGGCCCGGGCGGCGGGCGGGTGAGCCGTAACGGCCGAAGGGGCGGGGGTGCGCGTCCCCGGCGTGGGCGGTGGGTGCGCCGAGGGCGAGGGCGGCGCCCGTTCCGGCGAGCAGGGAGAGCGCGCTGCGTCTGCTGGGCATGGTCAGCCTCCTGGGAGTGAGCGGCGAAAGGCCGGAGCGGCGCTCTCCGGGATGGTGGAAAGCATGCGGTGCCGCTCCGGCCGGTATCAGCGATTGCCGGCTTCGAGGGACCTTCGGGCCCCCGGGACCGGGGTCGTCTCTGCGTCAGCGGCCGCCGGCCCTGCCCGCCCCGGCCCCGAGCGCCACGAGCAGCGGTACGGCCAGCGGGTGGTGGACCGCCGTCCGCAGACGGGGTGTCCAGCCGGCGCCCTCGGTGAGGTGCTCCTCGGGAACGCCCGCGTTGTGCACGGCGACCAGGTCGGTCCGGCGTCCGTTGACGTAGTTGTCTCCCGCGGTGAGGGAGGACTCCGACCACTTCTTCAGGATCGTCGCCCGGTCGATGCCGCGGTTGAGGGTGAACGCGTTGTGCTCGGCCACGAGGCGTGACTCGGCGCCGATGCCGTACGTATAGCCGTAGGCGCTGCCCGCCGTCGCCAGGAAGTGGTTGTTGTACGAGTCGACCTGGCCGAAGCGGACGCGCGGCGCCCGCTCCTTGACGTCCTTGAAGAGGTTGTGGTGGAGCGTGACGCGGAGCTTGCCCCGGTCGGTCGCCCCGGCGCCGTCGCTGTTGCCGATGAGCATGGTCTTGTCGTGGTCCTTGAGGACGTTCCACGAGACGGTGACCAGGTCGGCGCCGCGGACGATGTCGAAGAGTCCGTCGTGCTGCTGGTACACCTGGCCGAAGTAGCGCGGCTGGCCCGCGTCGGGGCGGCCGCCGTCGCTGAACGTGTTGTGGTCGACCCAGACATGGCGGGAGCCGTACACGACGAGGTTGTCGTACTCCGCGTTCCAGGCGCCCTCGGCTCCGTCCGTCGGGTCCCACTGCGGGAAGCAGTCGTAGGTGTCCTCGAAGCCGATGTTGCGGATGATGACGTTGGAGACGTCCCGCACCTGGAGCCCGGCACCGATGATCTTCGGGTTCTTCCCCACGCCGACCAGAGTGGTGTTGGAGGGGACCTTGATGGTGACGGCGGCCGCCTGCCGTTTCGCGGAGGCGGCGCGGGCCTCCTCCAGCGGACCCGAGGGGACCGAGTCCCGGCCCCAGACCTCGGGGTCGTAGGCGGCGAGGTACTTCTCCAGCGTGTAGCCGCCGGTCCGGTACTGCTCGCAGCCGATCGGCGTGCCGTTCACGTCGGAGTTGCCGTGCACCGTCCCGGAGATCCTGATGATCTTCGGCGCGTCGCCCGCCTCCGCGAAGGCTGCGACGAGTTCGGCGCGGTCGGTCACCGTGTAGACGTGGTCGGGCGTGGCGTTCGCGCCTCCCGTGGTGGAGCCCTCGGCGGCGGCCCAGCCGTCTCCGGCGGGCAGTACGGCGCGCTCCAGGCCCGGGCCGGGGTGGCGCGGGGACGCCTGGGCCGGGGCGCTCACGGCGAGGGCCAGGGAGGCGCAGCCCAGGGTCACGGCGATGGCGCGGGTATGACGCTTGCGTGCGGGCATGGCGAATCCTTCTGTGTCGTCGGAAGGGGAAAGAGGGGCGGGGGAGTACGTCAGGCCGGCCAGGTGATCCACTCCGCCGGGACCCGGTCGTCCAGGCGTCGGAGGTCGCGCGCGGCGAGCACGTCCTTTGCCAGCAGCGCCCGTGCGGTCATACGGGCCACCTCGATGGCGCCCGTCGGCCTGAAGTGCGTGTTGTCCCGGGCGCCGTCGGGATGGTTGGGCGAGTCGCCGGGCTCCAGCCACAGGAAGTACGCCTCGGTGCCGTCCGGCCCCAGCTCCTGCCAGCGGGCGAGGGACAGCGCCTGGACATCGACCAGGGGGACGCCTTCCTCGGCCGCCAGGGCACGCATCGCCGCCGGGTACTCGCCGAGGGTGGGCCGGGCCGTGCCGTCGGCGGCGAACCGGCGGCGTTCGACCGAGGTGACCAGCACCGGCCGCGCCCGCCGTGCGCGGGCCTCCTTCAGGTACTGGCGCAGGTACTCCTGATAGGTGGTGTACGGGTCCGTCCCGCGCGCCGGATCCTCGGTCTTCTGGTCGTTGTGGCCGAACTGGACGAGGACGAGGTCGCCGGGGCGCACATCGGCCAGGAGCGCGGTGAGGCGGCCCTCCTCGATGAAGCTCCTCGAACTGCGGCCGTTCACCGCGTGGTTGGCGACCCGGAGGTGCGAGGAGAGGAAATGGGGGAGCGCCATGCCCCAGCCCGTCTCGGGCGCCGCGTCGGCGGCCTTCGCGGCGGCCGTGGAGTCACCGGCGATGTGGATGGTCCGGGGGCGGGGCCTGCCGCCACCACGGCCGCCGTGCGCGAGCGCCGGGGTGGCGGTGAGAGCGAGGGGAAGGGTGAGCAGTGCGGTGGCGGTCTGTCTGCGGGTGAGTGACACGGGGGCTGCCTCTCTCAAAGGACGTACCGGTGGACGCGTCCCTGGGGACGTGCGCGCGTGCGCGGTCCGGGACACGCGCACGCGGTGCGGGAGGGCCGGCGGGAGGCGCGACCCGGATCGCCGCCGGCCCGCCCGGTCGGGACGGGGCCGGCGGGGCGGCTCGGTCAGCCGTTGCCGATCTCCTTCCACTCCTTGTTGGCGGCGTTCAGCTCCTCGGCCATGTCGTCCAGGAACGCCTTGGCCGTGATCTTGCCGAGCAGCACCTTCTGGAACTCGGGCTCGTTGTCCGCCTTGCTGATGTTGTTCCAGTCGGGCAGGTAGTACGGCAGGTCGACGACCTTGGTGGAACCGTCGGTCAGCGCCTTGGCGGCGAGTGCCGTCGGCTCGGTCTCGCTGATCCACGGGTCCTTCGCCGCTTCGGTGTTGGCCGGGATGGCGCCCGCCGACTCGTTCCACTTGCTGTTGGACGCGTGGGAGGCGGCGAACTCGATGAACTTCCAGGCCGCGGTCTTGTTGTCGCTCGACCGGAAGAGGCCGAGGCCGTCCACGGGGTTGGAGACCTGCACGCGGGTGCCGCTGTCCCCGATGGGGGCCGGGATGCCGGCGAACTTGTCGTCGCCCAGGGCCTTCGCGTGGTCCTGGTAGGAGCCGAGGTTGTGGCTCAGCATGCCGATCGTGCCGGTGTCCCACTGGGCCACCATCTTGGTGAAGTCGTTGTTGACGTCGGCAGCGGGCGTGGTCTTCTTGAAGAGTCCGGCGTACTTCTCCAGAGCGGCGACGTTCTTCGGGTCGTTGAGCGTCGTCCTGTCGCCGTCCCAGAACTCCGTGATGCCGGACTGGCCGTAGACGGCGTCCAGCGCCTGCGCGATGGAACCTGCGCCGCCGCGGATCGTGTAGCCGAACTTGTTGTTCTTGGCGTCGGTCAGCTTCTCGGCCGCCGTGTAGAACTTCGCCCAGGTGTCGGGCGCCTCCAGACCGGCCTGCTCGAACAGGTCGGTGCGGTACCAGAGCACGCCGTTGTTGGCGGAGGTCGGTACGGAGTAGATGTCGTCGCCCCGGCCGGCCGCCGCGCGGACGCTCTCGACCATGGAGTCGACGAGCTTGCCCTTCAGCGCGGACTTCTCCAGCCGGTCGTTGACCGGTTCCAGGGCTTCCTGGGAGACCATGTTGGCCAGGTAGGCCGTGCCGACGCCGCCGACGTCGGGCAGCCCGCCGCCCGCTATCGCGGTGTCGTACTTGGACTGCACGTCGGCGATCGGAATCGGCACGTACTTGACGGTGATGTCCGGGTTCTGCTTCTCGAAGTCCTTGATGATCTCGGTCCAGACGGCTGTGCGCGGACCGCCGTTGTTGTCCCAGAAGGTGATCTCGCCCTTTCCGCTGCCCTCCGTGCCGGAGCCGCTGCCGTCGTCGCCGCACGCGGTGGCCGTCAGCGCGAGCACGGCTGTGAGGGAGACCGCGGCGGAGGCGCGTGCCCGGTGTGTCTTCGAGATGATCATCGTCGGCTCTTCTCTGTCTGTCGATCGGGGCGGGGTGGATCCGTGGGTGTGTACGTCTGCGGGGGGTGGGGACCGGTGGTGCGGAAGGTGGAGAAGCGGGCCGAGCCGGCGCGTCCCGTTCCGGCCGGCGCGGTGGCGAAGAGGCCGAGGAGCGCGCCGACCCAGCGCCAGGGAGTGGCCGCGAAGACCTGGCCCGAGGGCCGGAACCCCTCGCCGGTGTCGGCGAAGAAGCGGCAGCGGGCCCCCGCCGTGACCTCGATCCGCAGCCGGACCCGCCCGTCGGGGGACGCGCGGGACCCCGCCGCGTCCCGTTCGTGCGCGGCGACGCCCTCGGCGAAGCGGTGGACGAGCCGCGGTGTCCCGTCCGCCGCCACCGCGAGACCTATCCAGCTGAAGGCGTCCCCCAGCACGGCGAGTCCGGCCTTGGCGCCCGGTTCACCGCTGTCCAGGGCGAGATCCACCTCGACGTCGAACTCCTCGGCGGGCAGCCGCTGGACCAGGACGTTGGGCAGCAGCCGCAGGTCGTGCTCGTCCGCGGTCCGCACGCAGGTGAGCCGCAACCCGTCCCCGGTGTGCGGGGCGGTCCAGCCGGGCTGCGGGTTGGCCGTCCACTGCCACTGCTCGCCGGGCCGGCCGCCGGGGAAGTCGTCGTCGACGGCGGGCGCCGCCGTCGGCTGGGCGGGGGCGGCCGGTTTGGTGTGCCGGGAGACGGGTTCACCCGCGTCGCCGATGACGGGCCAGCCCCCGGCGTCCCAGCGCATCGGCTGGAGGTGGACGACCCGCCCGTACGCTCCCCGCGCCTGGAAGTGCAGGAACCAGTCCTCGCCCGCAGGGGTCCGCACCCAGCCGCCCTGGTGGGGGCCGTTGACATCGGTGCGGCCCTGGGCGAGGACGACGCGTTCCTCGTACGGTCCGAAGAAGTTCCGGGAACGGAAGGCGCCCTGCCAGCCGGTCTCCACACCGCCGGCCGGGGCGAAGATCCAGAAGTAGCCGTCGCGGCGGTAGAGCTTGGGGCCTTCGAGGGTGAACCAGCCCGGTATCCGGTCGGCGTCCACCACCGTCCGCCCCTCGTCCAGGAGGCCGCGCCCGTCGGGGCTCATCCGGTGGCCGGTGAGGCGGTTCTTGATGCCGGAGCGGGACTTGGCCCACCCGTGCACCAGGTAGGCGTCGCCGGTCTCCTCGTCCCACAGCGGGCAGGCGTCGATGAGTCCCCGGCCCGCCTTCAGCAGGTGCGGGGCTGACCAGGGCCCCGTGATGTCAGGGGCGTTGATCTGCTGGACACCGTGGTCGGGGTCGCCCCAGAAGATCCAGAAGCGCCCGCCGTGGTGGCGCAGCGAGGGCGCCCAGACCCCCCGGTCGTGGCGGGGGGCGGCGAAATCGGCGGCGGGCTCCAGGCGGTCCAGCGCGTGCCCGGCGAGGGTCCAGTTGACCAGGTCGCGGGAGTGCAGGAGGGGCAGCCCGGGGGACCGGCCGAAGCTGGACGCGGTGAGGTGGTAGTCGTCTCCGACACGGACGACGTCGGGGTCGGACCAGTCGGCGTTCAGGACGGGATTGCGATACGTCCCGTCACCGAGGTCGGAGGTCCAGGGCCGGCTCACCGGGCCACCGCCCGGCGCGCGTACCGGGCGGCGGTCTCCCGGTCCGGCCTGCCGTCCACGACGACGGTGATGATCCGGCGCACGACAGAGCCCCCGGCGGGCACGGGCAGCCGCTCCCGCGCCGCGAGGCAGGAGCCGACCCCCGGGTACTCGGCGGTCCGCACGAACCACGGGTCGCGCCGGGTCTCCTCGGTCGCCCCCGCGAACACGAGGGTCCAGCCGTCCCCGGCGAGGGCCAGCCAGTCGGCGGTGCGACCGTGGACCGCGCTCTCGCCCTCGTGCTCGTCGCTGAACACGGCAGGCGGTACGGCCTCCTTGGGAGCGCGCCAGAAGAATCCGCCGTACCCGGCGCCCGGGCGTCCATTGGTCGCGGGGCTGCCGATGGAGAGGTCCGTGTCCCCGGAGTTGGAGAGCACGAAGGAGAAGTCGAGCTCCCAGGTGGCGCCGGAGGTCCGGGTGGCCGACACCGTGCGGTGCTCGCGCAGGAGTTCCACGCCGTTCGCCTCCCACGCGAGCTCCTGGGTGAAGCCGTTCGGGCTGCGGTGCGGCCGGGCCAGGTGGCGCTGGACGCCGTGGTTGTCGAGTGCGGTGGGCCCCCGGCCCCGTACGTAGGTGCGCCCGCCCCAGAAGTTGTACCCGGCCACGTCGGGGACGGCGACGGAGACGCCCAGGTGGTGGAGGTGGTCGGCGGGGCGCTCCTCGGTGACCGTGATCCCGCCGAGGGTGGTGACGGGGTGGAGCCGGGGGCGGTCGCCCGCCCCGGGCCCGTAGCCGTAGTGCGCGACGGTGTCGGCTCCGCAGGAGAGGGCGGCCGGGAGATCGGGGAACGGGTCGGCGGCACGCCGGGTCATGAGGCGGCCCCCTCACTGGCCCGGGCCCAGGGAGCGCCCAGTTCGGAGAAGAGGCGGAGGGACTCGGCCCCGGCGGCGACCAGGGAGTCGATGCCCGGCACGACCCGCCTCGCCCCGCCGCCGGGCCCCTCGTGCCGCATCTCCCAGGCGGGGGCGGGCAGGGGGGCCGGTTCGGGCGCGTTGCGCACGGCCTCGACGACGCGCATGAACGCGCCCGTGGAGGCGGGCGGAACCAGCAGCGGGGTGCCGTGCTCCAGGTGGTCGAGGAGGTTCTCCAGGAGATCGGTCCGCCCGTGTACGGTCTCCTCCGGGCCGCGTCCGGCGCGCTGCACCAGGACGCGGTCCTGCTTGTACCAGAAGGTGATCCGGCCTCTCTCGCCGTGCACGATGACGTACGGCTCCCCGGCCCGCTCGGCGCACAGCGTGACCGCGACGGTGACGGGCAGCCCGTCGGCGGTGGTGACACGGACGCTGCTGGTGTCGTCCGCCTCGATGGCGTGCGCCCGGAACAGTTCCGTCTCGATGGAGGCGACCTGCTCGGACCGCCCCCGGCAGGCGAGTTCCAGTGCTGTGGCCACGGCGTGCGCCAGCGGATTGGTCAGGACGCCGTCGACCACGTCGGTGGTGCCGAGCCTGCGCCGCCCGGCCCAGGGCGCCCGCCGGAAGTACGCCTCGTCGCGGACCCACGCGCCGGCGGCCCCGACACCGGTGACGGTCCCGATGGCTCCGGTGCTCACGAGCTCGCGGATGGCGGGCAGGGCGTGCGATCCGAAGGACTGGAACCCGACCTGGCAGGCGGTCCCCGCCCGCTCGACGCCTTCGCTCATGCGCGCGTAGTCGGCCCAGGCGGCGGCGGGCGGTTTCTCCAGCAGCAGGTGGACACCGCGGGCGGCGGCGGTGAGGGCCAGTTCGGTGTGGGTCTGGATGGGGGTGCAGACGATGGCCGCCCGCGCTCCGGTGCCGTCCAGGAGCGCCGCGAAGTCGTCGGACTGCTCGGGCGACTCACCGGCTCCGAAGCCGGAGGCGACGAGTTCGTCGGCGGTCAGCGGCTCCAGCTCGCAGATCCCGGCCAGTCTGACCCGGCCCTGGTGCTGCAGTCGGCGCACATTGGCGAGATGCCACCGGCCGTGGCCCCGGGCGCCGGCCAGGACGACGGGGACGGGGGCGGTCATGTCCGCGGCGGGGAGGGGCATGTTCGTCATCCCTTCACCGCGCCGGCGCTGAAGCCCGTGATGAGCCACTTCTGGATGAAGGCGAAGACGATCACCACGGGGACGGCCGCGATGACACCGCCCGCCGCGAGCGCGCCCAGGTCGACGCTGTCCGCGCCGATCAGCGTGTTGAGGCCGACCGGGATCGTCTGCTTGTCCTGCTCGCTCAGGAACATCAGGGCGAAGAGGAAGTGGTTCCAGCTGTGAACGAAGGCGAAGGAACCGACGGCGATCAGCCCGGGGCGCAGGAGCGGCAGGACGACGGTCCGGAAGGCGGTGAAGCGCGAGCAGCCGTCGACCCAGGCGGCCTCCTCCAGGGACACCGGGACATTCTTGATGAAACCGCTGATCAGGATGATGGACAGCGGAAGTTGGAAAACCGTCTCCGCGATCACGACGCTTCCCAGCGAATTGATCAGCTGGAGGTTCCGGAAGATCTCGAAGAGCGGTACGAGCATCAGGGCGCCCGGGATGAACTGCGAGCAGAGCAGGGCGAGCATGAACACGCCCTTGATCCTGAAGTCGAACCGGGCGAGGGCGTAGCCGCCGGCCAGGGCCACCAGGGTCGTGGCGACGAGCGTCGCCACACCGACGATCATGCTGTTCTGGAAGAAGACGGCGAAGCTCCGCTCGTTCCAGACCTTGGAGAAGTGCTCTCCGGTCATCGGCCAGGGCACCAGCGACGTGGAACCGGCGGGCCGTACGGCGAAGAGCAGCATCCAGTAGAACGGGATGAGCGTGAAGAGCAGGTAGAGGCCGAGCGGCAGGTAGATCTGCCAGCGCGGCACGTCGTCGAAGGCGCGTTCCCGTCCGGGACGGCGGCGCGGGGAGGACGGCGGAGTGCCGTGACCGGCAGACCGCTGAGCGGTCCCGGTCTTCTCGGCGAGTACGGCGGTCATGTGCGGTCGCCTCCGAACTTGCTCAGGCGCAGATAGACGATCGAGCAGAAGAGCAGGATCACGAAGGCGACGGTGGTGAGCGCGGAGGCGTACCCGAAGTCGTGGCCCTCGATGCCCGTGTTGGCCACGTAGAGCGGCAGGGTGGTGGTCACACCGGCGGGCCCGCCGCCGGTGAGGGTGTAGAGCAGGTCGACGTTGTTGAACTCCCAGACCCCGCGCAGCAGGGTGGCGAGGATGATCGCGTCCCGGAGGTGGGGGAGTGTGATGTGGAAGAACTGCCGCAACCGGCCCGCGCCGTCGACCGACGCCGCCTCGTACAGCTCCTTGGAGACGGACTGGAGGTCGGCGAGGATGAGGATCGCGAAGAAGGGGACGCCGCGCCAGAGTTCGGTGACGGTGGCCGCCCAGAAGACGGTTCCGGTGTCCGAGAGCACCGACGTTCCGTAATCCCCGATCCCGGCGTCCGCGAGGTACCGGCTGAAGCCGGTCGAGGAGTTGTAGAGCAGGATCCAGATCGTGCTGGTCAGCACGCCCGAGACGGCCCAGGGCGAGAAGACCATGGCCCGTGATATGCCCCGCCCGATGAAGGTCTGGTTGACGATCAGGGCGAGCGCCAGCCCGAGGAGGAGTTGCAGCGTGACCTGGGTGAAGACCCACTGGGCGCTGAACCCGAGCGCCGGCCAGAACTGGTCGTCGTCGGTGAAGATCCGCCGGAAGTTGTCGAGCCCCGCGAAGCCGTTCCGCCACGGCTTGGTGACGTTGTAGTTCTGCAGGCTGTAGTAGAAGACGCTGATCACCGGGTAGGCGATGAAGCCCAGCATCAGCAGGCCCGCGGGCGCGATCAGCAGATACGGCAGGCGGCGGGGGCGTGCCGAGCGGCGCCGGGGTGCCTTGGGCGGCGGTGTGGCCACGGCTGCGGATTGGGCCATGACGCGTCTCCGATCTCTGGGAGGTGCTGGATGCGCTGAACCTGCGGGGCCCGCTGGGGCCACTGCCTGTGAAAGCGCTTGCTACGAAGGGCCGGAAGGGCCCCGGGGGAGCGGGACACACGGGTTTCTCCGCCCGGCTCCGTCCGCGTACGGCCACGGCTCCCGGGTCTCCCGCGTACGGTCTCCGGCCGTGGTTCTCCCGCGTACGGTCACGGGGCCCGGTTCACCCCGCGTACGGGTCGGGCACTTCTCCCCGCCGGGCCAGGAACGTGAAGTCGCAGCCGGTGTCGGCCTGGGTGATCTGGTCCTGGTACAGCGCCCCGTAGCCGCGCCCGTAGCGGGCGGGCGGCGGGGACCAGGCGGCCCTGCGCCGCTCCAGTTCCTCGTCGTCGACATCGAGCCGCAGGAGCCGGGCCTCGACGTCCAGGGTGATCAGGTCGCCGGTGCGGACCAGGGCGAGCGGCCCGCCGACATAGGACTCGGGGGCGATGTGCAGGACGCAGGCCCCGTAACTGGTGCCGCTCATGCGCGCGTCGGATATCCGCACCATGTCCCGCACACCTTGCTTCAGCAGGTAGTCCGGGATCGGCAGCATGCCGTACTCGGGCATACCGGGGCCGCCCTGCGG
This sequence comes from Streptomyces sp. NPDC091649, assembly GCF_044756785.1. Classification (NCBI taxonomy): domain Bacteria; kingdom Bacillati; phylum Actinomycetota; class Actinomycetes; order Kitasatosporales; family Streptomycetaceae; genus Streptomyces; species Streptomyces sp. NPDC091649. The sequence goes on along the minus strand of NZ_JBIVTR010000014.1, from coordinate 30,820 downwards.
ACCGGCGTTGCGCAGCACGAGCACATGGTCCGGAGTGAGGGCCAGGGCCGGGTCGTTGATCGTGCGCTGGAGTTCCCGGTAGTCGTCGAAGACGACGGCGGGCCCGGTGTGGCGCAGCAGGTGCGGCTCGGCGGCGATGTGCTTGATGACGGCCCCGTCGGGGCAGAGGTTGCCGCGCAGCACCGCCACCCCGCCCTCCTCGGCCAGCGGATCGGCGCGCTCGCGGATGACCTCGCTGTTGTGGACGGGCGCCCCGTCGAGCTGTTCGCGCAGGGTGGCGTGCGCGACCGTGGGCCGGTCCAGGTGCAGTACGTCCCCGAGCCGCCCCAGGAAGCCGGGCAGACCGCCGGCGAAGTGGAAGTCCTCCATCAGGTACCGTCCGCCGGGACGGAGATCGGCCAGGACGGGCACCGTACGCGCGATCCGGTCGAAGTCGTCCAGCGTGAGCTTCACACCGGACCGGCCGGCCATGGCGATCAGGTGGATCACGGCGTTGGTGGACCCGCCGAGCGCGAGGACCGTGGCGACGGCGTCCTCGTACGCCTCCGGCGTCAGGATCTGCGACAACGTCACCTGCCGCATGACGAGTTCGACGATCCGCAGCCCCGACGCGGCGGCCATCCGCTCGTGACCCGAGTCGACGGCCGGTATGGACGACGCGCCCGGCAGTGTGACGCCGAGCACCTCGGCGGCGGCCGTCAGGGTGGAGGCGGTACCCATCGTCATGCAGTGGCCGGGGGAGCGCGCGAGGCCGTTCTCCAGCTCGCTCATCTCGCAGTCGCCGATGGTCCCGGCCCGCCGCTCGTCCCAGTACTTCCACATGTCCGTGCCGGAGCCGAGGACCTCGTTGCGCCAGTGCCCCGGCAGCATCGGCCCGGCGGGCACGAAGACGGTGGGCAGGTCCACGGAGGCGGCGCCCATCAGCAGCGCCGGCGTCGACTTGTCGCAGCCGCCCAGCAGCACTGCCCCGTCCACGGGGTAGGAGCGCAGCAGCTCCTCGGTCTCCATCGCCAGCAGGTTGCGGTAGAGCATCGGCGTCGGCTTCTGGAAGGTCTCCGAGAGCGTGGAGACCGGGAACTCCAGCGGGAACCCTCCCGCCTGCCAGACTCCCCGCTTGACCGCCTGCGCGCGGTCGCGCAGATGGCTGTGGCAGGGATTGATGTCCGACCAGGTGTTGAGCACGGCGATGACCGGCTTGCCGAGGTGCTCCTCGGGGAGGTAGCCGAGCTGACGGGTGCGGGCCCGGTGGCTGAAGGAGCGCAGTCCGTCGGTGCCGAACCACTGGTGGCTGCGCAGTTCCTCGGGCGCGATGCGGCCGGTTCCCGGTTCCCGGGCGGACGCCCCGGTCACAGCGACCACTCGGCTATCAGCCCGGCGACCTCGGCACGCCGGGCCTCGGGCAGGACGCGGCTCGGCGCGCGTACCTCGCGGCGGCAGAGGCCCAGTGCGGACAGGGCCTCCTTCACGACGGTGACGTTGTCGGCGGACTGCTCCTCCGCGCGCAGTTCCTCGAAGCGGCGGATGCGCTCCCAGACCTTCATCGCCGCCACGTAGTCGCCGGCGCGCAGCGCCTCCAGCATGTCGAGGGAGACCGCCGGGGCCACGTTGACCAGCCCGGAGGTGAAGCCGGTGGCACCGGAGGCGAAGTAGGAGGGGGCGTACAGCTCGGCGAGGCCGGCGACCCAGACGAACCGCTCCAGCCCGGCGTCCCGGGCGAAGGCCCCGAAGCGGGCCGCGTCGGGGACCGCGTACTTCACCCCGATGACGTTGGGGCAGGCGTCGGCGAGTTCGGCGAGCCGTGCGCCGGCCAGCCGCGGGCTGCGGATGTAGGGGACGACGCCGAGCTCCGGCACGGCCTCGGCGATCGACCGGTGGTAGTCGACCCAGCCCTCCTGGGCGACGTAGGGGTGCACCGGCTGGTGCACCATCACCATCGCGGCACCGGCCCCGGCCGCGTGCTCGGCGGCGGCCACCGCGGTCGGCACGTCGTGGCCGACACCCACCAGGACGGTGGCGCGGCCCGCGGCCTCCTCGACCGTCAGCTCGGTGACGAGGCGGCGCTCGTCGGGAGTGAGCGCGTAGAACTCCCCGGTGTTGCCGTTCGGGGTGACGACGCGGACCCCGCCGTCGAGCAGCCTGCGCATCAGCGCGCGGTGGACCGCGGTGTCGATGCTGCCGTCCTCGGCGAACGGCGTCACCGGGATCGCCACAACGTCTGCGAGGGCCGCCTTGAGCGGAGAGTTGTCCATGCGGACTGGCCTTTCGTCGAGGTGCTGCTGGTGCGTGGCCGGCGAGTGGTTCACGCGGTGCCACCCCCGTCTTCGTCGTCGGGGAAGGCGCGGCGTACGAACGACGCGATGTGGTGGTGCAGAGCCCCGGCGGCGGCCTCCGCGTCGTCGGCGACGGCGAGCCGCAGGATCTCGCGGTGCTCGGCCGCCTCGCGCTCCCAGGACGGGACCGCCGACCAGGCCACGGTCGACACGAGCGCCGCCTGGTCACGGACCTCGTCGAGCATCCGGGAGAGCAGGGGATTGCCGCAGGGCAGGTACAGGGCCCGGTGGAAGTCCCGGTTGGCCAGCGACCTGTCGGCCGGGTCGACCGCCGAGTCGGCCCGCTCCAGGGCTTCCTGGGCCGCGTCCAGCGAGGCCCCCCGGGTGATGGAGCGGCGCAGCGCCTCCGGTTCCAGCAGGAGGCGCACGTCGTACACCTCCCTGGCCATGGTCGCGTCGACGAGCCGCACGGTGACGCCCTTGTACTGGCTCATCACCACGAGTCCCGTGCCCGCGAGCGTCTTCAGCGCCTCGCGGACGGGAGTCTTCGACACCCCGAACTGCGCGGCGAGTTCCGTCTCCACCAGCGCCTGTCCCGGTCTCAGCTGAGCGGTGAGGATGGCGTGCTTGATGGCCTCCAGCACGTACTGGGTCCGGGACGGGATCGGGGCAGGGGCGAAGGTCATGGGTGACGGGCTCTCACATCTCGCGTATCGCGTCTCATATATGACGTACGAAGTACGACGCGATGAAGTTAGAGCCGAACGGATTGTTTCGTCAACGCTTCCGACCGAAGAACTTGTGGAGTCCGCACACCACTTGACGCCAGGGGCCGGAGCCTTGCCGGGTCGGGCGTCCGTGCGGGCGTGGTCCGTCCGGAAGGCCCGCCCCCCGGAGCAGGGCTTTTCCGTACGCGAAGCCGGCCGTGAGGAGTTTCGAGCCCAAAGGCGTCAGGTGCTGTTCCGCCGGCGAACCGGTCTCCGCGCTCCGCGTCGGACGGCTGGCCGCCAACTCCACTGCTGCGGCACGGACTTAATAAAAGATGGAAGAAAAGACCGTGTCTGGATCCTTGACCGTGCCCGGGGTGGCGGGCAAGGTACGAGAGAGCGCTCTCCCGTATCTCCACTCGTTCTCGAGGAGCCCCCGCATGCCCGCAGTCGGCATTCCCCCAGCGGCACCGCTGCCCCGCGGACCCGGCCGTCAACCGGCGCCGGTGTCCCGCGGCATCGTCGCCGCGATGGCCACCGCTCTGGCCGCCACCCTTCTCGCCTTCGTTCCCGCCGCGAGGGCCGAGGCCGCACCGGTGCTGCTGTCCCAGGGCAAGCCGGTCACCGCGTCCAGCGAGGAGAACTACGGCACTCCGGCCACCGCGGCCGTCGACGGGAACCCGACCACCCGTTGGTCCAGTGCCGCTTCCGACCCGCAGTGGATACGCGTCGACCTCGGCGCGACCACGAAGCTGAGCCAGGTGGTCCTGGACTGGGAGGCGGCCTACGGCAAGGCATACCGCGTCGAGCTGTCGGCCAACGGCTCCGACTGGTCGACCGCCTACCGGACCACCGACGGCGACGGCGGCACCGACACCCTGGACATCAGTGGTGAAGCCCGCTATGTCCGAGTGAACGGTACCGAACGCGGCACCCAGTACGGCTTCTCCCTCTGGGAGTTCAAGGTCTACGGCGAGTCCGGCGGGACCGACGGCCCGCAGCTGCCCGGCGGCGGCGACCTCGGCCCGAACGTGCACGTCTTCGACCCCTCCACGCCCAACATCCAGGCCAAACTGGACCAGGTCTTCGACGAGCAGGAGGCGGCGCACTTCGGCAACGGCCGTCACCAGTTCCTCTTCAAGCCCGGCACCTACAACAACCTCAACGCGGAGATCGGCTTCTACACCTCGATCTCCGGCCTCGGCCTCAAGCCCGACGACACCACGATCAACGGTGACGTGACCGTCGACGCGGGCTGGTTCAACGGCAACGCGACGCAGAACTTCTGGCGTTCGGCCGAGAACCTGGCTCTGAACCCGGTCAGCGGCACCAACCGCTGGGCCGTCTCGCAGGCGGCCTCCTTCCGTCGTATGCACGTCAAGGGCGGCCTCAACCTGGCCCCGAGCGGTTACGGCTGGGCCAGCGGCGGCTACATCGCTGACTCCAAGGTGGACGGCGAGATCGGCAACTACTCGCAGCAGCAGTGGTACACCCGCGACAGCTCGATCGGCGGCTGGTCCAACTCCGTCTGGAACCAGACGTTCTCGGGAGTCGAAGGCGCACCCGCCAACGCGTTCCCCGAGCCCCGCTACACCACCCTGGAAACCACTCCGATCTCCCGTGAGAAGCCGTTCCTGTACCTGGACGGCAACACGTACAAGGTCTTCGTGCCCGAGAAGCGCACCAACGCCCGCGGCGTCTCCTGGAACGGCACCCCGCAGGGCACCTCGATCGGCCTGGACCGGTTCTACGTGGTCAAGGAGGGCGCGACGGCGGCCACCATCAACCAGGCGCTGTCGCAGGGTCTCAACCTGCTCTTCACCCCGGGCATCTACCACGTCGACCAGACCATCAACGTCGACCGCGCGGACACGGTCGTCCTCGGCCTGGGTCTCGCGACGATCATCCCGGACAACGGGGTGACCGCGATGAAGGTCGCCGACGTCGACGGCGTGAAGCTCGCCGGCTTCCTGATCGACGCCGGTACGGTCAACTCCCCGACCCTGCTGGAGGTCGGCGCGCCGAACTCCTCCGCGGACCACGCCGCCAACCCCACCACCGTCCAGGACGTGTACGTCCGCATCGGCGGTGCGGGCGCCGGCAAGGCCACCACCTCCATCGCCGTCCACAGCGACGACGTGATCATCGACCACACCTGGGTGTGGCGCGCCGACCACGGCGAGGGCGTCGGCTGGGAGACCAACCGCGCCGACTACGGAGTCCGGGTGTACGGCGACGACGTGCTCGCCACCGGCCTGTTCGTGGAGCACTTCAACAAGTACGACGTCGAGTGGTACGGCGAGCGCGGCCGCACGATCTTCTACCAGAACGAGAAGGCGTACGACGCACCCGACCAGGCAGCCATCCAGAACGGCGACACCCAGGGCTACGCCGCCTACCGGGTCGACGACTCGGTCGACGTCCACGAGGGCTGGGCGATGGGCAGCTACTGCAACTACAACGTCGATCCGACCATCCGCCAGGACCACGGCTTCAAGGCCCCGGTGAAACCGGGCGTCAAGTTCCACAGCCTGCTGGTGGTGTCGCTCGGCGGAATGGGCCACTACAACCACGTCATCAACAACACCGGAGCCTCCACGGTCCCGGCCGGCACCACGACCGTGCCGTCCACCCTGGTCTCCTTCCCCTGAACCGTCCCCCGCGGTGAAACGACCCGCGAGGGACGTCCCCCCGGGCCGGCGCCCGACCGCCGGCCCGGGGGCGGTTTCCCGCAGCGACCGGCGTTCACCCGCCCCCCCACCGGGGTCGGCCGCCGGCCGCCCCCGGGCGGAGGCGGCCTCGCTGGGCCGGACCTTCCTCGAACGGCTCGCCGTCCACGCCCCCGGCGCGGCGTGGACCTCGGGTACGGCTACAAACGCGGACGACATGGCCGCCTTCCCCGACGAACGCGACGGCGAACACTCCGGCCGGCCCGCGGATGACGGCGACCCGGCCGGCCGGACCCACCGCTTGTACGCGGAGCCACTGACCGCCCTCGGGGAGGAGTTCGCACGGGCCGGCGCCCGGGCCCACGCGTACCGGCTGGACTGGCGCCCGCCGGGATCGGGCGACGATGCCACCCACTGCCTGGAGCTGCCGCCGCTCAGCTGTCGTCGTGCGCCCGCCAGGGAATGCGGGACAGCCCTCAGTCGACCCTGACCACGTACTTGCCCCGCACACCGCCGGCCTCCAGCGCCCGGTGTGCCGCCGCTGTCTCTTCCAGCGGGAAGACCGCGTCCACCGACGGCCGCAGCTTTCCCTCCGCCACCTGGAGAGCGAGGTCGTCGAAGAGCGCACGCGCGGGGTTGCCGCTGAAGAAGCGCACCCGGCCGCGTCCGTGCACGGCGCTGGCCGCGATGTAGCCCAGCGAGGCGGCGGGTCGCGTCAGGTCGAGGGCGATGGTGACCATGCGTCCGCCCGGCTTCACCATCCGCCGAACGGTACGCAGGTCCGTGCCGGCCGTGTCGAGGACCACGTCGAACCGTCCCGGTTCCGCAGCGGACACGGTCCGGTGGTCGACGGCGTGGTGGGCACCGAGCGTACGGACGAAGTCGAGGTTGGCGGCGCGTGCCAGGCCCGTGACCTCGGCGCCGTACGCCCGTCCGAGCTGGACGGCGGCATTGCCGACCCCGCCCGCCGCGCCCCGTACGAGCAGCTGTTCGCCGGGGCGCAGCGCGGCCTTGTCGCGGAGGGCGGTGATGGCCGTGGTGGCCACGGGCAGGGCGGCGGCGGCCACGAGGTCCAGTCCGTCCGGGACCCGGCCGAGCCGCTGGGGCCGCACCGTCACGTACTCGGCGGCGCTGCCGAATCCGGAACTGCGGCCCAGGACGCCCCACACCTGGTCGCCGACGGCTACGCCGGTCGCGCCGGTGCCGAGCGCGGCGATCTCGCCGGTGAAGTCCAGCCCGATGCGCAGCGGGAACTTCCGGCCGGTGATGAGACGGGCCCGACCGGAACGGGCCGACAGTTCGCCGCCGTTCACACTGAACGCGCGCACACGCACAAGGACCTCGCCGGGCGCCGGTTCGGGACGTGGCACCCGGCCCACATACAGCACCTCGGGACCGCCGAAGCGGTCGAACAGTACGGCTTTCATCGTGCGGTCGTCCATCGTCGGGTTCTCACCTTCGCCACCAGGGGCTGTGCGGGGGATCGTGGCACCGAGCGTAGGCTGGCAAACGGACGAGATCGTCCACTTGACCGGAGGTGAGAGACAGCGGTGGGGGAATCATCTCGGATCGCGGGGCAGGACTGTCTGCGGGCGGACGCCCGGCGCAACCGGCGGCGCATCCTCGCGGCTGCCCGTCTCGTCTTCGCCGAGCACGGCATCGACGCGCCGATGGCGACCGTGGCCCGACGGGCGGGAGTCGGCGTGGCGACGCTGTACCGGCGCTTCCCGACGAGGGACGCCCTGGTGCGGGCCGCGTTCGAGCACCAGATGGACGCCTGTGCTCGGGCGCTCGGCGAGGCGCTGGCCGACTCCGATCCGTGGGAGGGCTTCCAACGGCTGGTCGAGACGGTCTGCGAACTGCAACGGGAGGAACGGGGCTTCTCGGCCGCGTTCGTCGCGGCCTTTCCCGACAGCACGCGAGAACACGCACGCGTATGGAACGAGTCCGAGCGGGACTTCGTGACCCTGGTCCGCAGGGCTCAGGCGGCGGGCGCGCTGCGGACCGACTTCCACCCCTCCGACCTGGCCGTGGCCTTGTTGTCCCACTGCGCTCTGGTCACCGCACTGCCGGGCGACCGAGCGGCGTCCCGGCGCCTGGTGGCGTACTTGCTCCAGGCGTTCCGCGCCGAGGCGGCACACGGAGCGCTGCCGGCGCCGAGCGAGCTGTCTCTGAGCAGTCTTCCGCTGGCGGCCGACGGCTCACGGGGCCGGCGGCCCTCCAGAGCCTGACACGGAGCGCCGCCTGCCTCGTGGCCCGCCCTTCGGGCCACCGCGCCACTGTCGCAGGGCACCCGGGGACGGTGCCCCGGCCCGAGCGGCGGCCGGGGCCGGGGCCGTCTCCGGTTCGCGGGTCCGTATTCGCGGGAAGGCTCCGGCCCGCTGCCGATGGGTGCTCCGGCCGGGGGAAACAGAGCATTACGACCAAAGCTGGGCATGCCTTCGCAGGCTCACCGCACCAGCGGACCGCTGCTTCTCCGAACTGGGTCTGGACCTGGGCCGGCCCGGGGCTCGAGGAAGACTTGGCGACCTTCACCAGTTCGACCAGCATCGTTCGATCATGCCGCGTCCGAGTTGCTGCCGGCCTCTGTGCATTACGGCGCTCCCTGGCACAGGTTCGCCCGAACGTGTGTTGCTCGGCCAGTGTCCCGCCGTCCTTCCGCTGCGTCGGGGGGAGGGGGAGGTATGAGCCCCCCTCCCCCTCCCCCCGATGGAGGCAGGGGCGGACTCACGCGGCTCCGACCTGCTGAAACGGTCAGGTTCCGCTGCCCTCGCAGAGCGCCGCCTGGAGTGCGCCGTACCCCTGGTTCACCGGCTGGTTGGACAGGCCCATCTGGGCGTTGGTGACCGTGGACGCGTAGCGGCCGTCCTCCGTCACGCCGGTGAGGGTGAAGTAGCCCGGAACCCCGCCGTTGTAGGTCCAGAACGTGCCGGCGCAGGAGGACAGGGGGGCTTCGACGAGGCCCAGCCCCGCCTTGGACGGCGAGCCCGGCTCCATCGGAACACCGCGCTTCATCTCCGCCGTACTTTCCGCCGACACCACACGCCCGCCGACGAGCGCCCGGTAGAACGCGGCGACGTCGCGCATGGTCGAGATCATCGCGCCGGAGGCGTAGAAGCGACTCGGCTCGTGCGCCGTCGTGACCTCGGTGCCGATGAACACGGTGCCGATGAACCGGACCCCCGCGTAGCCGTTGATGCGCGGGCCCGGGAGCGAACGGTCGCCCGGCGCGGGGAAGCTCGTGTTCGGCAGCTTCAGCGGCTCGACCACGCGCCGCATGACGGCCTCTTCGACGCGCTGCCCGGTGAGCCGTTCGATCAGCATGCCGAGGATCTCGTAGTTGGTGTTGGAGTAGATGAACCTCGCCCCGGGCTCGGCGGCCGGCGGTGCCCCGTCGAGGCCGTACTGCACCAGTGAGGCCAGCGAGTAGCCGCCCCCGGACTGCTGCGCGGGGGCGTTGACGGTGTTGGCCTGGGGGATGCCGCTGAAGTGCCGGAGCAGTTGGCGCACGGTGATACGGGTGCCGTCGTAGCCGTTGACCGAGACGACACCGGGCAGGTGGCTCTCGATCGGGTCGTCGAGCTTGAGGCGGCCTTCGTCCACGAGCGTGAGCACTGTGGCTGCGGTGAACGTCTTGCTCTGGCTGCCGATGCGGAAACGCTCGTCGGGCCCCAGCGGGTCCTGGGCGTTGAGGGTCGCGGTGCCGGAGGACAGGCTCCACGCGGTGGAACCGTCGCCCGCGTGGATGCCGGCACCGGGCCCGCCCGCGAGGTTGAACGTCCGCAGCGCGGCGGCGGTGGCCGTGTGGTCGGCGTCGGGAGCGGCGTGAGCGGCCAAGGGCATCGCGGACAGGGCCGCGGCCAGACCGAGGACGAGAGGCAGTCGGGCGGTTTTCAGGGACATGGCGGGAACTCCTGATCGGGTAGGAAACGGGCGGGGGAGGGGGCGTCAGATGGTGGGAAGGGCCGTCAGGTGGCCGGAGCCATCGTCAGGTTGGTCGGTCGGGACGTCAGGTGGCCGGACGCAGATGGGCCGCGACGCCTGCCAGGTCCTGCCGGACGCGTGGGTGGCGCAACACGTGGCCGCCCGGTTCCTCGTACGCCATGTGCGGGATGCCGGCGCCGTTCATCAGCGACCGGAGACCGCGGTGCCCGTTCCTGACGTGCTGCTCCTGAACCGCACTGAACCACGGGACGGCGTCGCCGTTCGTCCCGACGACGAGGAACACGCGCTTGCCGCGGTAGCTCTCCACGTGCTCCACCGGGTTGTCGGCGCTCACCCGGCTCTCGTTCCAGAGCGGCGCCCCGTAGACCGTGGCGCCGCCGAGTTCGGTGGCCGCCGACGAGAGGTTGGCCCAGTGGCCGACGATGCCGCTGTCACGTCTCAGGTCGGCCGGGCCCGAGTGCGAGCTGACCGAGGAGAAGAGGCCGGGGTACTTGGCCGCGTACTTGAGGGCGCCGAACCCGCCCATGGAGAAGCCGGAGACCGCCCGCCCGTCGGCCCCGGCATGGGTGCGGAACGCGGCGTCGACCCAGGGGATCAGCTGTCCGACGTGGAAGCTCTCCCAGTTGCGCGGACCGACATGGGAGCCGACGGGGTTCGAGTACCAGCCCGCGACGCCGCCGTCCGGCATCACCACGATCAGCGGCAGCCCCGCTGCCCAGTCGCGGACGCCGAGCCGGTCGAAGGTGGTCGCGTCGCCGCCGCCCCCGCCGTGGAAGAGATAGAGCACCGGATACCGGCGGTTCCCAGTCCCGTAATCCTCCGGGAGGAGCACGTTGACGCCGGGGGTCCCGGTGACCGCGGGAGTCGTGAAGCGGTAGCGGAACATGCGCGGGTCGGTCTCGTCGGACCAGGCGATGGTCAGGTCGCCCGGTCCGACGGCCGATGCCGGACCGGCCGCGGCGAGGGCTCCGGCCGATCCGAGGGCGAGTGCCGCAGTGAGACCGCCGGCGCCCCTGAGAATGTGGCGGCGGCTGGGGTTGTGCGGTGCCACACCGAACTCCTTTGCTTCTTGGAGAGCTGCTTCGTGGTGACGGCGAGGGTGCGGGCGAAGTCGGTAGAGCCGCGCACCTGTGTGACTGCGAGCACCCGCACGTATTCAGGCACCCGCACGTCTTCAGGCACCCGCGTGTCTTCGGGACCCCTCGTCGGGAGGACCGCGACGAGCTGGGATGCCGCGAGCCGCCCTCCGCATGCTGTCGCCCGGTACCGTCCGGCCGACAGGCCACACCACCGGCCATCGGTGACCGGTCGCCCGGGCACGCCCGCTGACCGCGCCACCCCCGCCGCGTGCCGGTGTCGTACACGCGGATCAGGAGGCGCGGGTCGAGGCAGGCGGAAAGGCGGCCGGTGCGAAGTCGGGGTGCTGCCGGCGGTACAGGTTTCCGAGGTGGTGCTGCAGTCGGACGTGGCGGAACTGGTACACGGCGCCGGTCTGGCGCAGCACGCCTCGACGGTAGGCGTCGTCCAGGAAGGCGGCGGGGCTCCAGGGGAGCCGGCCGGTCAGGGGCAGCCAGACACGTGCGAGCAGGAGCCACTGCCCCCAGGCGGTGAAGGCGAGCACATAGGAGGCCGTGCCGCCGATGCCGCCGACCGTTCCGATGAACAGGCCCTCCTCCAGCCCCCAGTTCAGCCGCCCCATCGAGCCCTGGAGCGCCAGGACGACCAGGTGCCCGCCGAAGGCGATGGTCAGGGTGAACATCGGGGCCAGGATGAGGAACTGTCGGCCCACCGTCGCACGGTTCGCGAGCAGCAGGCTGACCGGCGTGGCCGCGGCGGTGACGTCGACGGGTGCTTCGAGCGCGGTCATGAGCACGAGGACGAGGCCGGCGGCCGAGCCGAAGATCAGCCCGAGTACCAGCATGTTGATCAGAGTGGCTTCGACGAGGCGCGGGTCGGTCAACGACGCCCCCGCCGGCTCGCGCCCGACGGTGAGCGCACACGCGCATCCGATCCCCGTGACGGCCCCGCCGAACAGGCCGTGCCCGAACCGAACCGCGAAGGCGCGCAGGGGGCGGCGGCCGAGACCGCCGCGCGTGGAGCGCGGCCCCAGCCGGACACGGACCGGAACGAAGGCTGTGCCGCCACCGGACCTGTCCGCCATCACGTAAACGGAGCCGAAGGCCAGCCCCGCCGCGGGCCCCACGAGAGAGCCTTGCAGGAGGAGTTCGCCGAATCCGAGAGGGGTGAGCAGCAGGCCGATCAGACAGACGGCCAGGGCAACGTTCAGAGCGGTGGCCAGGACGACGGCCAGGGTCCGGGTCGAGCGGGACAGCGAGTCACCCAGCTGCCACCACGCCAGATCCTGCTGTTCCCGGTCGGGACGGACCAGGTGATGGGCGAGGTGGCCGAGCCAGCGCTCGGCACGTGCGGGGTCCGCGTACGGCGTTTTCGGCTGCCGGCCGACGGCATCCCGTTCCGGAACGTGGCGCCGGTAGACGGCGGGCACGAATCCTGCCAGCAGATGTTCTTCCAGACTCCTCACCGAAGGGAACCGGGCGGTGTCGAGGAGTTCGGCGGGATCCCGTCGGGGCGTCTCGCTGTACAGGGTGCGGGCGAGGACGACCATGAGCGGGGTGGTCAGCACCGTGGCGAGGGCCGCGGCAGCCGGGGCCTTCCGCGTGCGGAGCGCAGCGAGGACCGCGTCCCACGTCGCCCCGGGTGTGCCGGTTCCGTCGCCGCTCCCGTCGGGCGGGGCGATGCGGGTCGTACGCGGCAGGTAGTCGGCGAGGTCGTCGAAGGCGAGGTCGGCGAGCTCGATGCCCCCGGCCCAGACGAGCGGTGTGTGCGCCGCCCGGACCGCTTCGGCGTATTCGTCGCGTCGGCTGGTGAGGACGAGCGGCGTGACGGTCGTGTTGAGCGCGTCCAGCGCTTCGCGCCGCATGCCTTCGGCGATCTCGTCGAACCCGTCCAGGATCGGGAGGACGAGGTCGGCGTCGACCAGCGCGACGGCCAGGTCGGCACCCCCGGCGCCGCGGCGCGCCAGATGAGGGTGATCACGCAGCAGCCGGCCGATCAGCCAGTCCCGTAGGGCGGTGGTCGACGGGTCCCAGCCACCGATGCTGCAGATGACCGGCACGCGGCCGCCCGGGGTAGGGGCTTCCAGGAGATCCAGGGCGAGTCTGATCGTGAGGACGGACTTGCCCGATCCCGCCCGGCCCAGGATCGTCATGCGTCCGGAGGGAATCCTGAGGTAGACGTCGGCCACGCTCCGCAGGTCGCCGCCGAGATCCATCTCGCGCGGTGCCTCGCCCGGGCCGAGACGCTGGATGTTCTCCGCGCTGTCGGTCAGGGCGGCAGGCGTCGGCTTCCACCGGACGGGGAGGGGGTAGGGGTCGTGGACCCGGCGTTGGGCCTCCTCGCGCCGCCAGCGGCGCCGGACCTCCGTCGCCAGTTCCCGCGCGGTGTCGGCGAGCGCGTCGGGGACGGACGACGGTGTGAGGGGGACGGCCATGGGGGCGGGCGACGGTTCGGGAGAGACATGCACGGGTGCGGGCGACTCCCGACCGGGCCGGCGAGCGCCGATGGCAGAGGCCGAAAGCCCGGTTCGCTCCGGACCGGCCCCGGCTCGGGGCTCCGTTTCGGCACCGGACCGGACAGGCGGGACGTCACGCGCTCCGGCGAGGGTCGCCGCCAGGCGCCGGCGGTCCTTCTCCCCGAGGCCGAGCGCGTCCGCGAGCAGATGCACCGTGCCCATCCGGTGGTTGGTGGACCCGCCGCTCTCCAGCCGGCGAATGGTGCGCACGCTGATCCCCGACCGTTCGGCCATCTGCTCCTGCGTAAAGCCGGCCTCCTCGCGCAGCCTGCGTAGCAACGTGCCAAGGCCATCTGCCACCGAGCATCTCCCTACCCGCCAGTACGAACGGCGGTGAGCCTACCCGCGGCCACCGGTCACAGATGGCCGGATCCCTGACCTGTACAGCCGACATGACCAAGGTCACCGTCGGGGTCGGCAGCCCGTGGGCAGGCACACCGGCGCGAGGCAAGGAGTCGACATGGCCACCCACCGCTACTGGTGCGGCGAATGCAGCTTCAAGACGCCCTGGCGAAGCGAGCCCGAGGGTCAGCACCAGCAGATCGAGCACTACGCCCTCAAACACCCCGGCGTGCCTCCCGGGGGCCAGGTGGAGGCCCGCAGGAGGGGCTCCGTCAGAGCCCACGGACGCCTCCTCCTGGCAGCAACAGCAGCCGTCGCCCTCGCCCTGCTCGCGGCTATGGCCGCCTGCCGGTACTGAGGGCGCGCGAACCCCGGAGCACGGAACGCGTCAGTCGCGTCCCGGCCGAACTCAAGGCGGGCGGGGTCCGGATGGGCGGGCGCAACGGCCCGGGGCGGGGGTTTCGAGGCCGTGTCGCCGGAGCGGCGACGCATGCCTGTGGGGTCACATCCAGCTGTTCTCCACCGACCAGCGAGAGATCTGGAAGGACGGCCAGGTCGCTGTCACGAGCCGGATAGTGCTGTCAGCTCTCCCGGAACCAGCCCGGGGCCGGCGGACTGACACGGTGAGGCGCCGTGATCAATTCTGGTGATGCCGACGCGCGAGATGGACGGTGATGTCGGCGGTCATGTCGACTCGGCCCGGCAGCACCTGCGTGATCCGGCTGAACAACTGCTCTCGCTCCGCTGCCGAAAAGGCGAGATAGGCAGAGACGGTGGAGAGATGACCGACGTAGTCGCGAGCGCTCATCTTGCGGGACAACTCTTAGCCGACCAACTCAAACAGGTCGGCCCCACCAAACGCGACATCAAGAAGTGGTACCGACTCGACGATCGAGTTCGGGCCGGGGCCCGGCATCCGCCGCAGCGTTGTCCAGCGCGCCGACCACACCGGGGGAACGTTCTTACGGATCGGCCGCCACAGGCGGGTTCGCGGCAGCCGATATCGCTCGTCGTGCGATGCGGGGGGAGAGACCTCACGGCAGCCGTCCACCGGTGGCTGGTAACCGGGCGCATCCACGCCGACGAACACATCACTCACCTGGAGCCGGTCGGGAGTGATGTCAGGTCGGCGTCTTTTCGCCAGGCGAGTAGGTGAGTTGGCTGGATTCATGTGAGTACCATCGTCGCTGACACACCCCCCACGTCGAGAGCCGAGGATTACATGTCTGAAACCCTTCCCGGTCCGAGTATCACCGCAGACTATTCCCAGAGGGTCGCTGACGACCTGTCCGCGAACCGCGACGAGCAGGAGCGTGTGCGCGCCGAACTCGCACGGTTGCAGGATGAGCTTGTCCGCCTGGAGGACAGCGAGCACGTCCTGACGAAGATGCAGGAAGTGCTCGGCGGTACGCCCAAGCAGGCAGCGAAGCAGGGCAAGGGTCGCAAGGGGGCCGCAGTTCCCGCGGCCCGAGGTTCCAACAGCAGGAAGGCAGCGGGGAAGACGGCTGCCGCCACTGGGCCCAAGGCATCCGAGAAGGCTTTGCGGCCCAAGAAGGCTGTGACGCCGAAGAAAGCGGGGGAGCCGACGTGGCTGGAGCTGACCACGGACCACTTGAAGGGACAGAGCGAGCCCAGGTCCGCGGCAGAAGTAGCGGCCTCACTCACCGAGGCGCACCCTGAGCGCGCGGTCCAGGTGGCAGTGGTGCGCAACTCCCTGGAGCAAGGGGTCGCTCAGGGCCTGCTGGAGCGGTCCAAGCAGGGACGTTCGGTCTTCTACAGCACTGTCGCACCTGCCTCAGCCCCGTCCGGTTCCTAGTCTTCCCAGTCAGGCGTTCCATTCAGACGTATGAGCTCGGCCTGTGGCGCGTACTGGGCGGCCGAGGTTCGAGCTGGTTCTGCCGGATGAGGAACGGCGCCGCACTCGAGGGCGAGTGCGGCGCCGTTCTTTGCCTCGAGCGTGGGTTCTTCGGCGGGGGCGGGTTTGGCGTCTTCTTCTGGAGTGTGGGGCCGGTGTGATCAGGTGTGTTGCGTGGTGGTGGTGTGGATGGTGAAGGTGTGTTGGTTGTTTTGGTGACCGGTGATGAGGGTGCTGGTTTGGCCGGGTTGTCTTCGGTGTTCGGGGTGGGATGCGATGTGGCATGGGGTGTCGAGTTCGACGTATCGGTGGAAGTGTGCGTTGAAGCTGGTGGGGAGGGTCGAGGCGGCGTTTGACTCGGCTTGGGCGGCTTGGGCGGCTGCCTCGAGGAGGAGGATGCCGGGTACGTGATCGTGGTCGTGGTCGAAGTAGATGCGGTTGGTGACGTCTACGCGCAGTTGCCATTGGTGGGGTTTGTCGAGGGGGCTGAGGACTGCTTGCTGGAGTGGTGTCTGTTGGCCGCGTTCGGCGAGGGGGAGGGCGGGGCCGGGAGGGAGTGCATGGGTGGTCGCGGTGTGTGCGTCGGCGTGTGTGCCTCTGAGCCGGTTGTAGAGGGCGGGTGGGTGGGCGATGTAGCGGATCCGGGCGATGCCGAGGGGTTGGTCGTCGCGGGTGGCCATGACCTGGGCGGCGAAGCGGCGGGATCCTCGTCTGTGCTGCTGTGCCTCGGTGTGTGTGATCGTCATGCGTATGGTGCCGGGTCCTGGGCGGGTGTTGAGTGCCGCGGTGACGATGGAGGTGTCGAAGGACTGCCATCCCAGCCGGTGGTCGAGGGGTACTCCGTGGGCGGTGTGGGACAGCATCGTCAGGGCCTGACGGATGGACTCGGCGAGTATCAGTGGATGGTAGACGTCGTGGTGGGAGGTGTAGAGGGGGTGGTGCGTGGGCCAGTTGGCGAGGACGGTGTGCGAGATGCCGTCTTTGTGGCTTGCCCAGCCGGTGATGAGTACCTGGTCCGCGTTGGTTTTGCGTGTGAGGTGTGTTGGCGTTGGTTGGGTGGTGGTGTTGGTGGTGGGTGTGAACGAGCCAGTGGTGACTGTCATGGGGTTTCCTCGGGTGGCCGTGTGGGCGTGAGGTCGACAGTTGCTGTGGGCGTACGTTCGAGTCATCTCCGAAGTAACATAGAGATTACTATTTTCCTTGTCGAGGGGGGCTGGAGGGCGGCTTGTGGCGCTGCGTGAGGTGAAGCAGGAGCGGAGTGCGCGGACGCGCGCGGCTCTTTTCCGGGCGGGGGCGGAGGTGTTCGCGGAGTTGGGTTTCGCGGGGGCGAGTGTCAGTGGTATCGCTCGTCGTGCTGATCTCACGCTGGGTGCGTTGTATTTTCATTTCGGGTCGAAGGAGGGGTTGGCGCGGGAGATCGTGCGTGCTCAGCCGGATCGGGTTCCGGTGGCTGTCGGTGCGTGTGGTTTGCAGGCGGCGGTCGATACTTCGGTTTTGTGGGCGACGCGTCTGCTGGAGGATCCGGTGCTGTTGGCGGGGGCCCGGTTGGTGATGGATCAGGAGTATTTCGTCGGTCCGGGGGACGGTAACTCCTATGAGCAGTGGACGGGGGTTCTGGTTCCGTTTCTGCGGGAGGCGGCGGAGAGCGGGGATCTGCGGGAAGGGGTGGGGCCGGAGCCGCTGGCGCGGTTGGTGGTCAACGCGGCGACGGGGCTGCAGATGAATGAGCAGCTTTCGACGGGGCGGCGTCATCTTCCGGAGCGGGTGCGGGAGATGTGGCGGTTTCTGCTGCCTCTGGTCGCGACGGAGGAGTGCGGTGCGAGGATCGTCTTGTTGCGGGAGGCGTCGGAGGTGTGACCGGGCGGCGCGTGTGTGGGGTGTCGGTTGGGCGGGGCTTGTTCGGTGGGGGGCTTGTTCGGGGATGTGCGGTTTAATCTGCCCGTGAGTATTCCTGGGATGTTATCGGGCAGGACAGTCATGATCACGGGGGCGTCGGGGGGTATCGGGGCTGCGGCCGCCCGTCTGTTCGCCGAGGAGGGCGCCTCGGTGGTGTTGATGGCGCGTGGCGCTGACCGGCTGGAGGCGGTGGCCGGGGAGGTCTGCGCCCGGGGGGGCCGGGCTGTTCCGGTTCCCGGCGATGTGCGAAGACCCGACGATGTGGCGCGGGCCGTCTCGAGGGCGGTCGAGGAGTTCGGGGGGCTCGATGCGGCTTTCAACAATGCCGGCTGGGGTTCGGCGGGTCCCGCGCTCCATGAACTTCCCGAGTGTGCCTATGACGTGGCCATGGACGTCAATGTCCGGGGGGTCTGGAACTGTATGCGTCAGCAGATTCCCGTCATGCTGGGCCAGGAGACCGGGGGTTGTGTCGTCAACATGTCGAGCGTGGCCGGGTATTGCGCGTCCGGGGCGAGTGCTCCTTATGTGGCTGCCAAGCACGCGGTCCTCGGGCTGACCAGGGCGGCCGCCGCGGAGTACGGCGGACGGGGTGTACGGGTGAACGCGCTGATGGCGGGCAGTACCCGTACGGGGCTGCTGGAGCCCTACATCGCCGGCTCGCCCGGGGCCGAGGCCGAAATGACGCGCAGGGCGATACAGAAGCGCCTGGCGGATCCGTGCGAGGTCGCCCAGGCCGCGGTGTGGCTGTGCAGCGAGCGTGCGTCGTTCGTCACCGGTGGAGCGATTCCCGTGGACGGGGGCTGGAGCGCGGTGTGACCGGGGCCCGAGGGGAGGGGGCGTTTCCTTCGGGTCGTCTGATCGTTGGCTGAGCTGTGTTGTTGACTGATGCCCGGTGGGCGCGCATGGAGTCGTTGCTGCCGGACAGGATGCCGAAGCGGGGTGGGCGGTGGCGGGATCGCCGGCAGGTGTTCGACGCGGTCGCGTTCGAGTACCGCACCGGGACGCCGCTGATGGGCCTGCCCGAGTGCTTCGGCTCGTGGAAGGCGCCCATAACCGGCTGCGAAAGTGGGCTGCCGATGGGACATGGGAGGAGGTCTTGACCGCTCTGCTCGATCGGGCCGCCGCCCAAGGTGATCTCGACCGGGTCGTCGCGGTCGACTCCACCGTCGTCCGAGCCCACCAGCACGCCGCGCTGGGGCTCGTGAAAGATGGGCACCAGCCGGCGAGCCGGTCGACCATGCCCTGGGCCGGTCCCGCGGCGGCCTGACCAGCAAGATCCACCTCGCTGCGGCCTGGGCAGCAAGGTCCACGTTGCTGCGGACGGACAGCCGCAGCCGCTCACACTCATGTTCCCCCAAGGTTTTGAGCCTCCGCTCAGCAAGGCGCAGCTCAGCCGGCTGCAAGCAGAGTGGGAGGCCGCCTAAGCATGATCCGAAAAGAGGCGGCCCAAGGGTTGTCCCGCAATGCCTGGCGGGCGCGCGGCGTCAGCTACGGTACCTCGCCGCGTTGTCGGAACATCCACATACTTCCAGTATGCGGACGCCCCTCCGCCTTGCGATGCACCGCATCTGACGCCGCGCGCCGATCCTCCAGGGATGACGGGACAACTCTTGGCCCAGGCAGGCCCCTCTTGCCCTCGTGCACCGGCGGCAGCCCCGCCTTGCTCGTTCACCGGCGGGCAGGGGCTCCTTGTCCTCGTTCACCGGTGCCGGGGGCCCGACACGGCCCACGGTTCAGCGGCCCAGGGTTCAGCGGTTGAGCGGCTGCGTGTGGCCGTTCGCGGTTTCCACTGTCCAGCGGCCGTCGGCCGGGTCAAGGGGCCTGTTCTGCCGTCGTGCGGGCAGTGGACTGCCGGGTGAGGCCGTACGCGGCGCGGGGGGTGCGGGGGGTGTGGGCGTGGTGTGGGCCAGCTGGCTGTAGGCGGAAGCCGCGGACACCAGCGTCACATGCCGGTGCCAGCCCGGATAGGACCGTCCCTCGAAGTCCTGGAGACCGAAGCCTCCTTCCATACGGCGCACGGCGCCCGAGGTCCAGGCATGTGCTGCGGCCAGTTCCGTCAGCCGGTTGAGGGGCTGTTGTGTCAGGCTGGTCAGCCAGAGAACCGGCGCGTTCCGTCGGTCCGCCGGGTATTCGGCGAACAGGCGGCAGATGTGCTGGGCGTGGGGTCCGTGAGGAAGGCCGACCACGGCGGTGACGACCCGTTTCACTCCGGTCGTCCCGCCGTGGGAGGCGGCCACGACCGTACGCGGCGTCTCGCCGTGGGCGTCGAGGAAACGGCGCGCGCTCATCGATGGGACGGCGTCGCTCGAACGCGGGTTGCGGCCGGGTGACGGGAGCGCTACCGGCAGGTTCTCGGGGACGGCGACGAGGAAGTTGTGTCCACGTCTTCGCAGACCGTGCAGCAGGCGCTCGTACTGTTCGAAGCCGCGCAGGTCGGTGACCAGGGGCAGCGGGGTGGAGAGCGAGGCGGCCAGCCGGTCGGCGAAGGACAGGACGTGGACCCAGCCGGGGACGGGCCGGACCCCTTCGGGGATGCGCGCACGGCTGCGCAGGCGTTCGTCGGCCCATTCGCCCGGAAGGTGCAGGTGCCAGTCGACCGGGATCTGGCAGCGTCCCGCCGCGAGGAAAAGGCCCATGCCCACTTGGCAGTTGACGGTCCGGCCGAGGGCGGGATCGAAGCGCCGGTGCACACCGCACGACTGGTTGCCCCGCTTGGGCACGACGGCCGTTCCCACCGTCCAGGCCGTCGGGCGCAGCCGCTGCTCGACCCAGCGGGTCAGCTCCGCCCTCGCCAGCTGCCACTCCCACGGACTGGCGTTGACGAACCGGTGCATCGACTGCGAGGCGGTGGGGGAGTCGGTCACGGCCGCCGCCAGACTGCGTACGGACTTGCGGCCCTCGACGGCCAACAGGCCGAGCAGGTAGACGCCGGCCCACCTGCGTTGGTCGGCTCTGGGTAAGTGCGTGAAGATCTGATCCGCGAACTGCGCGACCCCCCGCCCGGCGGCGAGGACGAAGGAGGGGTCCGGCTCGTACACAGCGGTGGTCATGGTTGTTCCCTTCCGAGCGGCTCAGGACGCCCCAGAGAATAATAGAGTTCGCTATTGTTTTATCGCATCGAACCAGCCAACCCCCGGGGGAACGCCACCCTCGATCCTCCTTGTCCCGTCGGCGCGTACGAACCAGCCAACCCGAATCAGCGAGCTTGATGTCTCTGACCTGCGACTGCACACTGTCCGGCACGACAACCGGACACCCGCACGGGCCGCAGGGCGCGGTGCGCGTGGGTGCGCCCGGACCGTCCGACGTCACTGTTCGGCAGGCGGCTCTGCCCTCGAGCGCCATCGGACGACACCTGCGCGACCCGCCACGCCTTGGAGGGGGCGGGCGGTCCGTCACCGCCGGCCAGGTGTCGACGGAAGGCGGTTACTTCTTGCTCCTGACCGACAAACGCAAGCGGAGAAAAGCATGGTGAGGCAGGAACGTGCCGTACGCACCCGGCGGGCACTGCTGGAAGCCGCCGCTGCGGAGTTCGACCGCCACGGCTATGCCGGCACGTCGCTGAGCCGGGTCTGCCGCAACGCCGGGATCACCATCGGCGCTCTGACCTTCCATTTCTCGAACAAATCCGAGCTGGCGGACGCGGTGCAGTCGCAGGGGCAGCTGATCACCCGTACCGCCCTGGAGAACCTGCCGGCCCGCCCCGCTCCCGCTCTCCACCAGGCCATCGACCTCATGCTCGAAGTCGCCCGGCTCCTCGAGGCGGTACCGACCGTACGCTCCGCGGCCCGGCTGAGCCGTGAGCGCCCCAAGCCCGATCTGGCGTGGACGGCGTCCTGGACGGTGCTCGCGCAGGATCTGTTCGTGGACGCCTACCTGGACGGCCAGTTGAGTGCGGCGGTGCGCCCCGCGTCCCTGATGTCGCTGTCGATGTATCTGACGATCGGCGTCGAGTGCCGTGCACGGGCGGACCAGGAGGACCCGCAGCCCGATGACCGCGGAACGAACGCCGTCGACGAGCTCAGACGGGTCTGGGACCTGATCCAGCACGGCATCTGCCACCGCCCGCCCATCGACCCCTGAACGAACAGGTGGGCGAACTCTTCGTATGACCGTGCGAAACCGGCGGACGATTTAGTCAAGTCGGCATTGCCGCTCCGCACGCCACCCCGGATGGTGGAAAGCCGCGAACGACACACCTACGAGGAGTGAGCGTGGTGGCGACGAATCCAACGAGCGGTATCTCACCGGACAGCGTCACCCGCCGTGTGCCCGCGCTCCTCGCCGCACCACCACCCACACCACCATCCCGCGGCACCGCCTGCGGCACCGGTGTGAGGAACACGGGGAAACGCCTGAGCGGTTCCCCCCGGGCCGGCTGACCCCGGGCCGGCTGCCCCCCGGGCGGGCTGGCCCTCGGGCGGGCTCCCCCCGGGTCGGCTGACCTCGCGGGTCGGCTGACCCCCGGGCGGGCTGGCCTCACGGGTCGGCTGACCCCCTGGGCGGGCTGCCCCCCTCGGGGTGGCCCGTAGAGGGGACGGGGCGGGCCCATGTCACCGCCGCCCGGGGCCTGTTAGCGGCCCGGGGCTTGTTCGCGGCCCGCCCGGCAAGGCCGCTGCCGGAGCGGCCGCCTGCGCCCCCTCTTGTGCCGGAACGAACCCGTCGCGAAGCAGCTCCACCTGTACCACGAGCTCGGATCTCCGGTTGCCCTCAACAGGGCGGCCCGCACAGTCGCGCCTCGAAAAGTCTTCCGTGGAGGGTTTCATGGCGACAGCCGAACGTAGGGACGTAGTGGTGGTCGGCGGCGGTATCGCCGGATCCGCCCTTGCGGCAGCACTGGCGAAGGACGGATACGACGTGCTGCTCCTGGAGCGGCAGACCGTCTACCGGGACAAGGTCCGTGGCGAGGTCATCAACTGCTGGGGCGTTGTCGAGCTGCTCCGGCTCGGGCTGGAGGAATGTCTCCTCAAGGCCGGAGGCAGCTACGTCGACAGCTTCATCGGATACGACGAGATCGTCGAGCCGGACGTCGCGCGGGCCAACGCCATCCCCCTGGACGAGATGATCCCCGGTATCCGCGGAGTGCTCGACGTGGGACACCCCGAGGCATGCGAGGCACTCGCGACCGCCGCCGCCGAGGCCGGAGCCACAGTCGTCCGCGGAATCGGGGACGTCACCGTCACGGGCGGACCGAAGCCCCAGGTGAGCTACGAGTACAACGACGTCGAGTACGACGTTCCGTGCCGGCTCGTCGTCGGAGCGGACGGCCGCACCTCGACCGTACGACGCCGGCTCGGTATCTCGCTGACCCAGACACCGCCGAACTCCCTGGGCGGCGGGATGCTCGTCGAGGACCTGCACGACTGGCCCGTGAACGTCACCTCGATCGGCACCGAGGGCGACCTCCTCTACTTCGTCTTCCCCCGCGAAGGCGCCCGGGCCCGGCTCTACCTGCTGCACGACGTCGCCCAGAAGGGCCGCTTCTCCGGACCGACCCGCCAGGCCGACTTCCTCGAGGCATTCCAGTTCCGCTGCATCCCCGGCAGCGAGATGTTCGCCTCGGCCACACCCTCCGAATCCTGTGCCTTCTACCCCATGAACGACGCCTGGACCGACTCCCCGGTGGTACCCGGAGGCGTCCTGATCGGGGACGCGGCCGGGTGGACCGACCCTGTCGTCGGACAGGGACTGTCCATCGCGCTACGGGACGCCCGCCTGGTACGGGACGCCCTGCGCTCACACACCGACTGGACGGCCGACACGCTGGCCCCCTACCGCAAGGAACGCGAGGAGCGGATGCGCCGGCTGCGTATCTCCGGCTCGGTCAGAACCACGATGAACATGACCTTCGGCCCTGAAGGCGCCACCCGCCGCAAGGCATACGCCAAAGCCTGGCCGACCGACCCGATCCTGGCCGGCTCCCGGCTCGCCACCTTCAAGGGCGCCTTCGGCGTCCCCTCCGAATCATTCGAACCCGCCACCATCCAACGCCTGTTCGCCCTGAAGTAACCCACCGCGCCTGTTCGCCCTGAAGTAACCCACCGGGCCGGTTCGCCTGAAGTAGCCCACCGTGCCTGCCGACAGAAAAGGAACACCGCCCATGCACGTCAAAACCGACGCCGCCGACGCACGCATCCGCAAGAACGGCTGCGACATCCGCGAGCTCTACCCGTGGAACGGCGTCGTCACCCCGCCCTGGAACAGCACCCTGTGCTCGATCCGCCCCACCGAGTCCAGCACACCCCACGGCCACGCCACCGACGAGACGTTCATCTTCATCAGCGGCGAGGGATTCCTGCGCGTCGGAGCCGAGGAACGGCAGATCACCCCGGGAGACGTCATCTACATCCCCCACGGAACCGACCACGTGGTGACGAACACCAGCGACCGCGCACCCCTGACGTTCGTGAGCATCTACTGGCTCCAGCCCACCGACGAGAAGCAGGACGCCTGATGACCGGCAGGACCGACGGCGCCCCCTCCCCCCGACGGCGCATCAACGTGACCTTCTCCCCGCCGACCCCCAACGGCGACCTCCACCTCGGCCACCTGGCCGGCCCTGTGCTGAACAGCGACGTGTGCGCCCGGTCGCAGAAGATCCTGGGCCATGACGTGGCCTTCGCCACCAGCACCGACGACAACCAGACCTACGTCGTCACCACGGCCGAGAGGCTCGGCACCCTCCCCGAGACCCTCATCCAGCAGGCCCTGGACAGCGTGACCCGCTCCCTGGACCTCGCGGGAGTCGACGTGGACCTCTTCGAGAGGCCCGACGCCGACTACACCGGCTTCGTCCGGGACTTCTTCACCCGGCTGTGGGAGCACGGCGCCTTCGACCTCCGCGAGATCGAGCTGCCGTACGACGAGACCACGGGCGAGTACAAGGCCGAGGCGTTCGTCACCGGCCGCTGCCCCACCTGCCTGGCCCACGCCCGGGCCGGAGTGTGCGAGGCATGCGGCCTGTACAACCTGCCCGGCGCCCTGCTGCCCGTCGCGGACACGGCCTCCGCCCTGCCCGGCCGAACCGTCTCCGTCTGGGTCCTGGACCTCGAACGCTACCGGTCGATGATCACCAACTGGTACCGGACGACCGACGTACAGCTCCGCCCCGACCTGGCCAAAGTCGTCTCCGACACCCTCGCCGGCCGCCTCCCCTACATCCCCCTCACCTACCCCAGCGCCTGGGGCATCACGGTGGACTGGGACGGACCCGACGTACAGCCGCAGGCCATCAACGCCTGGCCGGAGATCTACGTCGGCCATGTGTACTGGCTCCAGCAGGCACGCATGGACGAACTCACCCCCTGCGACGAACTCGTGCAGTTCATCGGCATCGACAACGGCTTCTACAACGCGTTCGTGTACGTGACGCTCGCGCTGCTCGCCGCCCGCCACGGCATGTCCATCTCGCTGCCCAAAACCCGCACGATCACCAACCAGTACTACATGCTGGAGGGGCGCAAGTTCTCCACCAGCAAAGGCGACGTCCGGTGGGCGAAGGACTACCTGGAGGCGGTGGGACGCGACCGGGCCAGGTTCGTGCTCGGCCTCACCAGCCCGGAGCTCCAGCAGGCCGAGTTCAGCGAACCCATCGCGGCCGCTACCATCGAAGCCCGCTACGACGCCCCCCTGCGGGCCATCAGCGAGGCCCTCGGCAAGACCTTGACCGGCCGAAGCGTGAGCACGGCCCCGTCCCCCTGGTGGCACGCCGCGATCAAGGCGTCCCGCGGCCGGTTCGAGGACGCCTTCCGCCTGGAATCCTTCAGCGTGCGCCGGGCGGCCGAGGCCGTGGCCCTCCACCTGGAAGTCCTCGCGCTGCGCTGCGACACCATCCGGACCGACGACGAGAGCGACGTCTCCGGAGCCCTCCAGTTCCTCTGGACCCTGCGCACACTGGGCTGGCCCGTCACCCCCGACCTGAGCGACCACATCGCCCAGGCGTTCTCCGCCGGATCCACGGCCGGCAAGGCACCCCTGCTCGCCGACCTCACCACACCACCGGCGGGCGAGTTCCGTGGCCTGACCATCCCACCCGCCCCGGCACCCGCCCCCACTCCGGCCACGCACTGAACAGCCCCCGCCCCGACACCCACCCGCGCCCCGGCCCCGACACCGGCCCGGCACCGGCCCCGGCCGCCCACTGAACGGCCCGGCCTCGACACTGGCCCCGGCCGCCCACTGAACGGCCCCCGCCGCACCCCCCGGGTCCCACCCCGTCCCACCCCACCCCACCCCCGTTTTTCCTCCACGGACAAGGAGTCCCCTCATGCTGCGCACCTTCATGAACGCCAAGATCCACCGCGCCACCGTCACCGACAGCAACCTCAACTACGTCGGCTCCATCACCATCTCGCCCGAACTGCTCGACGCGGCAGGCATCGGAATCCACGAACTCGTCCACGTCGTGAACGTCAACAACGGCGCCCGCTTCGAGACGTACACGATCCTCGGCGAGCCCGCCGCCAACCAGGTCATCGTCAACGGGGCCGCCGCCCGCCTGGTCGAGACCGGCGACAAGGTCATCGTCATCAGCTACGCCCAGCTCACCCCGGACGAGGTCGCCGACCACAAATCACGGGTCGTCCACGTGGACGACACCAACACCATCACCGAGACGGCGCTCCTGAGCACCTGAACCACTCGTGCTCCCACCCGTACGACGTTCCTGCATGCACGACAAGTCGAGGATGCGTGAAACGTGAAGAGCCAAACGATCCATCCGGTGCTGGGAGTGGGCTTCGGGCCCGCCAACCTCTCCCTGGCGGTCGCGCTCGAGGAACGCGGCCGCTCCGGAACCGCCCACTTCATCGAACGGTCCGCCGGCTTCCAGTGGCAGCGCGAGCAGTTGCTCTCCGGCGCGGACATCCAGAACAACCCCTTCCGGGACCTGGCCATGCCACGTAACCCGGCCAGCCCGCACACCTTCGTCAAATACCTCGCCTCCCGCGGCTCACTGACGGACTACCTGCACCTGAACGCCAAATTCCCACTGCGCCGCGAGTACGCCGACTACCTCACCTGGGTCGCCGACGCCTTCCGCGAACAGGTGGACTACGGCCGGTCCGCCGTAGGACTCTCACTCGTCCAGGGCGACGACGGCGGCGAAGTGTTCCGGGTGGAGACCGACGACGGCGACGCCTACCTCGGCCGGACGCTGTCCCTCGGCACCGGCCGCTCCCCGCGCGTCCCGCCCGCCTTCCACCGATGCCTCGGCCCCCGCGTCTTCCACTCGACGCGCTACCTCTCATCCATCGAGCAACTGGGCGACCGACCCCTGCGGGTGGCGGTGGTCGGCGCCAGCCAGAGCGCGATCGAGATCATCCTCGACCTGCTGGCACGCCCCCAGGTCCGACAGGTCATCCCCATCCACCGCAGCATCGGCTTCCGCCTCAAGGACACCAGCCCCTACAGCCGACGCGTGTTCCTCCCCGAGTTCGTCGACTACTTCCACCCCCTGTCCAGCGCGAAGAAGCGCAGACTGCGCGGCGAACTGCGGTCCATCAACTACGCCGCCTGCGACCAGGACGTCATCGACCGCCTGGCCGGCGTCCAGCGTGAGTACGAACTGACAGGATCCGACCGGCTGCTGATGAAACCGTTCTCCGAAGTGGTCCTCAGCAGACAACAGGGGCAGACACGACAGCTGGTCCTGCGCGACGTCAACCACCTCAGCGAAGAATCCGTCGACGTCGATGCCGTCATCCTGGCCACCGGATTCCGCGACTTCGGCAGCGAGCAGGGCGACGAGCCCTACCACCCGCTCCTGGAAGGGATCGCCCACCGGCTGCCGCTCGACGAGGAAGGCGTCCCCGTCGTCTCACGGGACTACTCGATCGAGCTCAAGTCCCAGGCAGACAGCCCACAACCACTCAGGGTCTACCTGAACGGGCTCTGCGAGGCGAGCCACGGCATGGGCGACGCGGGTGCTCTGGCCATGCTCTCCGTACGGGCGACGGACATCGCCGACTCGCTCCAGAAGAACCAGACAGGCGAGCGCGAGGAACTGCTGACCTCGGGGACGTCCCCGTGAGCCACCCACCCCCCACCACGGACGTCGTCGTCGTCGGCGGCGGCATCATCGGCCTGGCCACCGCCGAGCGACTGACCGAAGCCGGTCACACCGTGACAGTGGTCGACGCCTCCGGCATCGCCGCGGGCGCCACCGGCGTCTCCGGCGGTCTCGTCCGAGGCTTCGCCCCGTCCGGCCGCGACCAGGACCTCGCCGCCGCCGGCCTGGCCGCCTACCGGAAGCGAGGACGGCACGGCACCTGGCCCGCCGTGCGCGGCCGCGGCAGCCTGACCTTCCTCACCACCGACGACCTCGCGCGAGCACACCCCGCGGTGAGCGCACTCCGCACAGCGGGACACAAGGCGGAGATCCTCACCGCCCAAGACATCACCACCCGCTTCCCCGACCTCAGGACCACCACCGGGGACCACGCCGTGTACGAGGAGGACGCCGGCTGGCTCCCGGCCCGCGAAGTCGCCGCCGCCCTCGTCCGCGACGCCGGCCCGCTCCTGCGCCAGGTGCGGGCACGGGCCACCGGCCTGCTCACCTCGCGTTCCCGTGTCACCGGTGTGGAGACGAGCGCGGGAACGATCCGGGCAAGAGCCGTCCTGCTCGCCGCCGGCACCGGCAGCACCCCCCTGGCGGCGACCGCCGGCGTGACGCTGCCCCTGCGCACCCGGGCGGTCGGCTACTGCCTTTTCCGCCTTCACGGCAAAGCCGTGAACACAGCCCTGCCCGTCGTCGTCGACCCGGCCACCGGTTCATGGCTGCGGCCCTGGGACTCGGCGTCCGTCGTCCTGGCGGGCGTCTTCTCACCGAAGACGGATGTGCCCGCCCAGGTGCGCCACGGCGTCCCCGACGAAGAGACGCGGCGAGTCCGTGACGTACTGCTCACACGGATCCCGCAGCTTGCGCGGGCCCGGCCCGTGGGCGGCGTGATGGCCTACGACGCGATGTCCCCCGACGGGCCCGGAGCGGTGGAGGCGCCCTCCGAGATCGACGGCCTGGTCACCGCGACCGGCTGGAACGGCGGCGGATTCAAACTGGCGCCCGCCGTGGGCGAGCGCGCGGCCGCACTGCTGCGGGAGACGATGGCCTGATGCCCGGCGCCGTACGCCTCAACCCCACCGACGAGATGCTGCACCGTTCGGCCGGCACCCTGGGCTCCAGCCGCATCGTCCAGGTCCTGTGGTCGTTGCCCCACCCGGCCCGGGCCGACGCGCTGGAAGCCGAATGGAAACGCCTGGACCAAGGACGCCTGAGCCGCCGGGCCGCCGCCTCGACGATCCCCGGAGCACGACGCAGCTGGATCCGGGCCCACAACACCGAGCCACTGGACATCGGCACGGTGCGGGTGACCGGCCACACGCTCATGGAATGGGCCGACCTACAGGTGAAAGTCCCGCTGCCACCCGGCTCGGACGCCCTGTGGCGACTGGCCGCCACACCGTACGGGAGGGGAAGCGTCATCTCGCTGACCGTGCCCCACTTCCGCTGCGACGGTCTCGGCATCTTCAACGCCATCGCCTCCCACGGCCCCGACACCACGATCGCGGCACAGAGCCCCGGCCCGCTGACCGACGCGGCCGAAGTACTGGGACAGGCCGTGCGAGCCGGTGCGGCGACCGCCCGGTGGCTGCACCGGCTGCGGGGCGACGCCGCCGAACGCGCACAGCTCCTGTCGGCACTGCGCCGGCCGCCGAGCGGTCCGCCACCAGGCGACCGGAAAGAGCCGCGCTTCTTCACGTCCCTGGTCCTGGAGACGGACGCGGTCGCGTGGGAGAAACGCGCCCGCGCCCACGGCGGAACGGTGAACAGCCTGTTCATCGAGATCGCCGCCAACCTGGTCCGCACGGCCGTCCGCAACGGGGCGCCCACGCCGGTCGAGGTGGGCCTGCCGATGACCCTGCGCCGATCCCAGGACGACGGGCGCGCCAACGCCCTGATCGTCCTGCCCCTCACGGTCCCCGGCGGACCCGCACGCCACCACACCCTCGACGCGACCCGGGAAGCGACCAGAACACTGCTCGGCCGCGGGGCCGAACACAGCAGCACTCTCGTCCCCGAGCCCCTGTGGCAACTGCTGCCCACCCGCCCGGCTCACCGGCTGCTGAGGCCAGGGGCACAGCAGACCGACGTCGTCGCCTCCAACTTCGGCCGGACACCCGACGCGGTCGCACGCTTCGCCGGGCAGCGGGCGCAGACCGTCGCCGTACGCACGATGAACGTACCCGGCGTCGTGCCGGACAAGGCCCGCATCCGCGCCTCGCTGTGCCTGGTCCGCACCGGCGACCGGATGGCGGTCACGGTCACCGGCATGCCCGACCACTTCGGTGACGGCTCCAGCCTGCGGCGCCGGGTGAGCGAGGAACTGAACGCCTGGGGCCTCACGGTCGACCGCTGGTGGGGCGCCGAGCCGGCCCCGCCCGGACCGGACACGCCCTAGAAGCCACCCGGCCCGGCCCGTCGGGCACCCCCTCCGGGGTCCTCGTTCCCGACCGCAGAGAGAAAGGCACTGGTCCCATGCCGGCAGCACCCACCGCACCCCTGTCCGAGCGATGGTTCCGGGAGACCCCGGACTCCGCCCGGCTGCCCCGCCCACGCCTGCTGACCCGCTCCCTCATCCACCTGAGGGAACTCGACGAACAGATCCGTCTCTACGAAGAGCTGACCGGCACACCGGCGGACCTGCGCATGCCCATCCCCGACTTCGGCGGCCTCGAACTCGCCGCCGTGGGAAGCATGCTGCTGATCGCCAGCATCAGACCGTTCACCGACATCCAACGGCGCACGACACACTCGCTCATCGTCCCGTCCCTGAAGACCCAGCTGGACCGGCTCCGCGACACCGCCGCAACGGTGCTGGAACCCCCCGAGACGATCCTCCCCGGCAGCCGCGCCCGCGTGCGGTACGCCGACGGGACGATCGCCGAGCTGGTCGAGCACCGTCCACAGCCGGGGGAGCGCCCACGCCCTCGCCGGCAGGCCGCGCCCCCTGACGGGGCGCCACGCCTGCTCGTGCGCAGAGCGGTGAGCGCCCGCGCCTTCCCGGCAGCCGTCGCCCAGTACGAGAGCATCCTGGGCACGGGCTGCGACACCCGCCTCCGGCTGCACGGCGTCCCGCCGATCCAGCTGGCGACGGTCGGCAACCTGCTGATCGTGGGCACCGACGGACCCGAGTACACCCGGAGCGCGGATGTCGGCCTGGCACTGGTGACGACCGGACCGCTGGACAGCACCCACCTGCGGAGCGAACCCGCCGCGCAGCGACGGGCCGGGCCCGCCCGCGACCGACACCACCTCGTCGAGCTCCGGGGCGGCACGCTCGCCGAGGTGTGGGACACGTCCGTCGGACTCCACCACCCCGCGGCACCCGTCGAGCGGGGCCCCCGGACCGCGGAGGCCGGCACACCATGACCACAGGCGAACACGCCACGACACCAGGTACGACGGGAGCCGTGGGCGGGGGTGGGAAGGAGGTCCGTCGTCTGGGCCGGGTGATCATTCGTTTCGCGGGTGATTCGGGTGACGGGAT
>NZ_JBIVTR010000013.1:58621-185059 GCF_044756785.1 Streptomyces sp. NPDC091649 | reverse complement strand
GCCGGACGGCCACTCCTTGGGAGCCACAAATGGCAAGACACCATCAGCCACATCCGGCCCTCCCGGGCCGCCTAACACCTTACGGAGCCACCATGAAGAAGCTGTCGCTGCGCACCCGTGTCTTCACCGGTGCCGTCGTCGTCGCCGCCCTCGGAGCCGGCACGTTCGGGGCGATGTCCGCGAGCGCCTCCTCCCCGGCGGCCGCCCCCGCCGCCGCGGTCAAGGCCGACACCGGCAACCGGAACCTCCAGAGCAGCACGCACCTGACCGTGGCCGCCGCCACCAAGGCCGCGCAGGCCACGCTGGACGCGGCGAAGAAGGAGAACCAGCGGATCTCCGTCGCGGTCGTGGACCGCAACGGCAACACCATCGTCACCCTGCGCGGCGACGGCGCGGGCCCGCAGTCCCCGGAGTCCGCCGTGAAGAAGGCGTACACCGCCGTCTCCTGGAACGCCCCCACCTCCGAGCTGGTCAAGCGCCTGGAGCAGGCCCCCAACCTCAAGGACATCCCTGGCACCCTGTTCCTCGGGGGCGGCGCCCCGGTGCAGGTCAAGGGCGCTCCGGTCGCGGGCATCGGCGTGGCCGGCGCGCCCAGCGGCGACCTCGACGAGAAGTTCGCCCGGGCGGGCGTCGCGGCCCTCGCCCGGTAGCCGCCGACCGCACCGGCACAACCAGGAACGGAGTACCCGTGAACCCCCTCGATCACGACCTGCTCACCGCCGCACGCGCCGGCGACACCGAAGGTGTGCGCACCGCGATCGAGGGCGGTGCTCGGGTCGACGTCCGCGACGAGGAACTGCGGACGCCGCTGCTCCTCGCCGTCATCGGCGACCACGTCGAAGCGGCCCGGCTGCTCGTGGCCGCCGGCGCCGACCCGGACGCCCAGGACCGGCGCGAGGACAGCCCGTGGCTGGTCACCGGCGTCACCGGCAGCGTCGCGATGCTGCACGTGCTGCTCCCGGCCGGCCCGGACCTGACCCTGCGCAACCGGTTCGGCGGCGTCTGCCTCATCCCGGCGAGCGAACGCGGCCACGTCGCCTACGTACGGGAGGTGCTGCGGGCCACCGACATCGACGTCGACCATGTCAACCGGCTCGGCTGGACCGCCCTGCTGGAGGCGGTGATCCTCGGCGAGGGCGGGCTCGCGCACCAGCAGGTCGTGGAGCTGCTGCTCGCCGCCGGGGCGACGCGGGACCTGCCCGACGCCGACGGCGTGACGCCCCTGGCCCACGCCGAGCGGCGCGGCCTCGCCGAACTGGCGGCCCTGCTGCGGGACCCCGCGTGACCGCGCGCCCCGGCCCCCGCGCCGCCCGCGCCGCCCGCGCCGCCCGCGCCGCCCGGGCCCGGCAGGCACCCGTGCCCGCACCCGGACCCGGGCCTCGGCCCGGCCACGGGCCCCGCGCCCCTCGCGCGGTCCTCGGCCTCGCCGCCGTCGCCCTGCTCGCCGGGTGCGCGACCGGCGACGGCGACGCGGCCACCGCCACCCCGGGCCCGTCCACCGCCTCGGCCGCGTCCGGCGCCGTGGTGCCGACCGGCCCCTCGCGCGCCCCCGCCGGACGTACCCCCGAAGGCACGCTCCTCGTCGCCGACTTCGGCGGCGACACCGTGACCTTCGTCGACCCGGGCCGGGACGGGTCCGGGAAGGGCGGGGCCCCCATCGCCTCGGTGAAGGCCGGCACCGCGCCCTACGGGCTCGTCGTCGGCGAGGACGGGCGGGCCTGGGTCGCCACCGCCGAGGGTGTCGCGGTGGTCGACACACGGAAGCGGACCCGGCTCGCGCTCGTCCCGTACGAGACGGAGTCCGGCCCGGTCACCACCGGCGAGTACCGGGGCGGCGGCATGGGCATCGCCCTGGCCCCGGACGGGAAGCACGTCTACGTCGGGGTCAACGTGCCCGGCGGCGACGGCACGGTCGAGGTCATCGACACCGCGACCCGCGAGGTCACCGGCACCGCGCCGGTCGGCCGCCGCCCCTTCGACGTGGACGTGTCACCGGACGGCCGTGAGGTGTACGCCACCGACCACGACTCCTTCGACGTGACCGCGGTGGACGTCCGCTCGCTGGAGACCCGGCGCATGGAAGTCGCGCCGTACGGCACACAGGGCGGGCTCGGCTCCTGGCTGAAGCCGCACTACGCCGTCGTACGCCCCGAGGACGGGATGCTGCTGCTGCCCTTCGAGGGGGAGCGGCTCGCCGTCCTCGACCCGCGTACCGGCGAGGTGACCGTCGAGCCGATGACCGCGAACACCCACCAGCACGGCGCGGCCCTCGCCCCCGGCGGCACCCTCCTCGTGGTGGGCACCGGCCCGATCGGAGCGGACGACGAGGACGCCTCGCTCACCGTCCGCGGCCCCGAGGGGGAGGAACGCCTCGTCCCGCTGGACGGGCCGCACGAGGACGTGACGGTGTCCAAGGACGGCCGCACGGCGTACGTCACCGGCGGCTTCACCCGTGAGGGGTACTGGAACGGCGTGACGGTCGTCGACCTGGCGGACGCGAAGAGCCAGCCCGTGCGCCTGAAGGCAGGCAACCGACCGCTCGGAATCGCCATCCTCTGAGCCGGAGCCGCCCGTTCTTCCCCCGAGGCGGGCGGCTCCTTCCGGGAGTCGGACATCCCGGCCCGCAAGGGCGTCTCTAGGATCGACCGCGTGGACCACCGAACCCCGGCCCCCGCCCCGGACCGGCGGCGCGCCGTCCGCGGCCGCCTGCCGCTCGTCCTCGCGCTGGCTCTCCTCGGCGGGGGCTGCACGGGCGGGGTCGAGGGGACCCCCGGCGCGGCCGGACTGCGCGACCCGTACTTCCCCGGGCTCGGCAACGGCGGCTACGACGTCACCCACTACGGCCTGGAGCTCGACGTCGACCCGGCCGCGGACCGGCTGCGCGGCACGGCCACGATCACCGCCCGTGCCACCCAGGACCTGAGCGCCTTTCACCTCGACCTGGCCGGGCTGGAGGTGGCCGGAGCCACGGTCGAGGGCCGCCCGGCCGCCGTGAACCGGGCGGGCAGGGAGCTGACGCTGCGTCCGGCGTCCGCGGTCGAGGAC
Source organism: Streptomyces sp. NPDC091649 (assembly GCF_044756785.1). Classification (NCBI taxonomy): domain Bacteria; kingdom Bacillati; phylum Actinomycetota; class Actinomycetes; order Kitasatosporales; family Streptomycetaceae; genus Streptomyces; species Streptomyces sp. NPDC091649. Next base: position 182,014 of record NZ_JBIVTR010000013.1, on the reverse strand, counting down.
CGGTTGCGCGAGGGGCGTACGTTCACCGTCGTCGTGCGCTACTCCGGTTCCCCGGAGACGGTCACCGATCCGGACGGGTCCAAGGAGGGCTGGCTGCGGACGGCGGACGGCGCGGTGGCCCTCGGCGAGCCCGCCGGGTCGATGGCGTGGTTCCCCGGCAACCACCACCCGAGCGACAAGGCGACGTACGACATCGGGATCACCGTCCCCGAAGGGCTCGCGGGGATCTCCAACGGGGAGCTGGTGTCCCGGCGTACGGCGAACGGGCGCACCGCCTACCGCTGGCGGGCCGCCGAGCCGATGGCGAGCTATCTGGTGACCGTCGCCGTGGGGCGGTTCACCACGCGGGAGTCGGTGACCCCGGACGGCATCCGGCTGTTCACCGCCGTGGACCCGCGGTCGGCGGCGGCGAGCGCGGACGTGCTGGCACGTATTCCGGAGGTGCTGGCATGGTCGGCGAAACGGTTCGGCCCTTACCCCTTCACGTCGGCCGGGGCGATCGTCGAGAGGGCGGGTGACTCGTCGTACGCCCTGGAGACCCAGAACCGCCCCGTGTTCCCCGGCCCGCCCGACACCGCGCTGCTCGTCCACGAACTGGCCCACCAGTGGTTCGGGAACTCCGTCACCCCCGCGAGCTGGCGGGACATGTGGCTGAACGAGGGCTTCGCGACCTACGCGGAGTGGCTGTGGGCCGCCGACCACGAGGGCGTGCCCGTCCGGGAGAGCTTCGAGGCGGCCTACGCGGACGACGCGAACTGGGCCTTCCCGCCCGCGGAGCCGCCGACCGCCGCCGAGCTGTCCGAGCCGCCGGTCTACGGGCGCGGGGCGATGGCCGTGCACCGCGTCCGGCTCGCCATGAACGACGACCGGGCGTTCTTCGCCCTGATCAAGGGGTGGACGAGCGCCCACCGGCACGCCAACGCCTCGACCGACGACTTCACCGCCCATGTGGAGGAGGAGACGGGGCAGGACTTGGCGGCGCTGTGGGACGCCTGGCTGTACGGCGGAAGCCGGCCGCCGACGGGGGCCGGGGAGCCCTGACACGCGCCGGAGCCCCCGGCCGCCAGGGCGGCCGGGGGCTCGGTGGAGCAGGTGTGCGCTCGGGTCAGAGGTTGACGCCGAAGTCCTGGGCGATGCCGCGCAGGCCGGAGGCGTACCCCTGGCCGACCGCGCGGAACTTCCACTCGGCGCCGTTGCGGTAGAGCTCGCCGAAGACCATGGCGGTCTCGGTGGCGGCGTCCTCGCTCAGGTCGTAACGGGCGATCTCGGCGCCGCCGGCCTGGTTCAGGATGCGGATGAACGCATTCCGGACCTGGCCGAAGTTCTGGCTGCGGTTCTCGGCGTCGTAGATGGAGACCGGGAAGACGATCTTGTCCACGTCGGCCGGGAGACCCGCCAGGTTGACGTTGATCTGCTCGTCGTCGCCCTCGCCCTCACCCGTGACGTTGTCACCGGTGTGCACGATGGTCTGGTCCGGCGTCGACTTGTTGTTGAAGAAGACGAAGTGGCCGTCGGAGACGACCTTCCCCTCCGGGTTGACCGCGATCGCCGAGGCGTCGAGGTCGAAGTCGGTGCCGGTGGTGGTGCGGACGTCCCAGCCGAGGCCGACCGTGACGGCGGTAAGGCCCGGTGCCTCCTTGGTGAGCGAGACGTTGCCGCCCTTGGACAGGCTTACTGCCATGGGAAGTCCCTTTCCTCGTCGTGTGCGGGCTTTCGTGCCATCACGAAAGCTACCGTCACCCGTCATAACGCAAGCAGCAGACCACGAGGTTCCTGGTCGCTTTACTTTCTTTGCCGAACTTCGCCCCGAAGGGGCCCAAACCCTCGGCTCGACGAGGACCGGGGAGGGACTGCCGAGGACCGGGGAGGGCCGCCGAGGACGGAAGGACCAGAGGGGCACGCGCGCGCGGCCCGTGCGGGGGACCGGCCGAGCGGCCCGACGCGCATCCGGGCGCAAAAGAAGGTGACGAACAGGGCGCGGGGAAGGGAGCATGGGTGTCATGTCCGGGCCCTATGTCATCCGCGGTGCGGTCTCCCTCCCGGAGGCCGAGCTCATGTGGCGTTTCTCGCGGTCCTCCGGCCCCGGCGGCCAGCACGTCAACACCAGCGACTCCCAGGTGGAGCTGCGCTTCGACCTCGCGGCGACCGACGCGCTCCCCGAGGTGTGGAAGGCGCGGGCGCTGGAGCGGCTCGCGGGCAGGCTGGTGGGCGGAGTGGTCTCCGTACGCGCCTCCGAGCACCGCTCCCAGTGGCGCAACCGCGAGACGGCCGCCGTACGGCTCGCCGCCCTCCTGGCCGAAGCCACCGCGCCGCCGCCCAAGCCCCGGATCAAGCGGAAGATCCCGCGCGGCATCAACGAGCGCAGGCTGCGCGAGAAGAAGCAGCGCGGCGACACCAAGCGCGGGCGCTCGGGCCGCGACTGGTAGACCGCGCCGACGCCGCCGGAACCCGGCCGGTGCAACCCGGTCGGCGGGCCCCCGCCGCGGTCCGGCCGGCAGTGGACCCGCGCCGCGGCTCGACCGGCGGGCCCCGGCCGGTCGAGGACGTCCGGCCGGGGCCCGCCGGCTTTCCCGGAGGCCCCGCCAGGGCGTGGCGGTCAGCCCAACTGGCGGTAACGGCCCTTGAAGTACGTCAGCGGATCGCCCTCCGCGCTCGGCAGTTCCGCCGTGAGCACCCGCCCGATCACCAGGGTGTGGTCCCCGGCCACCACGCGCTGCTCGGTGCGGCACTCCAGCGTCGCCAGCGCCCCGCCGATCAGCGGTGCGTGCGTCACCTCGCCCCGAACGTACGGGACGTCCTCGAACAGCAGCCGGTCGCTGATCCGGCCCTTCATGGCGAACCGCCCCGCGATGTGCCGCTGGCTCGCGGCCAGGACGGAGACCGCCCACAACGGCTGTTCGTCCAGCAGGTCGTCCATCCGGGAGCCGTTGCGCAGGCTCACCGTCACCAGGGGCGGATCCAGGGACACCGACATGAAGGCGGTGGCCGTCATGCCCACATCCTCGCCCCGGCCGTCGTCGTCGAGGGGCGGTTCCTGGGCGGTGACCAGCACCACCCCGGCGGCCAGCCGCGCGAGTGCGGCGCGGAACTCGTCGTTGCTCACTCCCTCAGCATGGGGGATGGGCTCGGGGCGCGGGGTGGGGGGTTTCGTCTGGAGCACGTCACCGACGCTAACCGCGCGGGGCGGGCGGTCGCATCGGGCCAGGGGACCAGGCCGGTCCTAGGTCTCCCGAACGGGAGCGTGCGCCGGGCGCACGCACGCGGAGCCCGTCCTTGCCGCTCGTCGGTGAACAACGGTGGAACGGGGGCAGAACGACAGTCGTCGCCCTGAGTCACCGGAATACCCCGGTCATCTGTTGTGACTTGAGTCACAGAGTCCATTTTCTGCTGACCCTGTGTACCGGGTGCACAGCTCACTGTGATTCAGTGGCCGTGACACTGCAACAAGTACGTCGATATGAAACCTGGAGTTGCTGTCGAGGTCTCGGGGAGTGCGAGCGATGGAGGCCGAGTCGGAACCGTACGTCCGCCTGGCGACCATGCGGCAGCTGCATCAGGCCGTCGCTGATCTCAATACGGCGCGGAGTCTGGCGGACACGCTGCAGACCGTGGCCGACGGGATCGTCTCGGGCCTCGGTTACGAGCTGGGCTGCGTCAACCTGGTCCGGCCGGACGGCGATCTCGTCATCGCCGCCTTCGCGGGCAACGCCGCGGCGGAGGCGCTCATCACCGGCCGCGTCGGCTCCCGCGCCTCCTGGGACCGCCGGCTCTCCATGGGCGAGGCGTGGGACGACCTCCGGTTCATCCCGCACACCGAGGGCTGGGTCCTCCTCGACGACGACGTGCCCCAGTGGCACACCGAGGGGCCCGAACCCCGCTTCGAGGACGAGTGGCATCCGCTGGACCGGCTCTACGCCCCGATGTACGCCTCCGGGAGCGGCCGGGACCTCCTCGGGGTCATATCCGTCGACCGGCCGCGCAACGGGCGCCGCCCCGGAGCGTGGGGGCGCGAAGCGCTCCAGATGTACGCCTCCCAGGCCGCCATCGCGATCAGCAACGCCCGGCTGCGGGCCAACATGCAGCGCGCCCTGGTCCGCCTGGAGCGCGAGCAGCAGGCGCTGCGGGCCAGCGAGGAGTCCTTCCGGCAGGCATTCGAGTACGCGCCCAGCGGCATGGCCATCGCCGAGATGGGCGGCGACCAGCACGGCCGGCTGCTGCGCACCAACGACGCCCTGTGCCGGCTGCTCGGCCGCCCCGCCTCCGTCCTGCGCCGCTACTCCTTCGCCGACCTCGTCCACCCCGAGGACATCGGCACCCTGCTGCGCACCTCCGCCGAGGGCGGCCGGGCCGAGCTGCGGCTGAGCCGCCGGGACGGCACCTACCTCTGGGTCTCGCTGCGCAACTCGGTCGTCGCCGACACCGCGGACGGGCCGCGCTTCCTGCTCACCCACGTCGAGGACATAGAGGAGCGCAAGCGGCACGAACTGAACCTCGCCCACCGCGCCTCGCACGACGCCCTGACCGGCCTGCCCAACAGCGCCGAGCTGAGATCGCGGCTCAGCGACCGGATCTGCGAGCGCCCGCACTCCCCGGCCGCCACCGCGATCGAGGCCCTGGACGCGGCGTACGGGGACGTCGAGTCGTCCCTCACCCACGGCTACCGGTCCGACGGCTACGAGGGGGAGGCGGTCCCCGGCGGCGGGCCCTACGACCACCACGTGCACACGGTGGCCCCCGACCCGGAGCACGACGACGGGGCGAAGGGGCTCGCGGTCCTCTTCTGCGACCTCGACGGCTTCAAGTCCATCAACGACCGCTTCGGGCACCACACCGGCGACGCCGTCCTCATCGAGGTGGCCCGGCGGCTGAGCACCTGTGTGCGCGACGGCGACACCGTCGCACGGCTCGGGGGTGACGAATTCGTCGTCCTCGCCGACGGCCTCGGGGCGGCGGACGCCGCTGACCTGGCCGTTCGCCTGAGAAATGCCATTATTCCGCCCATTAGGGTCGACGGCCGGGCGGTCCGGGTCGGGGCGAGTTTCGGCATCGGCTGGGCCGAGTGCGGAATGACCGTGGAAGAGGTCCTGCGCTCCGCCGACCAGCGGATGTACGTGGAAAAGCGGTCCCGCTCGAAGGTTCACCGCCGGGCCGGATGACGTTCACGACCCGTTTCTTCTCCGCCCCGTACCCGTTCGCCGAAGGTCGCCCGGGCAGCTGAGGGCAATTCGGCGACTGCTCCGTTCGAGGTAGGCTCGGCCGGTCGGCGACGGCTGGCGACATGGTGAGGAGTGACCCAGGGATGACGGCCGGAAACAACGGCGCGAGCAAGCCCGAGGACGACGATCCGTTCGGCTACCTGTACGCGGACGGACAGGCGGCAGGAGCCCAGCCGCCCGGCCAGGGAGGCTACGGCTACCCCGGCCCGGCCGCGCAGCCGGGCGTGCCCAGAACGTCCTACAACCAGGTGCGTGCCGTCGGCGAGCGCCAGTACGGCCAGCAGCAGGTGCCGCAGCAGCAGGGCGGGTACGGCTACCCGCCCCAGCAGTACGGCCAGCCCGCACAGCAGCACCAGCGGCCGAACCCGCAGTACGCGGCCCCCGAGACCTACCCCGGCGGCGCGCCCGGCGGGCAGCCTCCGGGGCAGGGCGGTCACGGCGGCGGTCCGGGCCGCGGCGGCCCCAACACGAAGGCGCTCCTGATCGCGGCGGTCGCCGTGGTCGCGGTCGTCGTCATCGGCATCGGCGCAGCCCTGCTCACGGGCGACGACGGCGACAAGGACGACAAGAAGGACGAGGCGTCCTCCTCGCAGGGGCCCGCCGGCCAGGTCGAGGAGTCGAAGAAGCCGGAGAAGAAGCCCGAGGAGACCCCGGAGCCGGTCGAGCTGCCGAAGCAGGACGCGGCGACGCTGACGCTGGGCGGCACGGCGGCCCTGGACTCCACGGTCAAGGGCGCCAAGGGCGCCAACGGCAACTACATCAACCTGAACGAGGTCGGCCGGTCGGCCACCTGGACGGTCGAGGTTCCCGAGGCCGGCGCGTACACCCTGTACGTGACCTACGGCGTGCCCGGCAAGGACGCGAAGACCACCCTGACGGTCAACGCGCAGGAGCCCCGCTCCATCAACATGAAGAACTTCGCGAAGGCCGCCGAGGGGGATCTGGAGAAGGGCTGGACGAACACGTACGCGTACGTCCAGCTCGACAAGGGCTCCAACACCCTCAAGCTGTCGTGCGAGACGGGCGACGAGTGCGACGCCAACCTCGACCAGCTGGAGCTGAAGTCCGGCCACATCAAGAGCTAGGGTCTTCGTCCGGATCAGGCCAGATCAGGCCGGACCAGGCCGGATCAAAAGGGGCGGGATCCGGTGCGTGCGGCTGCGAGGCGGAGGAGGGCTCCGACGCTCCATCGGCGCGGCTGATCAGCTCTCGCGGCTGACCGGCGGGCAGGCCGGTGCGGTGCGGTTGCGCCGGCGCCGGGCTGACCGGCCGGCTGGAGCCGGAAGCCCGCCCCGCCGGCCTCACCCGCCCCGCCTCACTCCGGTGGGACGTGCCCGCTCTCGGCGAAGGTCTCGTCGAGGAACCGGACCGTCTCGGGTGAGGCCACCAGCAGGATCTTGCGCAGCGCGTTGCTCAGCTGGCCCAGCTCCTCGTCGCTCAGGGCGTCGACGACCATGCGCCGGACCTCCCGTACGTGGAACGGGGCGGCCTCGGCGATCTTCTCGTGGCCGGCGTCGGTGAGGACGGCCTCGACCGAGCGGGAGCCCTCCACGCAGTTGCGCCGCTCGACCCAGCCGGCCTTCTCAAGCCGGCTGACCGCGTGTGACAGGCGCGACTGGGAGCCGTTGGCCATCTGCGCCAGTGTGGCCATCTTCATCGCCCGGTGCGGGGCGCCGGACAGACCGGCCAGGATCGAGTACTCGAAGAAGTGCAGGCCGGAGTCGCGGCGCAGCTGGGCGTCGATCACCGCAGGCAGCTGCGTGATCGCGCCCGTCAGCTGCATCCAGGCGTAACGCTGCGTCGGTGCCAGCCAAAGGGCGTCCTCACTCACGCCTACAGCCTAAGGGCTGCTGCCCTGTCGCCCCTGGCGGGCGCACGGCGACCGCCACGGCGCCACGCCGCGTTGCCGGAAAGCCCGCATGCAACCCGCATGCAACCCGCATGCAACCCGCATGCATCCCGAACACATCCCGTACGCGGGCGTACCTCCGTCTTGCGACGCACCGCGTCCGACACCGCGCGCCGATCCAGCGGCGAAGGCGGAACAGCTCTCATCGGATTGAACATTCAATAGCACCGTGTCAGTATCGCGCTGTGGGTTGAACATTCAATCCATGGTGCGCGCCGGGCCGGGAGGTCCGGGCGCGCTCACGGCACGGCAATCTCCAGGGAGCCACCCATGACCCTTCTGCGGATCGACGCGAGCATCCTCGGCCCGATCTCGGCCAGCAAGGAGCTGGCCGACCTGGTCCTGGCCGAATGGGCCGCCGGGCGCCCGGGCGAGAGGGTCGTGACCCGCCACTTGGCCACCGACCCGCTGCCGGCGGACGCGTGGGCGATCACCGTGGACGCCGCGCACAACACCCCCGAGGGCCGGCGCAGCGCCGAACAGGAGGCGGCGGGCGCCCTGGCCAAGGAGCTGTACGACGAGGTGGTCTCGGCCGACGCCGTGCTCCTCGCGTTCCCCCTCTATAACTGGGGCGTGTCCGCCCACGTGAAGAACTGGATCGACCTGGTCATCGCCGGCGCCGTCGTCGCCGGGGGCACTGCCGGCGACCGCGTCCTCGACGGCAAGCCGGTCGTCCTGGTGACCACCCGGGGCGGCAACTACTCCAAGGGCACCCCGAAGGAGGGCTGGGACCACAGCACCCCGTATTTGCGCCGGGTTCTCGCCGACGCCTGGGGTGCCGAACTAACCGTTGTCGAGCGCGAGTTCACGCTCGTCGGCATCAAGCCTGAGCTCGACCGGTTCGCCGAACTCGGCGACCAGCTGAAGCGGGCCGCCCAGGAAGCCGCCACCGCCGCCGGCAAAGCCCTCGCCGCGGGCTGACGTCGCACGGCCGGCCCGACCGGCCCCGGGGCCGGGACCTCCGCCCCGGCGCAGGCGCCCCGGCTGCCCGGCGTGGGGTCACTCCCGACGCGATGACCTGGACCGAGAGAGGGCAGTGTGACGGACACGGGACGACGGCGGCCGCGGAGGGACTGGGTCGCACGGCTCGCCCCGCGCGGCGAGGGCGGTCTCGACGGGGCGGCCTGCCCGCGCACGGTCGTCGAGGGCGCCGTCGCGCGCGTCGGGTCGGGCCCCGTGGGCTGGGCGATCGAACTGAACTCCGCGGTCGTACGGCGGATCATCGACGAGGTGCCCGCGCTCGGCGGCACTCCGGCCACGGTCGAGATGCTCCGCCGAGGCAATGAGGCGACCACCTTCCGGGCGCTGCTCACGCTCGCTGAGGGCCCGGCCGCCGCCCCGCCCCTCGGAGAGGCGACCCTGGAGGGCATCCGTGAATTCGTACACCGGGGCGTACCGCTCGAACAGGTGCTCCAGGGTGTCAGGACCGGGCACGCGGCGACGGCCGAGGCGTTCCTGCGGGCCTGTGCCGAGCACGTCGCACCGGAGCCGGCCCTCGACGAGGTCACGGCGGTCTCCCGCGAGCTGTTCTCGTACGTCGATGACCTCTCCGACGCCATGATCCGCACCTACCTCGTGGAGCACGAGGTGTGGAGCACCAGCGCGGCCGCGGCACGGGCCGACGTCGTGCGTTCCCTGCTGGGCGACGTCGCGACGGCGGACGTCGGCGAGGCGTCGCGTGTCCTCGGCTACGACCTGCGGCGGACCCATGAGGCGGTCGTGGTGTGGTCGGACTCGCCGCACGGCGGCCCCGCGCTCCAGGCGGCGGCGACCGAGGCGCTCCGGGCCCGGGGCGCCACCGCGACGCTGGTCGTGCCCGTGGCCTCGGGGCGGTTGTGGGCGTGGGGCGCCGTACCCCCGGACGGCACGGGCCCGGCCGGTGCGTGGGAGGCCGTCGCGGAGAGCCTGTCCGAGCAGGGGATGCGGGCGGCATTCGGGACCTCCGGTGGCGGTGTCGCGGGTTTCCGCCGCTCCCACCGCGAGGCCGAACGCGGTGAGAGGGTCGAGCGGCTGCGGCGCGAGGCAGGGCGGGTTCCCCGGCACGCGACCGCCTACGCCGACGTCGCCGCCGTCGCGTTGCTGGCCACCGACCTCGCCGCCGCCGGCGACTTCGTCCGACGGGAGCTCGGCGAGCTCGCCGCCCCCGGCGCACCGATGGAGGCGCTGAGGACCACGCTGTACCACTACATCGGCGCCGAGCGCAGCCTGATGGAGGTCGCCCGGCGCCTGCACGTGGCCAGGGGGACCGTGACCTACCGCGTGAAGCGGGCCCAGGAGGTGCTGGGGCATGACCTCGACGACCGCCGCTTCGTCCTCCACACCGCTCTGGCGCTCGCCGAGGAACTGGGGGACGCGGTCCTCCTGCCTCACGAGGCCGAGAGGTGGGCTCCCCCGACGTCGAGGCGGGGCTCTCGTGAGGTCGGGCCGGGGCTCTCGTGAGGTCGGGGCGGGGGCTCTCCCGCCGGGGCGAGCCCGACGCGCCGGGTCGCGGCCGGACCGCCGCGCCGGCCCAAAGGAGGGCCGGGATTCTGAGCCGGCAGCCCAAGCGCCTTGCCGGGAACCGGAGTTGAATTCGTGGTGTCGGGCGTGGTGATCCACGAGGCCACGCATCCCGACAGACGGAACCGAACCCACCGGGAGACGTACGATGATCGACCAAGAGACCTTCGTCGAGCTGATGAGCGGGGTGTGCGCCCCGGTCACCGTGGTGACGGCGATGACCGCCGACGGGCGGCCGCACGGCAGCACCGTGTCGAGTTTCGCCTCGCTCTCGCTCGCCCCTCCGCTGGTGAGCTTCGCCCTGGACCGCTCCTCGGGCCTGCTGGCCCACCTCCAGCCGGGTGACCGGGTGGGGGTGAACATCCTCGGCGCCCACCAGCGGGAACTGGCGTCGACGTTCGCCCGCCGGAGCCGGGGACCGGGCCTGAAGTTCGACGGCGTCGACTGGACCGTCCGCGCCGGACTGCCCTTCCTGCCCGAGTCCGCCGGCTGGACAGCGGGACGCGTCGAACGCCACGTGGACGGCGGTGACCACATCCTGCTCGTCGTGCAGGTCGAGGAGGCCGAGTCGACCCCCGCCGCCCCGCTGGTCTACGCGCGCCGGGTCTTCGGCACCCACTCCCCGCTCGCAGTCGCGAGCTGACCCCTTCCCCGCACGACCGCCGACCCCGGAGTGACGACGCATGAGCATCATCATGGACGCCCCCCGCACCACCGACGCCGCGCGCACGCTGCGGGCCGATCTCGTCGAGCGCGCAGCCGCGCTGCGACCGCTGCTGGAGGGCAACGCCGATCCGACCGACCGCGAGCGCGGAGTACCCGTGGAGAACGTGGCCGCCCTGGCCGAGGCCGGGCTGCTCTCGCTGATGCGGCCCGCCCGCTACGGTGGCCTGCAGACCGACTACCGCACCCTGCTGGAGGTCGGCCGCGAGGTCGGGCGTGCCTGCGGCTCCACCGCCTGGGTGGCCTCCCTGCTCAACGCCAACGCGTGGTTCGTCGGCCTCTTCCCCGCCCGGGCCCAGGACGACGTCTGGGCCGGGACCCCCGACGCCCGGGTCGCCGGCGTCGTGACCCCCTCGGGAACCGCGCACCCGGTCGAGGGCGGGTACCGGGTGAGCGGGCGCTGGGCCCCGGCCTCCGGGTGCGCCCACGCCGACTGGGCGGTCCTCGGCGTCACCCGGCCGGACGCCGAGGGCACGCCGGACGCCGTCGGCATCGTGCTGGCGCCGATGCCGGAGCTGACCGTCGAGGACACCTGGTTCGTGGCGGGCCTGCGCGGCACCGCGTCGAACACGCTCACGGGCGAGGACCTGTTCGTGCCCGCGCACCGCTTCCACTCCGTCCCCGACGCCGTCGAGGGCCGCTACGCCACACCCTTCACCGGCGAGGCGCTCTACCGGGCGCCGTTCGTGCCGGCCGCCGCGCTCGTGCTGACCGGGCCCCTGCTCGGGCTGGCCGCCGCCGCTGTCGATCTCCTGACGGAGAGGGCCCCGCGGCGATCACTGACCATGACGAGCTACGCCACCCAGGCCGAGGCCCCCACCGTCCAGCTCGCCATGGCCGAGGCGGCGTCGCTCGCTGACTCCGCCCGACTGCACGCCTACCGCGCCGCCGCCGACCTCGACGAGGCCGCGCGGGCCGGGGTGTTCCCCGATTACGACGCCCGGGCACGGATGCGGATGGACGCGGGCAGGGCGGCGGTCCACGCGCGTGAGGCGGTCCGCGTCGTGTGCTCGGCCCAGGGCGCTTCGGGCTTCGGCGAGTCCAACCCGCTCCAGCGCGTCTGGCGCGACATCGAGACCGGGAGCCGCCACGCCGTCCTCAACCCCGAGGTGGCTGCCGAGATCTACGGGCAGTCGCTGTTCGGCATCCGGGGCGCGGTGTCGGCGATGGTGTAGGGCGGTCCCGGCCGGTCGCGCGCCGGAACGCTTGAGGCGCGGCGGCCGGGTCAGGGCGTCGGCGTGTGCGCTTCAACGGTGACGCGGGGCAGCAGGTCGGCGTAGGCCGCCGCGTCGAACTCGCCGGCCGTAGGGGACAGCACGGTCGCCGTCGACAGGGCCACCGCCCGGGCCAGCCGCTCCGGCCAGGGAAGGCCCTCGGTCAGGGCGGAGAGCAGCCCGGCCACCGCGGAGTCGCCCGCACCGGTCGGGTTGCCGCGCACGGGCGCGGGCGGAGCGGCCCGCCAGACGCCGTCCGGGGTGAGCGCGAGCACCCCCTCCGGGCCCAGGGACGCGATCACGGCGTGGGCGCCCCGCCGGCGGGCGTCCCCCGCGGCGCGCAGGGGTTCGCGGGAGCCGGTCAGCCGGGCCAGTTCCTCCGCGTTCGGCTTGACCAGGTCGGGGCGGGCGGCGATGCCCCGGCGCAGCGGTTCTCCGCTGGTGTCCAGGAGCACGGGCACGGCGGCGGCGCGGGCGATCCGGATCAGTTCCGCGTAGGCCCCGACGTGGATGCCGGGCGGCAGACTGCCGCAGAGGGCGACCGCGTCGGCTCCGGCGACCAGCCCCTCGTACGTCCGCAGGAACGCGGCCCATTCGGCGGGGCTCACCTGCGGTCCCGGTTCGTTGAGCTGGGTGGTGTCGCCGGTCGAGCGGTCGGTGACCGCCAGGGTGCGGCGAGTGTTCCCGGCGACGGCCACGAGGGCGTCGCGCGGCGGGAGCGGGGCGAGCAGGGACCGCAGGACGTCCCCGGTCGGGCCTCCGGCGAAGCCGGTGACGACGCTCTCGTGGCCCAGCGCCCCGAGGACCCGGGCGACGTTGAGTCCCTTGCCGCCGGGGCGTTCGGTGACCTCGCCGACCCGGTGGCTGCTGTGCGGGACGAGCGCGTCGACGGTGTACGTCACGTCGAGCGCCGTGTTCAGGGTGACGGTCAGGATCACCTTCCGGTCCCTCCCTCGGTCCGCCGGTCCGTGGCCCGGTGTTCCCGGACACCGGTGGTGCCGCGTACCGCCGAGCCGGTGGTACGAGCCTGTTGATCATGTCAAAGGGAAGGCGGCCGGGCCCAGTCCGGGGGCCCGACCGCCATCTCTTCGTTATGCGGGGAGCGGCTGCTCCGCGGGGCTCAGGCCGTCTTGGGCTCGATGATCCACTCGCCCCGGCGCATGACGCCCTTGAGGACGAAGTCCTCGTCGAGGACCACCAGGTCGGCGTCCTTGCCCGCCTCCAGCGAGCCGACCCGGTCGTCGACGCCGAGCAGCCGGGCGGGGTTGGCGGAGATGGACCGGACGACGTCCTCGACGGGGATGCGGTCGAGGACGACCGCCCGCCGGAACGCGGTGTCCAGGGTGAGCGTGGAGCCGGCGATCGAGCCGCCCTCCACCAGCCGGGCCACCCCGTCGGTGACCTCGACCGCGAGCGGACCGAGTTGGTACCGGCCGTCGCCGAAGCCGGCGGCGTCCATCGCGTCCGTGATCAGCGCGACGCGGCCCGCGCCCTTGTGGCGGTAGGCCAGCTCCAGGACGGCCGGGTGCAGATGCGTGCCGTCGTTGATCAGCTCGACGGTGATCCGGTCGTCCTCCAGGAGGGCGGCGATCGGACCGGGCTCGCGGTGGGCGAGCGGCGGCATCGCGTTGAACAGGTGCGTGGCGACGGTCGCGCCCGCGTCGATGGCCTCGACGGTCTGCTCGTACGTCGCGTCCGTGTGGCCGATCGCGGCGATGACCCCGTGCTCGGCGAGCAGCCGTACGGAGTCGATGCCGCCGGGCAGCTCGGTGGCGAGGGTGAACATCCGGGCGGCGCCGCGCGCGGCGTCCAGCAGCTTGCGGACCTCGGCCGGGTCCGGGTCGCGCAGCAGTTCCTCGCTGTGGGCGCCCTTGCGGCACGGCGAGATGAACGGGCCCTCGAAGTGGATGCCGGCCAGGTCGCCCTGCTCGACCAGCTCGGACAGGACGCCCGCGCGCCGGGCGAGGAAGTCCATCTCGCCGGTGACCGTGGAGGCGACCATGGTGGTGGTGCCGTGCTCGCGGTGCGTACGGATGCCGGTGAGGACCTCGTCCACGGTGCCGGAGGTGAAGGAGGCCCCGCCGCCGCCGTGGTTGTGCATGTCCACGAAGCCGGGGACCACCCAGTGGCCCGCGAGGTCGACGGTCCGGGCGCCCTCCGGTGCACGACCGGCGATCCGGGAGCCCTCGACGGCCACCCGGCCGTCCTCGACGGTGCCGGTGGGGAGCACCACCCGGGCGCCGGCGAGAACGGTGCTGTCTGCTGCGCGTGGGGCCATCAGGCGGAAACCTCCGTGGAGAGTAGATCCCAGGCGAGCAGCCCCGCGCCCAGGCATCCGGCGGTGTCCCCGAGGGCCGCCGGGACGATGTGGGGCAGTTTCTGGAACGTGAGGCGTTCCTCGACGGCCGCACGCAGTGGTGTGAACAAGGTTTCCCCGGCTTCGGCGAGTCCGCCACCGATGATGAGCGTGCCGGGGTCGAGGAGGGTGAGCGCGGTGACGAGGCCGGCGGCGAGTGCGTCGATCGCGTCCTGCCAGACCCGGATCGCCGCGGGGTCGCCCGACTCGACGGCCTTCGCGCAGTCCGCGGCGTCCGCACCGGGGTCGCCGGAGGCGGCGGCCCAGGCCCGGGTCACCGCGGCGGCGGAGGCCAGCGTCTCCAGGCAGCCGCGCTGGCCGCAGCCGCAGTCGGGGCCGTCCGGGCGGACCACGATGTGGCCGATCTCCCCCGCGTCGCCGTGGGCCCCCGCCTCGATGGCGCCCGCGATGCCGATGGCCCCGGCGATCCCGGTGCCCAGCGGGACGAACAGGAAGCGGTCCGAGGTCCGCCCGGCTCCGATCCGGCCCTCGGCGAGGCCGCCGGTGCGGACGTCGTGGCCGAGGGCGACCGGGACGCCGAGGCGTCTTTCCAGCAGGGTGCGCAGCGGTACGTCGCGCCAGCCCAGGTTCGCGGCGTACACCGCGATGCCCTTTTCGGCGTCGACGATGCCGGGCACGGCGACCCCGGCGGCGAGGGCGCTCTCGCCGAGATGCTCCTCGCCGTGGGCGCGCAGCTCCGCCGCGAACGCGAGGATCGACTCGACGACCGCGTCGGCGCCGCGCTCCCGGCCGGTGGCCCGCCGCGCCTGGTGGAGGAGGGTGCCGTCGGTCCCGACCAGCGCGGCCTTCATTCCGGTGCCGCCCACATCGAGGGCGATGACATGTCTCACGGGAGACAGTTTCGCCCGCCGACCCCCAAAAGGTCTAGTCCACTAACGCGGTTTGTTGCGCACCCATACAAAATGATGACCGAGCGAAGGAGGGTCGTTATCTGGCGAAAAGTCGCACATGGGAAGCCCGGACCGGGGGAAAGTGGGCCAAAGGTCTGGACCAAGATACGGCTCGGGGCTCCCGACTGCCAGTGCCCGCAAGCCAGTTGTGGCCCCCAGGGCCCGTATACGTTGCCGAAGCGATACGCCGGTGGTGTAGACCTTCGCGTCGGCAATGGGGGAAAATCGCAGTTCATCCGGGCGGTGTCCAGGACAGGGCGGCATGGCCGCGGCCGAACAGAGGCCGTCGGCCGGCGCCGTGCGCACCGTCCGTGAGCAGGCGATCGACGAGGATGGGCGAGGCTGTGCAGCGGCGCTTTTTGGGTCTGACCGCGGTGGTGGCCGCGCTGGGTATGACGGCAACGTTGTCGGGCTGCGGCGGTGACGCCGCATCGGGCGACGTCACGCTCAGACTGGTGGCCGCCGACTACGGCACCGGCCCCGAGAACAGCTCCGAGAAGTACTGGAGCGGGGTCGCGACGGGCTTCGAGAAGGAGCACCCCGGCATCAAGGTCGACGTCACCGTCCTCCACTGGAAGGACGTCGACCGCGAGGTCGCCGAGATGGTCGAGGCCGGCAACGCCCCGGACATCGCCCAGATCGGCGCGTACGCCGACTACGCCAAGGCGGGCAAGCTCTACGCCGCCGACGAGACGCTCGCGATCCGCACCACGGCGAACTTCCTGCCGAGGCTCAGCGACGCGGGCAAGATCGACGGCACGCTGTACGGCCTGCCCTTCGTCGCCAGCACCCGGCTTCTCTTCTACAACAAGAAGCTCTTCGACCAGGCGGGCCTGAACGCCCCCAAGACCTGGGACGACATCCGGAGTGACGCCACCGCGCTCAAGGCCAAGGGCGTCGACTACCCGTTCGCCCTGCCGCTCGGCCAGGAGGAGGCCCAGGCCGAGACCCTGATGTGGCTGCTCAGCGGCGGCGGCGGCTACACCGACGAGGTCGGCGCCTACGACATCGACTCGGCCCAGAACATCGCCACGTTCCGCTGGCTGCGGGACAACCTCGTCGGCAAGGGCCTCACCGGTCCCATCGAGCCGGGCAAGCTGGACCGGGCCAAGGCGTTCGAGGCGTTCGCCGACGGCAAGGTCGGCATGCTCAACGGCCACCCCACCCTGATGGACGAGGCCGAGGCCAAGGGCATCGAGGTCGGCATGGTGCCGCTGCCCGGCTCCGAGGGCCCCACCAAGGGCTCCATGGGCGTGGCCGACTGGATGATGGGCTTCAAGGAGAACGGCCACCGCAAGGAGATCGGCGCGTTCCTCGACTACGCCTACTCGGACGAGAACGTGCTGGAGTTCGCCGAGGAGTACGACCTGCTCCCGGTGACCGGCAGCGCCTCCGCCGCGATGGAGACCGACAAGAAGCACAAGAAGCTGCGCCCGTTCCTGGCGGCCCTGCCGAACTCGACGCTGACCCCCTACGGCAAGACGTCCTGGGCCACGGCCAGCGAGTCGATCAAGAAGAAGATCGGCGACGCGGTCGCACCGGGCAACAACCCCGAGACCGTTCTCGGCGAGATAGCGACCGAGGCGGCCCAGGCGGAGGCCGCCGAGTAGCCCACCCGGCCCACGGCCGGGGACGCGCTGTCGGGGGCGGGCGTTAGGTTGGTTGATATGACCGCCCCCGACCCCGCCGCCGACGGGACCCCTCCGCCTCCGGGACCGGACGCCGGGCTGTCCGCGCGGGACCGGGCCCTGCTGGCCATGGAGCGGCGGCCCTGGGCCGGGCCCGGGGCGAAGGAGCGGGCAGTCCGCGAGGAGCTGGGGATCTCGCCGGTCCGCTACTACCAGCTGCTGAACGCGCTGATCGAGGACGAGCGGGCGCTGCGCGAGGACCCGGTCACGGTGAACCGGCTGCGCCGCGTGCGGGAAGCGAAGCGCGGCCGCCGCTGAGCGCACCCCGCCGGGGCCCGCGCCCCCGGACCCCGGCACCTCGGCGGCCGGACGGGCCCGGCTTCAGGGCGCGCAGCCGATCACCAGGTCCACCGCGCCGTCCAGGCAGTCCCGCTCCCGGTCGGTCAGATACGGGTTGGCCCGCTGCCGGGCGCGGGCGAGGGCCAGATCGGCGGGCGACGCGCCACCGTCCTCGGCGATCTCCCCGAGGAGCGCCGTCAGCAGGGGCCGGACGGCGGCCCCGGCCGGGGACCGGGGGTCGAGCGCGGTCCGGGCCAGGGTCAGCGCCGACATCGCCCGGTCGAGACCGGGCGGGCCCTCCGCCGCCGTGGACCAGTCGATCACCACCGCGCCCCCCTCCGTCAGCATCACGTTCTCCGGATGCAGCTCCAGGTGGAGCACGGAGTCCTCCGGGTTCGCCGACACCCGGGGCGGTATCCCGTGGAGCTCGCGCAGCAGCCGGGCGAGCAGCGCGCCGGCCTCGGCCGTCCCCAGCCGCCCCGCCAGCAGGGCCTCGGCCAGGGTCGGCCCGGTCAGCCGCTGGAGCACCAGATCCGTGGGGCGGGCATCCGCGGCGGGCGGACCGATGCGCGGAACCGGGAACCCGAAGGCGCCGACGTAACTCATCACGGCCAGCTCCTCCGTGGTGTCGGTGCGGTCGCGGTAGCGGCGAAGGACCCAGGAGCCGTCGAGTGCGTACACGTCGGCGGTGCGTCCCGAGCCCAGAAGTTGCCCTGTGTGCATGAGGGCGAACCTACCCGGGAGCCCCGCCGAAGGGGAGACGGCCCTCACTCCGCCCGGCCGGCCCGCGGGAACGGCTCCGTACCCCGCCGGGGGCGGCCGGAACACCCGCCGCGCGGCCCCATAACGCGGAGGGAGGGGGGTGAACGGGATCTCCTGCCCCGGGCGTCACCGCCGCTACGGTTTCGGCAATTCCCTGGTCCGGACCAACCCCCGCCGGGCCCGGACACCCCCTGAACCAAGGAGAGTTACGTGGAGAGAACCCCGCTCCGCAGACGCGCCCTCGCCGCCGGCACCGCCACGGTGGCCGTGGGCGCGCTCGCCGTCGCCGGGCTGACCGGCGTGGCGTCCGCCGGCCCCGCGGACACCACCGCGCCGTCCGTGTCCGCCGGGAGCCTGTCGCCCGGACTGCTGGCCGCCATGGAGCGCGACCTCGGCCTGGACGCGGACGACGCCCGCAGCCGGATAGCCAACGAGTACCGCGCCGCCGCCGTCGCCGCCGGGCTGGAGAAGTCCCTCGGCGCCAGCTTCGCCGGAGCCCGGGTCAGCGGTAGGAAGGCGGCCCTGACCGTCGCCACCACCGACGCCTCCGAGACCGCCCGGATCACCGCCGCCGGGGCGAAGGCCGAGGTCGTCGGACACAGCCTGGACCGGCTCGAAGGGGTCAAGGAGGCCCTCGACCGGGCCGCGCTGCGCAAGGCGCCCAAGGACGTGCCCGTCTGGTACGTCGACGTCGAGGCCAACCGGGTCGTCGTGAACGCCGCCAGCACCGCCGCCGGCCAGGCGTTCTGGAAGTCGGCCGGGGTCGACGGCGGCCTCGTCACCGTCGCCCGGTCCGCCGAGCGGCCCCGCGCCCTCGCCGACATCCGCGGCGGCGACGCGTACTACATGAACGGCTCCGGCCGCTGTTCCGTCGGCTTCTCGGTGAAGCGCGGCACCCAGAACGGCTTCGCCACCGCGGGCCACTGCGGACGGGTCGGCACGACCACCACCGGTGTCAACCGGCAGGCCCAGGGCACCTTCCAGGGCTCGACCTTCCCCGGCCGCGACTACGCCTGGGTCGCCACCAACGCCGACTGGACGCCGCGTCCGCTGGTCAACGGCTACGGGCGGGGCGACGTCACCGTCGCCGGGTCCACCGCGTCCGTCGTCGGCGCCTCGGTCTGCCGCTCCGGCTCCACCACGGGCTGGCACTGCGGCACCGTCCAGCAGCTCAACACCAGCGTGACCTACCCGGAGGGCACCATCTCCGGCGTGACCCGCACGAGCGTCTGCGCCGAACCCGGCGACTCCGGCGGCTCGTACATCTCCGGCAGCCAGGCGCAGGGCGTCACCTCCGGCGGCTCGGGCAACTGCTCCTCCGGCGGCACGACGTACTTCCAGCCGATCAACCCGCTGCTCCAGGCGTACGGGCTGACCCTGGTCACCAGCGGCGGGCCGACGGACCCGCCCACCGACCCGCCGACCGACCCGCCCACCGACCCGCCGGGCGGCACCTGGGCGGCCGGCACCACCTACGCCGCCGGCGCCACGGTGACGTACGGCGGAGCGACCTACCGCTGCCTCCAGGCGCACACGGCCCAGCCCGGCTGGACCCCCGCGGCCGTCCCGGCGCTCTGGCAGCGGGTCTGACCCGCACCTGACCCCCACCCGCCCCGCGGCCACGATGACCGCCGGGCGGTCACGACGACCGCCCGGCGCCACCGAACCTCCTGAACCTCTCCGCCTCCCCGCACCGAGGACTCCGAGGAACTGTCATGACCCCACAGATGGACAACGCGAACCCCCCTGACCCGGACGCGACCGACGAGGCGTCGGGTGACCGCCGGCGGATCAGCCGCAAGGGCCTCCTGAAGGCCGCGCTCGTCGCGAGTGCGGCGCCCCTGCTCGCCGGAGGGGGCGTCGCACTCGCCCGGGACGCCGCCTCCACCGGGAACGGACCGCTGGCCCCCACCCCGGAGTGCGACGACGGCGACGACCCGACGCCGCCGCAGATGGAGGGGCCGTACTTCAAGCCCAACTCACCGCGCCGCACCAGCCTGGTGACCCCGGGCACCCCCGGCGTGCCGCTCACCGTGAGCGGCTACGTCTTCGGCCGGGCCTGCCGCCCCATCCCCGGGGCCCTGCTCGACTTCTGGCAGGCCGACACCAACGGGTCCTACGACATGGCCCGGTTCGCCTTCCGGGGGCACCAGTTCACCGGGGCGGACGGGTCGTTCAGCCTCACCACCGTCGTGCCGGGCCTCTATCCGGGGCGTACGCGCCACCTCCACGTGAAGGCGCAGGCGCCCGGGGGACGCATCCTGACCACGCAGCTGTACTTCCCGAACGAGCCGCGCAACAACACCGACGCCCTGTTCGACCCGGAGCTGCTGATGAACGTCCGCAGCGCCGGGAACGGGCGCCAGGGCACCTTCGACTTCGTGCTCGACGTCGCCCAGACGCCCGGCCCGACCGATCCGCCCACCGACCCTCCCACCGAGCCGGGGACCAGCTGGTCGTCCGGCACCTCCTACCGCGCGGGTGACCGCGTGACCTACGGCGGGGTCGCCTACCGCTGTCTGCAGGCGCACCTGGCCATGTCGGGCTGGGAGCCGCCGAACGTCCCCGCGTTGTGGGAACGCGGGTAGACGCGGAGACAGCGAGCGCGCACCACCGCCCGCGCCCCGTTCACGCCGTCCGGCGCGTGAACGGGGCGCCTTCCCGTGCTCCGCGCGAAGTTCTCGCGGACCGTCCGAAACATTTCCCCGCCCCCGACGCGTCGTACAGGGGGAAGGGCGGAACGGACGGACCGACGGGGGAGAGCATGAGGGCGTCGCGCACCGAGGAGTTCAAGGTGTTCGCAGCCGGCCGGGCGGGCCATCTGTTCCGCTCGGCCTGCCTGCTGACCAGCGGCGATGTGCACCTCGCCGAGGACCTGGTGCAGGAGACGCTGAGCCGCATGTACGTCCTGTGGGGCCGGGCCCGACGTATCGACAACCCGGCGGCGTACGCCCAGACCGTGCTCGTGCGGGCCTTTTTGACCCACCGGCGACGCCGCTCCGCCGGCGAACGCCCCCTGGCCGAACTGCCCGAGGGCCCTCCGGCCGACACCGACGACCCGGCGCTGCGGATGACGCTGCTCCGGGCCCTGGCCCAGCTGGCTCCCAAGGACCGGGCGGTCGTGGTGCTGCGGTACTGGGAGGACCGCAGCATCGAGGAGACCGCCGCCGTCCTCGAGGTCAGTTCCGCCGCCGTGCGGACCCGCTGTGTGCGGGCGCTCGGACGGCTGCGTGAACTGCTGGGCGGCAGCATCGCGGAGTTCGCCGCGCGCTGACCTCCGGGCATCAGCCCAACCGGCCCCCCCGGAGGGGGCCGTCATCTGCCGAGCAACCGGAACGAGAAGTGGTGGTTCCCCATGCCCTTTGAAGACGAACTCAGCGAGGAACTCCGCCGGACCGGGGAGACCTTCGACCTGACCGGCTCCACCACGGTGGTGGACGGAGCGCTCGAACGCGGCCGGCGGACCGTGCGCCGGCGCCGAACCGCCGCGGTGGCGGGCAGCGTGCTGGCCCTGGCTCTGGTGGGGGGCGGCGGCGCGGTCGCGGCCGGGCTGCTGGATCGCCCCGACCACGCGGCAAACGTCGCGAGCAGCGGCCCGGCCGCGCCGTCGGCCACCGCTGCACCCACCGCCACGCCCACCACCACTCCCACCGCCACACCCACCGCCACGCCGACGGCCGTGCCCACGGACGCCGCCAAGGACGGCCCGCGCTCCGATAAGCCGGTACCGGGACCGTCGTCGTCCACGTCCCTGGACAGGGGGAACCCGGCGCCCTCGCTCGACTACACGCTGCTGATGCCGACCTTCCTGCGGCTGCTGCCCGAGGGGCTCCCGGTCGTGGAGAAGACGGACAGCGGCGGCGAGTTCGCCTCGGTCGTCGTCGACGACGGCGAGGGCCGTTCCCTCGTGCAGATCAATGTGCAGCCCGATATGCGGGACGCCGCCGGCGATCTGTACGGCGAGGCGACCACCCTGCCCGACGGCACTTTGCTCGCGACCTCGAAGAGGCCCGGCGAGAAGGGCGGGGCCGGAGTCCTCTGGTGGTCGGCCGACACGATGCGCCCCGACGGCATGCGGGTCGTCGTCTCGGCCTTCAACTCGGGCGCGCAGTCGACACCCGCCACCCGTCCGGAGCCCGCGCTCACCATGGACCAGCTCACCGCCCTCGCCACCAGCCCGGAATGGCTGAAGCTTCAGCAGTAGCAGTAGCAGTAGCAGTAGCAGAGGCAGAGGCCGTCACTCCGGTTCGTCGGCCGTTGGGCCTCCCCACGTTCGTCCGTCCGGTCACTTGGCGTCCGCGTACCGCTCCACCACCGCCGTGGTGAAGGGGAACCGCACCGGCGTCCGGCCGAAGGCGGTCCGCCCGGCCAGCTCGCCCGCCGCGCGGACCGCCTCCGTGACGGCGGCGGCCTCCCCGGCCGGGCAGTGCACGATCACCTCGTCGTGCTGGAAGAACACCAACTGCGCCCGCAGCCCCTGCTCGAAGAGCGTCCTGCGCAGCGCGGCCAGGAGCAGCAGCGCCCAGTCGGCCGCACTGCCCTGCACCACGAAGTTCCGGGTGAAGCGCCCGCGGGCCCGCGCCAGTCCGCCGTCGGACGCGGAACCGGCTCCCTCGGGGCCTTCCTGAGGGATGCCCGCCTCCTCGTCCTGGCCCGCCAGCGCCACCGGCGGGCTGGTCCGGCCCAGCCAGGTCCGCACCACGCGCCCCTCCTCGCCCGCCCGCGCCGCGTCGTCCACATAGGCGACGGCGAGCGGGAACCGGCGCCGCAGTGCGGCCAGGTTCTTCAGGCCGTCCCCGGACGTCTGGCCGTAGATCGCGCCGAGCAGCGCCAGCTTGGCGTGCTCGCGGTCACCCCGGAACGCCCGGTCGGACAGCGCCTTGTAGAGGTCGCCGTCGTGGCCGGCCACCTCCATCAGACCCCGGTCGCGGGAGATCGCCGCCAGCACCCGGGGCTCCATCTGGTCGGCGTCCGCGACCACCAGCCGCCATCCCTCGTCGGCGACGACGGCCTGGCGTATCACCTTGGGGATCTGGAGGGCCCCGCCGCCGTTGGTCGTCCAGCGGCCGCTGACCGTGCCGCCCGGCTGGTACTCCGGGCGGAAGCGGCCCTCGCGCACCCAGTCCTGGAGCCAGGACCAGCCGTGCGCGGTCCAGATCCGGTACAGCTTCTTGTACGCGATCAGCGGCTCGACCGCCGGGTGGTCCAGCTCCTCCAGCTCCCACCGCCGGGTCGACTTCACCGGAATCCCCGCCTGCGCGAACGCCTTCACCACATCGGCGGGCAGGTCGGGGCGGACCCTTCGGCCGAAGGCCGCCGACACCTCGTCCGCCAGTTCGGCGAGTCTGCGGGGCTCGCCGCCGCCCGCGTACCGCTCGCCCAGGAGTCCGTTCAGCACCTCCCGGTGGACGTCGGCGCGCCAGGGCACCCCGGCCCGGTGCATCTCGGCGGCCACGAGCATCCCCGCCGACTCCGACGCGGTCAGCAGGCGCATCCGGTCCGGGTGTTCCGCCGTGCCGTGGCGGCGCACCTGGTCCGCGTAGACCCGCAGCAGCCCCTCGAACGGCACGCCGGGGCCCGACGACGGCTCGAAGAGGGAGGACTGCGCACCCGGTTCGGCGGACCGGGCGGGCGGGTCCGGGGGCACCGGCGCGCCGTCCAGCCGGGCCAGCGCGGCTGCGGCGGACCGGGGCTCACCGAGCCGCCCCGCGTGCCCGAGCAGCAGCAGCTCGGCGCACTCGATGTCGTAACACCGCTCGACCCGGACTCCGGCGGCCAGCAGCCGGGGGTAGACCTCGGCGGTCGACCGCCACACCCAGCGCACCACATCGGGCCGGGAGCGGACCGCCTCGACGAGGTCGGGCTCGGCGAGGACCGGCCCGGCGGGCATGCCGTCCCGGGCCAGCGGCGCGAGCAGCGCCCCGCCCCCGTCCGCAGCCGCCACCGCCCACCGTTCGGTCATGGGTGCGAGTCTGGCACCCGCCACTGACATCACCCCGGATCCATGGCCGGGCCGCCCCGGATCCACGGCCGCATCACCCGGACCCACGGCCGGGCCGCCCCCGACCCACGGCCGCATCACCCCGGACCTGCGGCCGCACTGCCCCCGGACGCGTGGCCGCGCCGCCCCTGAGCTGCGGACGCAACCGCCCCGGGCCTCCCGGACACCCGGCCCGGCGGGAGCCCGGGAAGCCGGCCCGCGCCGGGGCGCCGACTGGCCGCCCGTCCCCGCAGCCGTGAGGATCACCCCATGGAAGCGATCGTGTACGAGGAGTTCGGCGGCCCCGGCGTCCTGCACCTGGCGCGTCTCGACCCGCCACGCCCCGGCCCCGGCCAGGTCCGGGTCGCCGTGCGCGCGGCCGGCGTGAATCCGCTCGACCACAAGATCCGGAACGGCTGGATGGAGGACGCGTTCCCCACCCCGCTGCCCGCCACGCCCGGCGCCGAGTTCGCCGGGGTGGTCCTGGAGGCGGGGGAGGGCGTCACGGAGTTCGCCCCCGGCGACGACGTCCTCGGCTGGAGCGCCACCGGCTCCTACGCCACCGAGGCGCTGGCCGAGACCGCCGCCCTCGCCCGCAAGCCGGAGGGCCTGTCCTGGGAGGAGGCCGCCGCGCTGCCCGTCTCGACCGGCACCGCCTCCCGGGTCCTGGACGAACTGGCTCTGGCCGAGGGCGAGACACTGCTCCTGCACGGGGCGGGCGGCGGCGTCGGCTCCGTCGCCGTACAGCTCGCGACGGCCCGCGGCGCGACCGTCATCGGCACCGCGTCCCCGGCCAACCACGACTATCTGCGGGTGCTGGGCGCGATCCCGGTGGCGTACGGGAACGGGCTGGTCGAGCGGGTGCGGGAGCTGGCCCCGGAGGGGGTGGACGCGGTCTTCGACGCGTCGGGGCGCGGTGCGCTGCCCGCCTCCATCGAACTGCGCGGCGGCACGACCGACCGGATCGTCACCATCGCGGACGGGAACGCGGCCGAACTGGGCGTCGCCTTCTCCTCCGGCGGCGGCGGACCCTCCGCCGAGCGCCTGGCCGAGCACGCCCGGCTGGCGGAGAGCGGCGAGCTGCGCGTGGAGATCGCCCAGGTCTTCCCGCTCGCCGACGCCGCGAGCGCCCACTCCCTCAGCGAGGGCGGCCACGTCCGGGGCAAGCTGGTCCTGCTGCCGTAGACGGCCGCGGGTGCGGGCGGTGCGGGCCGCGCGGGCGGTGCGGGCGGTGCACCTACCCTTGGCCGGATGGAATCGGTGATCGACCGGGCGTGCGCGGCGGCCCTCTACACGGAGGGCGACGCCGCCCTGGACGCCGGGGCCTCCCTGCTGGCCGCCGCCCCGGACGCCGACGAGGCGCTGCAACGGCGCGGCGAGGAGTTCGTGCGCCGGGCGTGGGACCGCGGCTGGCACCCCGCCGACCTGGTTCGGTTCGTCCGCCGGGAGCTGGACGAGCGGCGGGCGGCGCTGGCCGCGACCCTGATCGCCGCCGAGACCGCCCGGTACAAGGAGCTGCCGCCCCGCTGGCGGCAGCAGCTCGCCGGATTCCCGCCCGCCGTACCCGTCAACAGCCCCGACCGCTTCCGGTACGCGAGCGACCTGCTGGAGCTGTTCCGGCTGCTGCTGCGGCTGCCCGCCATCGAGCCGGTGGGGCCGCCGCCGGGCGCCGCCGCCGACCACCTCCACCGGCCGCCCGCCGCCGACGAGCCCCGCATGCTCACCCGCATCCGGGCTCTGCTGGCGAAGGCGGAGGCGACCGGCTTCCCGGAGGAGGCCGAGGCGCTGACCACCAAGGCCCAGGAGCTGATGGCCCGGCACAGTGTGGACGAGGCGCTCCTCGCCGCCCGGACGCGGAGCCGCGAGACACCGGGCGCCTGCCGGATCGGAGTGGAGCCCCCGTACGAGAGCGCCAAGGCGATCCTGCTCGACGCCGTCGCCTCCGCGAACCGGTGCCGGGCCGTGTGGAACGACGACCTCGGCTTCACCACGGTCGTCGGCTTCGCGCCGGACCTGGAGGCCGTCGAGCTGCTGTTCACCTCCCTGCTCGTCCAGGGGACGGCCGCGATGACCCGGGCGGAGGCCGGGCAGCGCGCCGGGGGACGCAAACGGACCAAGACCTTCCGGCAGGCGTTCCTCATGGGATACGCCCAGCGGCTCGGCCGGCGGCTGGCCGCGGGCACCGAGCGGGCCACGGCCGCCGCTGGCGCGGAAACCGGCGGAGAGGCCGGCGCGGAGGCCGGGGACGTGCTGCTGCCCGTGCTGGCCGCCCGGGACATCGCGGTCACCGACACCGCCGGGCGGATGTTCCCGAGGACCACGACCACCCGGGTCCGCGGTGTCACCGACCTGGACGGCTGGACGCACGGCACCGAGGCCGCCGACCGGGCCCGTATGGGCGGCGGGCCCCGGGGCGGCACGCCGCGCGGACCCGACGGCGAGATCACGGCGGGTCCGCGGACGTGAGCGGTGTGCCGTCCCGACTTGACTGACTCGCTGTCACGTCGCCTGGGGATCGCGGGTGGCGGGGGCCTGGCAGCGGGAGGCCCGTGGCCGTGGGTGATCGTTTCTGTTCTCGACGCAGAACGGTCTCGACGCAGAACGATCACCCGGAAGCCACGGGCTCGGACAGCCATACGGCGTCGCTGCTCGACCTGGGCGCCCTGCCCGTCGCCGCCCCACCCCGCGACCGGAGCGAAATCCCGCGACCGGGGCGAACTCCGTGCACGGCTCCTGGACGCGACCCGTCCCGCGGTGTTCCGCAGCGGCATGATGGGATGGCCATTCCAGCAGGTCAGAGGCGTGAGCGTCCCGCAATCCCCCATATCTCCCCATGCCTCTTGGCGGGCCCGACCCGGAGTGGAATGGTCTTGGTCGCGCCCGCGTCTCGACGTCGGTTCCGAGTCGTGGACGTCGGGCGAGTTCCTTGGACAGGAACAGCAGAGGTGCTCAAGTCGTGACCCACCTTGAGACCGCAATGGGAGACCCGCAAGGGGGAACCCGGAATGGGGAGCAAGCATGAAGAGCTTTTGGCACCGACAGGGCCAGGCGCGTACGGCGACGGGCACGGGGCGTCGCGTGAAGCGGACTGTCGCAGCGGGGGCGGCGGGCCTCGTTCTCGCAACCGGCATGACCGCCCTGGCCACGCCCGCCCAGGCAGCCTCCAAGATCACTTTCACTGTCTCGTACAAGTCGGACGGTTCGGCGAAGATCCTGGTGCGCAACAACGGCGCCGTAGCCGGCGTGGTCCTCTGGGCGGCCGACCCCGACTCCTACCCCTACACGACCGACAACAAGGGTGACACCCTCTACGTCCGGGACCAGTACCGCGACGGCTATGCCATCTCCGGCACCGTCGTCCAGGCATCCGGAGCGCCCAAGCACTACCGCTCTGTCAGCACTTCCGGCCACACCGCGGACTACAGCGTCCGCAAAACCCAGAACCTCGCCGAAGGCCACAAGCTCCAGCTCCGGGCCCAGGTCCTCCAGGGGTCCAAGGTCATCCGGTCCAGCGTCTACTACAAGATCCGCGCTTAGCGCGCTCGGGCCGTCGGCCGCCGAGCGGCCGGCGTTCGACCGCCTCGCGACGCGGCCGTCGCCGCCGCTCCGGTGACCGGCGGCCGGCTGTGGACGGGGGGTCCCCCGTCCACAGGTGGCTCTCGAAGCCGTCGGGCACGGTGGCGAAGGGGCGCGAGCGGTCTTCGGCGAACCCGCCACCAGGTACGGAATCGCGGACCTGTCACCAGGTACGGAATCACTGTCGTTCCGGTCGCCGAGAATCGCCTTACCGCGCCCAAGTTCGAGGACCCATCATGGCGTAGGCCCGACTTGCCCAGAATTGCGGCTAGGCTCGGCCCATGAGCTGGCTCCGGGCGCTGAAGGAGACCGCCCGCTCGGGGCTGGAGATCGAGCGGCAGAGGCTGGAACCCCTCATCGCGCTGCGCGGTGCGGCCGGCCTCGCCCTCGTCGTCGGCACGGTCCTCGTGCTGTTCGGCCCGGAGATCGCGGCGAGCTCCGCCTTCGGGGCGTTCCAGGCGGCCCTCGCCACCTTCCAGCGCAGCTGGCGCCCGCGCCCCGTCCTCGCCCTGGTCTCCGGGGCGAGCCTCGCCGTCTCGACGTTCCTCGGCTATGTCAGCGGCGCCCACGTCGTGCTCTTCCTGTGCCTGCTCGGCGCCTGGACCTTCCTCGCCGGTCTCGCCTGGGCGGCGGGTCCCACGGGCGGCATCATCGCCGCCTCCAACGTCGCGATCATGCTGGTGACGATCACTCTGCCCACCTCGGTCGCGGACGCCGCCGTCCACGCGCTGATGATCGCCGTCGGCGGCGTCGTGCAGGCGGCGCTCATCGTCCTCTTCCCGGTCCGCAGATGGGGCGCCCAGCGCGACGCGCTCGCCGACGCCCTGGCCGCCGAGGCCGACTACGCCCGGCGGCTGCGGCACGACCCGGTCGCCCCCTTCGACCCGCTGCCCCTGATGACCGCCCGCAGCGCCGCCGCCGTCACCCCCCGCCAGGCCCGCCATCGCCCCGCCGAACTGCACGGGGCCCGGGGCGTCGCCGAGCGGCTGCGCCCGGTGCTCGCCTCGCTCGCGGACCCGGCGATGGGGGTGCCCGGCGACGGACTGGAGCGGCTCTGGGTGAACGAGCTGCTGGGCGCCGCCGGCTCGGTCCTGGACGCCGCCGCGCGGGCCGTCCGGCACGGCGAACCCGTGCATCTCTCCGCCACCGACCTGGGTGTCCTGAAGACCCCCGACAACGACGTGATCCTGGTCGGCCCCGCCCGCCGGGCCTCCGACCGGCTCGCGGCGCTGCTCGACGACGTCCTGGAGATCGCGGAGGGCACCGGCACCGACAGCGGTGTCCCCGCCGGTCTCGCCCCGGACACCCGGCACCGGCCCACGCTGCTGAGACTGGTCCCGGTGGTGCTGGCCGCGATGCGCCGCGAACTGCACCACGGCTCGCCGATCCTGCGCCACGCCATCCGGATCGCGGTCGTCGCCGTCTCCGGGTACTTCGTCGGCGCGGCCGTGCCGTTCGGCCACGGCTACTGGGCCCCGATGACCGCCGTCATGGTGATGCGGCCCGAGTTCTCGCAGACGTACTCCCGCTCGGTGGCCCGCTTCGGCGGCACCCTGGTCGGTGTCGGGCTCGCCACCGCCGTCATGCAGACCGCCCACCCCGGTGCCCGGCTCTCCGCGCTGCTCGCGGTGGTCTGCGCCGGGCTGATGTACCTGCTCATGCGCACCGGCTACGCGGTCGGCCAGGTCTGCGTCGCCGCGTACGTCGTCTTCCTGCTCGGCATGGCCGGCGACGACTGGTCCCAGACCGTCACCGAACGCATCGTGCTGACGCTCGTCGGCGGGCTCCTCGCGATGATCTCGTACGCGGTCTACCCCGCCTGGGAGACACCGCGGCTGCGCACCCGGCTGGCCGAGTGGCTGATGGCGGACGGGCGGTACGCGGCCACGGTCGTCGACCGGTACGCGGACCCGGCCTCCCGGGACGCCGCCGACGTCCGCGACGCCCTGATCGCCACCCGGGAGGCCCGGGTGGCGTGGCAGGAGGCGCTGGCGACCGCCCAGCACGAACCCGTACGCCACCGGGGCATCTCCCGGGCCGCCGCCACCGACGCCCAGCTCGCGCTGGCCCAGCTGGGCCGGTCCGCCATGGTCCTGGAGGCCCACCTGCCGTCCCGGTCGGCCGACCCGGTGCCCGGCGCCGCCCAGCTGGCCGAGGCGTTGCGCCGGGCCACCGAGAAGGGCGCGAAGGCGGTACGGGAGCGGCGGCTGCCCGACTGGCAGCCGGTGGTGGACGCGGTGGCCCACTGGGACATGGCCACGCCGACGGAGGACGGCACGACGCCGATCGGCGACCCGGTCGTGCGCCGGGGCGCCGCGCTGCTCCTGGAGGCGCTGGAGGAGTTCACCCGCGCTCTGGACGAGCGCGGCGGCTCCACCCGCGTCAGCAGCACGCTCGCCGGGGACTGAGCGGACCCCGGCGGGCGGGGCCTCAGGCCGTGGCGGGCCTCACGGCGCGGGGATCTCGGGCATGTCCGGGAGCGAGGGCATGTCGGTGGGCAGCTTGCCCGGGTCGGCCTTGGTGAGGGTGTCCTTGACGCCGCCGTCCCACGAGACGACCAGCTTCGTGCCGTCGACGGAGTCGATCGCGCCCATCGTGCGGTCGGTGGAGCCGCCGGTGCACTTCAGCGCCAGCATCGGCTCGCCGCCCATGTCCTTCACATCGCCCTGGCACACCGACCGGTCGGCGACGAGGGCGACCTTGCGGGCGGTGACGGACACGGTGACGTTCTTGCCGTCCGTCAGCCCCGCCCAGGTGCCCTCCAGTGCCGCGACGTCCGTACCGCTGCCGGCGGACTCGCCGGAGCCGTCGTCACCGCCCCCGGGCGTCGCGCTCGCCGCGGAATCCGTCTTCGCGTCCTTGTCCGCGTCGTCGCCGCCGCATGCCGTCAGCGCCAGTGAGGCGGCCAGTGCGGCGACGGCCATCGCGCCCGTGCGTAGAGACCTGGTCACGTGGAGTTCCCCCTTGCTGTTCCCCGGATGAAGGACCGCGCCACGTTACCAAGGTCCGTGTGGTTCAACTCCGGGGAGCGGGAGCGAATGAGACGTGCCGTTCGTCTCTCTTCC
The DNA here is from genome assembly GCF_044756785.1 of Streptomyces sp. NPDC091649. NCBI lineage: Bacteria > Bacillati > Actinomycetota > Actinomycetes > Kitasatosporales > Streptomycetaceae > Streptomyces > Streptomyces sp. NPDC091649. The sequence goes on along the minus strand of NZ_JBIVTR010000013.1, from coordinate 151,836 downwards.
GGAGGGCGCGATCGGTTGCCGAATGCCTGTAATCAAAGGAACACCCGCCGTGCACGTGCATCTGCTCATGCATTGGCATATGAACAGAGCTATGATCCGAGCTAGTTGACACTTGCACCTTGCAACTCGGGGAGCGTCCTGTGCACCACGTGTACAACGGCATGGCGGCCACAGAGCTTCACGGAGTCGTCTGGCAGAAAAGCAGGCACAGCAACTCCCAGGGCTCCTGTGTGGAGTTCGCGCGGCTGCCCGGAGGCGATGTGGCGATGCGGAACTCCCGTCACCCCGACGGGCCCGCCCTCGTCTACACGCCCGCGGAGATCGAGGCGCTGCTGCTCGGCGTCAAGGACGGCGAATTCGACCACCTGGCCACCGGCGGCTGACGCCGGGCCCGGCGGGGGCGGGCCGGGACGCGCGCGATCTTCCGGACGCGTGCCCCGGGCCGGACCCGGGGCACGCGGCCCTACGAACCCGCCTTGGCGCTCTCCGGGAGGCGGAAGAGGGCCCAGACCACCTTGCCGTACAGCGGGCCGGAGGGCGGTTCCCCGAGCGGCACGGGCGAGGGGTGCCAGCCCCAGCTGTCGCTGACGCATTCCACCAGGAACAGTCCGCGGCCGGACTCGGCCGAATCCGGCGCCTCGCCCGCCACCGGGCTCTCCCGGCTGGGATCGCGCACCGCGCACACCAGCCGTGAGGTCCAGCGCATCAGGTGCAGCCGCACCGGCGGGTCCTGGAACTCCCGGGGCGGCTCGCCGGGCAGGGCGTGACGCAGGGCGTTGGTGACGAGTTCGGACACCACCAGGGCGACATCGTCGAAACGGTCGCCCAGCTCCCACCGCTCCAGGGTGGACCGGGTGAACTTCCGTGCCCCGCCGACCGCTTCGTAACGCGCGGGCAGAGCGCAGGACGCCGATCCGGCAACCCCTGAGGGGTCGGTGGGGGGAAGCCCCTGCCGTAACGGCTCGAGCATCGTCGATCCATTCGTCCCCATACGAGGCACTCCCGGGATTCGCGGCTGTAGCGGCACTGCCTGTAGCGGTACTGCGGGGGGTACAGCGGCACAACACGAGCACGCAGGTGCGCGACGCCCATGGTTCCGAATGCGCAGGGCAGATGCAAGGGCAGATGCACGTGCACGCGCCGGAACTGCCCGATACCGTGGTGGTTCTGGGGTATTTCTTCCCGAGGTCAGTTTCGGAGCTTTCTGGACGTCTTCACATTTCCGTAATCGAATGAGTACGGGCTGAAGCGTTTTGGTGGCAGAATCCGGCACTCGGGGTTCCGGGGGGCTCCGGGTGCCAGGGAGAGCGATGGGGAGGGTCGGACCAGTGTCGGCAGGCGAGTCGAGTGGATCGGTGGTGCGGCGCATCCTCCTGGGCTCTCAGCTCAGGAGGCTGCGGGAGTCGCGCGGCATCACCCGTGAGGCGGCCGGCTACTCGATCCGGGCCTCCGAATCGAAGATCAGCCGCATGGAGTTGGGACGGGTGAGCTTCAAGGCCAGGGACGTCGAGGACCTGCTCACGCTCTACGGAGTCGCGGACGAGGCGGAGCGGGACTCCCTCCTCGGCCTGGCCCGCGAGGCCAACGTGGCGGGCTGGTGGCACAGTTACGGAGACGTGCTGCCCGGGTGGTTCCAGACGTACATCGGTCTGGAAGGCGCCGCCTCCCTCATACGCGTCTACGAAGTCCAGTTCGTGCACGGTCTGTTGCAGACCGAGGAGTACGCCCACGCGGTCGTCTCGCGCGGAATGCGCGGCGCCTCGCCCGCCGAGATCGACCGCCGGGTGGCGCTGCGTCTGGAGCGCCAGAAGGCCCTCGTCTCGGAGCGCGCCCCGGCCTTCCACGCCGTTCTCGACGAGGCGGCACTCCGCCGCCCGTACGGCGAACGCGACGTCATGCGCGCCCAGCTGCGGCATCTGATCGATATGTCGGAGCAGCCGAACGTCACGCTCCAGGTCATGCCCTTCAGTCACGGTGGTCATGCCGGCGAGAGCGGCTCTTTTACGATGCTGCGTTTCCCGGAATCCGACCTGTCGGACATTGTCTATCTGGAGCAGCTGACGAGCGCGCTCTATCTGGACAAGCCCGAGGAAGTCGCGCAGTACGAAAAGGCCATGGCGGGTCTCGCCCAGGACAGCCCCGCACCGGAAGAGAGCCGGGATCTTTTGCGCGGTCTGCTCCAACTAATCTGATTACTCAGTACGATGACGTCGCATCAGGAGTCTGCGAACGCCTGCAGTAAGGGATTGCATGTCCTACTTCCATGAACTGGCCCACCAGTACATCGACGGCGAGTGGCTGACCGGCAGCGGCTCGTGGGACATCATCGATTTCAATCCCTACAACGGTGAGAAACTCGCCGCCGTCACCGTGGCCACCGCGCTGGAGGTCGACCGGGCCTACCGGGCCGCCGAGCGGGCACAGCAGGAGTGGGCCCTCGTCAACCCCTACGAGCGCCGCGCCGTCCTCGAACGCGCGCTCCGCATCCTCGGCGAACGCGCCGAGGACATCGCCGAGGCGATCATCGACGAGCTGGGCGGCACCCGGCTGCGGGCGCGCTACGAGGTCGATGGCGCGGCGGAGTTCCTGCGCGAGGCGATCCACCAGGCGCTGCGGCCCACCGGGCGGCTGCTGCCCGCCGTGGGGGACGGCCGGGAGAACCGGCTCTACCGGCTGCCCGTCGGCGTCGTGGGCGTCATCAGCGCCTTCAACTTCCCGTTCCTGGTGACGATGAAATCCGTCGCGCCCGCGCTGGCGCTCGGCAACGCGGTCGTCGTGAAGCCCCATCAGAACGCGCCCGTCGTGGGCGGCGGGCTGATAGCGAAGATATTCGAGGACGCGGGACTGCCGGCCGGGCTGCTCAACGTGCTGATCACCGACAGTGCCGAGATCGGCGACGCGTTCATCGAGCACCCCGTGCCGAAGGTGATCTCGTTCACCGGCTCCGACCGGGTCGGCCGGCACGTCGCCGCCACGGCGGCCGGCGCCTTCAAGCGGACCATCCTCGAACTGAGCGGGAACAGCGCCCTGGTGGTGCTGGAGGACGCCGACGTGGACTACGCGGTCCGGGCGGCCGTCTTCAGCCGCTTCCTGTACCAGGGGCAGGTCAGCATGGCGGCCAACCGCATCCTGGTGGACCGGTCGGTGGCGGCGGAGTTCACCGAACGGTTCACCGCCGAGGTGGCCGCCCTCAGGACCGGGGACCCGAGGGACCCGGAGACCCGGATCGGCCCTGTCATCAACGCCTTCCAGGCCGACGCCCTGGACGCCCTGGTCGAGCGGGCGGTCGCGGACGGCGCGACGGCGCTCGTGAGGGGCCGGACCGTCGGCAACGTCGTCGGGCCGACCGTCCTGACCGGTCTCGCGGAGGACTCCCCGCTGCTGACACAGGAGATCCTCGGCCCGGTGGCCCTCCTCATGACGTTCGACGGCGAGGAGGAGGCCGCGCGGATCGTCAACGACGGCCCGTACGGACTCAGCGGCGCGGTGCACACCCGTGACGCGGAGCGCGGGGTGCGGTTCGCGCGGCGCATCGTCAGCGGGATGTTCCACGTCAACGACTCCACCGTGCAGGACGACCCGCTGGTCGCGTTCGGCGGCGAGAAGACGTCCGGGGTGGGGCGGCTGAACGGCGAGGCCGTGGTGGAGGCGTTCACCACGCAGAAGTGGATGTCGATCCAGCACGGACGTTCGGTCTTCCCGTTCTGACGGGCGCCGCCGTCCGCATGCCCACGGGCCCCCGGAAGGTGGTGCGGTAGGCGCTCGGCGACACGCCCAGCGCCGCGTGGAAACGGTGGCGCAGATTGGCCGCCGTTCCGAGCCCGGCGCGGGCGGCCACCTGCTCGACGGGCATGTCCGACTCCTCCAGCAACTCCCGGGCGAGCTCGATGCGTTGCAGGGCCAGCCAGTTCATCGGCGTCAGGCCGACCTCGTCCCGGAACCGCCGGGTGAAGTGCCGCACGCTCATCGACTCCCTGGCCGCCAGCTGCCCGAGCGTGATCGGGTCCTGGAGCCGCCGCAGCGCCCACGCGCGGGCGGCCGAGGTCCCCGGAGCCGACCGTCCGGGCACCGGCCGCCGGATGTACTGGACCTGGCCGCCCTCGCGGTGGGGCGGCACGACCGTGCGCCGGGCCACGTCGTTCGCGACGGCGGTGCCGTGGTCGCGGCGGATCATGTGCAGGCACAGGTCGATCCCGGAGGCGCAGCCCGCCGAGGTCAGGACGGCCCCGCCGTCGGTGTAGAGCACGTCCGGGTCCAGCTCGACCCGCGGGAAGAGCCGGCCGAACAGCTCCGTGTACCTCCAGTGGGTGGTGGCCGTGTGCCCGTCGAGCAGCCCGGCCGACGCCAGCACGAACGCACCGGTGCAGATGGAGGCCACCCGGACGCCGGGCCGGATCAGCGCGAAGGCGTCCGCCAGCGGGGCCGGGAGCGCCGGCGTCTCCTGGACGTAGTCCTCGTACGACGACAGGACGATCACCGTGTCGGCCTCGGCCAGCGCCTCGGGGCCGTGCGGGACCGCCACGGTGAAGTCGCCGTCCGTGCGGACGTCCCCGGGCGTCAGGGAGCAGGTGGCGACCTGGTACAGCGGCTCGCCGTCCGCCGACGCCCCCTGTCTGGCCTGGCCGAAAAGCTGGTGCACGATGCCCAGCTCGATGGGGAGCAGGGCCTCGCGGGCGAGTACGGCGACGCGGTGGCGCCCGGGGTGGGTGAAGACCGTCATGGCCATATCCTTGCGCAGCTGGTCCATCCGGACACTCGTGGTGGCGTGCCTCGCTCGCCAGGCTGCGTGCATGGCTCCCTCCACCTCCACCTCGTCCCCGGCCCCGGCGTCCACGCGGCCCTCCCGCCGGCTCCGTATCCACCGTGCCTGGCTGATGGCCGCCGTCGCGGGCGCGGCCATCGTCACGGCCGGCGCGTTCACCACCGTGCCGGGCCTGCTGGTGACGCCCCTGCACGAGGAGTACGCCTGGGAGCGCGGGCAGATCGCGCTCGCCGCCTCGGTGAACATGGTGCTCTTCGGCCTCACGGCCCCGTTCGCGGCGGCGCTGATGGACCGGATCGGGGCCCGCCGGGTCGTCATGGGGGCGCTGCTGCTGATCGCGGCGGGAGCGCTGCTCACCGGTGTGATGACGCGGCCGTGGCACCTGGTCGCGTACTGGGGGGTGCTGATCGGCCTCGGCAGCGGCTGCCTGACCATGACGTTCGCCGCCGGGGTGACCGCCCGCTGGTTCGACCGGCGGCGCGGCCTGGTGACCGGTGCGCTCAGCTCCTCCAGCCACCTGGGCCAGTTGCTCTTCCTGCCCCTGCTGGCCTGGTCCGTCGGCCGCTTCGGCTGGCGTCCGCCGGTGGTGACCCTGGCTCTCGTGGCCCTGGCGGTCGCCGCCCTGGTGTTCCTGCTGCTGCGCGACCACCCGGCCGACGTCGGCGCCGCTCCGTACGGGGCGGCGGAGTCCGTTCCCGGGCCGCCTCCGGCCCCCGGGGCAGCGGCGCGCACGCTGCGAGTGCTGGCGCGTGCGGTGCGCACCGGCCCGTTCTGGCTCCTGGCCGGGATGTTCGCCCTCTGCGGGGCGTCCACCAACGGCATCATGTGGTCCAACTGGGCCCCCGCCGCGCACGATCACGGCATGCGGGCCACGGCGGCGGCCTCGCTGCTGTCCCTCGTCGGGGCCTTCTCCGCCCTCGGTGCGCTCCTGGCCGGCTGGCTGACCGACCGGTTCGACCCGCGCCGCCTGCTGACCGTCTGCTTCGCGGTCCGCGCGCTCACCCTGCTCGCCCTGCCCCAGGTGTTCGCCTCCGAGGTCACGGCCCCGATGCTCCTGTTCGTGGCCGTGTACGGGCTGGTCGACATCGCGACCGTGCCGCCCGTCATCGAACTCTCCCGCCGCGCGTACGGCCAGGACGGCCCCATCGTCTTCGGCTGGACGAACGCCGCCCACCAGCTGGGGGCGGGCGCCTCGGCGTTCCTCGGGGCCACCGCGCGGGACGTGCTCGGCACGTACGACGCGGTGTGGGTGGCGCTGGCGGCCGGATGCCTCGTCGCGGCGCTGCTGGCCCCGGCCGTACGTGCGAGGGCACACCGGCCGGCCGTTCGCAAGCGGCCGGGCTGAGGGCTGTCCCGTAATCCCTGGTGGACCGGCGCGCGGCGTCGGATGCGGTGCATCGCAAGGCGAAGGGATGTCCGCGTACCGGATGTCTGTGGATGTTCCGACAACGCGGCGAGGTGCCGTAGCTGTCGTCGTGCGCCCGCCAGGGATTGCGGGACAGCCCTTACCCTAGTCAAAGTTGAATAGGAGCTCCGGCGCGGGAGACCCCCGGGGAAAGGGATGGGTGTCATGTCCGCGATCCGGCTGCTGGTCCTCGGCGCCGTGCGCATGCACGGCCGCGCGCACGGCTACCAGGTCCGCAACGACCTGGAGTACTGGGGTGCGCACGAGTGGTCCAACGCCAAGCCCGGGTCGATCTACCACGCCCTGAAGCAGATGGCGAAGCAGGGGCTGCTCCTCGCGCACGAGACGGCCCCCTCCACCGCCGGCGGCCCGCCGCGCACCGAGTACGAGATCACGGAGGAGGGGCTGGCGGAGTGCCGCAGTCTGCTGCGCGAGGCCATCCGCTCCTACGACCAGAACATGGACGTCCTCTCGGCGGCGATCGGGTTCATCGTCGACCTGCCCCGGGAGGAGGCGGTCGCGCTGCTCAAGGAGCGGATCGAGGGCATCGAGGAGTGGCGCCGGTCGGTCACGGAGTACTACACGCCCGAGGAGGGGCCGGAATCCCTCGGCCACATCGGCGAGATCATGAACCTGTGGGTGCACTCGGCCGACAGCGGCGCGGAGTGGACCCGGGGCCTGATCGCCAGGATCGAGAGCGGGGCGTACACCTTCGCCGGCGAGGGCGACCCGTTCGTCGGGCTGCTCGCCGACGGTGAGGTCAATCCCTACGCCACCGGCGTTCCGCACCCCGGGGATCACGACTAATCAAGTTTGACGAATGAGCGATGAGGGTTTACCTTCGTCCTGCTAGTCAAGTTTGACTACGAGAGGGTGGCGGGAATTTTGACCGAAGCGATCGTCATGGACGGCGTGCACAAGCGGTACGGGGAGAAGCGCGCCCTGGACGGACTGGACCTGGCCGTCGGCGGCGGCACCGTCCACGGAGTGCTCGGCCCCAACGGGGCGGGCAAGACCACCGCCGTACGGATCATGTCGACGCTGCTGCGCCACGACGCGGGCAAGGTCACCGTGGCCGGCCTCGACGTCCGCGCCAGGGCGGGCGAGGTGCGCCGCAGGATCGGGCTGCTCGGGCAGCACGCGGCGGTGGACGAACAGCTCGGCGGACGGCAGAACCTGGAGATGTTCGGGCGGCTGTACCACCTGGGCGCACGCCGGGCGGGCATCCGGGCGGACGAGCTGCTGGAGCGGTTCGGCCTCGCGGACACCGGCCGCAAGGCCGTCAAGCAGTACAGCGGCGGCATGCGCAGGCGGCTGGACCTGGCGGCGTCGCTGATCACCGAACCGGAGGTGCTGTTCCTGGACGAGCCGACGACCGGCCTCGACCCGCGCGGCCGGTCCGAGGTGTGGGACGCGGTGCGGTCCCTGGTCGGCGGCGGTACCACGGTGCTGCTGACCACCCAGTATCTGGAGGAGGCGGACCAGCTGGCGGACCGGATCTCCCTCATCGACGGCGGCCGGTCGGTCGCCGAGGGCACCCCCGACGAGCTGAAGGCCCGCGTCGGCGGCGACCGGATCGACATCGTCCTGCGCGACGCGTCCCGGCTGGAGGAGGCCGCCGGACTGCTCGGCGGCGCGGACCTGGTGCTGGACGCCGACCGGCGGCGGATCGGCGCGCCCGCCCCGGACCGGATGGCGGCCCTGACCCGGACGGTGCGGGTGCTGGAGGAGGCCGGCATCGAGGCGGAGGACATCGCCGTGCGCCGCCCCACCCTGGACGAGGTGTTCCTGTCGCTGACCGGACAGCCCGTCGACGACCGGCGTACGGAGAAGGCGGAGGCGACGGCGTGAGCGCGACGACGACAGCGGTACCCGGACCGGGCGGAGTGTCCTCCCGGCTCGGCTGGGCACTGGCCGACTGCTGGACGATGACCCGCCGCGAACTGGCGCACTGGGCCCGGCAGCCCGTCGAGGTGCTCGTCGGCCTGGTCTTCCCCGTGATGCTGCTCCTGATGTTCACGTACCTGGTCGGCGGCGGCCGGGGCGTGGACGGCGACCCCACCGAGTACCTGGTCCCCGGGATGCTCGTGCTGACCATGGCCTTCGGCCTGGAGGGCACGATGCTCGCGGTCACCCAGGACCTCGGCAAGGGCGTCATCGACCGCTTCCGCTCGATGCCGATGGCCCCGGGGGCCGTCCTCGTCGGCCGCAGCGCCGCGGACATGCTCCAGTCGGCGGTCGCGCTCGCCGTGATGACCGGGGTCGGCTACGCGGTCGGCTGGCGCTGGCACGACGGGGCCGCCGCCGCGCTGGGCGCGGTGGGGCTGCTGCTCCTGCTGCGGTTCGCGATGCTCTGGGTCGGCATCCAGCTCGCCATGGCGGCGGGCCGGCCGGAGCTGGTCTCGGCGGTACAGATCCTGGTCTGGCCGGTCGGCTTCCTCTCCAACGTGTTCGCCGACCCCGAGTCGATGCCCGGCTGGCTGGGCGCGGTGGTGGAGTGGAACCCCCTGTCCGCCACCGCCACCGCCGTACGGGAGCTGTTCGGCAACCCGGGCGGCGCGACCGGCTCCTGGGCCGCCGAGCACGCCCAGCTCCTGGCGGTGCTCTGGCCGGCGGTCATCATCGCGGTGTTCCTCCCGCTGGCGGTGACAAGGTTCGCGCGCCTGGACCGGTAGGCGTTCTCAGTGGTGGAAGGCGGTCGGGGCCGCCCGGTCGTGGCTCGACGGGTGCTTCTGTGCCCGCAGCTCGGGCAGCAGCAGCCTCAGATCCTCGACCAGCAGCTCGGCCAGGTCCGAGGAGAACCCGTTGCGGCACACCACCCGCAGCACCGACAGGTCCTGCCGGTTGGCGGGGAAGGTGTACGCGGGCACCAGCCAGCCGCGCTCCCGCAGCCGGCGCGACACGTCGAACACGTCGTACGCGTGGACGTCCTCGGCCGTCGTGAAGGCGAACACCGGCAGCTCGTCCCCCCGGGTGAGCAGCCGGAAGTCGCCCAGCGCCTCCACCGCGCGGGCCAGTGAACCGGCCACGTCCCGGGAGGCTCGCTGGACCGCCCGGTAGCCCTCGTGCCCGAGGCGCAGGAACGTGTAGTACTGCGCGGCCACCTGCGCCCCGGGCCGGGAGAAGTTCAGCGCGAACGTCGGCATGTCGCCGCCCAGGTAGTCGACCCGGAAGACCAGCTCCTCCGGCAGCGCGTCCGCCGTGCGCCACAGCGCCCAGCCGACCCCCGGGTAGACGAGGCCGTACTTGTGCCCCGAGGTGTTGATCGACGCCACCCTCGGCAGCCGGAAGTCCCACACCAGCTCCGGATCGAGGAAGGGCGCCACCATCGCGCCGGAGGCCCCGTCCACATGCACCGGGACATCGAGTCCGGTGCGCTCCTGGAGGGCGTCGAGGGCCGCGCACAGCTCCGCGATCGGCTCGTAGGACCCGTCGAAGGTCGAGCCGAGAATCCCGACGACCCCGATGGTGTTCTCGTCGCACAGCTCGGCGGCGGCCCCCGGGTCGAGATGGAACCGCTCGCCCTCCATCGGGACGAGCCTCGCCTCCACCTCCCAGAAGGCGCAGAACTTCTCCCAGCAGACCTGCACGTTGACGCCCATCACCAGATTGGGCCGCGCCGTCGCCGGATAGCGGTCCGCGTTCCGCCGCGACCAGCGCCGCTTCAGGGCGAGCCCCGCGAGCATGCACGCCTCGCTCGACCCGGTGGTCGAACACCCCACGGCCGCCCTCGGATCAGGCGCGTTCCACAGGTCGGCGAGCATCGCCACACAGCGCCGCTCCAGCTCGGCGGTGCGCGGGTACTCGTCCTTGTCGATCATGTTCTTGTCCCGGCACTCGCCCATCAGGACGTCGGCCTGCGGCTCCATCCAGGTGGTCACGAACGTCGCCAGGTTGAGCCGGGAGTTGCCGTCGAGCATCAGCTCGTCGTGGACCAGCCGGTACGCGGTGAGCGGCGGCAGCGGCCCGTCGGGCAGCCGGTGCCGGGGCGGCGCGGTGTTCATCGCGGCGGTCGGGTCCGCCTCGCCGAAGAACGGGTTCAGGGACAGCCGGCGCCGCTCCTCGGAGGGTTCGTCCTGTTCCGGGTGGGCACCGCGGTGGAGCGGCATGGGAAAACCCTTCTCTCGGCTCGCTCGGCCGGACCTCGCGTACGGGGCCGGGCGCCCCCGGCCCGCCCGGCCGTCTCTCGCGCACGGCGCCGGCCGCTCAACTCCCGGCGGCCAGCCCCGCCTTGATCGCCCGGGTGAACTTCACGACCCGCTCGGCCTGCACCCGTGCGGCGGTCAGGGTCTCCTCGCCGACCGGGATGTCGCCCTGCCCGGCGACGTGGGAGGTGCCGTACGGGTTGCCGTCCACGAACTTCGTGGGGTCGGTGTACCCCGGGGTCACGAGAATGCCGCCGAAGTGATGGATCGTGTTGTAGAGCGCGAGCAGCGTGGACTCCTGGCCGCCGTGGGCGGTCGCGCTGGAGGTGAAGCCGCTGTAGACCTTGTCGGCGAGCTGCCCCGCCTGCCACATGCCGCCCAGCGTGTCGATGAACTGCTTCAGCTGGGCCGTGATGTTCCCGTACCGGGTCGGCGAACCGAAGATCACCGCGTCCGCCCACGCCATGTCGTCCGGCGAGACCTCGGGGATGCCCGCGGTCGCGGTGACGTTCTCGGCCCACGCCGGGTTGGAGTCGATGGCCGCCTGCGGGGCGAGCTCGGCCGCCCGGCGCAGTCGCACCCGGGCCCCGGCACGCTCGGCGTCCTCGGCGATGGCCTTCGCGATCGTGGCGACGGTGCCGGTGGAGGAGTAGTAGACGACGGCGACATTGACGGGCGTGGACATGCGGGGGCTCCTTCTGTCGTGCCTGATGCCACGCGCCTCACCGTAGGGGGATATACCGGACACGGCAGCTCGGGCGGGGCACCCGAGCGCGGTGTGCACCCGTGCGGCAGACGCGTCCGGCGGGCGCCGCCCGGCAGGGCGCATGGGCGAGGGCGCCCCGCCGGGCCGAATCGGCCCGGCGGAACGCCCTCACCCGTACCGCCGTCGCTCGTACCCGTACGCCGGGCTCAGTCGCGCCCGGAGCCCGAGGTCACCCGCGCGTGCCGGCCGCGCTTCGGCGCGGCGGCGGGCTCCTTCGGCTCCTCGCCGCGCGCCCGGTGCTCCACCACCAGGACCGCGATCACCACGGCGGCCCCGAGCGCGATCAGGGCACAGGTCAGGCCGACCGAACCACTGGGGGCCAGCAGCCCGCGGTCGTCGTCCTGCCAGGGCCACAGCGCGCGCAGCGAACCCGCCATCAGACCGGTCATCACGACCAGCGTCATGTGGTGGTAGTTCTCCAGCAGCCACTTCAGCAGCTTCACGAAGAGCGCCAGCCCCACCACGCAGCCCAGCGCGAAGGCGGCGAGATAGCCGAAGTCACGCTCGTTGACGGCGTCGATCGTCGGCTCGTACAGGCCCAGCGTCAGCAGCAGGAACGAACCGGAGACCCCCGGGAGCACCAGGGCGCAGATCGCGACCGAGCCCGCCAGCGCGACCACCACCGGGTGGGTCGGCATCTCGCCCGGCGGCAGCCCGGTCAGGGCGAAGGCGCCCACCGCGACGACCAGGCAGATCGCGTAGTTCCCGCCGGTCCAGCGCTGCCCGGAGCCCGAGTACGGCACCCACAGCGAGGCCAGCACCAGCCCGAAGAACAGGGCGTACGCGAACTGGGGGTGCTCCTCGACCACTGGTGCGATCAGCTTGGCCGAGAGCACCAGCGCCGCCGCCATGCCGATCAGCAGCGGAACCACGACCATCCAGTCGACGTTCCTCAGCTCGGCCCTGGCACGCGCGGCGCCCCGGCCGCGCGGCAGGTCGGACACGGCCATCCGCAGCGCGCTGGTGACGTGACCGGCGCCGCCGATCAGCTTCTCGTACACCCCGGTGATCAGGGCGACGGTGCCACCGCTGACGCCGGGTACGGCCTCCGCGGTGCCGATGAGCGCGCCACGGAAGGCGTTGAAGACGTGGTGACCGGATGGCTTCGCCATGATCTCCTGTTTCGGCTGGCGGCTCTCGGCCGCGGTTCGGCTCTCGGCCGTTGAAGGGGAGTAGGCGCCATCCTAGGCGTCGTGCCGCGGCGCCGGGGATACGGACGGGGTCCGTAGCGGGAACGGGCAGGTCCGCCGCGTCCTCAGAATCCCCGGGTCCGCTTCGCCGCCCGGCGGCTCGCCCCGCCGACCGCACCCGGCACCCCCATGAACAGCCGGGAGATCTCGCTCCCCAGGTTCACCCCGATCGCGATGGCCAACGCCGTCGCGACCGCCGTGGACAGCGAGGTCAGACCCCGGTTCACCTCGGCCTGGGCCACGCCCAGCAGACCGAAGTACGTCGCCGAACCGGGCAGCAGCGGTCCGATCGCCGCCGTGATGTACGGCAGCGAGGACGTGAACCGGTAGCGCGAGAACAGCTGGCCGAACAGCCCCACCAGCCCCGCCGCCACCGCCGTGGCCGCGACCGGCGAGATGTCCCCGGTCCGGGCCATCGCCCCGAAGATGATCCAGGCCACGCCGCCGTTGAGGGTGACCGCCAGCACCGTCGACCGCTCCTGCTGGAGCAGCACCGCGAAGGCCAGGCTCAGCGTCATCGACACCAGGATCTGCAGCGCCGGCCGGTCGTTGGGGACGAACTCGGCCTCGGGATTGAGCTGGGCCCCCAACTGCACCCCCAGGTACAGGATGATCAGCACGCCCGCGACGATCCCGATGAAGAAGTACATGACCTCCAGAAGCCGGGCCGAGGCGGTGATGTAGTAGCCGGTCAGCCCGTCCTGCACCCCCGCCACCAGCGCCCGCCCCGGCAGCAGCGCGAACAGCCCACCGGTGATCACCGCGGACGGCCGGATGTCCGTCGAATGGGTCAGCGTCAGCGCCACCCCCATCGCGGCCGGCGGCATCGCGGCCACCGTGAACTGGTAGAACTCCGGCAGCCCCCGCCCGGCGCACAGCCACGCCAGCCGGTCGCCGAGCATCGCGCCCGCCGCCGCCACGATGAACACCAGCGCCCCGCCGCCGACCAGCACCGAAGCCGAACCGGCCAGCAGCCCGGCCGCCGCCGTCAGCACCCAGCCCGGGTAGGGGTGGCGATTACGGCGGATCTCCGCGAGCCGCCGGTACGCCTCCTCCAGCGAGACCTCGGTGTCGGTGCTCGTGATGTCGTCGACCAGCCGGAACACGGCCGCCAGCCGGGTGTAGTCGGTGCCCCTGCGGCGCACGGTGCGGCTCGCCGTCACCGGGTCGTCGACCAGCGACGGCTGGTGCGAGATGGACAGCAGCGTGAACGTGACCGTCGGCTCGCTGCGGTCGAGACCGTAGGACCGGGTCACCGCGAACATCGCCGCCTCGACGTCCTCGGCCCCCTCACCGCCGGCCAGCAGCAGCTCCCCGATACGCAGCGTCAGGTCGAGCACGCGCGGCACGGCCGGACCCGTCTCGTCGTCGGTGCGCTGGATCGACTCCGGCGCCGGGCGCTCGGTCACCGGCATCCGCAGCATCGTGCGCATCCGGTCCTGCCAGGGCGCCTCCTTGGTCAGCTTGACCATCGGAATGCCCTGCGCCGGAGTGAAGGCGGGCGGCGCCTGCTGCGCCTTGTACGTGCTCGGCGGAGTGAAAGCGGAACTCAACGTGTCGGAGTTCGTACCGCCTGTGGAGCCGCTACCCGGCGCCGCGGGACCGCTCGCCTCCTGGTGCACACCGATCGGCAGCGCGAACTCCGACGTCGGGTGGTCCTCCTCGGGCGGTGACGCCGGATGGCTCGTCCCCGCGGGCGGGGCGAAAGCGCTCCGCGCCTCGTCGGACTGGGGCTTCTGGTCCTCAGGACCGCCCGATTCCGCCACTGCTGGACCTCGTTCCTCCTCGACTGCACGTCTCTGGGCAGGTGTCCCGTCGCACGTCTGCCCAGTATGGCCACCGGCATGGGCCCGGACGCGCAGAAGTGCGGACAGCGAAACGGGCGGCACACCCGCGAAGGTGTACCGCCCGTTCCCCGACGGCCGTCCGGCTCACAAACGGAACCGGAAGAGGGACGTCAGTGCGCGCCGCCCTGCGCCTCAAGACGCTTGTACGAAGCCTCGATCTCGGCCTCCGCCTCGGTACGGCCGACCCAGTCGGCGCCCTCGACGGACTTGCCCGGCTCCAGGTCCTTGTAGACCTCGAAGAAGTGCTGGATCTCCAGGCGGTCGAACTCCGACACGTGGTGGATGTCGCGCAGGTGCTCCACGCGCGGGTCGGACGCCGGGACGCAGAGCAGCTTGTCGTCGCCGCCCGCCTCGTCGGTCATCCGGAACATGCCGATGGCACGGCACTTGATGAGACAACCGGGGAAGGTCGGCTCGTCCAGAATGACCAGCGCGTCCAGCGGGTCGCCGTCCTCGCCGAGGGTGTTCTCGACGAAGCCGTAGTCGGCCGGGTAGCTGGTCGAGGTGAAGAGTCGACGGTCCAGGCGGATCCGACCGGTCTCGTGGTCCACCTCGTACTTGTTCCGCGAACCCTTCGGGATCTCGATGGTGACGTCGAACTCCACGGGTGGCTCCTCCATGATCAACACATACGACTGGTGATTAAGTGTCCCCCACGCAGAAGAGTGCTCGCGAAAGGGGCTGGTCAACGGTGGCCGAGCCGGTGGAAAGACCGTCCATGCGCCCGTCGGACCCGTCGGGCGGGCCGAAGAGTCCGAAGAGCCGACGCACCGGGCCGTACACCTGGCAGGTCATCGCAGGCTCCGCCACGCTCGGCCTGGTCGTCGCCGCCGGCGCCGTCCTCGCCGCCGGCCCCTGGGACAGGGGTCAGCGTAAGGCCGAGCGGGCGCTGGCAGTCGCCGCGGACCGCACAGGTGGCGCACATCACGGCCGCCCGACGCCCGACGGCCCCCGCCCGGCCCCCAGCGCCCCGGCGGTCCTCCACGCCCTCGGCACCGCCGCCCAGGACACCCCCCAGGACCCCGCCGGGCTCCGCGACACCCTCGCCCCGCTCATGGGCGCCCCCGCCCTCGGCGGCAAGGTCGCCGCCTCCGTCATCGACACCGCCACCGGCGAGCAGCTGTACGCGAGCGGCGCCGCCTCCCCGATGACCCCGGCCTCCACGATCAAGATCGCCACCACCCTCGCCGCGCTCTCCGCCCTCGGCCCCGACCACCGCATCGCCACCACCGCCGCGCTGTCCCCCGACTCCCGCACCCTCACCCTCGTCGGCGGCGGCGACCCCACGCTCAGCAAGGCGGCCCTGCGCTCGATCGCCGCCGACGCCGCCGACGCCCTGCGCGAGGGCGACCGCACCTCCGTACGCCTCACCTACGACACCTCCCGCTACACCGGCCCCGTCCTCCACCCGATCAGCCCCAACGAGAACATCGCGCCCGTCACCGCCCTGATGGTCGACGAGGGCCGCCTGGACGGCACCGACCGCGGCCCCGCCCCGCGCACCGGCGACCCGGCCGGCGACGCCGCACGGGCCTTCGCCGCAGAGCTGAGGAAAGCGGGCGTCAAGGTCACCGGCGAGCCCCGCGCGGCCCGCGCGGCGGACAAGGCCCGCACCGTGGCCACCCACCGCTCGGCCCCGCTCTCCGCCCTCGTCGAACGCACCCTCACCAACAGCGACAACGACATCGCCGAGGCCCTCGCCCGGCAGACCGCCATCGCCAAGGGCGAGAGCGCCGACTTCGCCGGAGCCCGCCGCGCCGTCACCAAGGAGCTGAAGAAGCTCAAGGTCCCGGTGGCCGGCGCCCACCTCGCCGACGGCAGCGGCCTGGACCGCGCCGACCGGGTCACCCCCGCCCTCCTCACCACCCTCCTCGCCCGCGCCGCCGACCCCGACCGCCCCGGCCTGCGCCCCGTCCTCACCGGCCTCCCGGTCGCCGGATTCAGCGGCACCCTCGGCGGCCGCTACCGGGAGGACTCCGAGGGCACCGGCCTGATCCGCGCCAAGACCGGCACCCTCAGCGGCGTCAACTCCCTCGCCGGAACCGTCGTCGGCCCCCAGGGCCGGCTGCTCGCCTTCGCCTTCCTCGCCGCCGGCAGCCGCTCCGCGGCCGAGGCCGAACCCGCCCTCGACGCCCTGGCCACCGCCCTGGCCCGCCCCGCCCGCTGAGCCCGCCCGCACCCGAAGGACGGTGCAAGACCTCACCACCGGACGACGGGCTCACGTACGGTTGACGCATGACGAGCATCGGTGGTGCCGAGATGGTCGACTGGAAGCTCGCGGTGGCGACCGCGACCCGGCTGGTGCGGCCCGGGCCCGAGATCAGCCGCGAGGAGGCCCGCACGGTCGTCGCGGAGCTCCGGCGGCATGCCAGGGCCTCGGAGGAACACGTCCGCGACTTCACCCGGATGATCCCCGACGGGACCGAACCCGAGGACACCCCCGTCCTCGTCGTCGACCGGGCCGGCTGGATCAGGGCCAACGTCGCCGGCTTCCGCGAACTGCTGCGCCCCCTCCTCGCCAAGATGGAGAGCCGCCGCTCCGGCGGGCCCGGCGGAGCGGTCCTCGGCGCGGTCGGCGGCAAGGTCACCGGCGTCGAGCTGGGGATGCTGCTCTCGTTCCTCGCCTCCCGGGTCCTCGGCCAGTACGAGACGTTCGCCCCGGCCACCCGGGACCTCCCCGCCTCCGCGAACGGCGGCGGCCGACTGCTCCTGGTCGCGCCGAACATCGTCCACGTCGAACGGGAGCTGGACGTCGACCCGCACGACTTCCGCCTCTGGGTCGCCCTCCACGAGGAGACCCACCGCACCCAGTTCACCGGCGTGCCCTGGCTCCGCGACCACCTCCAGGGCGAGATCCAGACGTTTCTCGACGAGACCGACGTCGACCCGATGACCTTCCTGGAGCGCCTCCGCGAGGCCGCCCAGTCCCTCTCCGGCGCCGGGCGCCCCGAGGGCGAACAGGGCGAGGACGGCGGCCGGAGCCTCGTCGACATCGTCCAGACCCCCGCGCAGCGCGAGGTGCTCGGCCGCCTCACCGCCGTCATGTCCCTCCTGGAGGGGCACGCGGACTTCGTGATGGACGGCGTGGGCCCCGAGGTGGTCGGCTCCGTCGCCGAGATCCGGGAGAAGTTCCAGCGCCGCCGCGCCCAGGGCGCCGGCCGCCTCGACCAGGCCCTGCGCAAGCTCCTGGGCCTGGACGCCAAGCTCCGCCAGTACAAGGACGGCGAGAAGTTCGTACGATCGGTCGTCGAAGAGGTCGGCATGGACGGCTTCAACCGCGTCTGGACCTCACCGAACACCCTCCCCACCAAGGCCGAGATCGCCCGCCCCGCCGACTGGGTGGCGCGCGTGCACCGCAAGGCCGAATCCTGACGGCCCCGATCGCCCGCTGATCCGGGCCCGGTCCCGGCCGGAGACCTGACGCATATTGGCCCTCCAATCACCCATCCGAGGGACCGCAGGGGCATGGGAAGGCGTGCGATGCTCGATGAACAGCTTGCCTCTGTCACCATCGACGCACTCTGAGTGACGGGACTCACGCGTTCCGGCGCTCGACGCTCCTCCCGAACTCCACGAAGGGCACCGGACATGGGTCCCCATCCTGCGGTCGCGGCGATACGCCTGGCGGTCCGCCGCGTACTCCACGACGTACTCACCGAATTCCACCTGCACGCCGGTCACGACCGGCCCGCCGAAGCGGCGAGGCGCCCCGCGCACGCCGCCCGCTCCCACTACGCCGAGGCCGGCGCCGGCGGGCCGGCCCTCTCCGAACGGCCCGCCCTCCCCGAACGGCCCGACACCCCGCTCGTGCTCGTCGCCTGCTCCGGCGGCGCCGACTCCATGGCGCTCGCCTCCGCGCTCGCGTTCGAGGCCCGCAAACTCTCCGTCCGGGCCGGCGGCATCACCGTCGACCACAACCTCCAACCGGGATCCGGTCTCCGCGCCGCCGAGGTCGTCACCCGGCTCGCCGCCATGGACCTCGACCCCGTCGAGGCCGTCGCCGTGCACGTCGGACGCGAGGGCGGCCCCGAGGCCGCCGCTCGCGACGCCCGCTACACAGCGCTGGACGCCGCCGCCGAACGGCACGGCGCCGCCGCCGTCCTGCTCGGCCACACCCGTGACGACCAGGCCGAGACCGTCCTCCTCGGCCTCGCCCGCGGCTCCGGCATCCGCTCGCTCTCCGGCATGGCCGCCGCCTCCGGACCGGCCGGACGCTACCGCCGCCCCTTCCTCCAGCTCGACCGGCAGACCGCCCGCAAGGCATGCCTGATCCAGTCCCTGCCCGTCTGGGACGACCCGCACAACATCGACCCCGCCTACACTCGCTCCCGGCTCCGCCACGAGGGCCTGCCCGCCCTGGAGAAGGCGCTCGGCAAAGGCGTCGTCGAAGCCCTCGCCCGTACCGCCCAGCTCTCCCGCGACGACGCCGACGCCCTGGACACCTGGGCCGCCGAGGCCGAGCTGTCCGTACGCGACGACACCGGTCGCCTGGAGTGCGCCAAGCTCTACGCCCTGCCGCCCGCGGTCCGCCGCCGGGTGCTGCGCCGCGCGCTGATCGAGGCCGGGGCGCCCGCGGGCTCCCTCTTCGCCCGGCACCTCGAAGAAGTCGACCGCCTGATCACCGGCTGGCGCGGCCAGCGGGCCATCAACCTGCCCGGCCGCGTCGAGGCGATGCGGCAGGGTGGCAGACTGGTCATTCGGCAGAGCTGACGCGCGAGCGGCTGAAGTGCAGGCGAACAGCCGGCCCGGTCCGGGGCCCGCCCCGGACCGGCAGGCAGAGAAAGAGACGTGGGTGAACGAGAAGGACATGGGTACCGACCTTCAGTCGGTGCTCCTCACCAAGGAAGAGATCGACGCGAAGCTCGTCGGGCTGGCCGCGGAGATCGACGCGGAGTACGCGGGCAAGGACCTGCTCATCGTCGGCGTCCTCAAGGGCGCGGTGATGGTCATGGCGGACCTGGCGCGCGCGCTGTCCACCCCCGTCACGATGGACTGGATGGCCGTCTCCTCGTACGGAGCGGGCACCCAGTCCTCCGGAGTCGTGCGGATCCTCAAGGACCTCGACACCGACATCAAGGGCAAGCACGTCCTGATCGTCGAGGACATCATCGACTCCGGACTGACGCTGTCCTGGCTGCTGTCCAACCTGGGCTCCCGGGAGCCGGCCTCGCTGGAGGTCTGCACCCTGCTGCGCAAGCCGGATGCCGCAAAGGTCGCGATCGATGTGAAGTGGATCGGTTTCGACATCCCCAACGAGTTCGTCGTCGGCTACGGGCTGGACTACGCGGAGAAGTACCGCAACCTGCCCTTCGTCGGCACGCTCGCCCCGCACGTCTACGGCGGCTGACCCCGGCCGGCCCGCTGGGAACCCTCGCCGCCCTCGGGCCGTTGAGGCTTCGAAAGCAGGTTTCTCCGCCGTACCCGGCAGTCGTCGGTGACGATGCTGGGGTACCGTCCGAAGAACAGTCTTTTCAAACAGCAGCATTTACCTACGGGCAGGAGGGACGGGGCGTCTTCGCTCCGTATGGATGGACGTGAAGCGATACTTCCGTGGGCCGGTCATGTGGATCGTGCTGGCCGTCCTCGCCGTGGTCGTGTTGATGCAGGTCGTCGGCTCGTCGGGCGGCCACAAGACGGTGGACACCGGCAAGGTGATCCAGGCGATCAGTAAGAACCAGGTGGAAGAGGCCAAGCTCACCACCGGTGACGAACAAACCCTCAAGATCCAGCTGAAGGACGGACAGAAGCTCGAAGGCGAGTCCGGCAGCAAGTTCCAGGCGAGCTACATCGGCAACCAGGGCGTCGAGCTCGCCGACACGCTGCAGCAGAAGTACGAGAACGGTGACATCGAGAAGGGTTACACCGTCTCGCCGTCGAAGCAGTCCCCGTTCGTCTCGATCCTCCTCTCGCTGCTGCCCTTCGTCCTCATCGTGGTCGTCTTCCTGTTTCTGATGAATCAGATGCAGGGCGGCGGTTCCAAGGTCATGCAGTTCGGCAAGTCCAAGGCCAAGCTGATCACCAAGGACACCCCCAAGACGACCTTCTCCGATGTGGCGGGGTCCGACGAGGCGGTCGAAGAACTCCACGAGATCAAGGAGTTCCTCCAGGAGCCGGCGAAGTTCCAGGCCGTCGGCGCCAAGATCCCCAAGGGCGTCCTGCTGTACGGGCCGCCCGGTACGGGCAAGACGCTGCTCGCACGCGCCGTCGCCGGCGAAGCGGGCGTGCCGTTCTACTCGATCTCCGGTTCCGACTTCGTCGAGATGTTCGTCGGCGTCGGCGCCTCCCGTGTGCGCGACCTCTTCGAGCAGGCCAAGGCGAACGCCCCGGC
Source organism: Streptomyces sp. NPDC091649 (assembly GCF_044756785.1). Classification (NCBI taxonomy): domain Bacteria; kingdom Bacillati; phylum Actinomycetota; class Actinomycetes; order Kitasatosporales; family Streptomycetaceae; genus Streptomyces; species Streptomyces sp. NPDC091649. Next base: position 131,393 of record NZ_JBIVTR010000013.1, on the reverse strand, counting down.
GATCGTCTTCGTCGACGAGATCGACGCCGTCGGACGCCACCGCGGCGCCGGCATGGGCGGCGGGCACGACGAGCGCGAGCAGACGCTCAACCAGCTGCTCGTGGAGATGGACGGGTTCGACGTGAAGGGCGGCGTCATCCTGATCGCCGCCACGAACCGCCCCGACATCCTCGACCCGGCGCTGCTGCGCCCGGGACGCTTCGACCGGCAGATCGCGGTCGACCGCCCGGACATGCAGGGCCGCCTGGAGATCCTCAAGGTGCACCAGAAGGGCAAGCCCGTCGCGGAGGGCGTCGACCTCGGCGCCGTCGCCCGGCGCACGCCCGGTTTCACCGGTGCCGACCTGTCGAACGTGCTCAACGAGGCCGCGCTCCTGACGGCGCGCAGCAACAGGAAGCTCATCGACAACGAGATGCTCGACGAGGCCATCGACCGCGTCGTGGCGGGCCCGCAGAAGCGGACCCGGATCATGTCCGAGAAGGAAAAGAAGATCACCGCGTACCACGAGGGCGGACACGCCCTGGTCGCGGCGGCCTCACCCCAGTCGGACCCGGTCCACAAGATCACGATCCTCTCCCGCGGCCGCGCCCTCGGTTACACGATGGTGCTCCCGGAGGAGGACAAGTACTCCACGACCCGCAACGAGATGCTCGACCAGCTGGCGTACATGCTGGGCGGGCGCGCGGCCGAGGAGCTGGTCTTCCACGACCCGACCACCGGTGCCGCGAACGACATCGAGAAGGCCACGGCAACGGCCCGGGCGATGGTCACGCAGTACGGCATGACGGAGCGGCTCGGCGCGATCAAGTTCGGCGGCGACAACTCGGAGCCCTTCCTGGGCCGCGAGATGGGCCACCAGCGCGACTACTCCGAAGAGGTCGCGGCACTGGTCGACGAGGAGGTCAAGAAGCTCATCGAGACCGCCCACAACGACGCGTGGGAGATCCTCGTCGAGAACCGCGACATCCTCGACGCCCTGGTGCTCGAACTGCTGGAGAAGGAGACGCTGGGCAAGGACGAGATCGCCGAGATCTTCGCCCCGCTCGTCAGGCGTCCCGCCCGCCCGGCATGGACCGGATCCGCCCGGCGCACTCCGTCGACGCGGCCCCCGGTGCTCTCTCCCAAGGAGCTGGCCCTCACCAACGGCGCATCGACCGCCAACGGTTCGGCCACCCCGCCGGAGATCGCTCCGAAGGACCTGACGAAGGACATCGCCCCGTCCACCGAGGCGACTCCCGAGGAGCGTCCCGAGAGCTAGTGCCGGACCGACTCCGGTGAGACCCCCGTCACGGGGGTGGAACCGGTCCCGGAATGGATGCCGTGCCCCCCAGGTTTTAGCCTGTGGGGGCGCGGCTTTTCCGTATGCCTGCGAGGTCTGAGCGCGAACCCGCGCACGGGACAGCACAGAGGAACGAGGCACAGATGACCGACCCGGTGACGTTGGACGGCCAGGGTTCGATCGGTGAGTTCGACGAGAAGCGGGCCGAGGCGGCCGTACGCGAACTGCTGATCGCCGTCGGAGAGGACCCGGACCGCGAGGGCCTGCGGGAGACGCCGGGGCGGGTGGCGCGGGCGTACAAGGAGATATTCGCGGGCCTGTACCAGGAGCCCGAGGACGTCCTGACGACCACGTTCGACCTGGGTCACGACGAGATGGTGCTGGTCAAGGACATCGAAGTGTTCAGTACATGTGAGCATCATCTGGTGCCGTTCAGGGGCGTCGCGCATGTCGGCTACATTCCGGCCGCGACCGGCAAGATCACCGGCCTGTCCAAGCTGGCCCGGCTGGTCGACGTCTACGCCCGCCGACCGCAGGTCCAGGAGCGGCTGACAACCCAGATCGCCGAGTCCCTCATGTCGATCCTGGAGCCGCGGGGAGTCGTCGTCGTCGTCGAGTGCGAGCACATGTGCATGTCGATGCGCGGGATCCGCAAGCCGGGAGCGAAGACCCTGACCTCTGCCGTGCGAGGTCAGCTCCGCGACCCCGCGACCCGCGCCGAGGCGATGAGCCTCATCATGGCGCGCTGACCACGCCCCGAGACGCGCGACACGGGCGCGGTCAACTGTCCTACGCGGCTGCCGCGCCCGTGCCGTTGTGGTCGTCGCCGTTCTCCGGGAGGCGGCAGACCCGCTCCAGGAAGAGCGCGGCCGCGACGACCGCGATGCCGGCCACCACCGCCGCGCCCGCGTAGATGGCCTGGTCGCGGCGGGGCGGGATGTCGAGGTAGCTCAGGAGGAAGACGCCGGTGCCGCCGTACATTCCGGCGACCAGGGCGGCCACTAGGGCGCTCGCCTGGCCGAAGACGACCGCGCGGGCGGCGAACAGGGGCTCGACGCCCTTGGCGCCGGGTCGGCGCTCGCGCTGGGCGCGGAGGCGGGCGCGGGTGGAGAGCGCGGTCGCGAGCAGGATCACCGCGATCGCGGCGAGCACGATCGACGCGGCCAGCGGGACGCTCGGCAGGGTGCCGAGGGAGTCCCAGAGCCGTGCCCCGCCCCAGGAGAGGACACCGGCGGCGGCGAAGAGGCCCGCCAGTACCCCGAGCCGTAGTTGCTTCACCGAGTGAGCCGCCCTTCGCGCGCCTGTGCCCGGTCCGGCCGTGCGCCGGACCACCGTCCGTCGAGCCTAACGATTACTCCGGCAGGCGCAGTTCCAGGTCGGCGCGGGGAAGGACGCTGTCGCGGCCGACCTCGTCGAGCAGCTGGGCCACCGGACCGGCTCCGGGCAGCTGGGCCTCGGGGTCGACGTCGTGCCAGGGGGCGAGGACGAAGGCCCGCTCGTGGGCGCGCGGATGGGGCAGCGTGAGCACCGGGTCGTCGGACAGGACGTCGGCGTACGCCACGATGTCGACATCGATGGTGCGCGGTCCCCAGCGTTCCTCCCGGACCCGGTCGAACGCCTCCTCGACGGCCTGGCCGCGCTCCAGCAGGGAGGCGGGGGGCAGCGTCGTCTTCACGAGGATGACCGCGTTGAAGTACGAGGGCTGGGAGTTCGCCTCGACGCCCCAGGGCTCCGTCTCGTAGACCCGGGAGACCGCCTTGACCTTCAGGCCCGGGGTGTCCTCCAGGGCGTCGACGGCCCCCTGGAGGGTCTCCAGCCGGTTGCCCAGGTTGGAGCCGAGGGAGATCACGGCCATCTTCGGGTTCGAGAGCGTGACATCCGCGGCGTCCACCTGCTGGACGACAGCGGTCGGAACCGGCTGTACGGTCGGGTCGCTCTGCCCTTCGGTGGAAAATGCAGTCATGCTCGGCTCCGAATGATGGTGATGGTCACGTCGTCGAAGGGGACGGTGATCGGCGCATCGGGTTTGTGCACGACGACCTCCACCTCCTGGACGCCTTCGTGCTTCAGGCACTGCTGGGCGATGCGCTCGGCGAGCGTCTCGATCAGATCGACCGGTTCGCCGGTCACCACGTCGACGACCTCCTCGGCCACCACGCCGTAGTGCACGGTGAGGGCCAGGTCGTCGGTGGCCGCCGCGGGGCGGGTGTCCAGGCCGAGCACCAGATCCACGATGAAGGTCTGGCCCTCTTCCCGTTCCCGGGGGAAGACACCGTGGTGCCCACGGGCCTTGAGGCCGCGCAGCGCGACACGATCCACGCGAATCACTCCTGCTGTCGTTGGTCAAGAGGCACCCGGCCGCGTGCGGGCGGCGAGGTGCCTTCGTTCGAATCTACCTGCGAGCACCGACAGTGCTCGCTCGCGGGGGCCGGGGACAGCACCTCACTGGGCTGGGGGCCGCTCGTACCCGGTGGCCGTCGCTTCCCGTCCCTACCGGTCCCGTACCCACTCAGGAGGGGGTTTCCTCCTCGTCGTCCTCGTCGGATTCCGCCAGGACGGGCGACCCGTGGTGGGACCAGAGTTTCCAGCCCTCGGGGGTGCGCCGGAACACGTTCGTGGCGACGACCAGTTGGCCCACGAGCGGGCCCAGCGCGTTGCCGTCCTCGGCGGGGCCGCCGCTGAGGATGTTCTCGGTACAGGTCACCAGAGCGGTGTCGCCGGTCATCGAGACGTTGACGTCGGTCAGGAAGAACTGGATGTACTCGGTGTTCGCCATGATCAGGGCGTAGCTGCGCAGCACCTCGCCGCGGCCCGTGAGCACCGGCCAGCCCGGGTGGACGCAGGAGACGGTGAGGTCCTCGCCCGGCAGCCAGCGCTGGGAGAGGTCGTCGTGGTCGCCGCGTTCCAGCGCCTCGTAGAAGGCGGTGTTGGCGGCCTCGACCTCCGCGATGTCGGCGGCGGCCTGTGCGTGCTCCTCGTTCACGCGGCCGCCTCGACCGCGCGGGCGACACGGACCGCGTCGGCGGTGGCCCGTACCTCGTGGACCCGGACCGCCCAGGCGCCGGCCGCGGCGGACAGCGCGGAGACGGCGGCGGTCGCCGCGTCGCGTTCGCGGGCGGGCGGCGGGGCCGCGCCCGGACCGGCCAGGACGTGGCCGAGGAAACGTTTGCGGGAGGCGGCCACCAGCAGCGGGCGGCCCAGGGTGCGCAGCTCGGCCAGGTGCGCGACCAGCGACAGGTCGTGGGGGGCCTCCTTCGCGAAGCCGAGCCCGGGGTCGATCACGAGGCGCTCGGGGGGGACGCCGCCCGCGATCACCGCGTCCATCCGCTGCCGCAGCTCGCCGAGGACCTCGGCGACGACGTCCCCGTACACCGCCCGGCTGTTCATCGACTCGCTGAAGCCGCGCCAGTGCATCACCACGAACGGGACCCCGGCGTCGGCGACGGCCGGGATCATGTCCGGGTCGGCGAGCCCGCCGCTGACGTCGTTGACCAGGACGGCCCCGGCGGCGACGGCCTGCTCGGCGACCCGGGCGCGCATGGTGTCCACCGAGACGGTGACGCCCTCCGAGGCCAGTCCCCGTACGACCGGGACGACCCGGCGCAGCTCCTCGGCCTCGTCCACCCGGCTGGCGCCCGGGCGGGTCGACTCACCGCCCACGTCCACCAGGTCCGCGCCCTCGGACACCAGGTGCAGGCCGTGCTTGACCGCGGCCGTGGTGTCGAACCAGCGGCCGCCGTCGGAGAAGGAGTCGGGCGTCACGTTGACGACGCCCATGACCGCACAGCGGTCCCACTCCGGCAGTCCTCGGACCGTGCCCCGCGTGCGCAACGTACTCATACGTCCAGCCTAGGCCCCGTGCGCCTCGCCTACGCCGCGCTCACCTCGTGCTCGGAGGGGACGCGCCGGGTGTGGCCGCACGGGCGGAGGCGGCGGGGCCGGAACGGGCGGGGCGGCGAGAGGTTCACGAAACCCTCCGCCCGCATCGCCGCGAGCCCGATGCGGGGCAGGTCGCGGCTGGTGCGGAAGACCACGAAGCGGGGCTCCCAACGCGGCTCGAACTTGGCGTTGAACTTGTACAGCGACTCGATCTGGAACCAGCGCGACAGGAAGATCAGCAGCCCCCGCCAGCAGCGCAGCACCGGCCCCGCGCCGAGCCGCTCGCCGCGGGCCAGGGCGGAGCGGAACATCGCGAAGTTCAGCGAGAGACGGGCGACGCCGAGCTTCTCGGCGGCCTGGAGCGAGGCGACGATCAGCAGTTCGTTCATGCCGGGGTCGGCCGAGCGGTCGCGGCGCATCAGCTCCAGGGACATTCCGTCGCGTCCCCAGGGGACGAAGTGGAGGACCGCCTTCAGGTCGCCGTGCGGGGCGTCCTGTGTGCCGGAGCCGGGCAGGTGGGCGGTGGCGATCACGCAGTCGCCGTCGGCCGGGTCGCCGATCCGGCCGAGTGCCATGGAGAAGCCGCGTTCGGTGTCGGTGCCGCGCCAGTCGGCGGCGGCCCGCCTGATCCGGTCCAGCTCGGTGTCGCCGATGTCACGTGCCCGCCGGACCCGGGTCTCGTAGCCGCCTCGTTCGATGCGCTTGACCATCTGGCGCACGTTCCGCATGGCGCGCCCGGCGAGGGAGAAATCCGCTACGTCCACCACCGCCTCGTCGCCCAGCTCCAGGGCGGTGAGCCCGGTCTCGCGGGTCCAGACCTGGCCGCCGGTCTCGCTGCACCCCATCACGGCGGGGGTCCAGGAGTGCGCCCGCGCCTCGTCCATGAAGCGCTCGATCGCGCCCGGCCACGCCTCCACGTCGCCGATGGGGTCGCCGCCGGCCAGCATCACCCCGGAGACGACCCGGTAGCAGACGGCGGCCTTGCCGCTGGGGGAGAAGACGACGCCCTTGTCGCGGCGCAGCGCGAAGTGGCCGAGCGAGTCCCGGCCGCCGTGCCGCTCCAGCAGGGCCCGCAGCCGGCTCTCGTCGTCCTCGGTGAGGCGGGCGGCCGGGTGCTCGGGGCGCAAGGCGAGGTAGACGGTGGTGACGGCGGTCAGCAGTCCGAGCGCGCCCAGCGAGTAGGCCACCGTCCAGCCGGTCCGCCCGGCGTAGTCGACGGGCCCCTCCACGCCGAACAGGCCGTACAGCACGTGCTGGAGGCGGTCGGCGATGGACGGGTCGCCGACGACCCGGCCGGGGTGGACGCTGACGATGATCAGCCCGAGTCCCAGCGATCCGGCGCCGAGCAGGACGAAGTTGGCGAGCGCGCGCCAGCGGCTGCGCGGGTCGGGCAGTGCCCGGAACTGGTCCCGGTGGCGCACCAGCAGCCAGCAGAGCGTCAGCGAGACGAGCACCCCGACGATCGAGTGGCGGTAGGCGAACTGGGCCACGGCCCCCGCGGGCAGCAGGATCACCGCCGCCCGCCAGGCGCGCCGCTTGTGCCGCTTCAGCCCGTGGGCGAGGAGGAGCAGGAGCATGCCCGCGCTCAGCGAGAGCGCGGCGGCGAAGGGGCCGAGCGCCCCGGGGAGCACCTCGGCGAGGGCGTGCATCCGGCTGTGCCGGAAGCGGGGGAAGACCCCGGCGGCGATGTCGATCAGTCCGACGACGGTGCAGGCGCTGCCGACGAGCGCCGGTACGGACGCGGGGCGCGGCCCTCGCAGCAACCGGCGGACGCGCTGCGGAACCGACACCGAATTATCCCCATCTAGCGTGACAGACATCGCTTCCCGTGGCTTCGCGAGAGATTCGTTGAGTCCGCCGGCCGGAGCCCCGCGGACGATGTGCGCCCTCTAGGACGTGGGTCGCGGGGCGTGGGTTCACCCACATTCCGGAAATTTCCCGCATCCGGCACCGTACGGAATCACGGAGAAAGCACACTCATGGGTCTCACCGGCACCGCGGTCCTGGCGGTCGTGGCGACGCTGGCCGTCGCGCTGTTCGCCGCCACGGTCCTGCTCTGGCCGCGGCTGGCCCGGCCCGGCGCGGCGGCGGTCTCGGGCCGGATCGGGCTGCTGCTGGCGACCCAGCTGACGCTGTTCGCCGCGGTGGGTCTGGCGGCCAACAACGCCTTCCTCTTCTACGGTTCCTGGGCCGACCTCTTCGGGCGGCGGCAGGAGCTGGGGGTGGTCACCGATCACGCGGGCGGGGCCGGCAGCCGGCACCTGGCGAGGGTCGGCAGCCGGCATCCGGACGTTCCGGGCGGCCGGGTCCCGGCGGTCGGCGGACGGATCGATCGGGTGGTCGTCTCGGGGCGGACCTCGGGCATCGCCTCCCCGGCGTACGTCTATCTGCCGCCGGAGTACTTCCAGGCGGCGTACGCCGGGCGGCGGTTTCCGGCGGTCGTGGTCCTCACGGGCTACCCGGGAACGGCGGAGAACCTGCTGAAGGGGCTGCGCTACCCGCAGACCGCGCATGACCGGGTGAAGGCGGGGAAGGCCCGGCCGATGATCCTGGTGATGCTGCGGCCCACGGTCGCGCCGCCCCGGGACACCGAGTGCGTGGACATCCCGGGCGGGCCGCGTACGGAGACGTTCTTCGCGAAGGACCTTCCGGAGGCGGTGGCGGGCTCCTACCGGGTCGGGGAGAAGGCGCGCAACTGGGGCATCATCGGCAATTCCACCGGTGGCTACTGCGCGTTGAAGATCGGACTGCACCACCCGGACCGGTACGCGGCGAGTGCCGGGCTCTCCGCGTACTACAAGGCGGCCGAGGACCCGACGACGGGCGACCTGTTCCACGGGGACGAGGAGCTGCGCGACCGCGCCGACCTGATGTGGACCCTGGAGAACCGGCCGCCGGCCGGTGGCTCGTTCCTGGTGACGACGTCACGGGAGGGAGAGGGCAACCTCGGGAGCACGATGGAGTTCATCGAGAAGGTGAAGGCGCCCGCGAAGGTGTCGTCCATCGTGCTCGACAGCGGCGGGCACAACTTCACGACCTGGCGGCGGGAGATCCCGGCGGCCCTGGAGTGGCTGAGCGCCCGCCTCGCCGCGAACTGATCCGGGGCGGGCGCCTTCCCTCTCGGGACGCCTCAGGGGGCGCCTTCCCTCTCGGGACGGCCTCAGCGGGCGCTTTCCTTCTCGGGACGTCCTCAGGGGGCGGTGGCGATGGTCGCCACCGTCTCGACGGCGACCTCGGCACGCGGTACGTCCTGGGCGTCCGCGTCGATCGAGCGGCGCAGGGCCTCGTGCAGCCGGGCGGGGGTCAGCACCCCGAGGAATCGGCCCTCGCTCTCCTTGTCGATGACCGCGATCCAGCCCGCGTCGTGCTGGAGCATGGTGGCGAACGCCTGTTTGAGGGGGGCGCCGAGCGGCAGCCAGGCTTCCATCCGGCGGGCGTGCCCGCGGACGGTGTCCTCGGCGGTGTCCTCGGCGGTGTCCTCGGCTGTGGCGTCCTCGCCGGTCGGGCCGGCGGTCGCGGCGCCGGTCCCGGCGGTGGTCGCACCGGCGGGTGCTCCGGCGGGTGCTCCGGCGGTCCCGTGGGTGGTCGCGTCGGCGGGGATCCAGCCGTGGAGGTTGTCCCGGCCGTCCAGGACGACCGCCCAGCGCGCACCCTCGGACCGGAGCCGTTCGGTGGCCGTGGCCAGCGGGTCGTCGAGGTGGACGACCGGTGGCTGGTCGAGGTCGCTCTCCTCGATGGGTGTCACCGAGAGCCGCTTGAGGCCGCGGTCCGCGCCGACGAAGTCGGCCACGTACGGGGTCGTGGGGGCTCCGAGCACGGTGGCGGGGGAGTCGAACTGCTCGATGCGGCCCTGACCGTAGACGGCGATCCGGTCGCCGAGGCGGACGGCCTCCTCGATGTCGTGCGTGACGAACAGCACGGTCTTGCGCACCTGGGCCTGGAGTTTCAGGAATTCGTTCTGAAGGCGTTCGCGGACGACCGGATCGACGGCCCCGAAAGGCTCGTCCATCAGGAGCACGGGCGGGTCGGCGGCCAATGCACGGGCCACGCCGACCCGTTGGCGCTGACCGCCGGAAAGCTGTTCCGGATAGCGGTCACCATAAACGGAGGGGTCGAGTCCGACGAGGTCGAGGAGTTCGGCGGCGCGTTCGCGTCCCTTTCCGCGCTTCCAGCCCAGCAGATGGGGAACGGTCGCGGTGTTCTCCAGCACCGTCTTGTGCGGGAAGAGCCCCACCTGCTGGATCACATAGCCGATTCGGCGGCGCAGTCGGACGGGATCGATGGTGGATATGTCGTCCCCGTCGAGGAATATCCGGCCCTCGGTCGGTTCGATGAGCCGGTTCACCATCTTCATGGTGGTCGTTTTGCCGCACCCGGAAGGCCCCACGAGCGTGACCAGTTCCCCCTCGGCGACCTCGAAGGAAAGGTCGTCGACGGCGGTGGTGCCGTCGGCGTACCGCTTGGTGACGTGCTCGAAACGGATCATGGTTCCCCATTGTGGAGGGCGTTCTGTGAAGGGCATGTTGCCGGAATGCGGCTGCCTCCGCGATTGTCAGTGGTCGAGGATAGGCTCGTCAGTCATCAGTTCGATCCGGGGCGACGAGGGAAATCAGGAGGGGGGGCGGATGGCCGAGCAGAGCTGCCTGGTGACGAACGACTGGATCTGCGGGGAGTACCTCCGCTCCCGCAGCCAGGAGTTGACCGACGCGACCGTGCAGCACGTCGGGATCACGGTGGTCTCGGTGCTGATCGGGCTCGCGGTGGCCTTTCCGCTGGCACTGCTCGCCCGCCGGGGCCGACGCTTCGCCGGGCCGGTGCTCGGGCTGACGACCGTGCTCTACACCGTGCCGTCGCTGGCGATGTTCTCGCTGCTGCTGCCCCTGTTCGGGCTGTCGGCCGCGCTCGTCGTCACGGGGCTGGTGCTCTATTCGCTGACCATCCTCGTACGCAACATCCTGGCCGGGCTGGCGGCGGTGCCGCAGGAGGCCAAGGACGCCGCCCGCGGCATGGGATACGGCCCGGCGCGGCTGCTGTGGGAGGTGGAGCTCCCGCTGGCACTGCCCGCGGTGATGGCGGGGCTGCGGATAGCCACCGTGTCGACGGTGGCGCTGACCACGATCGGCTCGCTCGTCGGCAAGGGGGGCCTCGGCAATCTCATCGACGACGCGCTGCCCAGCTTCTTCAAGGCCCAGGTGCTCGCCGCCTCGGTGCTGTGCGTGCTGCTCGCGGTGGCGGCGGACCTGCTGCTGCTCGGCGTCCAGCGGTTGCTGACGCCCTGGACCCGCATACCCGGCCCGGCCCGCATACCCGGCCCGGCCGGTTCATCCGGTGCGGCCCGCGGGTCCGCCGCGGCCGGAGACCGGCGTGCGGACCCGGACGGACCGGGTGGACCGGACGGACAGGGTGGACCGGCGGGCCCGCCCGCCCCGGCGAAGATGGAGGCGGGCTGACCCGTGGGAGTCATCGGCGACGCCTGGACCTGGCTGACCACCGGGGCCAACTGGTCGGGGGACGGCGGGGCGGCCCACCGGCTCGGTGAGCACCTGTACGTGAGCGGGGCCGCTCTCGCGGCGGCCTGCGCGATAGCGCTGCCGCTGGCCCTGTACCTGGGGCACATCGGCAGGGGCGGCGCGCTCGCGGTCAACCTCTCCAACGTGGGGCGGGCGATCCCGGTGTTCGCGGTGCTGGCGCTGTTCATGGTCACGCCCCTGCGCAACTCGGGGTACTGGCCCACGATCATCGCCCTGGTGCTGTTCGCGGTGCCCCCGCTGCTCACCAACGCCTACGTCGGTATGCGGGAGGTGGACCGGGCCGTGGTGGAGGCCGCGCGCGGCATGGGGATGTCGGGCGCGCAGCTCTTCGTCCGGGTCGAGCTGCCCCTCGCCTACCCGATGATCATGACCGGGCTGCGGTCCGCGGCCGTCCAGGTGGTGGCCACCGCGTCGATCGCCGCCATGGTCGGCCTCGGCGGGCTGGGCCGGATCATCACCGCCGGGTTCAACACCTACGACACCGCCCAGGTCTTCGCGGGCGCCGTCCTGGTCGCAGGGCTGGCCCTGCTGGTGGAGGCGGCGCTGGTGGGCCTGGACCGGCTGCTGTCGCCGCTGCGCCGCCGCCGGCCCGCCTGATCGCGCTTCTTTCCCCTGGTCACTTCCCTTCTGTTCGGACGGAGAACAACACATATGAGCAGGACCTCGCGGATCGCCGGAGCGGTCGTCAGCCTGGTTGCGCTGGCCGGGTCGCTCGCGGCCTGCGGCGGCGACAGCCTGGAGAAGGAGAAGGGCGGCTCCGGCTCCTCGGCCGGCGACGGCGAGAAGGGCTCCCTGGTCGTCGGCTCGGCCTCGTTCACCGAGTCCAAGGTGCTCGCCGAGCTGTACGCCGGGATCCTGGGCGACGCCGGATACAGCACCTCGGTCACCACGGTGAAGAACCGTGAGTTGTACGAGCCGTCGCTGGAGAAGGGGGAGATCGACGTCATACCGGAGTACGCGGCCACCCTCGCCGAGTTCCTCAACGCCAAGGTCAACGGGGCCGAGAAGGCCCAGGCCGAGCCCGTGGCCTCCGGGGACGTCGATGCCACGGTGGCCGCCCTGGAGAAGCTCGCCGGGCCGCTGGGTCTGAAGGTTCTTCCCCCCGGGAAGGCCGTCGACCAGAACGCCTTCGCGGTCTCGAAGGAATTCGCCGAGAAGAACAGCCTCACGACGCTTTCCGATCTGGGGAAGGCGAAGATCAAGGTCAAGATCGCGGCGGGGGACGAGTGCGAGGTGCGGCCGTTCTGCGCCCCCGGACTGAAGAAGACGTACGGCATCGATGTCACCGGTATCGATCCCAAGGGCGTCGGCACCCGCCAGTCCAAGCAGGCCGTCCGCGACGGCAAGGTCCAACTGGTCCTGACCACCACCACGGACGCGGTGATGGACGGACTGGTGTTCCTGGAAGACGACAAGAAGCTCCAGAACGCGGACAACGTCCTTCCGGTCCTCCACGCGAAGGACGCGGGCGCGCCGGAGATCGCCGACGCCCTGGGCAAGCTCACCGCCACGCTCACCACGGAAGATCTCGCCGAGCTGAACCGGAAGGTCGACGCCGAGCGCGCGAAGCCGGCCGATGCGGCCAAGGAGTATCTGGAGTCGAAGGGCCTGATCAAGAAGTAGGGTCCGGCCGGGACGGCTTGCTCCGGCGGATTGATCAAGAAGGAGAAAAGCGGCCGGGCGGAGGGATTTTGGGGTCCGTGAGGTAACCGGCGGGGAACAGATTGCCGGGCGGCCCCCCAAGCGGCCCGTACGCACGGTAAATTTCAGGCCATGCCACGTGGACGCCACCGCCATTCGCCGCCCCTCCACAGAATCCTGCCCCCCTCCGTGGTGGCGGGAGTGTCGGTCGTCGGTGCCGCCGGCGCCTGGCTGCTGGCCGAACCCCTGGCCCTGCGCGGTCTGGTGGCGGCCGTGGCTGCCGCCGCCGTCACCGGCGCGTATCTGATGCGCAGCTGGGACCGGGCGGCGGGGCTGCGGGTCGCGGAGCTGACGCGGGCCCGTGCCGGTGACGCGTGGCGGGCCGAGGAACGGATAGCCGAGCTGGAGCAGGATCTGGAGGAGTCGCGCGAGCTGCGCACCCGCCTGGAGACCAAGCTCCGCCGCAAGCGGGTGGAGCTCGCCGGGCTGCGCGGGGAGCACGCCGGGCTGCTGCGCCGCTACGCCAACGCCGAGACGGAGCGGGCCAGTGCGCTGGAGGGCCGCAGGCGGCTCGCCGTCGAGGCCGCGGCCCCCCGGGAGCTGCTGCCCGCGCGGTCCACGCCCACTCCCGAGTCGTACCGGCGCGCGGACGAGGCCCTGATGAACCTCACGCGCAACGCGGTGCTCCAGGCGGCGCGCCGCACGGCGGAGTCCGCCCGGCGGCGCGAGCCCGTCGAAGACCCGCAGGGGCGGGACCCGGAGGCGGAGGGCCCGGCGGGGAAGCACGCGGCGGCGACCGGTGTGGACCGGCGGCCGGACCACCACCGCAGCCCCTCGGCCGCCCCGCCCGCCCCGGCCCCGAACCCTCCGGCTGCCGCCCCTCCGGCTCCGCACGCGTACGTTCCCGCCCTCGGCGCCCGGAAGCCTGCCGCCCCGTCCCCGGAGCCGCAGGCCCCCGGCGTGCCCGACCTCGCCGAAGCCCCGGCCCCGCCGAGCGCGAAGTCCCCGGCCTCCATCGCACCGGTGCGGGTGCCGCGCGCGATCGCGGCCGCCTCGGCCGTCGCCCCGTACGCCGCGCGCCGGAACTCCGCCCCCCAGGGCAACTTCGACTACTTCGGCACCCAGAGCACCCCGAGCACCCAGAGCACCCCGAGCGCCCCGAGCACCCAGAGCACCCCGAGCACCCAGAGCACCCCGAGTGCCCAGAACGCGCAGAGCACCCGGAACGCGCAGAGCACCCGGAACGCGCTGAGCGACCAGCACGCACAGGGCGACCAGAGCCCCCCGGGCGGCCGGGAGGCGAACGCCGCGATCGAGTCCGTGCAGAACGAGGACCTCGCGGACGTCGTCGGTGAGGAGGCGCTCGCCGCACACCGCACGGGAGCTGTCGACCACCGCGCCGTCGGCAAGGTCATCGACCTCACCGCGCACGACGAGACCGAGCCGATCGACGTGGCACGCCTGCGCGGCGCGGTCTCCTGAAGGACGGAGACCTCCCGCCCGCTATTTGTCGATGTCGCCGACCACGAAGAACAGCGAGCCCAGGATCGCCACCATGTCGGCGACCAGAGTGCCCGGCAGAAGTTCGGTGAGCGCCTGGATGTTGTTGAACGAGGCGGAGCGCAGCTTCAGCCGGTAGGGCGTCTTCTCGCCCTTGGACACCAGATAGTAGCCGTTGACGCCGAGCGGGTTCTCCGTCCAGGCGTAGGTGTGGCCCTCGGGTGCCTTGAGCACCTTGGGCAGCCGCTGGTTGATCGGCCCCGGCGCCAGGTGGTCCATCCGGTCCAGGCAGGCGTCCGCCAGGTCCAGGGCTCCCAGGGTCTGCTCCAGCAGGCACTCGAAGCGGGCCAGGCAGTCGCCCTCGGTCCGGGTGACGACCTTCAGGGTGTCCTGAAGCTCCCCGTACGCGAGGTACGGCTCGTCGCGCCGCAGGTCGAAGTCGACGCCCGAGGCACGGGCGATCGGCCCCGACACCCCGTACGCGTGCACCGCGGCGGCGGACAGCACGCCCACGCCGCGCGTACGGCCCCGGAAGATCTCGTTGCCGAGGACGAGGTTCTCGTACACGTCCATGCGGGAGCGGACGGAGGCGACGGCGTCGCGGACCCGGCCGGCCCAGCCCGCCGGGACGTCCTCCTTGAGCCCGCCGACCCGGTTGAACATGTAGTGCATCCGCCCGCCGGAGACCTCCTCCATCACGGCCTGGAGCTCCTCGCGCTCGCGGAACGCGTGGAAGACCGGGGTGATGCCGCCGAGTTCGAGGGGGTAGGAGCCGAGGAACATGAGGTGGTTGAGGACCCGGTTCAGCTCGGCGAGCAGCGTCCGCGTCCACACCGCGCGCTCGGGGACCTCCATGCCGAGCATCCGCTCGACGGCCATCACGACGCCCAGCTCGTTCGAGAACGCGGAGAGCCAGTCGTGGCGGTTGGCGAGCATGATGATCTGCCGGTAGTCGCGCGCCTCGAACAGCTTCTCCGCGCCCCGGTGCATATAGCCGATGACCGGTTCCGCGTGCTGGACGCGCTCGCCGTCCAGCACGATCCGCAGCCGGAGAACCCCGTGCGTCGAGGGGTGCTGGGGGCCGATGTTCAGCACCATGTCGGTGCTCTCCGCCGCTCCGCCGATGCCGATCGTCGTCTCCGTCATGCGGGACAGTATTCCCTGCGCCCGTTCGCCGGGCGGCACATCCCTGCGCCCGTTCGCCGGGCGGCACATCCCTGCGCCCGTTCGCCGGGCGGCACATCCCCGCGCCCGTTCGCCGGGCGGCACATCCCCGCGCCCGTTCGCCGGGCGGCGCCTCGTCACCGGCCGCGTTCGGGGCCCACCCGGTGCAGCAGCCAGCCGAAGTCGCCGAGGCCGCCGCGGGCGGTCAGCTCCGCCGCCTCGCCCGCCGCCGCCAGGGCCCGTACGTAGCCCGCCGGATCGGTGGCGGCCAGGCTGAGCGGCGGCCGGTCGCCACTGACCCCCAGCCGGTGCAGCGCCGCCCGCTGGCCGGTCAGGTCCGTGCGCCCCTCCGCGCCGGGCCCGGTCCCCGCCACCGCCGCCGCGCAGGCGTCCAGCGCCACATGCGCGGTCAGGTCGCAGGAGCCGTCCGGCACCGGGCGCACCTCCCGCCCGCCCTGGAAGCCCGTCAGCGTCCCGAAGGGCGGCCGGGCGCCCCGTACGTGGGCGTAGTCCACCGCCACCGCGAGCCCGGCGGCCAGGGAGCCGGCCGCCCGCGCCCAGGCAGCGTCGCGGGTCCGGCCGATCTCGGCCCGCTCGCCCGGTGCGGACAGCGGCCACCAGCGCTCCAGCCACGCCGCGTCCGCCCCGCCCACCACATCGCCCAGCCGCTCCGCACCGTCCGAGGTCCGCACCTGTACGTACCGGGGGACGCCGTCCGCGTCGGCCTCCGCGACCTCGGCCGGAACGTTGTCCAGCCACTCGTTGGCGAACAGCAGCCCGGTGACTCCCGCGGGCGGCTCCGCGCACCACTCGATCCGGGGGTCCAGCCCCGCGGGCCGGGCGGCGACCTCGACGGCGTACGCGGTCACCTCCAGCTCCTTGGGCAGTGCGGCCAGCACTCCGGTCAGCAGCTCGCCCCGCCCCGCCCCGACGTCGACCAGCGCGACCGTGCCGGTGTCCAGTTCCCGCGCGGTCCGGGCCAGCAGCCGGGCCACGGCCGCCGCGAAGAGGGGCGAGGCGTGGACCGACGTACGGAAGTGGCCCGCCGGCCCCTCCGGGCTCCGCAGCGGGCTGCGATAAAAGCCCTCATCTCCGTACAGAGCGGTCTGAGCCGCCTCCCGCCACCCACGCCACTCGTCCATCACGTAGGCAAGTCTCCACCTTGGGGAGTACGGTCCCAGGACCTGGATCGGCCCTTCGGTTGACCCGGGCACCGATCCGCTGTCCCTACGCTGGGTAACGTGCAGCGCCTCTACGATTTCATCCGCAGACACCCGACGGGCGTCGACGTCTTCTGGGCCGTCTTCCTCCTCGGGCTCTCCGGCATGTCGATGGTGTCGGGCATGTACGACGCGGGGCGCGAGGAGATCGTGGCCGTTCCGGTCGCGCTGGGCCTGTCCACCGTGGTGGCGCTGCGCCGCAGGGCCCCGGAGAAGATGCTGCTGCTCGCCATCCTGGTGGGCGTCGCGCAGCTGGCGTTCGACGTCCGTCCGGGCGTCGGGAACTTCGCGATGCTGGTGATCACCTACACAGTCGCCACGGTCGGGGAGCGCTGGGCGTCCCGGCTGGCCCTGGTCTGCAGCCTGAGCGCGGCGGCCCTGTCCCAGCTGCGGTGGGAGGCCGAGCCCGGGGCGTCCTGGCCCCAGGTGGTCTTCGTGACGATCATCATGACCGTGCCGTTCGTGCTGGCCTGGGTGCTCGGGGACTCGCTGCGGACCCGGCGCGCCTACTTCGACCAGCTGGAGGAGCGCGCCGCCCGCCTGGAGCGGGAGCGCGAGGCGCAGTCGAAGGTCGCCGTCGCCGCCGAGCGGGCCCGGATCGCCCGCGAGCTGCACGACGTCGTCGCGCACAACGTGTCCGTGATGGTCGTCCAGGCCGACGGCGCCGCCTACGTCATGGACGCCGCTCCCGACCAGGCCCGCCAGGCCCTGGAGACCATCTCCGGCACCGGCCGACAGGCGCTCGCGGAGATGCGCCGACTGCTCGGGGTGCTGCGGACCGGTGACGCCCCGGAGGGCGGGGAGTACGTCCCCCAGCCCGACGTGGAGCAGATCGAGGACCTGGTCGAGCAGGTGCGGCAGACCGGCCTGGAGGTCGACTTCAAGGTCGAGGGCACCCCCCGCCCGCTGCCCAGCGGCGTGGAGCTGACCGCGTACCGCGTCGTGCAGGAGGCTTTGACGAACACCCGCAAGCACGGCGGACCCGACGCCGGGGCCAGCGTCCGGCTGGTCTACTTCGACGACGGTCTCGGGCTGCTGATCGAGGACGACGGCCGGGGCGCGGCGCACGAGCTGTACGAGGACGGCGGCGCGGACGGCGCCGGGCACGGGATGATCGGGATGCGGGAGAGGGTCGGCATGGTCGGAGGCACCCTCGACGCCGGGCCCCGGCCCGGCGGCGGTTTCCGGATCAGCGCCCTGCTGCCGCTCAAGCCCCCGGGCTGACCCGCCCCCGCCGTGTACGACCCCACGACCGACCCAGGAACAGGACACGAATCCCATGACCCCGGCCATCCGCGTGATGCTCGTCGACGACCAGGTTCTGCTGCGGACCGGCTTCCGCATGGTGCTGGCCGCCCAGCCCGACATGGAAGTCGTGGCCGAAGCCGGGGACGGGGCGGAGGCGATCGAGATTCTGCGGACCACCGCCGTCGACGTGGTCCTGATGGACGTCCGTATGCCCCGGCTGGACGGCGTCGAGGCGACCCGCCGCATCTGCGCGCAGCAGGACCCGCCGAAGGTGCTCATCCTGACCACCTTCGACCTCGACGAGTACGCCTTCTCCGGCCTCAAGGCGGGGGCCAGCGGCTTCATGCTCAAGGACGTGCCGCCCGCCGAGCTGCTGGCCGCGATCCGTTCGGTGCACAGCGGCGACGCGGTCGTCGCCCCGTCCACCACCCGCCGACTGCTGGACCGGTTCTCACCGATGCTGCCCAGCGGCACGAAGGAGCCGAAGAACAAGCACGTCAGCAAGCTCACCGAGCGCGAGCGGGAAGTCATGCTCCTGGTCGCCCAGGGCCTGTCGAACGGGGAGATCGCGGCCCGCCTGGTGCTCTCCGAGGCCACGGTCAAGACGCACGTCGGCCGCATCCTCACCAAGCTGAACCTCCGCGACCGGGTCCAGGTCGTCGTCCTCGCCTACGAGACCGGCCTGGTCCGGGCCGGCGGCAGCCCGGGCTGAGGATCGGTTCAGCGCAGGACGCCTTCGAGGAAGTCGCTGCCGAGCCGGGCCACGACCGTCAGGTCCAGTTGGTGCAGGACATAACGGCCGCGGCGGCGCGTCGTGACCAGGCCGGCCTTCTTGAGCACGGACAGGTGGCGGGAGACCTCGGGCGAGGTGATGCCGTGGGAGTCGGCCAGCTCGCCGGTGGTGTACGGGGAACGGGCCAGGTTGCGGCAGAGCCGCATCCGCATCGGGTGGGCCAGCGCCTCCAGGCGCAGCTGGAGCAGCTCCACGGAGGCGGGCGCCGGCAGGTCGGGCAGGTGGACCGGGTAGTGGATCACCGGCCGCCAGCCCGGGGCGTGCAGGACCATCAGGTGCGGCCAGCCGAAGCTGGTGGGGACGAGCGTGAGGCCCCTGCCGACGCCCGGGTCGACGGCGGTGGTCCGGCCCTCGGACAGTTTGTCGACGTTGATGCGCCCAGCGGCCTCGTCCAGCGTGACGGCGGCCGACACCGCGCCGATCGCTTCGGCCAGCCCCTTGCGCCGCAGCAGATCCGTCTTGTGCCGGGCGTCGGCGACCAGCTGAACGGAGACCCGGCGCCAGGTGTCGGCGAAGAACGCCTGGTCGCAGTCCTCGAAGAGGCGCCGGACCCAGCCGCGTACCGAGGCGGGGTCGGCCAGCAGCCGCTGGGTGAAGTCCATCTGCCGCGGTCCGCGTGCCGCAGCCAGGTCCAGGGCGCGGGCGCGCATCGCCGCGTCGCCCAGCGGTGAGGGCGCCCCGGCGCCGTAGTGGCTGGCGCAGGTGAACTCCAGGGCGGAGGCGACGAACCGCTCGTCGTCCAGCTTGTCCAGCAGGTCCAGGTCCTCCGCGAGCGTCGCCCCGGTCCTGCCGTCGCCGCCCCGGATTCCGGAGAACGGCATGAACACGTCGGAGAAGGTGTTCCGCCAGAGGAACTCCGCCTCCAGCATCCGGTCCGCGAGATCGGGCTCCAGGGCACTCGCGGTCGCGGTGGCCCAGCCGTTTATCCCCGGATGGTGGCCGGGCTCGGACAGCGCATGCAGGGCGAGGCCCAGTTCGGCCAGGGGCGACGTCGCGAAAACGACGCTGTCGGCGGGCAGGCCCGCGATGTCTATGTGCACGCTCACCCCTCCATAGTGGGGGTGCGCGCGGGGGCCGTCGTCCCATTTGACGGGGGCCGTCAATCAACGCGCGCCGCCGCCGCGACCTGCGCAGGCTGGGTCGTATGGACGCCATCCAGCAGCACATGCTCGACACGTACCGCGCGGCCCGGCTGTCGGAGCCCGCGCCCCCGCCGCCGGGCCGGCACGACCGCTCCGTCCTGCGCGGCCTGTACCGGCACTGGTTCGCCCACCCGCCGGCGGGCCGCCCCGGCACAGCCCGCCCGTCCGGCGTCTGAGGCCGGCCCCCGGGCGCCCGAGGACGGGCCGCCGCCCGGCAGGGCCCTCGACGCGGGCAGCCCCGCTCCCCCGGCAGGCGGCCCGGGCCTACCGCGCCAGAGACACGCGGCCCAGGGCCTGCCGCTCCTCGGCAGGCGGCCCGGGCCTACCGCTCCTTTCGGCCCGCGGCCCGGGCCTACCGCGCCAGATGGCCGACGAACTCCGCCACCGCCTCCCGTACGTCCTCGGCCGTCCACTCCAGTCCGTCCGCCGCCACCGTCACCTCGGTGAACGAGACCCCGGGCGGCGCGGCCGCACTCGTGGACCACCGCTTGAAGAGCGTCACGCCGCTCTCCTCGGCCTGCCGCACCGACGCCTCGTCCAGCACCTCGGCGTCGTACGGCAGCCAGACCTGGAACTGGTGCGTGTGCGGCGGCTCCGGACGCACCCGGAACCACGGCACCCCCGACGCCGCGAACCCCTCCGCCAGCGCCCCGGCCACCACCTTCGCGTGCGCCACGAACGCGGGCAGCCTCGGCAGCTCCCGCTGGAGGCCCAGCAGCGCCGACAGCGCCGCCGGATACTGCTGGAAGACCTGGCCCCCGTACCGGTGGCGCCACACCCGGGCCTCCTCCACGAGTGTCGACGGGCCTGCCAGCACCGCCCCGGACAGCCCGCCCAGGGACTTGTAGAACGACACGTACACGCTGTCCGCCAGGGCGGCGATCTCCGACAGCTCCCGCCCGAAGTGCGGGCCGCATTCCCACAGCCGCGCCCCGTCGAAGTGGACCACCGCGTCCCGCTCCCGGGCCGCCTCCACCACCGCCGTCAGCTCCTCCCAGGACGGCAGCGCGAAACCGGCGTCCCGCAGCGGCAGCTCCAGCATCAGCGTGCCGAACGGCTCGGGGAACTCCCGGACCTCCGCCGCGCTCGGAAGTTCCGGCCCGGACGTCGGATGCACCGTCCGCAGCCCGCTCACCGCGCCCAGCGCACCGCCCTCGTGCAACTCCGGGTGCGACAGGGGGTGCAGCGCCACCGTCGCGTCGCCCGTCCGCCCCGCCCAGCACCGCAGTGCGACCTGCTGGGCCATCGTCCCGGTCGGGAAGAACGCCGCCGCCTCCATGCCCAGCAGATCGGCCGCCCGCCGCTCCAGATCGGCGACGACCCCGTCGCCGTACACATCGGGGCAGTCCTCGGGATCGTGTACGGAAGGGGCGTCGGCGGCCAGCGCCGCCAGCTGTTCGCCCAGCGTGCCGTCCGCGCCCGTCCGGGCCAGCACCCGTCGTGATCCCCGCCACGCGCGCAGCCTGCGCCGCCGCTGCTCCTGCTCGTCCATCGTCGCCATGGGACGATCATCACCCGGACCTCCGTCAGCACGCCCGCCGATTTCCGTCCTTCCGGGCTTCGGCTCGGAGCGCGGTCCGGGCCGCGGCGCGGAGTTCCGCCGGAGTCCGGTCCGAAAAGTTATCCACAGGCTGTGGGCGGTGGGGGAGCTCCGCCGAAACGCTGGCGTAGCATGCAGAGAAATCGTCCGGTACCCCCCGCGGACTGGAACGGAAGGCCATCGCCGCGTGAACGCATCAGTTTCGAAGGAACCCCTCGACGCGAGGGACCGCCCCGCCCGGCTCACGGTCGGCGTCGTCGGCGCGGGCCGGGTCGGCCCCGCCCTCGCCGCCTCCCTGAAGCTCGCCGGGCACCGCCCGGTCGCCGTGTCCGGCGTCTCCGCCGCCTCCCGGCGCCGCGCCGCCGAGCTGCTCCCCGACGTGCCCCTGGTGGAGCCCGCCGAGGTGCTGGCACGGGCTGAGCTGGTCCTGCTGACCGTCCCCGACGACGTGCTGCCCACACTGGTCGAGGGCCTCGTCGGGACCGGCGCCGTACGCCCGGGCCAGTTGCTCGTCCACACCTCCGGGCGGTACGGGACGAGGGTGCTCGACCCCGCCCTGCGGGCCGGAGCCCTGCCGCTGGCGCTGCATCCCGCGATGACGTTCACCGGCACCGCCGTCGACGTCCAGCGGCTCGCGGGCTGCTCCTTCGGTGTCACCGCCCCCGAGGAGCTGCGGCTGGCCGCCGAGGCCCTGGTCATCGAGATGGGCGGCGAGCCGGAGTGGATCGCCGAGGAGTCCCGCCCGCTGTACCACGCGGCCCTCGCCCTCGGCGCGAACCACCTGGTCACCCTGGTCGCCCAGTCGATGGAACTGCTGGCCAAGGCCGGGGTCACCGCCCCGGACCGGATGCTCGGCCCGCTGCTCGGCGCGGCTTTGGACAACGCCCTGCGCTCCGGCGACGCCGCCCTGACCGGCCCGGTCGCCCGGGGGGACGCGGGCACGGTCGCCGCCCACATCGGCGAACTGCGCGAGCACGCCCCGCAGGCGGTGGCCGGATATCTGGCGATGGCCCGTGCCACCGCCGACCGGGCCCTCGCCCACGGCCTGCTCAAGGCCGAGCTGGCCGAGGACCTGCTGGTCGCCCTGGCCGACCAGGAGCGCCGCCCCGGTGACCCCGGCCCGGGGAAGACGCCATGACGACCACCAGCCGTACGGGACCGGGAGTGACCCGATGACGACCATCAGCCGCACCGGGAAGGGGGGCCCCGCCGCCCCGGCCCCCGCCCTTCTGCGCACCGCCGCCGAGCTGGACGCGCTGCCCCGCCCCGCCGGGGCCGAGCGGGCCGTCGTCATGACGATGGGCGCGCTCCACGCGGGCCACGCCGCCCTCGTCCGTGCCGCCCGCGCGGCGGCCGGCCGGGACGGCCAGGTCGTGGTCACCGTCTTCGTGAACCCGCTCCAGTTCGGCGAGGCCGCCGACCTGGACCGCTATCCGCGCACCCTGGACGCCGACCTGGAGATCGCCGCGGCGGCCGGGGCGGACGCGGTCTTCGCCCCCGGCGTGGACGAGGTCTACCCCGGCGGCGAACCCCAGGTCCGCATCTCCGCGGGTCCCATGGGAGAACGCCTCGAAGGCGCGGCGCGCCCCGGACACTTCGACGGAATGCTCACCGTCGTCGCCAAACTCCTCCACCTCACCCGCCCCGACGAGGCGTTCTACGGGCAGAAGGACGCCCAGCAGCTCGCCCTGATCCGCCGCATGGTCCGCGACCTGAATTTCGGCGTCCGCGTCACCGGCGTCCCCATCGTCCGGGACGCGGACGGCCTCGCGCTCTCCAGCCGCAACCGCTTCCTGTCCGCCGAGGAGCGGCGCTCCGCGCTCGCTCTGCCCCGCGCCCTGTTCGCGGCCCGCGACCGGCTCGCCGCCCAGCAGGCCCTGCACGAGCGGGCCAGGGCCACCGCACCCGGCGGCGACCGGGCCGCCGGCCTCAACCGGCTCGGCGAGGCCCGCGCCGCCGCCGACGCCCAAGCCGTGGCGCTGGTTCGGCCGGGCGGGGCGCCCGCGGCCGTCAGGGCCGCCGCGCGATCGGTCCTGGACGAGGCCGCCGCCCGGAACAGGCCGCCGCTCGCCCTGGACTACCTGGCCCTGGTGGACCCGGCGGACTTCACCGAGATCCCGGACGACCGCGAGAGCGGGGAGGCGATCCTCGCCGTCGCGGCCCGGGTCGGAGACACCCGCCTCATCGACAACATCCCCCTCACCTTCGGAGCCCTGACGTGACCGGAATACGGCTGACCGCCCCCGCCCCCGGCTGGGCCATCGACGCGGACGTCGTGGTGGTCGGCTCCGGCGTCGCCGGACTCACCACGGCGCTGCGCTGCGCCGCCGCCGGCCTGGACACCGTCGTGGTCACCAAGGCCCGCCTCGACGACGGCTCGACCCGCTGGGCCCAGGGCGGCATCGCCGCCGCGCTCGGCGAGGGCGACACCCCCGAGCAGCACCTCGACGACACCCTCGTCGCGGGCGCGGGCCTCTGCGACGAGGAGGCCGTGCGCACCCTGGTCACCGAGGGCCCCGACGCCGTACGCCGGCTGATCAACACCGGCGCGCACTTCGACACCACGGACAGCGGCGACATCGCGCTGACCCGTGAGGGCGGTCACCACCGCCGCCGCATCGCCCACGCGGGCGGCGACGCGACCGGCGCGGAGATCTCCCGCGCCCTGGTCGGGGCGGTCCGCGGGGCCGCCCTGCACACCATCGAGAACGCCCTGGTCCTGGACCTGCTCACGGACTTCGAAGGCCGTACGGCGGGTGTCTCGCTGCACGTCATGGGCGAGGGCCAGCACGACGGCGTCGGCGCGGTCCGGGCCCCCTCGGTCGTCCTCGCCACCGGCGGCATGGGCCAGGTCTTCTCCGCCACCACCAACCCCTCCGTCTCCACCGGCGACGGGGTGGCGCTGGCGCTGCGGGCCGGGGCGGAGGTCTCCGACCTGGAGTTCGTCCAGTTCCACCCGACGGTCCTGTTCCTCGGCGCGGACTCCGAGGGCCAGCAGCCGCTGGTCTCCGAGGCCGTACGCGGCGAGGGCGCCCATCTCGTCGACGGCGACGGCGTCCGCTTCATGCTCGGGCAGCACGAGCTGGCCGAGCTGGCCCCCCGCGACATCGTCGCCAAGGCCATCACCCGCCGGATGCACGAGCACGGCGCCGAGCACATGTACCTGGACGCCCGGCACTTCGGGGCCAGCATGTGGGAGCAGCGCTTCCCCACCATTTTGGCCGCCTGCCGGGCCCACGGCATCGAGCCGGTCACCGAGCCGATCCCGGTCGCCCCGGCCGCGCACTACGCCTCCGGCGGCGTCCGCACCGACCTGCGGGGCCGCACCACGGTCCCCGGTCTGTACGCCTGCGGCGAGGTCGCGTGCACCGGTGTGCACGGGGCCAACCGCCTCGCGTCCAACTCCCTCCTGGAGGGCCTGGTCTTCGCCGAGCGCATCGCCGCCGACATCGCCGAGGTCCGCCCGCCCCGCACCGAACCGGCCGAGCGCCCCGCGGCCTCCGGCGACACCGCCGAAGGGCCCGTCGCACTGCTGGCCCCCGAGGCCCGTACGGCGATCCAGCGCACCATGACCCGGGGCGCCGGAGTCCTGCGCTCCGCCGACAGCCTGGCCGCCGCCGCCCGCGAGCTGGAGGGCCTGCACCGCGACGCCGCCGGAGCGGGCGGCGCCAAGGCGGTCGTCCCCGGGGTCGACGCCTGGGAGGCGACCAACCTGCTGCTGGTCTCCCGGGTCCTGGTCGCCGCCGCCCGGGAACGCGAGGAGACCCGCGGCTGCCACTGGCGCGAGGACCGGCCCGACCGCGACGACGCCCATGGCCGCAACCACCTGGTCGTCCGCATCGCCCCGGACCGCACCCCGGTCGTCGACCGCACGGAGTCCGCCGCATTCCCGCCCGTACGCGCCTCGCATTGAGCAGACTGCTGGAAGCAGCCGTACCGCCGGCCACCACCGGCGGCACCGGCACACCGGCCGTACGAGTCCGCACCAGCCGCAACCGCACCACCCGCCACGCCCCCGAGGAGCCGTCACCGTGAGCACGCCCGAAGAGAATCCGCGCCCCACGCCCGTGGACGTACCGCTGATCCGGGTCGGCGCGCCCGCACCGTCCGCACCCGACGAAGGCTGCGGCGACGCCTGCGGCTGCGGCGACGACGGATTCGACCCCGACGCCCTGGAGTGCGGCCTGGACCCCGCGCTCGCCCTGCTGCTGGCTCAGGCCGGGCTCGACCCCGTCCAGGTCGAGGACGTCGCCCATGTGGCGATCGAGGAGGACCTCGACGGCGGGGTGGACGTCACGACCGTGGCGACCGTCCCCGAGGACGCGGTGGTCACCGGTGACTTCACCGCCCGCGAGGCGGGCGTGGTCGCCGGGCTCCGGGTCGCGGAGGCGGTCCTGTCGATCGTCTGCACCGAGGAGTTCGAGGTCGAGCGGCACGTCGAGGACGGCGACCGGATCGTCCCCGGACAGAAGCTGCTGACCGTCACCACCCGCACCCGCGACCTGCTGACCGGCGAGCGCAGCGCGCTGAACCTGCTCTGCCGCCTCTCGGGCATCGCGACCGCCACCCGCGCCTGGGCGGACGTGCTGGAGGGGTCCGGGGCCAAGGTCCGCGACACCCGCAAGACGACGGCGGGCCTGCGCGCGCTGGAGAAGTACGCGGTGCGCTGCGGCGGCGGCGTCAACCACCGGATGTCGCTCTCCGACGCGGCCCTGGTCAAGGACAACCACGTCATCGCCGCGGGCGGCGTCGCGGAGGCGTTCCGGCGGGTCCGCGAGGAGTTCCCCGAGCTTCCCGTCGAGGTCGAGGTCGACACGATGGAGCAGGTCCGCGAGGTGCTGGACGCGGGCGTCGACCTGATCCTGCTGGACAACTTCACCCCGGCCGAGACCGCCGAGGCCGTCGCCCTGGTCGCCGGCCGGGCGGTTCTGGAGTCCTCCGGCCGTCTCACCCTCGACTCGGCCCGCGCCTACGCCGACGCGGGCGTCGACTACCTCGCGGTCGGGGCGCTCACCCACTCCTCGCCGATCCTCGACATCGGCCTGGACTTCCGCGACGCGTCCATCACCGACGGAGCCGACGCCTGATGCTGCTCACCATCGACGTCGGCAACACGCACACGGTCCTCGGCCTCTTCGACGGCGAGGAGATCGTCGAGCACTGGCGGATCTCCACCGACGCCCGCCGCACCGCCGACGAGCTGGCCGTCCTGCTCCAGGGTCTGATGGGCATGCACCCGCTGCTCGGCATGGAGCTGGGCGACGGCATCGAGGGCATCGCGATCTGCGCCACCGTCCCCTCGGTCCTGCACGAACTGCGCGAGGTCACCCGCCGCTACTACGGCGACGTCCCCGCCGTGCTGGTGGAGCCCGGGGTCAGGACGGGCGTGCCGATCCTCATGGACAACCCCAAGGAGGTCGGCGCGGACCGCATCATCAACGCGGTCGCCGCCGTCGAGCTGTACGGGGGCCCGGCGATCGTCGTCGACTTCGGCACCGCCACCACGTTCGACGCGGTCTCCCCGCGCGGCGAGTACGCGGGCGGGGTGATCGCCCCGGGCATCGAGATCTCGGTCGAGGCACTCGGCGTCAGGGGCGCCCAGCTCCGCAAGATCGAGCTGGCCCGGCCGCGCAGTGTGATCGGCAAGAACACCGTCGAGGCCATGCAGTCCGGCATCGTCTACGGCTTCGCGGGCCAGGTCGACGGGGTGGTGGCCCGGATGAAGAAGGAGCTGGCCGCCGACCCGGACGACGTCACCGTCATCGCGACGGGCGGCCTTGCTCCGATGGTGTTGGGGGAGTCCTCGGTCATCGACGAGCACGAGCCGTGGCTGACGCTCATCGGGCTGCGCCTGGTGTACGAGCGGAACGCGCCCCGGTCGTAGGGAGGGACGGGCCGGAGCCCGGTGTACCTGCGGAAACGGCCGGGGCCGGAGCCAGGGGCGATGCCGGGGTGCGCCGCGCCACCGACGACCAGTTAAGCGGATTTTGTCCATTTAGCACGTATTGTCGCGTTATGCCCACGCCCTACGGTTCACGAGGCGGCATGGCGTTCAGCGCGGACGAGCTGCGGGTGCTCCGACGTGCCCTCGCCATCGCCCTCCATCCCATGCCCCTGTCCGACGAGGACGTCCAGGACTGCCTGCGGCTCGCCGGCTCCGTGGACGAGGCGGCCGGCGAGGCGGGTCGGCTGCGAGCGTTCCTCCTCGCCGACCTCGCCCGCTACCGCAACGCCCTCCCCGGTTCCACCACCGGCTACCTGGAGCTGCTCCAGGATGCCCTGGCGGCCGGTTACGACCCCCGCCCCGACGATCTGTCCGCCCTGCGCGCCCTGCGCGGCAGGCCGGCGGCGGCGGCCCTCCTGGAGCGCTGCCAGGTGCTCGCCGAGCGTTCCGTGCGGGCCCGGCTCGCCGGCCGCTCCGCCGGGCTCACGGCCCCCGGTCCCCGCAGTCGGCTGCTCGCGCTGCCCGGCGGGCGCGCGGCCGGCCGGGAGCCGGACCGGCCCCGGACTCCGGCCGCCCCGAACCCCCCGCGCAAGCCCGGCGAGCGCCCGATGCCCAAGCCCTCCGAGGCGTTCCCGCCGCGCCGCCGCCCCGCGCCGCCCCCCTCCGAGGAGCGGGCGGCCGGCTGAGCCGCCCCCGAACGTCCGACGCGGCGGCCTCCACCGGGAGGTCGCCGCGTCGGACGGTTCGGGGCTCGCTACTCTGGACGGCATGGACTATGTATCCGCGCTCGTGCCCCCCGTGGTGATGGCCGTCTTCTTCATCGCTCTGATCGTGATCATCGTCAAGAGCCAGGGCGGTCCGAACAAGACCAAGGAGGACGGCGTGGTGGACGCGACGCTCGCCCGCGCGGAATCCGCAAAGCAGACCGCTCGTCCGGAGAATGCCTGACCGCTGGAGCGGCCCGCACGCCCCGCTTCTCCCCGACGCGTGCAACCGGAGCGCACGACCCATCAGGGCCGTGCGCTCTTTCGCTGTGTAAATACCAGGACATTCAGGGCATCTGACACTAAAGTGATCCCGTGCCCCGTCAATTGGGAGATCTCGAAGACGCCGTGATGACGCGCGTCTGGCAATGGAACCGACCGGTCACGGTGCGGGAAGTCCTTGAGGACCTTCAGCGGGAACGGTCCATCGCGTACACGACCGTGATGACGGTAATGGACAATCTCCATCAGAAGGGCTGGGTGCGCAGGGAAGTCGACGGCCGGGCCTATCGATATACGGCCGTCTCCACCAGGGCCGCCTACTCGGCCGCACTGATGAACGAAGCCTGGTCACGCAGTGACAACCCCGCCGCCGCGCTTGTCGCGTTCTTCGGCATGATGTCCGCCGAGCAGCGCGAAGCGCTGCAGGACGCTGTTCGCATGGTTTCCCCCAACCCTGCCGAAAACGCCCCCGGTGACCTCGCGGAACCGACCGCCGGGACCACCGGAGAGGACACCCCGGCCGATGCCGCGGCTCCGGAGAGCGGGCGATAGCGTCGGGGCATGTCCTCAGACCAGCCGCAAAGTGATCCCGATACCGAACTCCATACCGACCCGTCGGTAAATAGGCTCGCCATCACCGTCCGGCGAGCCAGGACGAGTGATGTCGCGGCCGTGCGCCGACTCCTCGACGGGTACGTCTCCGGTGGCATCCTGCTCGACAAAGCGACCGTCACCCTTTACGAGGACATCCAGGAGTTCTGGGTCGCGGAACGCGACGAGGACGCGACGGTCATCGGGTGCGGCGCACTTCATGTCATGTGGGAAGACCTGGCGGAAGTGCGGACCCTTGCGGTCGACCCCCGGATCAAGGGCGCCGGAGTCGGACACCACGTACTGGACAAGCTCTTGCGGACCGCGCGATGGCTCGGTGTCCGCAGGGTTTTCTGTCTCACCTTCGAAGTGGACTTCTTCGCGAAGCACGGCTTCGTCGAGATCGGGGAGACGCCTGTTGACACCGATGTCTACAGCGAGCTGCTGCGTTCCTACGACGAGGGCGTAGCGGAGTTCCTCGGTCTCGAACGAGTGAAGCCGAACACCTTGGGCAACAGCCGGATGCTTCTGCACCTGTGATCTGCAGAAGGACCTGCAACCCTATGTCCGAATCGCGCACGTTTCCCGTCTTCTCCGAGTGCTGAACCTCTCCGGGGGGTTTGTGTTTTCGGTGGAAAAGCGGTTTCCTTTCCGCGTACTCCATTTTCGATGAAAGGAAATCCCGTGGCACAGAAGGTTCAGGTCCTTCTTGTCGATGACCTCGACGGAGTCGAGGCCGACGAGACCGTCACGTTCGCGCTTGACGGCAAGACGTACGAGATCGACCTCACCACGGCCAACGCGGACAAGCTTCGCGGACTTCTCGAGCCCTACACCAAGGGCGGACGTCGCACCGGCGGCCGTGCCGCCGCCGGCCGGGGCAAGGGCCGCGCCGTGGCCGGAGGCAACAAGGACACCGCGGAAATCCGCCGGTGGGCGCGGGAGAACGGCCACAACGTGAATGACCGCGGCCGCGTTCCCGCCGAGATCCGCGAGGCTTACGAGAAGGCCAACGGCTGATCTGTCGCGCCCCTTGTCAGCACCCCGGAACGGGCGCGTGACAACCGGACCCGATGGCATTCGGTGGCCGCGGCGTCCACCAGGCGTACGAGATCGGGGGCATCCCCACCGCTGCTCCCGAAGCCCGCGAGGGCCGGCAGCGCCGGCTCGGGCGCACGCCTCGGCTCTGGGGGCCGCAGCCACACAGCGGCCCCCGGCGAGTCTCCCGGGGCGCCGGGGAGAGGCGGGGCCGCGACGCGGCCCCCCGCACCCACGGCGGTCAGCTCCAGCGCGAGAGGGCCCCACTCCAGCCAGTCGAGCAGTCCCGGCAGCTCATCGGCGCCGCCCGCGGCGATCAGCAGTCCCATCCGCGCACCGGACAGCAGCACGGGACCGGTGCGCAGGCCGCGCCGCAGCACCGCGTGCCCGGCCTCGGCGGGGAGCTCCAGCACGTCGAAGCGCACTCCCGTGAGCAGCCGCAGGGGAGCGTGTCCCACGGTGGCCCAGCCGAGCTCTCCGGCATACCGCCGGGCGAGGGCGGCGTCGGCGGAACCCGGTGCGGCATCGGGGGAGAATCGGGGCTGCGGGACGGTGGGGGTCATGTCGGATGAACCGCCGAACCACCTCCGGGGTTACGCACGGTCCGCGCGGCATCACGTTCCGTCCCGTCCACAGGGGCGCGCGAGCGCGTTCAGCAGCGCAAGGATGTTCGCCCGTAGCGGAGGGAACCGGGGCGCGCCGCATGGACTGTCAGTGATTGCGGGTAAGACTTTCCTAGTGGGAAGGGGCGACACGCTGGCCGAGGCGTCTCACGTTCGCCATCGGCGTACTGGCGATAGGGGTATCTGCCTGGCCTGCGGGAACATCGTCTCGCACCATCGGGTTGGAGCAGTTGTCAGCTGTTCGGCAGTAAGAATCCCCGCCCGGCGCGGGGTGATCCGGACGGATGTCGGCAGTTGGAATGAGCTGTCCCGTCCTGCGGGACTAGCATGCGGAAGGACTGGGAGGGGACCGACCCCTCACTGACCGACCGCTCTGAGGAGCGATTAACGATGTTCGAGAGGTTCACCGACCGCGCGCGGCGGGTTGTCGTCCTGGCTCAGGAAGAAGCCCGGATGCTCAACCACAACTACATCGGCACCGAGCACATCCTCCTGGGCCTGATCCATGAGGGTGAGGGTGTCGCCGCTAAGGCCCTGGAGAGCCTCGGGATTTCGCTCGAGGCGGTCCGCCAGCAGGTGGAGGAGATCATCGGGCAGGGGCAGCAGGCCCCTTCCGGACACATCCCCTTCACCCCGCGAGCCAAGAAGGTCCTGGAGCTGTCGCTCCGCGAGGCCCTTCAGCTGGGCCACAACTACATCGGCACCGAGCACATCCTGCTCGGCCTGATCCGCGAGGGCGAGGGCGTCGCCGCCCAGGTCCTCGTGAAGCTGGGCGCCGACCTGAACCGGGTCCGGCAGCAGGTCATCCAGCTGCTTTCCGGCTATTCGGGAGGCAAGGAGGCGGCGACCGCGGGCGGTCCCGCCGAGGGCACGCCCTCCACGTCCCTGGTGCTCGACCAGTTCGGCCGGAATCTCACCCAGGCCGCTCGTGAGTCCAAGCTCGACCCGGTCATCGGGCGCGAGAAGGAGATCGAGCGGGTCATGCAGGTGCTGTCCCGCCGGACCAAGAACAACCCGGTCCTCATCGGCGAGCCCGGCGTCGGCAAGACGGCGGTCGTCGAGGGCCTGGCCCAGGCGATCGTCAAGGGCGAGGTGCCCGAGACCCTCAAGGACAAGCACCTCTACACCCTGGACCTCGGCGCCCTGGTCGCCGGCTCCCGGTATCGGGGTGACTTCGAGGAGCGCCTGAAGAAGGTCCTCAAGGAGATCCGCACCCGCGGCGACATCATCCTGTTCATCGACGAGCTTCACACGCTGGTCGGTGCGGGTGCCGCGGAAGGCGCCATCGACGCGGCTTCGATCCTGAAGCCCATGCTGGCGCGCGGTGAGCTCCAGACCATCGGCGCCACCACGCTCGACGAGTACCGCAAGCACCTGGAGAAGGACGCCGCTCTCGAGCGCCGCTTCCAGCCCATCCAGGTGGCGGAGCCGTCGCTGCCGCACACCATCGAGATCCTCAAGGGTCTGCGCGACCGTTACGAGGCCCACCACCGGGTCTCCATCACGGACGAGGCCCTCGTCCAGGCCGCGACCCTGGCCGACCGGTACATCTCGGACCGCTTCCTGCCGGACAAGGCGATCGACCTGATCGACGAGGCCGGTTCCCGGATGCGCATCCGCCGGATGACCGCGCCGCCGGACCTCCGCGAGTTCGACGAGAAGATCGCGGGCGTCCGCCGCGACAAGGAGTCGGCCATCGACTCCCAGGACTTCGAGAAGGCGGCTTCCCTCCGTGACAAGGAGAAGCAGCTGCTGGCGGCGAAGGCCAAGCGGGAGAAGGAGTGGAAGGCCGGCGACATGGACGTCGTCGCCGAGGTCGACGGCGAGCTCATCGCCGAAGTCCTGGCCACGGCCACCGGAATCCCGGTCTTCAAGCTGACGGAGGAGGAGTCCTCCCGTCTGCTGCGCATGGAGGACGAGCTCCACAAGCGCGTCATCGGGCAGAAGGACGCCATCAAGGCCCTTTCGCAGGCGATCCGCCGTACGCGAGCGGGTCTGAAGGACCCGAAGCGCCCCGGTGGCTCGTTCATCTTCGCCGGCCCGTCCGGCGTCGGTAAGACCGAGCTCTCCAAGACGCTCGCCGAATTCCTCTTCGGCGACGAGGACGCGCTGATCTCCCTCGACATGTCGGAGTTCAGCGAGAAGCACACGGTTTCCCGCCTCTTCGGTTCGCCCCCCGGTTACGTGGGGTACGAAGAGGGCGGCCAGCTCACCGAGAAGGTGCGCCGCAAGCCGTTCTCCGTCGTCCTCTTCGACGAGGTCGAGAAGGCCCACCCCGACATCTTCAACTCCCTGCTCCAGATTCTGGAGGACGGTCGCCTGACCGACTCCCAGGGTCGGGTCGTGGACTTCAAGAACACGGTCATCATCATGACGACCAACCTCGGGACCCGGGACATCTCGAAGGGCTTCAACCTGGGCTTCGCCGCCCAGGGCGACGTCAAGACGAACTACGAGCGGATGAAGACGAAGGTCAACGAAGAGCTCAAGCAGCACTTCCGGCCGGAATTCCTCAACCGTGTCGACGACACGGTCGTCTTCCACCAGCTGACCGAGGAAGACATCATCCAGATCGTCGACCTCATGCTCGCCAAGGTGGACGAGCGGCTCAGGGACCGCGACATGGGCATCGAGCTCAGCTCCGAGGCCAAGTCGCTCCTGGCGAAGAAGGGCTACGACCCCGTGATGGGCGCCCGGCCGCTGCGCCGGACGATCCAGCGGCAGATCGAGGACATCCTCTCCGAGAAGATCCTCTTCGGCGAGCTGCGTCCCGGTCACATCGTGGTCGTGGGAACCGAGGGCGAGGGTGACGCGCAGACGTTCACCTTCCGCGGCGAGGAGAAGTCGGCTCTGCCCGACGTCCCGCCGATCGAGCAGGCGGCAGGCGGCGCCGGCCCGAACCTCACGAAGGACGCGTGACGCCCGCGTAGGGCACACCTGAGGGGCTGCCCCGGAACCGGTTCTCATCACCGGTCCGGGGCAGCCCCTTTTCGGCGGTTCAGTGGCGGGCTCCGGTGAGGCGGTCGCCCAGCGCGTCCGCTCCGAGAACCGGGCGGCGCTCCTGTCCGCGGAGGTCCACCGTCAGTCCCGGCCAGTCGTGGAGCGAGGTGAGGTCCAGCTTCCCGGTGTGGCCCGAGGCCCGCAGGGTGAGGTGGGAGACCTCTGGGAAGAGCGTACGGAGCGGGGACAGGTCCGCGCCGTCCGCCGGGGACGGCACCGTCAGACTGTCGATGGACGGAACGGGCGGCGCGTCACCGGCTCCCCCGGGCCAGGAAGTGAACTCGATCTCGTTGATCCCGGGGTGCGCGCGGAGTCCGGCGAGCGCCTCCTCGAAGTTCGCGAGTCCGGACACCTTCAGCGACACCAGCGACGACCAGTCAGCGAGCCCGTCCAGAGAGAACGGGCGCTCACCCGACAGACCGAGGTGGGTGACCCCGGGGTGAGCGGGGATGAGGCTCAGCCCGCCCGCCGGGAGGTTCCGCAGGTCCAGCAGGGCCAGGCGGCCGGGCAGGGCGGCGACCTGCTCCCAGTGCGCGGGCGGCACCGGCCCGATGTCCAGGAACAGGGTGTGCAGCGCGGTGAACCCGGTGAGCGGTCGCAGGTCCCTGATGCCGGAGCACTTCTCGACGGACAGCTCACCCAGCCGGTCGCGTACGGGAAAGAGGCAGGAGAGACCGTTGAGCCCCTGGTGGTCCCGGACGGAGAGGCTCTCCAGCTCCTGCTTCCCCTCCAGTGCCGCGCTGATCTCCGGCTCCGGCAGATCGCCGCTCAGGGCCAGGCCGCGAACGTGGGGGAGACGGCGGAGGGCCCTGAGCCGTTCGCGATCGCCGACCGGCAGGAGGGCGGCGGAGAGGTCGCAGTGCGCCAGGACCTCGGTGGCGTACGCCTCGGGAGGGAAGTTCCGCCAGCTGTGGGCGAACGCGTGGGCGGCCCGGGGGTGGGCGAGGGCCCAGGCGCGGGCGTGGGGCACGGCCTCGCTCCCGCCGATCTCGGTGACCAGATTCACCAGATGCCTGACCGACGGGTCGTCGTGCGCCAGGCTCTCCGGCGCGGGCAGTCCGGCCAGCGCCGCCGGTCCCAGTCGTGCCACCGCCTTGACCTGGTCGTGGTCCCGTAACGGGGGCAACGCAGCCGTGCTCCGGCGGACCCGCTCCCGCACCCCCTCGTCCAGCCATGCCGCGTGCTGCGCGCACAGGGCGGCCAGGACGTGGAGGTCGAGGCGTTCCCTCGCCCCGTCCCCGTGCTCCAGGCCCGCGTCCAGCAAGCCTTCCACCAGCACGGCCAGCTCCCGCCGTCCGCAGTGGCCCGCCGCCAGCAGGATCACGTCCTGCCAGGGCTCCTCGTCCGCGTGGCGCAGCAGCTCGTTGAGGTGGTCGTCCTCGACGAGTTCCTTCGCGGCCAGATAGTCCTGGAAGGTGCGGTGGACGAACTGGTAGGCGGAGTCCGCGCGCTCCTGGAGCAGGCCGCTGCGGTTGAGGAGGTGGGTGAGGATCTTCTCGGGCGGGCCCTGCGCGCTCACCCGTTCCATCCCCGCCAGCGCACGGCCGAGCTGGCGCAGTGCCTGGTCCCGGGTGAACTCCGACTGGCCCTCGCGGACCAGCCAGACGGCGATCCGCTGGAGGAGCTGGGTGGATTCCTCGATGTCGAGTCCGATGCCCTCGGGGGCCCCGATCCTCCGGCGGCGGTCGCGGTGGCCGAGGAGCATTTCCAGGGCCGAGCGGTACAGCTTCCAGCGGGTCTCCGGGAGGAAGCCGTCGCGGCGGCGGTGCAGGGCGCAGATCACCGCGCAGAGCAGCGGGGTACGGGCCAGGTCGCGGAGCGCGGCGTTCTGGCCGAACTGGCGGGACAGGTCGTGTTCGAGCTCGTCCAGCCGCTCGTGTCCGTCCTCGGAGAGCCGCGCCGCCCGGTGCCAGGAGGCCGCGAACGCCTGGACGTCCTCGTCCCGCATCGGCAGCAGTCGCAGTTCCCCGAAGCCCTCGGAGCGCAGCCAGTCCGGCTCGACGGCGAGCGGGCGTACGGTCGCGACGCACCGGAGGTCCGGATAGCGGCTCACGAGCCGGCCGAGCCAGGAGTGCGCCTGCTCGCGTTCTTCCGGCGATACCTCGTCGAGGCCGTCCACCAGCAACAACGCCCGGCCGGACTCCAGGACCCGGCCGGCCCAGCCCTCCGGGGCCGCGTCGATCACCAGCCCGGCCGCGCCCGACAGCTCCGCCGGGCCCGGGAACGTACCGCCGCGGGCCCGCAGGGTGCGCAGCGGCACGACGAAGGGCACCAGGCCGTTCAGCGGGGCCAGTGCGTCGCCCAGGGTGCCTGCCGAGGCGTGCGCGGCCAGCCACCACAGCAGCGTCGTCTTGCCCGCGCCCGCCTCGCCGCGCAGCAGGACCCGGGGGCGGTCGGCGAGGAGGGCGTCGATGCGCTGGGGGAGGGGCGGCGCGGCGGCGGCGGCGCCGGGAGCGACCCGGTCGCTTCGCGGGTCCTGGGCCTCCAGGCTGAGGTAGGCGGTGTCCAGGTCCCACTCGGCGTCGTGCCGGCTCAGCTCGTCCAGGCCGAAGATCTTCGTACGGCGGTACGCGGCGCCGAGCGCCTGGGCGTACTCCGCCTCGTACCGCAGGTCTCTCGGGAAGCTGCCGTGGACGCGTTCCTGGCGCAGGCCGGACCCGGTCCGCTGATAGACGAGGCGGAAGGGCTTCGCCGCCAGGACCGGGGTGAGCGGGACGCACTCGACCCGGCGGCCGCCGCGCTGCCGGGGGACCTGCCGGGCGATGCCCAGCAGTACGTCCCCCATGAAGACGGGACCGCCGGAGAGCCCGGACAGGAGGGCCGGCTCGTCGTCCGGCCCCGTGGCGGGCGGGCCGTCGAGGTCGCAGACCAGCAGGTCGCGGACCCGGCCCGCCATGGGCAGCACGGTCGCCGTGTACTGGTCCGCCTCCAGCCGCCGGTCGCGACCGTAGCGCTGCACGCGGGGGAAGCCGGTGATCTCGCACCCGGGCATCGCCTGGCGGGTGTCGACCACGCCGAACCGCACGGGAGGGACCGGCCGCACCGGTTCGACGGCCTGGAGGAGGGCCGCGTCCAGCTGGTGGTCGATCCAGGCGACGGTGGCCCGTACCGGATCCGGGAGGGCGGGGTGGGCGACGCGGACGGCCCCGGACTTGACCACATGGGCGCAGGTCAGGATCAGCTGGTCGGTGAGCAGGACGCCGCTGCCCTGGCGGATCGCCGTCACGACCACCGTGCGGTCGGCGGGCTGGGTGACGGTCGTGCTCATGTACGGGTGGCTCCGTCACCGAACCCCGCCGTGGAGCCGTCGTCCCGGGTCCCGATCTCCCACGCCTCGCCCGTCGCGGCGTCGCGCGGGGTCAGGGTGAAGGCCACCTTGTGCGTGCGTCCCGCGGTCCGTGCGGCGTCCGCGCCCGCCTCGACCACCCAGGCTTTCACCTTGCCGCCCGCCCTGGCCTCCCGGCGCAGTTCGAGGGTGAACTCCATCTGGATGTCGCCGACCGCGAAGGAGACCGGGTGGCCGGTGGCCCGGGTCGCCGCGTCGATGAGCTGGTTGCGGATGGACGCGACGGCGTCGGCCAGCTCGATGCCGTCCAGCGCGTGGGTGTTCTGGGCTGTCATGGGTCCCCCGGGGTGCGGTGCCGTTTCCCGCCAGCGTAGTGAAGCGGCGCGCCGAAGGTCCCGAATCGGAAGGACCAAGGCCCCACCGGCGGTGACAAGGCGCACAGCCCGAAACAGCCCTACTAACCGCGCTAGGACAAGGGGCCGTGATCCGTCGCGGGACCTTCGGCCCGGTGCCGGGAGGTCCTTTCGAAGGTGTGGGCGATACAGCCCTTTCGCGGCTCCATGTCCGGAAACACCCCCATCGAGCAGGCGCTAAACGTCATCGCGCAAAGGATCTCCGGGCCCTCGCTGCCCACCCGTACGGGGACAACCGCGACGAATTCCCCCAGTCCTCTCTACGGCTTTTCTTCGTAGATGGGGTGTTTGAGCACCGGCGGGGGTGCGGGTTACCAAGGTGGAGCAAGCCCGGACAGCACGCCGGGTCCACTCACCTTCGGAGGACTTCCTCGTATGAAGCGCGCAACGAACCAGCACACCATCCGCCCGTCCGTCTCCCGCGTCCGTGGCGCCGTCCTGGCCGCCGGCCTGGGGGCGTCCGTGGTGCTGGGTGCCGGAACGGCGTTCGCCTCCAGCGGCGCCGACGCTGCCGCCGCTCCCCTCGCCGCGAGCTCGGCCGCCGACGCGGTCGCCCAGCAGGCGACCGCGCAGGGCAAGGCCGCCGCGGAGAAGGCGTCCGCCGCGAAGAAGAAGGCCGAGGACAAGAAGAAGGCCGCGAAGAAGAACGCGGCCTCCTGGAAGGCCCCGGTCAAGAAGTACACGCTGAGCGCCAGCTACGGCACCGGCGGAGCCCGCTGGGCCGCCAAGCACTCCGGGCAGGACTTCGCCGTGCCGGTCGGCACCGACGTCGTGGCCGCCCACAAGGGCACCGTCGTGAAGGCCGGCCCGAACGGCGCCGGCGACGGCCCCGCGTACGGCAACGCCGTCGTGATCAAGCACTCCAACGGCAAGTACTCGCAGTACGCGCACCTGTCGAAGGTCAACGTGAAGATCGGCCAGACCGTGAAGACGGGCCAGAAGATCGCCCTGTCCGGCAACACCGGGAACTCCAGCGGCCCGCACCTGCACTTCGAGATCCGCACCAGCCCGAACTACGGCTCGGCGCTCAACCCGGCCGCGTTCCTCCGCTCGGTGCACGTCTCCATCTGATCCGGCCGGCCCGGGGCGGGCCCGGCCGGACAGGGCCGGGCACCCCCGACCGCGCAGAACCGCCGGCATCCGGCGGGCGCGCAGCACAACCGAAAAGAGCAGTGGACCCGTTACACCCCGGTACCCGGGGCGTGCGCCCGGGTCACCCGACCGGCGGCGACGCCGAGGACAGCCTCGCGGCTCACTCCTCGGGGTCGCCGTCGGCGTTCCACCGCGCCCCGCGCCCCGCGCCCCGCGCCCCGCGCCCCGCGCACCGCGCCCCGCGCACCGCGCCCCGCGCACCGCGCCCCGCGCCCCGCGCCCCGCGCCCCGCGCCCCGCGCCCCGCGCCCCGCACACCGTGCCCCGGGTTCGCGGGCCGAGTGCGACGGACGACGGGCGCGACGGCGGGTGGGCCCGCGGGGGTACCGGACCCCAGCGGGGCCGGACCGGCAGTCGTCGGCCGGTGCGGGGGTCAGTCCGACGGCTGCCGCTGGTCCGCCATCCGCAGCACCGGGA
The DNA here is from genome assembly GCF_044756785.1 of Streptomyces sp. NPDC091649. Classification (NCBI taxonomy): domain Bacteria; kingdom Bacillati; phylum Actinomycetota; class Actinomycetes; order Kitasatosporales; family Streptomycetaceae; genus Streptomyces; species Streptomyces sp. NPDC091649. The sequence goes on along the minus strand of NZ_JBIVTR010000013.1, from coordinate 93,007 downwards.
AGCTCCCCGTCACCGTCGGCGCGTGCTCCGGCAGCCACAGCACCGCGATCGCCCCGCCCGTGCCCTCCGCCGCCCCCGCCGGCGCCGCGTTGCGGAAGGTCAGCCGGGCCCCCAGCACCCTCGCCTGTCCCGCCGCGATCGTCAGGCCCAGCCCGTGCCCGTGCCCGGCCCGGTCCACGCTCCCGGTACGGAACCGGCTCGGCCCGTCCCGCAACAGCTCCTCCGGGAACCCGGGGCCGTGGTCACGGACCCGCACCACCCGGCCCTCGACCGTGACCTCCACCGGGGTGGAGCCGTGCTTGGCGGCGTTCCCCAGCAGATTGCCCAGGATGCGCTCCAGCCGGCGCGGATCGGTGGAGACCCACGACTCGTGCACCACCCGCACGGTCACACCGGGATCCAGCAGCCCGATCCGGCGGTTGACGAACTCGCCGAGCGGCAGCTCCTGGAGCTCCGCCCGCTCCGACGCGCTGTCCAGGCGGGCCACCTCCAGCACGTCCTCCACCAGGGTGCGCATCGCCTGGGCCCGGTCCCGTACCAGCTCGGTGGGGCGGCCCGGCGGCAGCAGCTCGGCCGCCGTGAGCAGCCCGGTCACCGGGGTACGCAGCTCATGGGCGATGTCCGCGGTGACCCGGCGCTCCGCCTCGATCCGCTCGTTCAGCGCGTCGGTGAGCGCGTCGACCGCCCCGGCCAGCTCATCGGTCTCGTCGCGGACGACACCGCCGACGGCCTCCCTGACCCGTACGTCCGTGTGCCCCTGGGCGACCCGGCCCGCCGCGGCCGCCGCCTTGCGCAGCCGGCGCGAGAGCTGGCCGCCGATGAGGACCCCGAGCGCGCAGCCGCCGAAGACCACCGAGACCGAACCGATGATGAGGGCCCGGTCCAGGTCGTCCATGATCGTGGCGGAGCGGTCCGCGAACCGCGTGTGCAACGAGAGCATGTCCCCGTTCGCCAGCGGGACCGCCGCCCAGACGTGGGGGATACCGTCGGGGCCTTCGGTCACATGGGTGGCCCGGCGGTTCTTGCGGACCTCCTCGCGCAGGCTCGGCGGCATCGTCGGGTCGTTGAGCTTGGCCCCGAACTTCGGGCCGCCCTTCTGCATGGTGGTCGCCTCGTAGAACCGCTGGGCGCCCAGCAGCCGCTCCAACTGCACCTCGCGGGCGTTCTCGATCATCGAGACGCGGGCCGCGTTGTGCACCACGAGGCTCAGCGCCACCGCGACGAGCGCGCCGACCGCCGCGATGGCGATGCTGATCTTCCAGCGGACACCGGTCCGCAGGGCCGGTCGCCTCATCCGCGCCTCACCAGCCGCCTCATCCGCGCACCACCGGTCGTGTCATCCCCGCCTCATCCGCGCAGCTTGTAGCCGAAGCCGCGGACCGTGTCGATCCGGTCCTGGCCGATCTTGGTGCGCAGCCGCTGGACGTGGACGTCCACGACCCGGGTGTCACCGCCCCAGCCGTAGTCCCAGACCCGCTCCAGGAGCTTGTCGCGGGACAGGACGGTGCCCGGCGCGGACGAGAACTCCAGCAGCAGCCGCATCTCGGTGGGCGTCAGCGCCACCTGCTCACCGGCGCGCCGCACCTCCATGCCGTCCGTGTCGACCTCAAGATCGCCGAAGACCAGCACGCCGCCGAGCGCCTCGGCGTCCCCCTCCGCCCCGCCGCCCCGGCCCGGGCCGTCCGGTCCGGCCGCGTGGCCGAAGCGGCGCAGCACCGCGCGGATGCGGGCGACCAGGACCGCGCCGTCGAAGGGCTTGGTGACGTAGTCGTCGGCCCCGGCCTCCAGGCCGAGCACCACGTCGATCGAGTCGGCCCGCGCGGAGAGCATGATCACCGGGACGGTGGACTCGTCCCGGATGCGGCGGCACAGGCTCACTCCGTCCAGGCCCGGCACCATCACGTCGAGCAGGGCGATGTCCGGCCGGTCGGCGCGGAACGCCTCCAGCCCGGAGAGCCCGTCGGGCATCGCCGTGACCGCGAAGCCGACCCGTTCCAGGGCGAGCTGGGTGGCCTCGCGGATGACGTCGTCGTCCTCGACGAAGAGGACGTGGGTCTCGGCCATGGGGTGCTTCTCGCTTTCCGTTCCTGCCCGGTTCCACCGGTACGACGTCGTTGACGCCCGGTCCACCGCTACGACGTCGGCATCCGGTCCACCGGTACGCGCCGTCGACGCCCGGTCTCAGTTCCCGCCCGGTTCCGCCGGTTCCTCCGTCGGAACAGGTTCCACCGGCTCCGACTGCACGGGCAGGTCGCCGTCCGTGCCCTCGACGGCCCGGCTGAAGTCGTTGTGCACCCGGTCGTGCTCGGTGAAGCGGTCGCTCGCCCAACGGTAGGTGACCACCTCCGAGCCGGACGGGTACGCCAGCGGATCCTTCGATCCGTAGACCTGGGTCGTCACCACCAGGTCCCCCCGGTCGATCGTTCCGTAGACGGCGGGGACCTCGGCCGCGAAGACGTTCTCGTACGAGCCGTCGTCGTCCGCCCGGTACACATACGTTCCGACGCCCACCGAGTCGGCGCAGCTCATCACGTTGACCACCACGTCGGCGGTCCGGCCGCCGGTCATCGACCCGTAGGAGGTGTCGATCGGATACGCCCTGCCCGCGCAGGGCCGCAGCTCCTCCCTGACCTGCTCGCCCACCTCGGGGTCGTCCTTGAGGAGCCGCACGGCGTCGACCCGCCTGACGGGCGGCGTCGTGCCGGAGGGGCTGGCCCGCGGGCTGATCTGGGCGACCGGCTGACTGCCGGCGGGGCCCTCGTCCCGGGTGCCGGTGCCGCCCGTGGTGCAGCCGGCGCCGAACAGTCCGAAGGCGACGAGTCCGGCCAAGGCCGTGCCACTCGCCGCCCTGCCGCCCCGGAGGCTCCGGGCCCGGCCCGGTCTCCCCGGGGCGTCGCCCCCGTCCGGCCCTCCGGGACCGTCCACGGAGGAAACGCCCGCCTCGGCGCCGCCCGGGGAACCGTCCCCGGGGCCGCCCCCGACGCCGCTGCTGCCGCTCAGGCCGCGCACCGCTCCATCCCCCGCTCGTCGTGACGCCCGTGCCGCTGCGCCGGTGTGTGTGCCCTCGCCCCCGGCACCACCGTCGTGACCGGCGACCGCTGGGCGGGGACACGGGCGGAGGCGACCGGCGCCGCGCTCCGGGGGCCGCCGGTCTCCCGGGCGACCGCCTCGCGGCTGGTCAGCTCACGGCTCTCCAGTTCCTGACGCAGTCGCGCCAGGGCCCGGTGCAGCGTGCTCTTGACCGTACCGGCCGACATGCCGAGCGCCGCGGCCGTCTCCTCCGTGCTCATCTGCTCCCAGTGTCGCAGCACGACGACGCTCCGCTGCTTGGGAGCCAGAATGCCCAGAATGTCCATCAGCAGGGCGCGGTCGGCGCGCTGCTCGCTGCCGTCCTCGACGCTCGCGTCGGGCAGCTGCTCGGTCGGGACCTCTTCGAGCTTGCGCGCCCGCCACCACTCCGTACGGGTGTTGATCATGACGCGGCGCAGATAGGCGTCGGCCAGGGACTTGTCGGCGATGCCGTCCCAGCGGCCGTAGGTGCGCACCAGGGCGGTCTGCAGCAGGTCCTGGGCGTCCACCGGGTCGGGGACCAGACGGCGCGCGCTGCGCAGCAGCGCCTCCTGCCGTGTGCGTACGTAGTCCTCGAACGCGAGCGCCTCGCCCTGCGCCATGACAACCGCCTCCGTCCCCGACATCCCCGTGCAACGCCGGGCCGCGGGTGTTCCGCGGTCCGGCCGTCCTGCTGTCGGAGACGCTACGGAGGCGTTGTCACGGCGATGTGCGGAGCAGCCGTAGGCCGGTGCACGGCTGTCCATCGGTTGTGTAACGGCGTGGGGCCGCGGGCGCCCGGGGCGCCCGGGGCGCCGGGGAGTCAGCTCAGCGGCAGCCGGTAGCGGCCGTCCGCCAGCGGCTCGACCAGCCCGTCGGCCACCAGCCCGTCCAGCGCACGGGCCCGCTGCACCGGCTCCTCCCACACCGCGTCCAGCGCGCTCTGCGGTACGGGGTTCACCGCGTCCCGCAGCACCGCCAGCAGCCGCCCGCGCACCTGGCGGTCGGTCCCGGCGTACGTCTGGCCCTTGCGCGGCGGCCCCTGGTGCGCGGGCTTGCCGGCCAGCCGCCAGGCACACCGCGAGGCGATCGGGCACCGGTCGCAGTCCTCGTTGCGCGCGGTGCACACGAGGGCGCCCAGCTCCATCGTGGCCGCCGCCCAGCGCGCCGCCCGCTCGTCCTCCTCGGGCAGCAGCGCCCGCGCGAGCTTGCGCTCGGCGGCGGTGGTGGCGTTCGGCGGGTACTGGACCCCGGACGCGGCGCGGGCGAACACCCGGCGGACGTTCGTGTCGAGCACCGCGTGCCGCTGCCCGTACGCGAACGAGGCCACGGCCGCCGCCGTGTACTCGCCGATCCCGGGCAGGGCCAGCAGCTGGGCGTGCTCGCTCGGCACATCGCCGCCGTGCCGTTCCGCTATCGCCTGCGCGGCCCCGTGCAGGCGCAGCGCACGGCGCGGGTAGCCGAGCCGGCCCCAGGCGCGGACCGCCTCCCCGGGCGCCTCGGCGGCCAGGTCGGCGGGGCGGGGCCAGCGGGCGAGCCACTGTTCGTACACCGGGAGGACCCGGCTCACCGGGGTCTGCTGGAGCATGAACTCGCTGACCATCACTCCCCAGGCGCCCGCTTCGGGGCGGCGCCAGGGCAGATCGCGGGCATGCTGCTCGAACCACCCGATGACGGGGGCGTGGAGGGAGGCGGCGGGGGGCGTCTGTGTCGAAGTCATGGCAGTCATCGCACTGACGATCCTGGCACGGAAGAGGGAGCGGCGGTCACGGGCGCGGGGGTGTCGGCCCGCGCGGCGGCCCAGGAGACGGCAACGCCACCCGTTCTGTCCCCTGTGACCGGATCCCCGTGATGATGATCGGCAAAACTTGCGGCCGGAGCGGCGGGTGGGGCCCGAGCCGGTCCGGATCTCTCGTAGAGTTCGGACCGTGGGATCTATGCGCAATCCGGTCGGTCCGCTTCCCTCCAGCATCTACTGGCGACGAAGGGCGGTAGCGGGACTTCTGGTTGCGCTGCTCGCCGTGCTGGTCGCCTGGGCGATGACGTCCGGAGGCGGCGGCGGGAGCCGGAACGACGGCAAGTCCGGCGGCTCCGACCCGGCCAGGTCGATCGACCCCGGCCCCTCGGGCACCGGCCCGGCGATCAGCCAACAGCCGGGCGGCCGCGACGAGTCGGACGAGGACGGCGGTTCCGGGGGCTCCGGGGGACCGGGCGGCTCCGACGGCGGCTCCGGCGCGTCCTCGGGCGGCGCGAGCGACGGCGCCTCGTCCGACGGGGCGTCAACGTCCGGCGCCGGCACGGCCGGTACGGGGGCCGACGGCGGCGGAACGGCGGGCCGTCAGGTCCCGGCCGGCTCCCCGCTTCCCGAATGCGAGCCCGCCGCGGTGGGGTTGAGCGTGCGGACGAAGGTCAGTTACGGCCCCGACGACAAGCCGGAGTTCGAACTGATCGTGAAGAACACCTCGTCGGCCACGTGCAAGGCCGACCTCGGGCCGAAGAACGCGGTCCTCACGGTCACCGAGGCCGGGGGCGAGGACGACGACCCGGTCTGGTCCTCCAAGGACTGCCCCGCCGCGGCCGGCCCGCTGTTCCTGCGGGTCCCGGCGGGTGCGACGGTGATCCACACGGTGGACTGGAACCGCGCCCTGTCCGCCCCCGGCTGCGCGACCCCGTCGGCGGGCGAGGCCGGCCCGGGGACGTACCTCCTGGAGGCGAAGGCCCCCGGCGAACCGGTCCAGCGGGCATCCTTCGTCCTCGCGAAGGACTGACCGGGCCCCCGCCTTCGGCCCGTGTCCCGCCGGGCGGCACGCGGAAGAGGGCGCCCACCTGGACGCCCTCACCCGCGGCCGAACCTCAGACGTACCGCTCCAGGATCGACGACTCCGCCAGCCGCGACAGGCCCTCCCGCACGCTGCGCGCCCGCGCCTCGCCGACGCCGTCCACCGTCTGGAGGTCGTCCACGCTCGCCGCCAGCAGCTTCTGGAGCCCGCCGAAGTGCTCCACCAGGCGCTCGATGATCGCCCCCGGCAGCCGCGGCACCTTCGCCAGCAGCCGGAAGCCCCGGGGGGACACCGCCGAGTCGAGCGTCTCGGGCGAGCCGCTGTAACCCAGCGCGCGCGCCACCACCGGCAGCTCCAGCAGCTCCGTGTGGCTCAGCGCGTCCAGCTCGGTCAGCGCCTCGGCCACCGTGCGCGACCGCTTCGCCGTCGGCTCGGGGACGTAGTCGCGGACGACCAGCTCCCGCTCGGGCTCGACCCCGGCGATCAGCTCGTCCAGCTGGAGGGAGAGCAGGCGTCCGTCGGTGCCGAGCTCGACCACGTACTCCGCGATCTCCGTGGCGATCCGCCGCACCATCTCCAGCCGCTGGGCCACCGCCGTCACGTCCCGGACGGTGACCAGGTCCTCGATCTCCAGCGCGGAGAGCGTGCCCGCGACCTCGTCGAGGCGCAGCTTGTAGCGCTCCAGCGTGGCGAGCGCCTGATTGGCCCGGGACAGGATCGCGGAGGACTCCTCCAGGACCCGTCGCTCACCGTCCACGTACAGCGCGATCAGGCGCATCGACTGGGAGACCGAGACGACGGGGAAGCCGCACGCCTTGGAGACCCGGTCCGCCGTGCGGTGACGGGTGCCCGTCTCCTCCGTGTGGATCGAGGCGTCCGGGACCAGCTGCACGCCGGCCCGCAGGATCTTGGTCATGTCCTTGTCGAGGATCAGCGCCCCGTCGAGCTTGCAGAGCTCGCGCAGGCGCGTCGCCGTGAACTCCACGTTCAGCACGAATCCGCCGGTGCACATCGACTCGACGGTCTTGTCCATGCCCAGCACGATCAGCCCGCCGGTATTGCCGCGGAGAATGCGCTCCAGGCCGTCCCGCAGGGCCATACCGGGCGCGACCGCGCTCAGCGAGGCGCGCATCAGCGCCTCGTTGCCGGTGCCTTGGCCGGACTTTCCGGGCGTCGTCGCCCGGTCGTTGGCTGCCACTGCACTCCTCCGGTCACAGGTTTGCGGTGCCCTTGCGTCCACCATGCCGTGTCCACGGGCGGGCGAGACCAGGGCAAAGTCTACCGGCGCGCGTTGTCTTCCTGACGAGGCTGCGGCGCCTCCTGGCGAGACCGGCGCGGGAGGACCCGCAGAGCGTCCCCGATGTCGGCGACTTCCGTGACCTTCATACCGGCCGGGACCCTCCCGGGGTCCGTCGGAACGAGGGCGTGGGTGAAGCCCAGGCGGTGTGCCTCGGACAGCCTGCGCTGCACCCCGGTGATCCTTCTGACCTCGCCCGCGAGCCCCACCTCACCGATCGCGACCAGGTTCTTCGGGAGCGGGGTGTCGCTGGCCGCGCTGGCCAGCGCGAGGGCGATGGCCAGGTCGGCGGCGGGCTCGGTGAGCTTCACGCCGCCCACCGTCGCGCTGTAGATGTCCCGCTTGCCGAGCGCGCTGATCCGGCCGCGCTGCTCCAGCACGGCGAGCATCATCGAGACCCGGGACGTCTCCAGGCCGGAGGTCGTGCGCCGGGGCGAGGGGATCTGCGAGTCGACGGTGAGCGCCTGCACCTCGGCGACCAGGGGGCGCTTGCCCTCCAGCGTCACCGTCAGGCAGGTGCCCGGAACCGCCACGTCGCGACGGGTGAGGAAGAGGCCCGAGGGGTCGGCGAGGCCGGTGATGCCCTCGTCGTGCAGCTCGAAGCAGCCGACCTCGTCGGTCGCCCCGTACCGGTTCTTGACACCCCGCACCAGCCGCAGCCGGGCATGGCGGTCGCCCTCGAAGGACAGCACCACATCGACCAGGTGCTCCAGCAGCCGGGGCCCGGCGATCGCGCCGTCCTTCGTGACGTGGCCGACGAGCAGCGTGGCCATCCCGCGCTCCTTGGAGGCCCGGATCAGCGCCCCGGCGACCTCCCGGACCTGCGCCATTCCGCCGGGCGCGCCGTCGATCTCGGGCGAGGCGACCGTCTGCACCGAGTCCAGGACGAGCAGCGAGGGCTTCACCGCGTCCAGGTGGCCGAGCACCGCGGACAGATCCGTCTCCGCCGCGAGGTAGAGGTGGTCGTTGATCGCCCGGATGCGGTCGGCCCGCATCCGGACCTGGCTCGCGGACTCCTCGGCGGTCACATAGAGCGTGCGGTGGTCGTCGCTCGCCGCCTTGGCCGCGACGTCCAGCAGCAGCGTCGACTTGCCGACCCCCGGCTCGCCCGCCAGCAGCACGACCGCACCCGGGACCAGCCCGCCGCCGAGGACCCGGTCCAGCTCGCCGACGCCCGTCGAACGGGCCGTCGCCTGCCGGCTGTCGACCTCTCCGATCGGCACGGCCGCCGTGGAGACCCGTCCGGCGGCGGTGGTGCGCACGGCGGGGGTGCCGCCGAACTCCTCGACCGTCCCCCACGCCTGGCACTCGGGGCAGCGGCCGAGCCACTTCGCGGTGGTCCAGCCGCATTCGGTACAGCGGTAGGACGGCCGGTCCTTCGCGGATTTCGTACGGGCAGCCATGGCGTCACCGTATAGGTGGGGTGTGACAACGCCGCCCGCACGGTCGGGTGCGGGCCGTCCGCACCCCTCGGCGTGACCTCCGCCCGGTCGGCGTGCGCGGGCCGTCCGCGCGCAGGGCGCGCGGCGGGTGCTCCTGAGCGCTCTCGTGCGTATGCGCGTTCTCTGTCCTCTTTCGAGGGATACATTCACCCGTAAGGATTAAATGCGCTCAAGGGGCACTTGGGGCGTGTGCTCGTTTGCCTACGGTCGCCGGGTGATGAGCAGCAGGCTGGAGATCCCCACGCACACCACCGGCGCACACCGGGCGCACCGCCGAGTGCCCAACGCCCCGGCCCAGCGACCGCCCGTGCGGTACGAGCCGTATCTCGACGGACTCTTCACCTACTGCCTCTCCGTGCTCTGCGATCACGACGCGGCCACCGACGCGCTGGGCGCCGTCCTGTCGATCGCGGACCGGCAGGACGCCCGGGAGCCCACGGCCGAGGAGGAACGTCAATCCTGGCTGTACGCGCTGGCCCGGTGGACGTGCCGGCGCGTCCTCACCGAGCGCCTGTGCGGCCGTCAGGCGCACCGCCGGCCCTCCGGGACGGCGAAGCCGCCCCGCACGGTCAAAGCCTCCGCGCCGCCCCGCCGCCCGGGGGCGCACACCGACCGGCGCACGCCGGAGCACACCGCCCCCGTCACCCCGGAGGACGCCGTCCTGCCCGCCCCCGCGGAGTCGCCGGCCGCCGAAGCCCGCCGCCGGGAGCTCGCCACGCTCGCCTGGCCCGAGGCCGCGGGCACCACCCCGGAGCAGCGCGAAGCGCTCGAACTTGCCGTACGCCACCGGCTCGCACCCACCGCCGTCGCGGCCGTGCTCGGTCTGGAGCCGGCCACCGCCCGGGAGCTGCTGGCCGGCGCCGCCTGCGAGGTGGAGCGCACCCGCGCCGCGCTCGCCGCCGTGGAGGCCGGCGGCTGCCCCACCGTCGCCCGGCCCACCGGCGACCGGCGGGTGCGCCTCTCGGCCGCCCTGTGCCGCGAGCTCGTCCGGCACGTGGACGACTGCCCCCGCTGCCGTCGCGCCGCCGAGCGGGCGAACGCCGCCGGACCCTGGCCCGGAGCGGCGCTCACGCCGGTCGCCGCCCTGCCCGTCGTCGAGGCCCCACGGCCCTCCGTGTACGTCGCGATGGCCCAGGCCCGGCGCTCCCGCGCCGCCGGCCCGCGCCTCGACCGGGCCGGGTACCCGCTCGACCCCAAGGACCAGGCGGCCCGCCGGGACCGCCTGCGCGCCCGGGTCGTGACGACCACGGTGGTCGCGACGGTGGTCGCCGCCCCCGTGATCGCCCTCTGGGCCGCCTACCGGGGGGCGCCGCAGACCGGCGAGGGCCACGACGGCTCCTCGGTCAGCGCCCCGGAGGTGGACGGCGCCGGAGGCACGAGCGGCGCCCCGTACGCCCCTTACGAGAACACCGGCAACGGCCGCCCCGGCGACCGCCTCGGCGCCCGCGTCCCCGACGTCACGGCCGAGGTCGTCAGCACCGGCGGCGCACGGCGTGGCGAAGGCCGGCTGACGGTGAGGGCCCGGACCTCCGGAGCCGTCACGACGCTCACGCTCACAGCGTCCGGCCGGGGGCCGGTCAGCTGGTCGGCGGTGACGGACGCCCCCTGGCTGCGCCTGAGCCGTACGTCCGGCACGCTCGCGGCCGGGCAGGGCACCACGATCGCCGTCTCGGTGATCCGGGACCAGCAGCCGGGCGGGCCGTGGCGGGCCCGGATCTCGCTGACCCCCTCGGGTTCGGCCGTGCTCATCGACGGTCACGGGGCCACCTTCCCGACCACGGGCGGCCCGCGCCCCACGCGCCCCGGAACGGACGCTCCCCGCCCCACGGACCCCGGCACCACGGACCCCGGCCCGACCGGTCCGGCCCCGACCGACCCGGGCCCCGGTCCCACCGGTCCGGACCCCACCGGCCCCGGACCGGACCCGACCGGTCCCACCGGCCCGCCGGACGCGACCGACCCGCCCGGCCCTGACCCCACGGACCCGACGCCGGGCCCGACCGGCCCGGACCCCACCGACCCCGCGCCGACCGGCCCGGGCCCCTCCGACCCGGCCCCCGCGGACTGACGCGCGCCCGCGGACGACGGCGCGGACCCGCGGTGGACGCGGGCGCCCGGGCCGGACGGCCGACGCGGCGCCGCGAGGGCCCCCGGCGCGCGCCCCGCTCAGGCCCGGCTCCCTCAGCGCCTCTTCGGCGCGGGAAGCGGGTCCGCCGGGTGCGGGGCCATCGGCAGCAGCGAGGACAGCCGCTCCTCGCACAGCTCGACCAGCCGGTCGTAGCCCTCCTGGCCCATCAGCTCGACCAGCTCCGGGCGGTAGGACACGTACACCGGGTCACCGGCGCCGTGCGCCGAGGTGGCCGAGGTGCACCACCAGTGCAGGTCGTGGCCGCCCGGACCCCAGCCCCGGCGGTCGTACTCCCCGATCGTCACCTGGAGGACCCGGGTGTCGTCGGGCCGGTCGATCCAGTCGTACGTCCTTCGCACCGGCAGCTGCCAGCACACGTCCGGCTTCGTCTCCAGGGGCTCCTTGCCCTCCCGCAGCGCCAGGATGTGCAGCGAGCAGCCCGCCCCGGCGGCGAACCCCGGCCGGTTCTGGAAGATGCAGGAGCCCTCCCAGCGGCGCGTCTGGCGCTCCCCGTCCTCGTCGACGCCGACCCAGCCCGTCTCCGTGCCGACGTCGTGGAACTGCCACAGATCCGGAGTGAGCCGGGCCACGTGCCCCGCGACCCGCTTCTCGTCGTCCTCGTCGGAGAAGTGCGCCCCCAGCGTGCAGCAGCCGTCGTCCGCGCGGCCCGCCTGGATGCCCTGGCAGCCGCTGCCGAAGATGCAGGTCCACCGGGAGGTCAGCCAGGTCAGATCGCAGCGGAAGACCTGCTCGTCGTCCGCCGGGTCCGGGAACTCCACCCAGGCCCGCGCGAAGTCGATGCCCTTCTCGTCGGACGGGACCGGCCCGCTCGCCCCCGCCTGCGCTGCCTGCTCGTTCGACTTCTGCTTCTTCGCGGCTTTGTCCTGCTTAGCCTTTTTCGTCTTTGGCACGCGGACAGCGTAAGTCCGATGGCGCAGTAGCGTTCCCCCATGAGACTCGGAGTCCTCGACGTGGGATCGAACACGGTTCATCTGCTGGTGGTCGACGCCCACCCCGGCGCCCGCCCGCTGCCCGCGCACTCGCACAAGGCGGAGCTCCGGCTGGCCGAGCTCCTCGACGAGGGCGGCGCGATCGGCCCCCTGGGCGTGGACCGGCTGGTGGCGACGATCGCCGGCGCGGTCCAGGCGGCGGAGGACAAGGGGTGCGAGGACGTGCTCGCGTTCGCCACCTCGGCCGTGCGCGAGGCGACCAACGCGGACCTGGTGCTGGAGCGCGTACGGGTCGAGACGGGCGTCGACCTCGCGGTCCTCAGCGGCGAGGAGGAGGCCCGGCTGACCTTCCTGGCGGCCCGCCGCTGGTTCGGCTGGTCGGCGGGGAAGCTCCTCGTCCTGGACATCGGCGGCGGCTCCCTGGAGATCGCCTTCGGCATCGACGAGGAGCCGGACATCGCGGTGTCGCTGCCGCTCGGCGCGGGACGCCTCACCGGCGCCTGGCTGCCGGACGACCCGGCCGGCCCCGAGCAGGTCAAGGCGCTGCGCCGGCACGTACGGGCCAGCATCGCGCGCACCGTCGGCGAGTTCAGCCGGGCCGGCCGCCCCGACCACGTCGTCGCCACGTCCAAGACCTTCAAGCAGCTCGCCCGGATCGCCGGCGCCGCCCGCACGACCGAGGGCCTGTACGTCCAGCGCTCGCTGAGCGGCAAGGCGCTGGAGGAGTGGGTGCCCAAGCTGGCGGCGATGACGGTCGAGGAGCGCGCCCGGTTGCCCGGAGTCTCCGAGGGGCGGGCCGCCCAGCTGCTCGCCGGAGCGCTGGTGGCCGAGGGGGCGATGGACCTGTTCGGCGTCCAGGAGCTGGAGATCTGCCCCTGGGCCCTGCGCGAGGGCGTCATCCTGCGCCGCCTGGACCATCTCCCGGTGGAACGGGCCGCACTGCCGGGGTGACGTACGGTGACGGGTCCCATGGTCCTGATCACTTTCCGCCAGGAGACCTCGGCGTGGCGCACCGCTGCCCGTACGCTGTCCTGGTGGCAGAACCAGTGGTGCGCGTCCCGGATGCGAAGGTCGCCCTGTCAACGGCCTCGGTCTACCCCGAGTCCACCGCGACGGCCTTCGAGATCGCCGCGCGCCTGGGGTACGACGGCGTCGAGGTCATGGTCTGGACCGACCCCGTCAGCCAGGACATCGAGGCCCTGCGCCGGCTCTCGGACTACCACCGGGTCCCGATCCTCGCGGTGCACGCCCCCTGTCTCCTGATCACGCAGCGGGTCTGGTCCACCGACCCCTGGGTCAAGCTCCAGCGGGCCAGGGCCGCCGCCGAGAAGCTCGGCGCCTCCGCCGTCGTGGTGCACCCGCCGTTCCGGTGGCAGCGCAACTACGCCCGCGACTTCGTGACCGGGATCTGGCGGATGGCAGAGGAGACGGACGTCCGGTTCGCCGTGGAGAACATGTACCCGTGGCGCTACCGGGACCGGGAGATGCTCGCGTACGCCCCGGACTGGGACGTCACCAACGACGACTACCGGCACTTCACGGTCGACCTCTCGCACACCGCGACCGCCCGCACCGAGGCGCTCGCCATGGTGGACCGGATGGGCGACCGGCTCGCCCACGTCCACCTCGCCGACGGCAAGGGCTCGGCCAAGGACGAGCACCTGGTGCCCGGCCGGGGCGACCAGCCGTGCGCGGAACTGCTGGAACGCCTGGCCCGTACGGGCTTCGACGGCCATGTCGTCATCGAGGTCAACACCCGCCGCGCGATGTCGTCCGCCGAACGCGAGGCCGACCTCGCGGAGGCGCTGGCCTTCACCCGCCTCCACCTGGCGGCCTCCGCCCCGGCGGACCCGGCCGCCGAGCCCCGCCGCCCGTGAGCCCGGTCCTCCCGTGCCCCCAGGACGGCCCGTGACCGAGGACGCCGCCCCGCGCCGCCGGGGACGCCCCTCCCGCAAGGCCGCGTCCGAGGGGCCCGACGCCCGGACGCGCATCCTGGAGGCGGCCCGTACGGAGTTCGCCGAGCGCGGCTACGACAAGACGTCGGTCCGGGGCATCGCCAGGGCCGCCGGGGTCGACGCGGCCCTCGTCCACCACTACTTCGGCACGAAGGACGAGGTCTTCGCCGCCGCCGTCGAGGTCACCTTCGAGCCCGCCCTGGTCGTCCACACCGTGCTCGGCGGCCCGCCCGGCGGGCTGGGGGAGCGGCTGGCGCGCTTCTTCCTCTCGGTGTGGGAGGACCCGGCCACCCGTTCCCCCCTGCTGGCGGTCCTGCGCTCCGCGCTGACCCACGAAGCGGCGGCGAAGGTGCTGCGGGACTTCGTCCTGCGGCGGCTGCTGGAGCGGATCGCGGCGGAGCTGGACGTCCCGGACGCGACCTTCCGCGCCGAGCTGGCCGCCTCGCACATGATCGGCATCGCGATGCTGCGGTACGTGATCCGGACCGAACCGCTCGCCTCCGCCGACCCGGAGGACATCGTGGCGATGGTCGCCCCCGCGCTCCAGGGATACTTGGGCGAGCGCTGACCCCGTACGGCCGACGGGTACGGGGCCGGGTGGCCGGCCGGCCGTCGCCCACCGGTCGGCGCGTCCCGCATTCCGGACGGGCTGTCCGGATCGTGGATTCGGGGCGTACGCTCGAACGCAGTCTTTCCTGCCCGAATTCGGAAGGCAGTCTTCTCTGCCGAAGGAGCGAGCGACGATGCCGCAGCTGAGGTCCCGCACGGTCACCCACGGACGCAACATGGCGGGCGCGCGCGCCCTTATGCGCGCCTCGGGCGTAGCGAGCGCGGACATCGGCAAGCCGATCATCGCGGTCGCCAACTCGTTCACGGAGTTCGTCCCCGGCCACACCCACCTCGCCCCGGTGGGCCGGATCGTCTCCGAGGCGATCCTGGCGGCGGGCGCGGTCCCGCGCGAGTTCAACACCATCGCCGTGGACGACGGCATCGCGATGGGCCACGGCGGCATGCTCTACAGCCTGCCCTCCCGCGACCTGATCGCCGACTCCGTGGAGTACATGGTCGAGGCGCACTGCGCGGACGCGCTGATCTGCATCTCCAACTGCGACAAGATCACCCCGGGCATGCTGATGGCCGCCATGCGCCTCAACATCCCGACCGTCTTCGTCTCCGGCGGCCCGATGGAGGCCGGCAAGGCCACCCTCGTCGACGGCACGGTCCGCAAGCTCGACCTGGTCAACGCGATCAGCGACGCGGTCGACGAGTCCGTCTCCGACGAGGACATACTCCGTATCGAGGAGAACGCCTGCCCCACCTGCGGCAGCTGTTCCGGCATGTTCACCGCCAACTCGATGAACTGCCTGACCGAGGTCCTCGGCCTCTCCCTCCCCGGCAACGGCTCCGTCCTCGCCACGCACACCGCCCGCAGGGCGCTGTACGAGCAGGCCGGCCGCACGGTGGTCGACATCACCCGGCGCTACTACGAGCAGGACGACGAGACGGTCCTGCCGCGCGCCATCGGCACCCGCGCCGCCTTCGACAACGCGATGGCGCTGGACATCGCCATGGGCGGCTCGACCAACACGATCCTGCACCTGCTGGCCGCCGCCGAGGAGGCGGAGCTGGCCTACGACCTGGACGACATCAACGAGGTCTCCCGGCGGGTCCCGTGCCTCTCCAAGGTCGCGCCCAACGTCGCCCCCGGCGGCACGTACTACATGGAGGACGTCCACCGGGCCGGCGGCATCCCCGCCCTCCTCGGCGAGCTCCACCGCGGCGGTCTGCTGAACGAGGACGTGCACGCGGTGCACTCCGACACCCTCGCCGAGTGGCTGAAGAACTGGGACGTCCGCGGCGGCTCCCCGTCCCCCGAGGCCGTCGAGATGTGGCACGCCGCCCCCGGCTGCGTCCGCTCCGCGACAGCCTTCTCGCAGTCCGAGCGCTGGGACACCCTCGACCTGGACGCGGCGGGCGGCTGCATCCGCGACGTCGAGCACGCCTACTCCGAGGACGGCGGCCTCGCCGTCCTCAAGGGCAACCTCGCCGTGGACGGCTGCGTCGTGAAGACGGCCGGCGTCGACGAGTCGATCTGGACCTTCGAGGGCCCGGCCGTCGTCTGCGAGTCGCAGGAGGAGGCCGTCGACAAGATCCTCCGCAAGGAGATCTCGGCGGGCGACGTCGTCGTCATCCGCTACGAGGGCCCGCGCGGCGGCCCCGGTATGCAGGAGATGCTCTACCCCACCTCCTTCCTCAAGGGGCGGGGCCTGGGCAAGGTCTGCGCGCTGGTCACCGACGGCCGCTTCTCCGGCGGCACGTCGGGCCTCTCCATCGGCCACGCCTCACCCGAGGCGGCCTCCGGCGGCACCATCGCGCTCGTGGAGCACGGCGACCGGATCCGGATCGACATCCCGAACCGCTCCATCGAGCTGCTCGTCGACGACGCGGAACTGGCCACCCGCCGCGCGGCGCTGAACGGCGTGTACGCGCCGAAGAACCGCGACCGCAAGGTCTCGGCCGCGCTGCGCGCCTACGCGGCGATGGCGACGAGCGCGGACCGCGGCGCGGTGCGCGACGTCACCAAGCTGGGCTGACCCCCCGGCCCCCGAGCGCCGGACCCCCCGGGCCCGGCCCCGGGCCGCCGGGCCCTCGGCCCCTACGCCCCGGCCAGCGGTACGCGGACCCGGCTCGCTCACCAGGCGCCCGGGTCCGCGCCGTCCAGGGTGAAGACCGAACCGTCCGGCGTCCCGATCTACTGCCAGAAGCCGGGGGAGCGGGTCACGGGCCCGTACGGCACGTCGAACCTCTGGGACGACATCGCCAACGGGCAGTTCGTGTCCGGCGCCTACGTCCGCACGGGGCGTGACGGCTGCATCGCACCGCGTTGCGACTGACCGGTCCGCGCACGGCCGGGGGCAGCGGGGATAATCGACCCCGTGAGCGAGAACAGCGCAGCCCCCGGCACCCCGCCCGGCGGAGGAGTTTCCTCCGCCGGCGCCCCCACGGCCCCGGGCCCGCGGCCCGAGCCCATCCGTTTCTTCGGTACGACGTGGGTCGGCCACGACGGCGGCTACGGCCTCCGGCGCGTCGGCGTCGCGGCCGGCTCGCTGGCCGCCGCCGCGGCCGCCTGCCTCGTCCTGCGCTTCGCCTACCAGGGACTGGAGATCGCGGAGGTCGGAGGCTTCGTCGGGGTGCTGGTGATCGCGATGTTCTCGATCTGCAGCGCCATCGCGTTCCGCAAGACCTGGGAGGGCTTCGGCGCCCGCCCGAAGGACCCGGCCCGCGAGGACAACCTGCGCGGACTGAAGTCGATCGGGTTCATCGGCTCGCTCCTCGCCTACTTCGTCCGGTCGCTGACCGAGGCCCCGGGCGAGAAGCTGCGCCGCGCCGAGTACGAGCGGGCCCGCGTGCAGTTCGAGAGGCGCCGCTCCACGCGCACCGGCAACCCGGCGGCCCGCAGGACGTCCGGCCGCAAGCGCCCGAAGCGCGGCTGAGCCCGGCCCAGGGACGGGGGAGACCCTGGGCCGGGAGACTGTGGGTCAGCGGCCCGGGCCGCTCTGTGCCGCGTCGATGCGGGCCTGCTCCTCGATGTGCCGCTTGGCGTCCTCCCAGGTGATGGGCAGCTGGGCCACCGGCACCTCCCAGAAGGTGAACGTCGACGCGCCCATCACGGAGCGCAGCCCGGTCATGACGCTCTTGTGGGGTTCGGTCCGCGCGTAGGTGTAGAGCGCGTCCTTGTCCTCCCAGGCGGAGAGCGTGTAGAAGACGCCCTTCAGCAGCTGGGCCTCCAGGGAGGCTCCGAGGGCGCCCGGCGCCTTGCGCACCTGACCCCAGGCGGAGAGCGACTTCAGGAAGAACCGCGGGGTGTGCTTGCCGGATTTCACCTCCAGGCGTGAGGCCATGACAAAGGCGGTGGTGTCGGGCCGGGCCGGGTTCGGCGTCGTCCAGGGAAGAGTCGGCACGGTATCCTCGCAACACAGTTGGTGAGTGGCGGTATCTATATTAGACAGTGGTACTGCCTAACCGCCAGTGGGAGCTGAATCCGCGTGAGAATTTCCGAGCTGAGCCGTCGCAGTGGTGTGGCCACCGCGACGATCAAGTACTACCTGCGGGAAGGGCTGCTGCCGCCCGGGCGGGCCACCGCCGCGACTCAGGCGGAGTACGGCGAGGTGCATGTGCGCCGGCTGCGGCTGATCCGGGCACTCATAGGGGTGCGGGGGCTGACCGTGAGCGCGGCCAAGGACGTGCTGGACGTCTTCAACGAGGGCAGGGCCGACACGCACGAGCTGCTCGGACTGGTCTTCGGCATCCGGCCGCCCGCCGAGGAGGACGCGAACGCCGCGGAGGGCGCTGCGCCGGACGAGGACGCCTCCGGGGTGGACGGCCTGATCGCGGAGATGGGATGGACCGTCTCCGAGCACAATCCCGCCCGGGAGACCATCACCCGGACCCTGCACACCCTCAACTCCCTGGGAATGGATTACGGCTGGCGCTCCCTCCTGCCCTACGCGGCACTGGCCGAGCAGACGGCCACGCTCGACCTGGACCAGCTCCAGGAGCCGGACGACCCGCTGGAGAAGGCGGAACGCGCCGTCCTGCTGACCGTCCTGCTGGAGCCCGCACTGCTGGCCCTGCGCCGGCTCGCGCAGGAAGCCGAGTCGACGGTCCGGCACCGCCGCTGACGCCCCGGCGGGCGTGCTCCGGACAGCCGCGGAGCCTCGGCCCCATGCCAGCACGGCGACGGGGCCCGGCGCCTGAGTGGCCGGTACTCACCTCTCTTCCGCGATCCCCTCCGCTCCGCCGGGCGCGGACCGTGTGATCCGCGGGTGAAGTGAGTGGCTGTCCCTCACGTTTCTCCGTGCGCCCGAATGGTCTTCTCACGTGTGAATGCACACGGCGGACGTCATTCACCGCATGTGGGGAGGCATGGGTATGCAGTTCAGAATTCTGGGCCCGCCCGATCTTTTCGACGAGGAGTGCCGCCTTCGGACGCCGCTGACCAGCCCCAAACAGAATCGGCTGCTCGGAGCACTGCTGTCCCGGCCGAATTCCCTCGTCCCGAGGGAGGAACTGGTGCGCGAACTCTGGGCCGGACGGGCGCCGAAACAGGCGCGCAGCGCCCTCAACGCCCATGTCTCGGGACTGCGGAAGAGCGTGGCGACGGCGGAGGGGACGAGGGGCGCGCGGGCGCGCCTGGTCACCGGGGCCGGCGGCCTCACCCTGCGGGTGTCGCCGACGGACACGGACGGCGGGCGCTTCTGCCTGGCCGTCTCCCGGGCCCGGAGCCGCTGCCGGACGGCCCCGGAGGACGCCTACGGCATCCTGCGGGAGGCCCTCTCGCTGTGGCGCGGCGCCGTCCTGGAGGGCGTCGGTCCGCACGGGCCCCTCGGCGCCGTCCTGGCCGACCGGCTCCAGGACGTGCGACGGCAGGCGCTGGAGCTGCTCTTCGACGCGGCCCTGAGTACCGGCCGGCACGCGGACGTCCTCTCCGAACTGCGGGAAGCCACCGTCACCCACCCGCTGTGCGAGCGGTTCCACGACCAGCTGATGCTGGCCCTGTGCCGCTCCGGCCGGGGCGGGGAGGCGATCGGCGTCTACACCGAGGCCCGGTGCCGGCTCACCGCGGCCCACGGCCACACCCCGCTGCTGCGCGCCCGCCTCGAACAGATCGGCGCGCAGTCCCCCGAGCTGTCCGCGGCGGGGGCGCGGACGCCGGCCGCCTTCCCGCCGCCCCGGGCGCCGGCCCGCCGCGGGGAGGCCCGGCCCCACCGGTTCATGGTCCGGCACATCGAGCGGGAGGACGGGCCGGCGGAACGCTCGGCCCTCGGGTTCCTGACCGACCTCCTCAGTGGCCGGGAGCTGCACACCGGCGGAGTGTGAGGGGCCACGAAAAGCGTCCCGGAGAATCCGACCAGGATTCTCCGGGACGCTTTTGTGCGACCGCTCAGAGTTCGCTGATGATCCGGGCCGCGACATCCATTCCGGAGGAGTATCCGGCCTCGTGCGAACCTATCTGGTCCACACCGTGGCGCTTGGCGTGGAAATAGGAACCGCACAGCTTCACACGCGTGCCGTCATTGACGTCGTAGATGTCCTTCTGCATGTCGCGGACGGCCACGTCGATGATGGGGTGGGTGTAGGGGAATTCGGCGATGACGGTCGCCGGATCCACCTCGCCCGGGTAGTCGAGGGTGACGAAGTAGTCCTTCTCGGCGGTGAATCCGTGCAGCTTGTTCATGTAATAGGCGACGTAGGTCTTCGGCTGCCCGTCGACCTCGACCTTGCCGTAGTTCCACGCCTCCCAGCGCTCCCGGTCCGCCGGCACCACGGACGGGTCGGTGTGCAGGATGACCGACGAGCCGTTGTACGTCACCGTGGAGAGCACCTCGGTCTGCCGCTCGGAGGGGTTGTCCAGCAGCGCGAGCGCCTCGTCGGCGTGCGCGCCGACGACCACGTAGTCGAACCGCTCGGTTCCCCGCGCGGTGGTCACGGTGGCCCCGTCGCCGTCCTGGTGGATCGCGGTCACCGGCTCACCGGACCGGATCTCCGGGCCGATCGCGGCCAGCGCCTTGCGTACGTAGGAGATGGAACCGCCCCCGACCGTACGCCAGTCCACCTCACGGCCGCCGAGCCCGCCCTCGTCGTGGCCCATGAAGAACGCGATGGCGGTGCTGGCGGGCATCTGCCAGATCAGCTCGGCGGGGATCGACCAGACGGCCGAACACAGCAGGATCACGTACGAGTGGCGGAACGCCTGGCTGTAGCCGCCCCGGTCCAGGTACTCGCCGAGGGGGATGTCGGCCTTCTTGCGGACGAAGTCCTTGCGCCCCTCGGTGTGGAAGCGCCGCGCCTCCCGCCAGATGGTGAGGAACTCCTCGGAGTAGCGGGCGGACACCTCCTCCTCGCTCATGTCGAGTTCCTTGGTCCCGTACTCCAGCCCGCTGTCCAGGTCGAAGAAGTTGAAGGCGCCGCGGTGCTCGACGGCGTCGACGCCCAACTCCTCGAAGAACTCGCACAGGTTGGTGTAGGCGGGGCGGTTGAACACGACGAAGGCGGTGTCGATGCCGAGGGTGCGGCCGTTCTCCTCCACCTCGACCGTGTTGGCGTGACCGCCCAGGCGGTCCTCCCGCTCGAAGATCGTGATCCGGGCGCTGTCGCGCAGGTGATAGGCGGCCGAGAGTCCGGAGACACCGGCTCCGACGATGGCCACGCGCGGGCGGGTGGGCTGTGACATGGAAGTGTCCTTCGTGGTCGGTCTCAGACGGACGTCAGGTCCGTGTGCGAGAGGTCCAGGGGCGCGTGGCCCACGTGTGCGGGGCCCCGGGGCGAGAGGTCCGGGGACGGGAGAGGGGCGAGGTCGACACGGCGGAGTCCGTGCGCGAGGCCGTCCTCGGTGGCGACGGCCACCAGGTAGCCGGGTGCGGGCCGGAGCAGGTCGAACCACCAGCGGGAGGCGGTGCCCGCCGGCCGCTGCCGGTCGTGGACCCGGATACGGCCGCCGCCGCGCGGGCCGAACGCGAAACCGGACAGGTCCCGGGTGAGCCCGGTGCCCAAAGCCTTGAGGTAGGACTCCTTGAGCACCCACAGCTCCCCGGCGACGGCGTCGCGCACGCCGGGAGCCGCGGCGGCCAGCTCGGCCCGCTCGGCGGGTGCGAGCCGGGGCTCCAGCCGCGACGTCAGCCCGGCGGGCGCGGGATCGGGGCCCACATCGACCCCGCACCCCCGCCCCCGGGTGACGACGCAGGCGATCAGCCCCTCGGTGTGCGAGAGGTTGAACCGGAGCCCCTCCCCGTCGGGCAGGGGCTCCGGCCGGCCGTGCTCGCCGGCCGTGAAACGCCAGTGCTCCAGGGGTCGGGGGACCCGTGAGCTGAGGGCGTAGCGGCACAGCAGCCGCGCACCCAGATAGCGCCGCCGCGCCCCCGGGGTCAGCCGTCGGCCGAGACCTGCCCGCTCCTCGGCGGTGAGCAGCCGGGTGCCGCCGAGCGCGGCGGCGAAGCGGTCCACCGCGTACTCGGGCAGCAGCCACAGGAAAGCGGCGTCGGACGGCATGGGCGGCGGCCTCCGGAATCTCAGCGGCGGGCGGCGGCGGGGACGCCGGACCGCTTGGCGAGCGAGAACTGCCAGTGCGAGAACAGCTTGTCCTCCCGGTGCAGCCGGCGCAGCACGGCCATCACCTCGTCGATGTCCGTCTGCTCCGTGATCTGCTCGACCGGGTGGATGTGGCGGCGCAGGCGCTCCAGCATCAGCAGCAGCAGCGCGCCGCTCGGCAGCGGGTCCTCGGTCGCCCCGTGCGAGTGCGTGAAGGTGAGCACACAGGCCGCCACCGCGTGCAACAGGCAGTACTCCTTGGACAGTTCGAACAGCTCCGCGGAATGCCCGTAGGCCCGCCCGAGCCGCGTCCTGAGCGCGGCGGCCCGGTCGGACAGGGCCGCCGTCCGGCCCAGCAGCTCCTCGGCCGTGTCGGCCGCCCGCTCCAGCCGCCGCCGCTCTGCCCCCTCGGCCGCCGCGGCGAACTCCCGCAGCCTGCGCACGCCGTCGGGGGCGGCGAGGAGCGCGTCGTCCGCGCCCCGGCTGAACAGCTCCTGCTTCCAGGGCTCGTAACGCGGGAGCTCCCGGTCCATGCCGAACAGCACTCCGGCGCGTTCGGAGGCCGCCGCACGGGTCTCGGCGGAGGCGTCGCGGACCGTGTTCAGCAGCCCGTCGAGCTGCTGGCCGAGGTTGCGGAGGTTCACCACGGTGTTGCCGTCGGCGATGTTGGCGACCAGCAGATCGCGCAGCATCTTCTGGTACGGGCCGTAGTGCGGGTGGTCGCGCAGGAAGAACCGGGCCCCCAGGACCGTGTTCAGCTGCGACATGCTCTTCTCCAGCAGGGTCGGCACGAGGTACTTCACCGCCGACGACCACACACTGATCTGCTCCGGCGCGGCCTGGAGGCAGCGCACCGCTCCCAGGCTCATGGCGTCGGCGATCATCAGGTCGGCGAACACCTCGGTCAGCTGCCGGCGGCTGTAGGGCACGTCGCTGACCGCGGTGCCGAAGATCACCCGTTCCTCGGTGAAGTCCAGGGTCAGCCGCAGCCCCGTGTCGACCGCCGAGAGCGGCAGGCTGCCGATCACGCTGCGCGCCACCTGCGTGGCCTTGAGCGCTATCTCCAGCCCCTGGCCCTCGGCCCCCAGCAGCGCGGTGTCCGGCACGAAGGCGCGCTCCAGGCGCAGCCCGCTGAGGTCGAGGGCCCGCAGTCCGTGCAGCTTCTCGACGGGCAGTTCCTCGACGGCCCCGGCCGCCAGCTGCCACTTGTCGACGACGAAGATGGAGTACGCGCCGGGGCCGTTGCGGCTGCCCGTCCGCGCGTACACCAGCATCGTGTCGGCGACGGTGGCGTTGCCGATCAGCCACTTCTCGCCGGTCAGTTCATAGCCGCCCTCGACCTTGACGGCGGTCATCTCGTTGGCGATCAGATCGCTGCCGTGTTCGCGCTCGGACAGCCCCCAGGACAGGCCGCCGCCCCGCTTCATCGCGGCGATGGCGGCGGCCTTCTGCTCGTCCGTGCCCGCGATCCACAGCGGCATGAAGCTGAGGTTGGTGATCACCAGGCAGGTGGCGGTGGTGCAGTCCCGGCGGGCGACCAGGCGCATCAGGTTGAAGCCGGTCTCCACATTGCCGGCCCGGCCGCCCTGCTCCGCGGGCAGGGAGTACTCGTGCGTGCCCCAGCGGCGCAGTTGGCTGACGAAACCGAAGGGGTACTCCTCGTGCTCGTCGTGGTCCATCACCCGGCGGAAGGACATCCGGCTGCCGTCGTCGGAGGGGTCTCCGAGATACTGCTCCAACTCCGCCGCCAGCGCGGTGAGATCGGCCTTGGACATGAGGACTCCTATCGGGTCGACGCCAGCGTGACGGGCAGGGCGGAGAAGAGCTGTCCGGACTCCCGCAGTGCCTCGACGGCGTCCAGGGCGGGCAGCAGGGCGGCGCCGTGACGCCGGGGGTCCACGCCGTCGGCGCGGGCGAGCAGATAACCGAGCACGGCGCCCAGCCAGCCCGTGGAACCGGGCTTCGTGCCGTACAGCGAGCGGTCCCGGTTGGCGTGCCACAGATGGACGCAGGCCGCGGCGGCGTGCAGCCACGCGTACCGCTCGGCCGCGTCCACCAGGGCGTTGGGATCGGCGTCGCGCCGCTGGGCGTCGCGGATCAGCTCCCCGAGTCCGCCGACGGCGGCGGCCAGCCCGCACAGCAGCCCGCCCGTCACCTCGTCCTCCTCGGCCACGCTCCCGGTCGTCTCCGCGAGCACCGCCCCGAGGCCGGCGAGAACGGGGTCGGCGCCCCGGGCGAACATGTCGAGCCGGGACACCTCGTACGGGGGAAGCTCCGCGTCGAGATCGAAGACCGTGGCCGGCGCCCCGGCCTCGGACGAGGCGCCGGCCCCTGTCAGCGTCGGCAACTGACCGGCGTAGGAGCGCAGGTTGGCCAGGGTGCTGGAGTCGATGACCCGCACCACCCCCGAGTCCCGCTGGAGCTTCTGGAAGAGCCCGGTACCGCGCTCCCCCTCCCGCAGCACCGAGCGGGTCGCGAGAACCGTGCCGCAGCGGCGGATCAGCTCGTCGCAGGATTCGGCCACCACGTGCTTGGCGACCGGGGCCCAGACGCTGAACACCTCGGGCAGCACATGGACCCCGCGGGCCGCGCTCGTGGCCACCACGTCCGCCGCCAGCAGGGCCGCCGAGGCGACCGCCAGTTCGCGCCGGGGGTGGGGGGACTCGGTGAGCGGCCTCCGGCCGACCTTGCGGCCGGACGCGAAGTCCAGGGCGATGCGCACCGCGCTGTCGGCGATGCCGAGGCTGCCGGCCATGCTCATCAGCCGCACCGCCTGCTGCGCCTTCACCGCGGCCTCCAGACCCTCGCCGGTCCTGCCGACGAGCGCGTCCTCGGGCACCCGCAGCCCGGTGAAGCGCATCCGGGCCAGATCGATGCCGCGCATCCCGCCGGTGCGGACGGCCGGTACCCGTTCCAGTTGTCCGGGCTCCGCGGACGCCACGTCCAGCAGCACCGCCGAGAAGGCGGCCGGCCCCCGGCCTCCGATGCGGGCGACCACGTAGACCGCCTCGCAGCGCATCCCCAGGCCGACCATCCACTTCTCGCCGTCCAGCACCCCGTCGGCCAGCCGCACCTCGCCCGCCAGCAGGTCGCTGCCGTGCTCCGCCTCGGTGAGCGCGAAGGCAACCGCCCCGCCGCCGCGCAGGATGCGCGCCGCCCGCTCCCGCTGCGCGGGCGAGCCGTGCAGCTGGAGGCAGGTCGCGGCGATGATGCTGAACATCGTGCCCGGCATGACGTTGACGTCCCGCCGGGCCGCGCACCGCACCAGAGTGAGGCTGCGGTCGAACGACCGGAACGTGCCGCCCCACTCGGGGGGCAGGTAGTTGAGGTGGAATCCGGCGCCGATGAGCGCCTCGCACAGCGCGGTGGGGAACTCGTCGCGCTCGTCGCGGGCGACCGCCGCCGCGAACCCGTGCGGCAGGCTGTCGTCGCCCGGGTCGCCGAGCAGCTCCTCCAGCCGCTCCGGGGTCAGCTCCGCGTTCATCGCAGCCCTGCCGGGGTTCCGTCGGCCGGGGCCTCCAGCGGTACGGGACGGTAGTCGCCGACACCCGCCGGAATCCGCACGCCGAGGCTGCGCAGCTGGGCGAGGCGGGTGTGGAAGGCCGCGCCCAGCATCAGGTGGTGGGCCACGTCGGCGACCCGCCGGTTGCCCGGCGTCTTCAGATAGCTGCCGGTCACCCAGTCGTTGAAGCTGCCCATCGCCGGGCCGCACCAGACCTGGTAGTCCATCGTCCGGTCGGGGTCGCCGGTGACCGCCCAGCGCGAGGACATCCCCAGGTACCACCGGAAGACGAGCGCCATCCGCCGCTTGGGGCTGCCCGCAGCACGGGCGAGCTGCTCCGGGTCGCGTCGCTCGAAGTAGCCCACGCACTCCTGCCAGACGTCCTCCAGCGGGCGCCGGAAGACCTGCTGCTCCAGCTTCGCGCGCTCGGCGGCCGGGATGGCCTCGATGCTGTCGTGCGCCTGGTAGAGCTGGTAGAGCTTCTTGGCCCGCATCGGGAAGAGCGTGCCCTTCTTCAGGACCTGGAGCTCCACCCCCATCTCGAACATGTCGGCCGCGGGAGCCATGTCGCAGTCGGCGATCCCCGCCTCCGCGAGCATCGCCTTGGACGCCGTGGATGCGCCCGACTCCAGGCACGACTGGTTCACCGAGCCGGTCACCACGTAGGCGGCCCCCATGGCGAAGGCGGCCGAGACCGCGACGGGGGTGCCGAGTCCGCCGCCCGCGCCCACCCGGATCGGCACGGCGTAGCGGTGCTCGCGCTGCACGGTGTCGCGCAGCCGCAGGATCGTCGGCAGCAGCGCCGGCAGCGGGCGGCGGTCGGTGTGGCCGCCCGAGTCGGCCTCGACGGTGATGTCGTCGGCCAGCGGCACATGGTGGGCGAGCGCGGCCTGCTCCTGGGTGATCAGCCCCTGCTCCAGCAGCGAACTGACCAGGGTCGCGGGCGCGGGGCGCATGAAGCGCTCCGCGGTCTCGGTCCGGGAGATCTTCGCGATCAGCCGGTTGTCGGCGACGACGGAGCCGTCCGGCTCCCGGCGGAGCCCGGCCAGCCGGTAGCGGACCACGTGCGGGGTCAGGTTGAGGTAGGCGGACGCCTCGACGCAGCGCACGCCGTGCCGCAGGAAGAGCTCCACGGCCTCCCGCTCCAGCCGGTCCTCGCTGGGGCTGTGGATGAGGTTGACCGCGTACGGCAGGCCGGGGATCTCGACGGCGAACCTGCCGAGCGCCTTCTCGATCGTCCCGGGCAGCAGCCCGGCCGCCCCGTAGGAGGCGAGGAAGCCTTCCCGGGCGAGGGCGACGACCATGTCGGCCGACGCGATGCCGCCCGCCATGGCCCCGGCCATGTACGGGCTGCGCACGCCGTGCGCCGTGAGGAAGGCGGCCGACCCCAGCCGCTGCGGGGGCAGCGGCTGGGCGGCGCTGAGCAGCGGCCAGCCGCCGGCCTCGTCGTTGGAGACCACGGAGCCGCCGGAGACGGCGCCGATTCCCTCCGGGGTGGCGACGATGAAGCAGGGCTGGTCAAGGTCGGCGAGGGCGTTGTAGATCCCCGCCGCGTCCGTGCTGGGGTACCGCTCTCCGGACCACCGGAGAGGAGTGTCGTGAAGTGGCATGGCGAACGAAGCTCCTAGGGCTGAGCGCTGGTCGGGCCGTCAGGCGTCGGCGGAACGGACCTCGATGGCCACGTCGGTGAGTTCGTAGATGCGCAGCCCCGGCTTCGACAGGTCCGCGTCGGCGATGACCAGCAAGCGGCCCTCCTCGCGGCGCACCTCCTTGATGTGCACGTCGAACTGGAGCTCGCGGTCGTCGCGCAGAATCTGGCCGCGGTACTTCCAGGCGGTCTCGACCTCGGTGGCCATCGCGAAGCGGGGCCGCTCGATGCCCTCGGCGAGGTCCTGCTCCAGGACGAAGAGCCGCATCGCCTGGAGGATCGCCTCGACGCCGAGCGATCCGGGCATCACCGGGTCGCGGTGGAAGTGGCAGTCGAAGTACCACTCGTCCGGCCGGATGGCGCGGTAGCCGTGCAGGTAGCCCTGCCCGTGCCGACCGCCGTCGGTGACCAGGTCCACCCGGTCCACCAGGGCGAACCGGCCCCCCGGCAGGTGCAGGTGGCCGCCGGACGGGTCGCTGTAGGCGGGGGCGTCCGCGTCCAGCTCGATCCGGCGGACGCGGTCGGCGGACGGCTTCTCCGTCTCGATCCAGGGAGCTACGTACTTGCCGGCGTCCAGGCCCACCTGGTTGGCCAGGGCGGCGTCGCTGAAGTAGCCGAACAGCGACTCGCCGGTGTAGAACACCTCGCCGTCGGCGGAGAGTTCGTAGCTGAAGTTCTGGAGCACCGCACCGGATACCGCGCTCGTCATGAGGAGCTTGGAGTGGTGGCGGATCGTCTTGCCGCGCAGGTCGACGTCCTTGACGAGGGTCGCCCGGCCGTCGAGGTTGCGGATCGCGTACTGCTCCTCCGGCGACTCCAGCGTCGCGCCGAGGTAGTAGCCGAGGAAGATCGCGGCCTGGAGCGAGCTCTCCATGTAGACCGCGTTCGGCATGTGCGGGTGGGAGTTCTCCTCGTAGTACCAGGCGTCGTGCGGCGAGTCGTACTCGGTGACCATCTCCGAGCCGGGGCTGCGCAGGTCGCCCCGGGTGCCCTTGAGGGACATCACCCGGTCCACGAACTGGAAGTCGCCGTTCGGGATGTACGGTGCGCGGCTGTCGCGGTAGACCTCGAACTCCGGTCCCATGGCGACGTCCAGGAGGCCCTTGGCCGCGTGGGCCAGGTGCATCTCGTTGATCATCGCGGCCTCGCCGTCGCGGTTGCGGCGGCCGAGGAAACGGGGGACGCCGCCGGCCTCGGGACGGTAGGGCGTGCCCTCCTTCTCCCGGACCTGGAGACCGAGGCCCTTCATCCGGATGACCGGCAGGTCGCCCAGGTAGATGAGCACGTCGGCGATGACCGTGGCCCGCGGCAGGAGCGTGAGCTCCATGACCTCGACCTCGTACCGGATCTCCTGGTGCTCCTGGGTGATCTGGCCGCGGACCTGGACCTCGATCGGTACGTCGGTGACGCACTGGAACCGGGCGTCCGGCAGCGTGAGGTGCATGCCCTGGTGCATGAGGTAGATCTGGAGCAGCTGGACCGCTCCCTCGGCCACCAGCGAGCCCGCGAGCACGTGGTCGTCCGGGAAGTGGCAGGTGAAGTACCAGGCGTCCGGCTCCAGGCGCTTGACGGCGCTGAGGGTGCCGAGGCCGCGCGGGCCGCCCTTGCGGTCGATGACCACCTCGTCGATCATCCGGAGCTTGGCGTCGGGCAGCCGGATCGCCGGGTTGACGCCCGGGTCCTGGGCGTGGTCCGGGCCGAAGACGTCCCCGGGGCGGCCCTGGGACAGGGCCTCCAGGTCCTCGGGGGTGAGGTGGTTCCGGTCGGTGTACGCGAGGGGCTTGAAGTACCCCTTGGGCAGTGCCGCGCGGGCCGCCTTCTCCTTGTCGGTCATCACCACGCCGAGCGGTGTGGCGAGTTCTTCCTTGCTGAAGAACCCGGCGCAGGCGTCGTGCAGTTCGAGGATCAGCTCGCCGTCGGCGTAGCAGTGGTAGCTGAAGAAGAAGAGCGTCGTGTCGCCCTGGTGCACGAAGCGGTCGATGGAGATGTCGTACCGCAGGGTCTGACCGGTCCGGGGCAGGTTCCCGCGGAAGATCAGCGTGCTGTCCAGGAGGCGGTAGACCCGCTCGCCCTTGTTGCGGAAGTCGATGCCCAGATAGCTGACGAGCAGCAGGTCGCACTGGCCCGCCTCGACGGTGACGGCCGGCGGCACGCCGCCGTCCACGGCGTACCAGGCGTCCTCGGGGACGTCGTACTCGGTGGTGATCGTGGCGGGCTTGAACTCACCGGTGGTGCCGTCGAGCGCGGTGACGCGGGAGACGAAGTGGTAGGGCGGCGCGGGCAGCCGCACCCGCTTGTCGTACCCGTCGATGACGCCGAACTCGGGCCCGAAGACCTTGGCGACGGAGCCGACCGCGAACTCCAGGAGATCGTCCTCGTCCCAGATGACGCCCTCCTTGGCCGCTGGCCGCCCGGCCTCGGGCGTGGGAGCGGCGGCGGGTGCCGGGACTGGGGCGACGGGCGGTGCGGCCGGAGGCAGGGCGGCCGTGGGAGCGGCCGCGGGGAGCGGCGGCGCGGGCGCCGGGGCCGGCGCGACGGGGGCCGGGTCGGCCTGGGGCGCGCCGCCGTCCAGCAGCGCCTCGACGCGGGAGAGCGTCGCGCCCTGGAGGATGCGCTGGGTCTCCATCACGACGGAGTGCGTGGCGACCATCTGCTGGCGGATCTCCCGCACCAGGTCGGCGGCGGGGGCCGGTGAGCCGTCGGCCGGAGCGGCCGGGGCCTCGGCCGTACGGGCCGCCGAGGCGGGCGCGGCGGGCGCGGGGGGCGGGACGGCCGCCCCGGCGGGAGCCGGCGGGGCGACGTCCCCGTGCGGTGCGGGCGCCCAGGGGAGGAAGGAGATCGGGTCGCCGTCGAAGGTGATGACCTCCGCGTCGGCGAGAGTCGGATCGGCAGGCATGGCGGAGTCCTCCGGCGGTACGGACGGGACGGGGGCGGGCGGGACGGCTGGGCGGGGAGTTCCGGGGCCCGGGGCGGCTGGTGTGCCGGGGCCTCCCGCCGCGGACGCGGCGCCGGTGGCCGCCGGCCGGTGGCCGGCGGACGCTCCCGAGGCGGCGAGCGCGGCGGCGGGGACGGCTGGGACGGCGTCCGCGGCCGCACCCGCGGACGCCGTCGCGGCGATGCTCCGGGCCACGCGTGCCGGGACCGGGTCACCGCCGCCCACACGGAAGCGATGGGCGCGGGAGTTCCGCGCGGCGGTCGAGGGGGATTCCAGCAGCGCCGACAGGTCCAGTTCCAGACCGTTGCCGATCAGGCGGGCCACCAGCCGGGCCACCGACCTGGCCGTGGAGACGCCGCGCCGGTCCACGGACACCGCGGCGTGCGGGGCGTCCCCGAGCGTGTCGTGGATCCAGCGCGAGCAGGTCGCGCCGGGTCCGACCTCGATGAAGTAGCGGAAGCCGCGGTCGTGGGCGTCGCGCACCAGGCGGGCGAAGTCGATCGTCGAGCGCAGCGTCCAGGCGATACGGCGCGCGATCTCGCCCCGCTCCAGGACCGGCAGGGCCTCGTAGTCGTACGCGCTGAACAGCTCCAGGTCGCCGAACGAGCCCGTGGGGTAGTCGTTCAGTCCCGCGAGGCCCTCCAGCTCGGCGTCCACGGCCGGGCAGTGCATGACGACGTTGACGGGCGAGCGCGCCGCCGGGCAGCCCAGCTCCTTCACGAGCGCGCGGCACTGCTCCGGGTCGCCCGCGACGACCAGTTCCGCCGGGGTGTTGACGTGGGTGAGGTAGACCCGGTCGTAGCGGGGCAGCGCCGCGCGTACCGAGTCCGCGTCGGTGAGCAGCACATGGCTGGCCCACAGAGACGTGTCGGGGGCGGAGGCCGGCAGCTTCCACAGCTCGCGCACCGTGTGGCGCGGCCCGCACAGCCGGTCCTTGAAGATCGGGGTGTCGCTGATCAGGTCGTCGCGGCGACCGCCGGTCTGCCAGCCGCCGGTGGCGAAGAGCATGCTCGACTCACCGAGGCTGTAGCCGAACGCGCCGTGCGGCCGGACCTTGAGCACCTCGCGTACGAGGTCCGTGTACAGGATGGCGAAGTTGGTTCCGGTGGCGAGCATGAAGGGCACGTCGTCGCCGAGACCGGCCTCCAGCGCCATCAGCTCGCGGCGGCCCAGCGCACTTTGGCTGCGGGGGTAGAGCGAGGCGGCGCGCAGCTGGCGCTCGGGCTGCGTCGCGTCCTCCTCGAACCGGTCCAGCAGGCCGGGGAAGGCGCGGAAGAAGTCCTGGCCCAGCCCCGGGTAGGAGTTGAACGCCCCCGGGTAGACCAGCGCCACCTTGCCGTCGGGGCCGATGGGCCGTGCGGTGAAGTAGCTGCCCGCCGGGGTCGCCCACTCGCCGCCGCTCGCGTACACATCGCCGAGATCGCGTGCGGCCAGCCTGAGCTGGGCCAGCAGCTCGTCGCGGTCCTGGCCGACGAGCACCACCCGCAGCCTGCCGTCCGCCAGCTCCCGGGCGGCCTGCCGGGCGAGGTCGTACGGATCGGCGTCGGCGACCAGCTCCGCGTGCCGCTCGACCGCGCCGAGCAGCGCCTCGAACGAGTCCGCCGACAGCGGCAGCACGACCGGACCGCCGGCCCGCCGCCAGTCGGCCGGGGCGACCCGGCCCCGGGTGGCGTCGGCGGAGAGCACGAGGTGCCCGTGTGCCCCGGAGGGCCCGACGAAGTTGACGGCGGCGTACCTGCGCGCCCCCTTGCTCCGGCGCAGCCACGGCTGCGACGCGGTCGGGACGTACAGCGCGGACGCGCCGAAGTCGTCGGCCAGTTCGGCGGCGGGACGCGTCCAGTCGCCGGTGCCCGGGAGGTACCCGTGGTGCAGGCACAGCACGGACCGGATGAGCCCGGCCATGGTGGCCGCGCACCCGGCGTCGCCGACGAGGGACTTGGCGCTGCCGAGGGCCACTCCTTCGCCCCCGGCCGGGTAGATCCGGGCCAGGGCGGCGATCTCGGCCCGGTCCTGGGGGCCGGTGCCGCCCGCGTGGGCCTCCAGATAGCCGATGTCGTCCGCGGTGACGCCCGCGGTCGCGAACGCCTCCTCGGCCGCCGCCACGAGCGTCGCCGCGTCGGCCTCCGGCACCACGCCGTCCACCGGGGCGGCGTGGCGGATGGCGACCGCGTCGAGCCGGGCGTAGGCGGGGCGCTCCCGCTCGCCGGGCCGGGTGACGACGACCGCCCCCGCGCCCTCGCCGATGCGCCGGCCGCGCGAGCCCTCCCCGAAGGTCAGCCCGGCCTCGCCCACCACGTCCGGGCGGAGCAGCAGGTTCTCCGCCGACCCCGCCAGGTCGACCGCACCGACGAGGACCGCCTCGATGCTGGGGTCGAGCAGCAGCAGCCGGGCGACCTCCAGTGCCTCGGCGGTGCCCGAGCCGTCGGAGGAGACGGTGAAGGAGGGACCGGTGAGGTTCCAGAGGGAGGAGATGCGGCTGGCCATGACGTTGCCGATGAAGCTCAGCACCTCGTTGGCGACGATGGGGTCCACCA
Source organism: Streptomyces sp. NPDC091649 (assembly GCF_044756785.1). Classification (NCBI taxonomy): domain Bacteria; kingdom Bacillati; phylum Actinomycetota; class Actinomycetes; order Kitasatosporales; family Streptomycetaceae; genus Streptomyces; species Streptomyces sp. NPDC091649. The sequence goes on along the minus strand of NZ_JBIVTR010000013.1, from coordinate 60,700 downwards.
CCGCGTCCCGGCCCGCCGCGCTCATGGCGGCGAGCTGCTCCTCGTCCACCGCGACCCCGGCCCGGGCGAACTCCTCGCGGACGAAGGCGCCCAGGTTGCGGCGGGTGAGCCGCAGGTGGGTCATCGGCTCGATCTCCATCCCGACCACCACCGCGATACGCCGGGGCTCGGGCGCGCTCCGGCCCGGGGCCGTCGCACGGCTGAACCCCGCGTCCCGCAGTGCCTCGTCGGCGACCTTCGTGACCAGGGCGTGCTGGAGGTTGTACGTCCGCAGGTCGGCCGGCGGGATCTTGAGGTCCACGGGGTCGATGCCGAGACCGTCGACGAACGCGCCGTTCGGCACGGTGCCGGGGGCGACGCCGGTGGCGGCCTCCAGCGAGCCGCCGCGGGTCTGGTCCAGGCCGCGCCAGCGGCGCTCGGGCAGCGGGATCAGCGCTCCGGCCCCCTGGTGGACCGATTCCTCGAAGGCGTCGAGGGAGTCGAGCGGGCCGAAGTGCGCGCCGAGACCGACGATGTCGAGCGTGGGCACGTCGGCCGGCTCCGCGGCCCCGGGCTCCGCGGCGGTGGCGGTGGCCGCCTCCGAGAGCACCACGTGGGCGTTGGTCCCGCCGAAGCCGAACGCGGACACCGCGGCCCGGCGGGGGCCCTCGCCCTCGGGCCAGGCGCGGCCGGTGCGGACGAGGGACGCCTCGCCGACCCGTCCGTCCTTCGAGGACACGGGCTCGGTCACGCCGATGGTCGGCGGGATGTGGCCGTTGCCCATGGCGAGCACGACCTTGAGGAGGCTGCTGAGGCCCGCCACGGTGAGCAGGTGGCCGATGTTGCCCTTCACCGAGCCGATGAGCGGCACCCGGCCCGCCCCGCCGAAGAACTCGGCGACGGAGTCCGCCTCGGTGGCGTCCCCGATGGGGGTTCCGGTGGCGTGGCACTCCAGGTAGTCCACGGTGGCCGGGTCGACACCGGCGTCGGCGTAGGCGTGCTCGTACGACTGGAGCTGCCCGCCGCCCTGCGGGACGAGGAGGTGCCGGCCACTGCCGTCGTTCGTCAGCCCGATGCCGTCCACGACGGCGTGGATGCGGTCTCCGTCGCGTACCGCGTCGGACAGCCGCTTCACCGCGACCATGCCGGCGCCCTGGCCGGTGAGGATGCCGCCGGACCGGCTGTCGAAGGGCTGGCTGAAGCCGTCGCGGGGGTACGCCTGGAGGTCGGAGAACGACAGGTGGATCAGGGTGGGGTCGGGTGCGCAGACACCGCCGGCGAGCACCATGTCGGCCTGGCCGGCCGCGAGGTGGTCGCACGCCAGCTTGAGCGCGTACAGCGCGGAGGAGCAGGCGGCGTCCAGGGCGTAGCGGGGGCCGCCCAGCCCGAGCGCGCTCGCGGCGACCGAGGCCGGCGACCCGCTCACCCGCAGATCCTCGGGACGCAGCCGGGACGGGTCGATCCGCCGGCTCTCGTCGGCCAGCGCGCCGAGCGGCGGGTGCCCGGCCTGTCGCAGTCCTTCGAGTACCGATTCCTGGACCAGGGGGACGCTGACGGCCGCGGAGGCCGGGGTGGGGAAGGAGTAGTTGCCGAGGATCAGAGCGGTGCGGTCCAGGGCGCCGGGGCGGTCCAGCTGCCCGCTGTCGCGCAGCGCCTCGCGGGCGACGTGCAGGGACCAGTGGAAGATCCGGTCGAGCCCGGAGAGGTGGCCGGGATCGAGGAGGAAGCCCTCCGGGTCGAAGGCGAATTCGGTGACGAACCCGCCGCGTGTGCAGTAGATGGCGTGCTGCGGATCCGCGTCCCTGGCGTCGAGGCCGGGCCCGAAGATCTGCTCGCCCCCTTCCCCGCGGTTGTCCGTCCCGGCGTGGAGGTTCTGCCAGAACTCGGCAGGGGACTCCGCACCTGGGAACAGGCAGGAGAGGCCAACGATGGCGTACTTGCTCATGAGAGCTTTACGGTCCCTTCTGAGGGGCGGGGCCGGGGCCGGCCGGGGGGGGGGGGGGCCCCCGGGGGGCCCCCCCCCGGGGCGGGGGGGGGGGGGGGCGGGGCGCCCCCCCCGGGAAAGGGCGCCACACACGGGCGGGGAGCACCCCCCCCACC
>NZ_JBIVTR010000013.1:55840-58611 GCF_044756785.1 Streptomyces sp. NPDC091649 | reverse complement strand
GAACGCGGCGGGGGACGCCGCCCCTGGTAACCGGCTGGCGCGGCAACCGTGGGCGTAGTGGCTCATGAGCGCTTTCGGGGCCCTGGGGGGGGGGGGGCCGGGCCGGGCGGGGGGGGGGGGCGCCGCCGGGGCCGACCCGATCGCTTGCGTCGGGTACGAAGGGGACTCAGCCGCTGATGAACTTGGCCGCCAACTGCGGTGCGGAGACCACGGACACGTCCTCGAACCGGGTGATCGCCTCTCCGCCCGGGGTGCACGCGGTGATGGTGAGCGAGGCGCCGGAGCCCTGGGAGGCGGAGGCGGGCTCGACCACGATCAGGAAGGGCTCGCCGTCGGGCAGGGCGCGGTGCAGGTCCGCCCGGCCGACCGACAGGGGCAGGCCGGCGGTGCCGCGGAACAGCCGGACCCAGACCAGGCCCGCCTGGAGCAGCAGGTCCGCCGTGCCGGGTGCGAACCGGCTGCCCGCGAACGCCCCGCCCGCCGTGCGGTGCTCGGTCAGCTCGCACTCCAGGACCAGGCGCTGGGCGCTTTCGTCCTCGGTGAGCACCCGGCGCACGCCGCGCAGCGAGGGCCCGTGGAACAGTGTGCCGTCGCCGTAGAGGGCGTCGGCGGGACGGCCGCCGCCCAGCGCCGGCAGGGCGCCCGGCGAGACCGGGGCGAGCGTCGCCCGGAAGTCGAGCACCGCTCCGTAGTGCGGACGGGCGACGCCCTGGGCGTCGACCGAGCGGATGGCTCCGCGTACCGCGTCGTCGCCGACGGCCAGTTCGAGGTTGATCCCCTCGGGCTGGGAGCCGTCGAAGACGATGCCCTTGTGCACGGAGAAGTCCCTCACCTGGCGGATCTCGGCGCCGTGGGCCCGCTCGGCCGCGCCGATCATCCAGCCGAGGGCGACGACGGCCGGGAGCACCGGGGCGTCACCGATGACGTGGTCGGCGATGATCGGCTCGTCCCGCAGCGCGGCCAGCGGCCGCTCCACCCGGGTGATGGCGGCGACGGACCGCTCGGGGGCCGAGAGGGGAGTCGTCGGGCCGAGGACGGTGACGACGTCACCGGCGCGGCCGGGGGCGAACTGCTCGGTGAACAGCCGGGCGCCGGTGTCCAGCGGGATCAGGGTGATGCCCCGCTCCCGGAAGACGGCCTTGACCTCCGGGGACACCATGCCGCTGTCCCAGGCGCCCCAGTTGATCGAGGTGACGTGGGCCGAGGGGTGGCGCTGCTTCCAGGAGGAGGCCCAGGCGTTGAGCACCTCGTTGGCCATGGCGTAGTCCGACTGCCCCCGGTTGCCGAAGAACCCGGCGACCGAGGAGAACAGCACGACGTGGCGCAGGGCGTCGGCGTCCAGCGCCGCGGTCACCGAGCGCAGCCCGGCGAGCTTGGGGGCGAAGACCCGCTCGACCTCGGACGCCTTCTTGTTGGCGATCAGCTGGTCGGCGAGGACGCCCGCGCCGTGGACCAGCCCGGTGACGCGGTCCTTGTGCGGGGCGAGCGCGGCGGCGGTGGCCGCCGGGTCCGTGATGTCCACGGCCAGGTACTCCACCCGGCTGCCCGCGGCGCTCACCTCGGCGAGCGTGGCACGGATCTCCCGGGCGCCGACGACGTCCCGGTAGAGCTGCTCGACCCGCTTGGGGGTCGGCTTCTCACCCGTGGACTTCAGCTGGGCGGCCGCGGCGGCCTTGAGCGTGGCGGTGTCCACACCCTGGGCCCAGTCCGGCTCGTCCCCCAGCGGGGTGCGGCCCAGGAGCAGCAGGCCAGGCTGGTGCCGCCGGGCCAGCTCGACCACGCACGCGGCGGTGATGCCGCGTCCGCCGCCGGTCACGACCAGGAGGTCGTCGCTGCCCAGGACGGGCGCGGTCGCCGGGTCGGAGGTGGTCAGCGGCTCCTCGGCGAGCGTCAGGCCGATGCGCCGGCTGCCGTCGAGGCCGACCTGGACCGTCTCGGTGACGGCGTCGCCCAGCTCGGAGAGCAGGAGGTCGGCTCCCGCCTCCGGGCTGAGGGCCGGGGCGAGGTCGACCGCCCGGCAGAACAGTTCGGGGGCCTCGACGGCCAGCGTCTTGACGAGTCCGGCGGGGCCGCCGGCGGGGATCAGCTCCTCCGGCACCCCGCCGAGCCCGAACGCGCCGTCGAGCCGGGTGACCGTGACGAAGGCGGCGCGGCCGGAGGCGGCGGCGGCCGTCAGCGGCGCGACGGCGTGCTTGGCGACCAGCAGCGTGTGCGTGAGCCGCCGGACCCCGTCGGACCACTCGCCCTCACGGGCGGCGGTCAGGTCCAGCACCACGCTGACCCGGTCGGCGAGGATGTTCTCCATCCGCTCGGCCAGCTCGGTCACGCCCCAGCCGGACAGCGCGTGGTCCTTGACCCCGCTGATGCGCTGGGCGACTCCGGGCAGCCGCAGGACGTGCACATGGCGCCCCGACCCGGTCAGGCGCTGGGCGAGCACCGGCGCGAGCTCGGAGCCGTCGTCGACGAGAAGCGCGCCCGCGCCCTCGTCGAAGGCGTCGACCAGCTGGTCGGGGGTGGGCAGCGCGACGAGTGCGGCCTGGGCCCGGCCTATCCCGGCGCCGGCCGGGGCGGCGGCGTCCTGGCCGGCCGGTTCGGGAGCGGCGGTGGCGTCCGCCGCCGGGGCGCCGGCCGCGGTGGCCGGTGCTCCCCCGCTGGTGAATTCGACGATCTGCCGGAGGGTGCGGAGTTCTGCGAGTTGTTCGGGTCCTGCGGTGATGGCTCCGGCGAAGCGTTCTTGGAGGATGCCCATGATTTCGACGCGTTTGATGGAG
>NZ_JBIVTR010000013.1:0-55743 GCF_044756785.1 Streptomyces sp. NPDC091649 | reverse complement strand
CGAGTTCGAGCATGTCGGCGGGGTAGCCGGTCTTGAGTGCGACGACGTCGAGGAGTGCGGTCTGCACGGTGGCGGCGTCGAGGCCGGCGGGTGCGGGCGCGGCCGGGGCGGGTGCTGCGGCGGGCGTGGGCGCCACCGGGGGCGCTACCCGCTCCGGCGCGGGCGCCGCCGGGGCCGCCGGCAGGGGCTGCGGCGCGGCGGCCGGCGCCGCGGTGAGCTGCGCGGGGGCCGACTGGCGGGGAGCGGGCAGGGGCGACGGTGCGCGCAGAGCCTGCGGAACCGCCGTACGGGTCGCCGGGGCCGGCGCTCCGCCGAACTCCAGACCCGCCAGGTCGCGCAGGATCTCGTTGGCCCGCAGATGGCTGCGGCCGATGTCCAGGCCGTGTTCCTTGACGGCGTTCACACCGGCCAGGACCTGACTGACCTGGCCCTGGGCGGCGGCGCGCTCCAGCAGCCCGGCCAACCGCTCCGCGCTCTGCAACTGGCCGTTGAGGTAGTCGTCGTGCAGGGCGAGGTGGTCGGCCACCAGACCGGTCAGGCGATCACTGTCCACGTGAGGTGTCTCCAAGGCGGTGGGTGCGGGAGCGGGAGCGGGCCGGGCCGGGGCCGCGACCGCCGCGGGGCGGAGGGCCGTGGCCGTCGCGGCGGGGGCCGGGGCGACGGCCGCCGCGACGGGCAGCGCCGCGGGACGGGAAGCCGGAGCCTGGGGCCGGGCCGACGGCGGCGTCGAGGGGTTCGCCGGTGCGGGGCCCGCCGACGGCAGGGCCGGTGAGGCGATCCGGTAGCCGTTGTCGATCGCCTCGCGGTACGCGGCCCGCCGCTCGGGCGAGACGTAGTTGATGCCGTTCAGCAGGATGGACATGCCCTTGGCGGGCTCCGCCACCGGCGGCTCGGCGACGTACCGGTCGCTCGTCTCCAACGGAAGGCCCAGAACCGCGAGTTGGGCGACCGCCTGCTTGAGCGAGACGTCCGCGTCCCGTCCCGGGCCGGCATCCAGCCCCACGGCCCAGTGCTCCCGGTCGCCGAGGATGCGGCGTACCAGCTGGGTGAGGATGTTCTTGGGTCCGAACTCCACGAAGACCCGGAACCCGGCGGCGTACATCTCCTCCACCCGGGCGGCGAAGTCCACCGGGTTGACGAGCTGCTCGGCCAGGACCCTGCGGTTGGCCGCGGCGTCCTCGCCGTAGCCCGCGCCGCGCGTGTTGGCGTAGACGGTCCCGTTCGGCGCGCCGATCTCGACCTGCTCGACGTCGGCGCGGAACGCGTCCAGCGCGTGGCTGACGAAGGGGGTGTGGAAGGCCGCCGAGACCGGCAGCCGGGAGGCCCGCAGGCCCGCCTCCTTCGCGGTGGCGACCAGCCGGTCCACCGCCTCGGTGGGTCCGCCGACGACGATCTGGTCGAGCGCGTTGCGGTTGCAGACGATCACGTCGCTCTGCCCGGCGAGCAGCTCGGCGACGCGCTCCTCCGGGGCGGAGACCGCGGCCATCGCCCCGGCGTCGAACCCGGGGTCCGACGGCGGGGCCATGGCCCTGCCCCGGGCCCGGGCGAGGGCGAAGAAGGCGTCGTCGTCGAGCGCGCCCGAGGCCCACAGCGCGGTCAGTTCACCGAAGCTGTGGCCGAGGAACCCCTCGGCGGTGAGGCCCAGCTCGCCCAGGTAGCGGAACTGGCCCGCCGACAGGGCGCCGATGGCCGGCTGCGCGTAGGCGGTCGCCTGCAGCGCGGCCTCCTGCGCGGCACGGACATCGGCCCCGAACAGCGGCGGCGGGAAGGCGATCCGGGACAGCGGGGTCTCACCGGGCACCGCGACGTTGGCCCGGTCGAAGGCGGCCCGCATCGGGGGCACCGCCAGGACGGCGGTCTTGCCGAGGTTCGTGTACTGGCTGCCCTGGCCGGCGAAGAGCGCGCCGACCTTGCCGGTGCGCGCGGCGCGGCGCCGGTAGTTCGGGCCCTTGGGGTGCGACCAGGCGTCGGCGTCGGGACGGGCCCGCAGCTCGCCGAGGGCCAGCTCGCGCAGGGCGGCCAGTTCGTCGTCGGTACGGGCGACGAGCGCGACGCGGGCGTGGTCCTCGGGGGCCGGCCCGCCGGTCGCGGGGGCACCCGCCGCGAGCAGTTCGGTGAGCGCGGCGGTGTCCGGCGCGTGCCACAGGTGGACCGCGGCCACGGGGAAGGACACCTTCAGGTCGTCGCCGTCGCCGTGCTCCTCCAGGACCATGTGGAAGTTGGTGCCGCCGAAGCCGAACGAGGAGATCGCGGCCCGGCGCTTGGGGCGCTCCGGGTCGCGGATCCACGGGCGGGCCTCGGTGTTGACGTAGAACGGCCCGGAGGTGAAGTCGATGGCGGGGTTGGGCTCGGACACGTTGATGCTGGGCGGCAGCACCTTGTGGTGCAGCGACAGCGCCAGCTTGATCAGACCGGCCGCCCCGGCGGCCGCCTTGGTGTGCCCGATCTGCGACTTGACGCTGCCCACGGCCGCGTACTGCCGGTTGTCGTTGTCCTCGGAGACGACCGCGGACAGCGCGCTCAGTTCGGTGGCGTCCCCGACGGCGGTGCCGGTGCCGTGCGCCTCGAACAGCTCGATGCTGGAGGGCTCGCAGTCGGCGTCCTCGTACGCGCGGCGCAGCGCGACGATCTGGCCCTCCTTGCGGGGCGCGTAGATGGACTTGAACCGGCCGTCGCTGGAGGTGCCCATGCCCCGCAGGACCGCGTAGATCCGGTTGCCGTCGCGCTCGGCGTCGGACAGCCGGCGCAGCGCGAGCATCCCGATGCCCTCGCCGATCAGGGTGCCGTCGGCGTCCTTGTCGAACGGGCGGATCTGCCCGGACTTGGACAGCGCGGGCGTCTTGCTGAAGCAGAGGTACATGAAGATGGTGTTCTCGGCGTCGCAGCCGCCCACCAGCATGGTGTCGGAGCGGCCTTCGAGCAGCTCGCTGACAGCGGTGCGGACCGCGCCGAGGGAGCTGGCACAGGCCGCGTCGACCGTCATGTTCATGCCGCCGAGGTCGAGCCGGTTGGCGACGCGGCCCGCCACCACGTTGCCGAGCATGCCGGGGAAGGAGTTCTCCTCCCACGGGGCGTACGCCAGGCGGAACTTGGCGACGATCTCCTCTGCGTCCCGGTCGGACAGGCCGCAGCTGCGGACGACCTCCTTGAGCACCGGGCTCTGGAGGCGGGCGGTCAGCGGCTGGGTCAGCTGGTTGGCTCCGGTGATGCCGAGGACGACACCGGTGCGGGACGCGTCGTACCAGGGCTGCTCGGCGCCGGCGTCCTTGAGCAGGTCGCGGGCGACCACCAGGCTGAGCAGCTGGAGGACGTCGGTCACCTCCAGCGTGTTCGGCGGGAGGCCGAACTCCAGCGGGTTGAAGGGCACGTCGGGGATGAAGCCACCGCGCTTGGAGTACGTCTTGTCCGGCACCGTGGGATCGGGGTCGTAGTGCTCGTCCACGTCCCAGTGGCCTGCGGGCACATCGTCGATGCAGTCGGCGGCCGAGACAACGTTCGCCCAGAAGTCCCGCACATTGCTGGACTTGGGGTAGAGCGCGGAGAGGCCGACGATGGCGATGGGGTCCCGGGCGAGCCGACGGTCGAGGTCGGATTCCTGCGAAGAGTTCACGGCAAGTCTCTCTGGATCTGGGCGAACAGGGACTTCGGGGCGCGGTGGCCCCGGCTCCCGGCGCGAAGGGCCGAGGGGGGAAGCCGGAAGGCGGGGCGGGGCGGCCCTCGGAAGACGGACGGACCGGCTGCTCTCGCATGGCGGGCAGCGGCCGTCGGCAGGGGCGGGCCGGTTCGTGCGTGCGCGGGGGCCGCTGTCGGTGGGGGCGGCCGTACCGGTCGGGCGGTACGGGCGTCGCGCCGTGCGGGGTCCTGCCCGAGATCAGGCGGGCGGCGCCCGGGCTGCCGGGCGGCTACGCCGCGGCGGTGTGCTTCTGGCTCTCTTCGGCGATGTGGGCGGCGAGGGCCTCGATGGTGGGGTGGTACCAGAGGGCCGTGGTGCCGAGCTCGAACCCGAGCCAGGTCTCCATCTCACCGGCGATGATCAGCGCCTGAGTGCTGTCGAGGTCGAGCTCGTCGAAGTACTGATCGGCCGGAACGTCGGCCGGTGCCACGCCGACCCGCTGGGCGATCTCCTCGATCAGCCACTTCTGGGCTTCCTCGGCCGATATGTTCTTCGCCATTTCCCATCCTCTCCAAGCAGTTTATTGCCCACGTCGGGGACCTCAGCGAATTCCCCGTGGGACGCCTCGCGAGTGGAGGCTTCGAAGGGCGACAGGTGGGGTCCGGAACGGTGCCACCCGGGATCGTCCTGCGATCCGTGACCCTAGGTGGGCACTCGTTCCGGAGCAACCGAACTCTGCTCGTATAAAGGCCGGGCAATGCGTTTTCCGGCGGAACTCCCGGCCGGTTGACGCGCAATTGAGTCGCTGAGCTGCGGTGATGGGCGGAGACGAGGAGTGGCGAACGCTGCTGTCAGGCTGCCGTAAGGCTGTCAGCGGTCATGTCAGGCTCCGTTTCCGGCGGTCCTCGGCATTGCCCCGAGGGGCGGCCGGCGAGGGCTCCCGGGGGCCCGGAAACGGGTAGAGGTTGCTCTGGTCCCGCATTCCCCGCCGGTGCTCGGCGACGAGTCCGGCGATCGAGGCTTCCGGTGTCGCGGCGAGCTGGGCGACACACCTGCGCAGGGCGAGCGGCAGGTGGCCGCAGGCCGCCGCCAGCTCCTCGGCGGCCCCCGGCTCGGCGGCCGTGCGTTCTGTTCCGAGGTGCGTCACGACGAGTTCGCGGGCCTCCTCCGCGGTGAGCGGGCCCAGGGCCAGGGAGAGGGCGCCCTCCCGGGTCGTCAGGTCGACGAGGGGGGAGCGGCTGGTGGCGATCACCGCGTTGCCCGGGGTGCCCGGGAGGAGGCAGCGGACCTGGCAGGCGTTCGCGATGTCGTCCAGCACCACGAGGAAGCGGCGGCCGGCCAGCAGGCTGCGGAAGAGGGCGGTCGCCTCCTCGGTGGTGCCGGGAATCCAGTCGTCGCGTACGCCGAGGGAGCGGATGAAACCGGACAGCACCGTGGCCGGGGTCACCGTCCGCTGCGCGGGCTCGACGCTGCCCTGGAGGTCGGCGTAGAGCTGCCCGTCGGGGAACGCGTCGAGCCGGTGGTGTGCCCAGTGCACGGCCAGCGCGCTCTTGCCGATGTCCGGGGGGCCGTGCAGGACCGCGATGCCGAGGGGGCCGTTCGTGTCCCGCCGTCGCTCCAGCAGGCCGTCCAGCGCGGCCAGGTGCGGCCGTCTGCCGGTGAAGGGCGCGAAGACCGGGGGGAGCTGGGCCGGTGACCCCAGGGCGGGGGAGCGGTCGAGCGGGGTCGCGGCCTGACGGGCGGGCAGGGCCGCGGCCCCGTGGTGGGCCGTGTCGAGCAGCCGGACTCCGGCGGGCCGGTCGGTCACGGGGGGAACGGCCCGCTCGACGGCCCCGCTCAGCCGGAGGACGGCTTCGTGCGCCCGGCGGATGTCGTCGCTCGGTTCGACACCGAGCTCTTCCTTGAGCCGGGTCCGCAGCTCCGCGAAGAGGTGGAGGGCGGCGGCCCGGCGTCCGGAGGCCGCGAGCGCCAGCATGATGCGGGCCTGGAGGGGCTCGTGCAGCGGTTCCTCGTACGAGGCGATCCTGAGGTGGTCCACGGCGAGGGCGGACCGGTTCAGCCGCAGGGCCAGGTCGGCCAGCTCGATGGCCACGTCGATGTGGCGCTGGGCGACGCGGACCACCGCGGGGTGGTGCCAGAGCTGCGGGAGGTCGTGCAGCAGCCGGCCCTGCCAGCAGCTCAGGGCCTGCCCGTAGAGGTCGAGCGCGGTGGCGGGGCCGTTCGCCGCGGTCCGGCGGGCCAGGGCCACGCGGTCCTCGAAGTGGCACAGGTCCAGCCGTACGCCCGTGCTGTTGAAGACGTAGCCACCGCGGACGGTGCGGATTCTCCGGTCGGCGGCGCCGTGCCCGGGGGGAGGGCCGAGGAGCCGGCGCAGCCGGGCCATGTGGGTGTGCACCAACTGCGGGTAGGAGGGCGGGGCCTCTCCGCTCCACAGGACGTCCGCTATCTCCTCGTGGCTGACCGTGCGGTCCGGCTGGACGGCGAGGAGGCCGAGCAGCACGCGCTGTTTGCGCGGCATCGACACCGTCCGGTCGCCGCTCAGGACGCAGAGGGGACCGAGCAGCCGGATCTCCTGGGCGCAGGCCGGGGAAGCGGGGGTGTCGCAGACGTCCGGTCCTTCGGCGTGGCGCCAGCCGACGACTTCGGCGATACGTGTCAACGTCTCCAGTCGAGGCGTTTTCACGTGGCCGTGTTCGATATGGCGTATGGTGCGCACGCTCACGGAAGCCCGGCGCGCCACCTCGTCCTGGGTCAGACCCGCCTTTGTGCGTGCGGTGCGTAGTTCGGAACCTCGTATAGTTCTCAACTATTTCCCCACCGTGAGCCGATTGGCGAAGTCGGAAGTGAACTCGCTGCTAAGTTTCCGCTTCCAACCACTCTATTGCGAATGGTTAACGGAAGCGATCATTCCGGAGAGAGAAGGGTGCGGAACGGATGGCCGTCCCGCACCCTTTCCCTGTTCCGGCGCCGGCGAATGCCGGTCAGGCGACGGGTTTCGGGCTTTCCATCACGGGCCGCGGGCCGGTGTCCTGCCCCGACTCCGCGGCGTCCGACGGGTCGGGTGACCTGCGCACGAGCGCCAGCACGAGGACGCCGGCCAGCACCGCCGCCACTCCGCTCACCAGGAAGGCCAGGTCGAGCCCGGCGGAGTATGCCTGTTCGATCGCCCGCTCTCCCGCTTCCCGCGCCCCGGAGGGCAGTTCGGCGATCAGGCGCTCCGACTGGCCGCCGGTCACCAGCTCCGCGGCCGAGTCCGTGTCGGAGAACTGGCCGCTGTCGGCCATGCTCCGCCCGATCGCGCCGGTCAGGATGGCCCCCACCACGGGGATGCCGATGGCGAAACCGAGCTGCCGGAAGGTGTTCGCCGCGCCGCCGGCCATGCCCGCCCGGTTCGCCGGGGCCGCGGCCAGCGCGGCCGAGGCGAGGATCGGGGACGCGATGCCGACGCCGACACCGGTCAGCAGCATGCCGGGGAGCAGAGCCGTCCAGCCGGAGGTGGCCGTCAGCCTCATCTCCAGCAGGGTGCCGAGGCCGATCAGCAGCAGACCCGCGCCGATCGGCCACTGCGGGGGCGCCGACGAGAGGAACCGTCCCGCCAGCCCGGCGGCCACGAAGGACATGGCGCTCAGCGGCATCAGGATCAGACCCGCCTCCACCGGGCTGAGGTCCAGCACCGACTGGGCCCAGACGGAGACGAACACGAGGTTGGCGAAGGCGGCGGCGCTGAAGACCACCGCACCCGCCATGAGCCCGCCGAACGAGGGCGACCGCAGCAGCTTCAGGTCCAGCATCGGGTCCGGCCTGCCGCTCTCGGCCAGGAAGAAGACGACCAGCGCGACCGCGCTCCCGGCGAAGAGGGCCAGGGTGGTGGTCGAGGTCCAGCCGTCCTCGCCCGCGTGGATCAGGGCGAAGATCAGCAGCGTCGCGGCGGCGGTGAAGCAGACCGTGCCCGGTACGTCGATCCGGCGTCCGGCTCCGGACGGGGAGCCCTTGAGATGCCGGTGGCCGATGACCAGCGCGAGGGCCGCGACCGGCAGATTGACGAAGAAGATCCAGCGCCAGTTGACGTGCTCGGTGAGCAGGCCGCCGAGGATCGGCCCGGCGGCGGCCGCCGCGCCGTTGACGGCGCCCCAGAGGCCGAACGCGATCCCGCGGTCCCTGCCCTGGTAATTGGCCGCCAGCAACGCGGTGTTGGTGGCGAACATCGCGGCGGCGCCCAGGCCCTGCACGCCCCGGGCGACGATCAGCGTGGCGCTGCTGTCGGCCAGACCGCAGGCGAGCGAGGCGGCGGCGAAGACGGCCAGGCCGATCAGGTAGACGCGGCGGGAGCCGACGTGGTCGGAGAGGGAGCCGATCGCCATCAACAGGGCGGCGAGAACGAGGACGTAGATGTCGACCACCCATTGCAGGGCGGTGAACGACGCGCCGAGCGAGTCCGTCATCCGGGGGAGGGCGACGCTGACGATCGTCACATCGATCAACAGCATGAACGTGCCCAGGCAGACCGCCAGCAGCGGCATCCATTTGCGCATGGCGCGGTGCCTCTCGAGAAAGGGAGGAGCAAGTGGGGAGGGGGGTCGGGCCGACGGGCCGTGCGGGGCGTCGGCCCGGCAGCGCGGAGGGCGCTTCCCGGTCCGCGCCGGACAGGGCGACGCCGTCGGCACCGACGGTTCGAGCCGGTGTTAGACAGTGGCTAATAGGTTAGGCTGACTCTATGCCCTGCGGGTCGCCGGGCGTCAAGGGACTCCAGTTCCGGACTCCCCGGTAGCCCACCCAACCGCTAGGTTTCAGCCATGCCCGAATCAGCCCCGCGTGCGACCGAATCCACTCCGCGTCGCCGTTCACGCGCTTCGGCGGGCCTCCCGCCGATCACCGCGGACAAGATCGTCGACGCGGCCGTCGACCTGACGGCGGAGCACGGCCTCGACGGCTGGTCGATCCGCCAGATCGCGACCAGGCTCGACGTCTGGCCCGGCGTGGTGGCCCACCACGTGGGGGACCGGGAAGCGGTCGTGATGGCGGTGACGGACCGGATCGTCGGCCGGATTCCCGTGCCCGGCGCGGACGTCGGCTGGCGGGACTGGTTCCGTCAGCTGATGTTCGAGGGCCGGGACGTCCTGAAGCGCTACCCGGGGGTCGCGCGCCGTCTGGTGGTGGTGGGCCCGAACGTGCCGTCCGCGCTGGCGACGATCGACGCCGGCATCAAGGTTCTCCAGGTCGCGGGCTTCGGCGGCCAGGCCACCGAGATCTACCGGTACCTCCTCAACAGCGCCTTCATGCTGGTGGCGGTGGAGGACGACCGGGGGAGCTTCTTCCCGAGCGCGCGGGCGGACATGGGCCGCACGATGGCCGCGTTCGCACAGGACCCGGACCGGCCGGGGCTGGCGGCGGCAGGCGCGCAGGCGCTGGCCAGAAGCCAGGACGCGGCCGAGCAGGACCTCGCGTTCTTCCGCCTGACGGTGGAGCGTTCGCTGGACGGCGCGGAAGCGCTCCTCAAGCAGTGACGTCCCGCCGCGGCCCGGGCCGTTGAGAGTCCGCGCCGCGGACGCCGGGAGGCCGCGCCCCGGACATCCCGTCCGGGGCGCGGCCTCCCGGCCGTGGGCGGGCCTCAGTTCCGCCGGGCCCCGGCGGTCGACTCGTCCGGTGCCCGGGTCGTCAGCACGCCGGCCAGGAAGCCCGCGATCTCGCTCACCGTGGGGTAGTTCCACAGCAGCGTGGCCGGCAGGGCGACCCCCAGGTCACGCTCCAGGGCCACCCGTACCGCCGCCGCCAGCAGCGAGTCGACGCCCGCCTCCGTCAGCGGCCGGTGCACCCCCACCGCGTCCGGCCGCAGACCGAGGACCGCGGCCACCCGGCGGCGTACGTCGTCCAGCAGATACGCCGCCAGCTCGTCGCCCGACAGAGCCACCCAGTCCGGCACCTCGGCCGGCCGGGCCGCGTCGTCCTGGGCCAGCTCCGCCAACAGCGCGGGGCGGGGCCCCCGGTGGTCGCGGAGCAGCCCGAGCACCGTGACCAGCGGTCCCGGCGCCCCCGCCGCGATCTGGTCGAAGGCGCGCAGCGCCCGGTCCGGGGCGATGTCGGCCGCGCCCCGGGCGGCGAGTTCGACATCCGTCGCCTCCGCCGCCGTGGCCATGCCCATTCCGCGCCAGCTGGTCCACGCGATCGACACCGACTCCCGGGCGCCGTCGGACCGCCGGTGCGCGGCGAGCGCGTCCAGACAGGCGTTGGCGGCGGCGTACGCTCCCTGGCCCGGCAGTCCCAGGAGCGGACCGGCCGAGGAGAAGAGGACGAAGAAGTCGGTGGCGCCGGGCGGGAAGAGCTCGTGGAGCACCCGGGCCCCCTCCACCTTGGGCCGCATGACCTCCCGCAGCGCGTCGGCCTCCAGGCGGTGCAGCAGCGCGCTGTGGACGGTGCCCGCCGCGTGCACCACTCCGCGCACCGGCGGCAGTTCGAGCCGCTCCAGCGCCCGCCGGGTCGCCTCCCGGTCGGTGATGTCCACGGCGAGCGTGACCACAGTGACGCCCGCCGCCTCCAGCCGCCGTACCGCGGTGACCCGGCGGTCCTCGTCGGACCAGTGGGAACGCGGTGGCAGCGGGGTACGGCCCAGCAGCACGATCCGGCGTGCGCCCCGCTGGGCGAGGTGCTCGGCCAGTTCGAGGCCCAGTACGCCGAGGCCGCCCGTGATCAGGTAGGTTCCGTCGGCCCGGCAGGCGAACGGCTCGTCGTCCGGCGCCGGGGCCGAGGGCACCAGGCGGGGCGCCTGGACCGTGCCGCCGGCCACGGACAGCACCGGCTCCTGGGGGCGCAGGGGGAGCAGGTCCAGCAGCAGGGTGGCGGACTCCTCGCCGAGCGGGCCCGCGGGCACGTCCACCACGCCACCCCAGAACTCGGGGTGCTCACTCGCCGCGACCCGGCCCATGCCCCACAGCGGTGAGCCGCCGAGATGGTCCGCGGACGCCGCCTCGCGCACCCCGGAGGTCAGGCACCACAGGCGCGGCTTGCGGCCGGGCAGGGCCGCGACCTCGGCGACGAGCCGTGTGAACGCGACCGCCGTGGCGGTCGGGTCGGTGTCCGAGGGCGCGTAGAGCACATGATCGGCGTCCGGGAGCGCGGTCGCGTCCACGCTCACGGTGGCGCCCTGCCCCGCACAGGCGGACACCAGGGAGCGGGCGAGCTGTTCCGGGCCCAGCACGAGCACGGTCCGGCCGGGCAGCGCGGTACGCGGTCCGGCGTTCACCGGGAAGGGCTGCCACTCCAGGTCGAAGCGGCCGCTGGTGCTCCGCTCCTCCCCGGAGAGGCTGCCGTCCAGTTCGCCGTAGCGCAGTCCGCGCAGCGAGAGCACCGAATCGGCGCCGCTCCGGCCCTCCGCGAGGCCGCGGATGTCCACGTGCACGGTGGTGGGGCGTTCGGCGTCGAGCGTCACGGTGATGGCCGCCCGGCGGGGCGGCGGACCGGACCTGCTCACCCGGTCGATGTGGGCGGGCATGCGCAGCACCCCCGGGCCGGTGAAGACGACCGAGGCCATCGAGAGGGCGGCGTCCAGCACGGCCGCCCAGCTGCGGTCGAGTTCCGCGGTGGCCACGGCGGTCAGCACGCCCTCGCCGCGACGCAGTTCCTCGATCCGCCACGGGTAGCCCATGTCGGCCACGCCGAGCTCGGCCAGCCTCTCGATCACATGGTCCGGGTCCACCCGCTCCGGCGCGCTCACGTCGCCGATCGGCTCGACGGCCGGCTCCCCGCCGGCCTCCGCCAGGGTGTGCGTGGACCAGGCGGTGTCCGGTGCCCCGAGCTTGCGGGAGACGAGCCGCAGCCCGGAGTCGTCCAGGACGACCTGTATCTCCCGGGTCTCCTCCTGCGGCACCACGACCGGCTGGCGCAGCCGCAGGTCGCTCAGCACGTCCGTGCGGGCCGCGGTGAGGAAGGTGTTCACCAGTACGGCGGCCGGGATGATCTCGGTGCCCTGGACCGGGTGGCGGCGCGGGTAGGGGCGGGTCTTCAGGTCGAGCGTCGTACGCCAGACCCGCAGCCGGGAGGCGTGCACCGCCGTCGGAGTCCCGAGCAGGGTGTCGACGGGCGACTCGGCCGGCTCCCGGGCGTCGACCCAGTGCCGCTCGTGCTGCCAGGCGTTGGTGGGGAGCTCGGCGCGCCGGCCCCCGGGCTGGAGTACCGCCCAGTCCACCGGCACGCCGGCGCAGTGCAGCCGGGCCAGCGCGGTGAGCAGCGTGGCGCGCTCGGGCTTGTTCCGGCGGAGGGTCGGGACGACGAGGGCGCCGGGGACGCCGGCCGTGGCCTCGGTGATCGAGTGGCTGACGACGGGGTGCGCGGAGATCTCCAGGAAGGTCCGGTGCCCGTCCTCGACGGCGGCCCCGACCGCGTCGGCGAAGCGCACCGGGTTGCGCAGGTTCGCCGCCCAGTAGGAGGCGTCCTGCCGGCGTCCGGAGCGCGGGTCCTCGACGGCGGTGAGATAGAGCGGCACGCGGGCGGCGCCCGGCTCCAGGTCCGCGACGGCCAGGGCCAGTTCGGCGCTGATCTCCGTCATGTGCGCGCTGTGGAAGGCGACGTCGGAATCCACCCGCCGGACGGTCCAGCCGAGGCCCGTCCACCGCTCGGCGGCCGCGTCGACGGCGGGGATGTCACCGGCGACCACGGTCGAGGAGGGAGCGGCCGCGATGGCGGCGCACAGGGCGTCGGTGTCGCCGATGTCGGTGGCGACCTCGTCGAACGGCCGGTCCACCATGACCATGGCGCCCATCCCGGCGACCTTGCGCAGCAGCGCCGACCGGCGGCAGACGAGCCGGGCCCCCTCCGTCTCGGTCAGCACCCCGGCCGCCACGGCGGCGGCGATCTCCCCCACGGAGTGGCCGATGATCGCGCCGGGGACCACGCCGTAGTGCCGCCAGACCTCGGCCAGGCCGATCTGCACGGCGAAGAGCATCGACTGGATGACGTCGACCGAGCCGAGGTCGCCGTCGGTGAGCACCTCGCGCGGGGTGAGCCCGAGCTCCTCGGCGTAGACCGGACCGATCCGGTCGATGGCGGCGGCGAACACCGGCTCGTCCCGCAGGAGTTCGCGTCCCATGCCGGACCACTGCGCGCCGTGTCCGGAGAACACCCAGACCGGGGTGCGCGCCGGGCCGGAGGCGTCGCCGGTGACCAGGGCGGGGTGGGCCTCGCCGGCGGCCAGCGCCGCCAGGGCGGCGGTGAGTTCGTCCCGGTCGCCGGTGACGACGGCCGCGCGGTCGGCGAGGTGGGCGCGGCGGTGGGCGAGGGTGTGGCCGACGTCCTGGAGCGGGTGCGCGCCGACGGCCCCGGACAGCCGGGCGGCCTGTGCGGCGAGGCCGGCGCCGTGGGCGGAGGAGACGGGGTGGAGGGTGAGGGACGCGGCGTCGTCCGGCAGGCGGGCCGCGCGGGTGGGCCGCCCGGCCCCGGGGCCGGTTCCGGGGTCCTCGGCCGGGGCCTGCTCCAGCACGGCGTGGGCGATCGTCCCGCCGTAGCCGTAACTGGCCACGCCGGCCAGCCGGGGGCGCCCGGTCACGGGCCAGGGCGTCGCCGCGGCCACCAGGTGCAGGCCGGACGACGCCCACGGGATGTCCTGGCGGGGTCCGGCGACGGACAGGGTCGCCGGGATGACGCCGTGCTGCATGGCGAGAGCGGTCTTGATCAGCCCGGCCACCCCGGCGGCGGACTCGCAGTGGCCGATGTTGGTCTTCACGGACCCGATCAGGCAGGGGCCCCGGCCGGCCGCCCGGTCGCCCACGACCTCGGCCAGTGCGGCGGCCTCGATCGGATCGCCGACCTTGGTGCCGGTGCCGTGCGCCTCGACGTAGTCGACCTCGCCGGGCGCGAGGCCGGCCGCCGCGTACGCCTTGCGCAGCACATGCGCCTGCGCGCTGGCGCGGGGCGCCATGATGCCCTCGGTGCGGCCGTCCTGGTGGACCGCGCTGCCGCGGACGAGCGCGATGACGCGGTCGCCGTCCCGCCGGGCGTCGTCGAGGCGTTTGAGTACGAGGACGCCGCAGCCCTCGCCGCGGCCGTAGCCGTCGGCGGCCTCGTCGAACGCCTTGGACCGGCCGTCCGGGGAGATGGCCCCGGCGATGTCGAGGACCGTGGTCAGGCCCGGTCCGGCCATCAGCATGATCCCGCCCGCCAAAGCCACGGGCACCTCGCCGCCGCGCAGGGCGGCGCACGCCTGGTGCAGGGCGACCAGGGAGGAGGAGCAGGCGGTGTCCACGGCGAGGCTCGGGCCGCGCAGGTCGAGGCTGTAGGAGATCCGGTTGGGCACGCCGCACAGCGAGGAGCCGATCCCGGTCCACGCCTCGACGCCGGGCAGGTCCTCCAGGAGCCTGCGGCCGTAGTCGTCGGTGCCCACGCCGATGAAGACGCCGGTGTCGGTACCGGCGAGGCTCGTCGGGGGGATGCCGGCGTGCTCCAGGGACTCCCAGGCCACTTCCAGCGCCATCCGCTGCTGCGGGTCGAGCTGGCGGGCCTCGGTGGCGGACATGCCGAAGAAGGCGGCGTCGAAGCCGCTGATGTCCTGGAGGAAGGCGCCGTTGGAGATGACGCGCGACAGCACGGCCGCGTTCTCGCGCGACCGTGCGCGCTGCGGGGCCCAGCGGTCCTCGGGCACCGGCCCGGACGCGTCGACCTCGTTCATCAACAGCGTCCAGAAGTCCTGCGGGGAGTTGATGCCGCCGGGGAAGCGGCAGCCGATGCCGACGACGGCGATCGGCTCGTCGGGGGACGGCGGCAGAGAGGTCATTTCACTCACCATGGGTCACCGCTCACGGGTCGGGGCGTCGTCGTCCGCTCCGGACGACGGGGGGCGAGGGCAGTCCGGCCGGAGGCCGGTGGGGCGGGCGCGGACCGGGGCCGGGCACGGCTCGGGGATCATGCGTACATGACCGCCTTGTCCCAGTCCTCGCCCTCGCCGAAGAGGTAGCGGGCCTTGAGGATGTCCCGCTGGGCGGTGAGCGCCGAGGTGGGGACGAGCGTGCCGAGCGGCAGTCCGGTGATGTCGTGCGGCACGCCCAGCTCCCGGTCGATCAGCCGGGTCAGCTCCTTGACGGCCCGCTCGCGCACGGCGTCCGGGGCCTCGAACTCGACGCGCAGCAGGTCCGGTTCGGCCCTGGCCCGCCAGAACATCACGTCGTACTCGTAGGGCAGGCTGAACACCAGCTCCTCCAGGCGCTGCTGGGTGACGGTGCCGGAGCCCACGGGGTACCCCGCGCCGGACCGGCCCAGCACCCGGACCGTGGGCAGGACCCAGTCGCAGGCGCAGCCGTCGGCGGCGACCTCGACGTCGTCGGCGAGGTTGTAGCGCAGCAGGGGCATGGCCTCCCGGTGGAGCGGGGTCACCACCAGCTGGCCGCGCCCGGTGGCGGAGAGCTTCCCGGTCCGCGGGTCCCACACCTCGAAGACCGCGCGGTCCGCCCACAGGTGCAGGGAGCCCTGGGGGCACTGGCCGGCGATGGTGCCCGTCTCGGTGGAGCCGTACTCCTCGACGACCGGGATGCCGCCCCAGATCTCGCTGAGCCGCCGCCGCCGCACCTCGGTGAGCGGTTCGGCGGCGGTGAACATCGCCCGCAGGGCGGGGAAGTCCTGGTCGGGCCGGAGCCCGGCGGCCTTCGCGGTGGCCGCGAGCATCATGATCTCGGTGGGATTGCACCAGGTGAGGGAGACGTCCAGGGCGCGCATCACCCGCACCATCCGGGGCAGCGGCGTGGCCAGTGAACGGGCGTCGCCCGGCACGATGGTGGCCCCGCGCAGCCGTCCGGCGGCCTGGGCCAGATGGGCGGTGATGACCAGGCCGTAGGGGGTGCGGACGAGGAAGGTGTCGGAGGGGTTGATGCCGACCCACTTGCGGGCGTAGCGCTCGGCCAGGTCCTGCCAGTCCTCGTCGGTGTAGTAAGAGGCGGTCGGTTCGCCGGAGGTGCCGCTGGACTCGTGGTAGGTGGCGAGCCGTTCGCGGTCGACGGCGAGCATCCCGAACGGGTACTGGTCCCGCAGGTCCTGCTTGGTGGTCAGCTCGATCCCGGCGAAGTCCGCCGCTCCGGCCGGCGCCGCCCGGCCCGCGTAACGGGCCGCGTAGAAGGGCGAACGCATCGCCTGGGCGAGCACCCTGGGCAGCTCGGCCGCCTGGAGTCGCGCGAGTTCGGCGGGGTTGGACCAGTCGCCCGGTTCCGGACGCGGCAACGACATCGGATCTCCCTCGTCTGTGCCCAGGGCCGCGGGCTGCGGCGCGCGGCGGTTACGCGCACAGCACAGCACCGGGGGCCGGAGCGCGCCCGAGTAGTCGCTACTCAAGTCGCGCTTGAGCGGGCGGCCGGCGCGAGGCGTCGGCGCTGCCCAGCACAGCTTTTCTTAGACGCTGTCTAAGAGGGGGTGTTGAGTACCGCCTACTCATGAGGGTCCGAGGCCGGAGCTGTTGTGCTTGCGGCCAAGGCCACCCACCACGAAGGAGTCGGCGCGATGAGGACCGAGAACCTGTATCTCGCCGGGATCGGCAGTCACCTGCCACCCCTGTACCCGGCCGAGCGCGCGGTAGCGGAGGGGCTGTACGAGGAGGCGGCGCGGGAGTCCTCCGGCATGCGTTCCGCGGCTGTCAGCGAGTCGACGCCCGCCCCCGACATGGCCATCGAGGCCGCCCGCACCGCCCTGGCCGGATCCGGTCACACGCCGGACGACTTCGGCATCCTGCTGCACAGCTACACCTACCACCAGGGCCCCGACGGCTGGTCGGCCGGGCACTACGTCCTGAACAACACCCTCGACCGCCCGATCCCCGCCGTGGAGATCAAGCAGGGCTGCCTCGGCATGCTCGCCTCGGTGGAGGCGGCGGCCAACCGGCTCATCGCCAACCCCACGCACGAGGCGGCGCTCATCACGACGGGCGACAACTACTCCACGCCGGGCGTCCAGCGCTGGCAGGCTTCCGGGCTGTTCGTGCTGGCCGACGCCGGGTCGGCCGTGGTCCTCTCCCGCCGCTCCGGATTCGCCCGGCTCCTCGCGGTCGGTTCGCTCTCCGACTCCTCGATGGAGATCCTGCACCGCGCGGGCGAGGAGCTCTTCCCGCCGGGCGTCACGCGGGGCAGGGGCCTGAACTTCTCCGAGCGGGCCGAGAAGGTCCGGGAGCAGTGGGCCGCCGGCCAGGCCCCGCCGATCAAGAACTTCGGCGACCGGGTCGCCGAGATCGCCGAACGCACCCTGAAGGAAGCCGGCCTCACCCTCGACCAGATCAGCCGCGTCTGCCACGTCGGCTTCGCACGGCCCGCCCTGGAGGCCATGTTCCTGCTGCCGCTGGACGTCCCCGACGAGAAGAACGTCTGGGACTACGTCAGCACCATCGGGCACACCGGAGCCGCCGACCTGTTCCTCGGCCTCGAACACCTCTGGCGCGGCGGCGAGGTCGGCCCCGGCGACAACGTCCTGCTGATCGGCGCCAGCACCGGCATGGAGGCCGGCGCCGCCGTCGTGACCATCACCGAGTCCGCGCCCGAATCGGAGTGAGGGGAGACCACCATGCTCGCCGGATGCACACCCTGGCCGCCCGACGTGGCGCAGAGCTACCGCGAACAGGGCCTCTGGCGCGGTGAGACGCTCGGCACGGTGCTGCGCGACGCCGCCCGAAGGCACGGCTCCGACACCGCGCTGGTCCACGGCGACCGGCGCATCACCTACACCGAACTCGACCGCTGGGCCGACCGGCTCGCCGCGGGCTTCCTGGAGCACGGCGTCCGGGCGGACGACCGGGTCGTGGTCCAGCTCCCCAACGTGCCGGAGTTCGTGGCGATCTCCTTCGCGCTGATGCGGATCGGCGCCAAGCTCGTCTTCTCCCTGCCCGCGCACCGCGAGACCGAGATCAGCCACCTCGTGGAGCTGAGCGGCGCCACCGCCTACGTCCTGCCCGAGGACCACCGCGGCTTCGACCACCGGGAGATGGCCCGCAAGGTCCGGGGCGCCAGTGACACCCTCCGCTCGCTCTTCGTACTCGGAGCGAAGGAGGAGGGGTTCGTCACCGTGTCCGAGCTGGAGGCCGCCACCCCCGACCCGCGTCCGCTGCCCGAGCCCGACCCGTCCGACGTGGCGTTCTTCCTGCTCTCCGGTGGTACGACGGCCCTGCCCAAGCTGATCCCCCGCACCCACGACGACTACGTCTACCAGGCCGGGCGGGCCGCCGAGGTGTGCGAGCTGACGGCCGCCGACACCTACCTCGCCGTGCTCCCCGTCGCGTTCAACTTCGCCTACGGCTGCCCCGGCGTGATCGGCACGCTGATGACCGGGGGCACCGCCGTGCTCGCCGACACCCCCAACCCGCTGGACTGCTTCCCCCTGATCGAGCGGCACCGTGTCACCACGACCGCGATGGTGCCCTCCATCGTGCAGCTGTGGCTGGAGGCCGCCGAGTGGAGCGAGGACGACCTCGGCAGCCTGCGGCTGGTGCAGGTCGGCGGAGCGCGGATGCTGCGCGAGTTCACGGCCCGTATCGCCCCCGCCCTGGGCTGCTCGCTCCAGCAGGTGTTCGGCATGGCCGAAGGACTGCTGACCTTCAGCCGGCCCGACGACCCGGCCGAGTCGGTGCTGACCACGCAGGGCAAGCCGATCTCGGACGCCGACGAGCTCCGCATCGTCGACGAGAACGGCGCCGCGCTCCCCGCCGGATCGGTGGGCGAGCTCATCACCCGGGGTCCGTACACCCTGCGCGGCTACTACGGCGTACCCGAGTACAACCGGCGTGCCTTCACCGACGACGGCTTCTACCGGACCGGTGACCTGGCCCGCCTCACCGAGGACGGCGACCTGGTCATCGAGGGCCGCATCAAGGAAATGATCATCCGGGGCGGCGACAAGGTCTCCGCCGGCGAGGTGGAGGACCACCTCCTGGCACTCGACGGAATCGCGTCGGCCGCGGTGATCGGAGTCCCCGACCCGTTCCTCGGCGAGCGGATCTGCGCCTGCCTCGTCGCGGACGGGCCGCGGCGGCCGCTGGCCGACCTCAAGCGGGCCGTGCACGCGCGCGGTGTCGCGGACTACAAACTGCCCGACGCCGTGCACTACGTGCCCGAGCTGCCCCTCACCCCTCTCGGCAAGGTCGACAAGAAGGCGCTGGCGGCATTCGCGGCGTCCGAGCAGGAAGGCTGACGTGGACAAGTCCCCGAACCCGACGGAGCAGGACCTGCGCGAGACCCTCGCGCCGCTGCTGGGCATCGACCCGGCGGACATCGAGCCCGACGCCAACCTCGTCGTGCTCGGCCTGAGTTCGCTGGAGATCATGCGGCTCATCAGCCGCTGGCGCAAGAGCGGCGTCCCCGCCCAGTTCGACGCCCTGGTCGCCGCCCCGACCCTGAACGGCTGGCTCGCCCACTTCGCCGGCGTGAGCGACGCTCCGGCGGCCGGCTCGGGAGCGGAGCGGTGAGCGCCGAACTGATCACGGGCGGCACCGTCTACACGGCGGACGCCCGGGAGAGCGTCCACGCCGGCGGCGCCGTCCTGCTGGTGGACGGAACGATCGCGGCCGTCGGCCCCGCCGCCGACGTCGAGCGGGCCGTCGCCGCCCTCACCCCGCAGCAGCGAACGGGCCTGCGCCGCCGCGACGCCCGCGGCATGATGGTGCTGCCCGGCTTCGTCAACGCGCACTGGCACGAGATGTTCGCCATGCGCCTCCCGATGCGCGGCGCCCTGCGCCCGGCCTCAGACCGCGAGGACCAGGTCGCGTTCATGGGCGGCGGCGGCGACATGCACCAGATCTCCGCCACCTTCGACCGCTTCGACGGCCTCATCGACGCGATGACCCCCGACGAGGCGCAGGCCATCGCCGAATACTCGATGTGGACCCAGCTGCGCGGCGGCGTCACCACCCTCGGCGACATGGGATCGCTCAACCGCCCGCACTCCATGGTCGCCGCCGCACAGCGCCTGGGCATCCGCTTCTCCGCGAGCACCTGGGCCTCCGACGCCGTCTGCCCGCCCGATCAGAGCCGCTTCGTCCGCACCCGGGACGCCGACGGGGTCCTCGCGCGGGTCGAGGAGCTGCTGGAGCTGACGGGCCGGGACACCTCCGGCCGCGTCCGGGTCCGCCCCAGCATCGCCTACGTCACCAACATGACCGACGAACTGGCCCGCGGCATGGCCGACCTCGTCGCCCGGCACGACCTGGGCTTCGCCACCCACGTGGGCGCGCTGCGCAACGAGGTCGCGCTGATGCGCACCTACTACGGGCAGACCGGGGTCCGCAGGCTGGCCGAATTCGGACTGGTCGACGAACGGCTGATGGCCGGCCACTGCGCCTTCCTCGACGAGGACGAGCAGAAGCTCATGGTCGCGGGCCGCGCCCACATCAGCCACTCGCCCGGGAAGTACGGCCCCTCCGGCGAGTCCTCGCTCACCGAGACGGGCGTCGTGCCCGCACTGCGCCGGCAGGGCCTGGACGTGTCGCTGTCCACGGACGGCTCCTCCATGCCGAGCGCCGGGATCGCGGAGACGATGCGCGCCGCCTGGCAGATGTACAACGAGATGAGCGCCGACCAGACCGAGGTGCTGCCCACCGACGCGCTGGCTATGGGCACCAGGATCGCGGCCAAGGGGCTGCGCTGGGACGACGCCGTGGGCAGCCTGGAGGCCGGAAAGCAGGCCGACCTGGTTTTCGTACGGACGGACGACTGGCGCTATCTGCTCAACCCCCGCCCGCTGGAGGGCTTCCTGTGGCTGGCCGGTTCGGCCGACGTGGACACCGTCATCGTGGGCGGCCGGACCCTGCTGTCCGGGGGGCGGGGCGTCGAGGTCGACGAGAGCGGGCTCCAGGAGCGCTACCTGGACGCCCTCGCCTCGTTCTCCACCCGCGCGCTGGGCATCCCCGGCGAGGTCGTCGGACGGGTCGTCGGGGGGTGGACCCGATGAGCGATCCGCTGTCCGGCGTGGCGCTGGTCACCGGGGCCGCCGGCGGCATCGGGGCCGAGGTCGTACGCGCCCTGACGGCCGCCGGGCTCCCGGTCGGACTCGTCGACCGCGACGTACCGGCGCTGTGGGAGCTGGCCGCCGAGCTGAGCGCGACCGGGGCCCGGGTGCTCGCGGTCCCCGCGGACGTGACCGTCAGCAAGGACGTCGACACCGCCGTCGCCAAGGTGGAGGCCGAACTCGGCCCGATCGAGAACCTGGTCAACGCCGCCGGAGTGCTCCGCAGCGGACCGGCGGCCGAACTGAGCGACGCGGACTGGGACGCCACCTTCGCGGTCAACGCGGGCGGCGTCTTCCACACCAGCCGGGCGGTGGCCGGAGTCATGGTCCCCCGGCGGCGCGGTGCGATCGTGACGATCGCCTCCAACGCGGCGGCCACGCCCCGGATGTCCATGGCCGCCTACGCGGCCTCCAAGGCGGCCTCGGCCATGTTCACCAAGTGCCTGGGCCTGGAGCTCGCCCCCCACAACATCCGCTGCAACGTCGTCGCGCCCGGCTCCACCCGTACCCCGATGCTCACCGCCCTCCAGGGCGACGCCGCCGAGCGGGCCTCCGTGGACGGGGTGGCAGCCGCCTACCGGCTCGGCATCCCGCTGGGCCGCATCGCCGAGCCCGGCCACATCGCCGACGCCGTGCTGTTCCTGCTCTCCAAGCGGGCCGCGCACATCACCATGCACGACCTGACCGTAGACGGCGGCGCCACGCTCGGCGTCTGACCGCTCCCGCGAGAAGAGGACACGTTCCGTGGCGATTGCGCCGATCGACCCCTATCCCCTGCCGCGGGCCGCCGAGCTGCCGGCGAACACCGCGGCCTGGGCCGTCGACCCCCGCCGGGCCGTACTGCTGGTGCACGACATGCAGCACTACTTCCTCGCCCCCTTCGCCGAGGGCTCCGAACCGCGCACGGGGCTCCTCACGGGCGTCGCCACGCTGCGCGAGAGCTGCGCGCGGGCCGGCGTCCCCGTCGTCTACACCGCCCAGCCCGGCGACATGACTCCCGAGGAGCGCGGGCTGCTCCAGGACTTCTGGGGTCCCGGCATGTCCGCCGCGCCCGAGGAGCGGGGCATCCCGGACGTCATCGCGCCCGGTGAGGACGACACCGTCCTCACCAAGTGGCGGGCCAGCGCCTTCCACCGGACCGAACTGCTGGACATCCTGACCGCCCAGGGGCGCGACCAGCTGATCATCTGCGGTGTCTACGCCCACGTGGGCATCCTGCTCACCGCCTGCGACGCCTTCGCCCACGGCGTCCAGCCCTTCCTGGTCGCCGACGCGATGGCCGACTTCACCCCCGACGACCACCGGATGGCCCTCCAGTACGCGTCGGCCCGCTGCGGCGTGTCCGTCACCACGGCGGCCGTGTGCGACGCCCTGACGAAGACATCCGCGACACCGGCCGGGAGCGCGTCATGACCACACTTGAGGAACTCGCGGAGGGCAACCGTCCGTTCGCCCTCCTGCACCGCCCCGAGAGCGAGCACCCCGACACCGTCGACCTGCTGCTCGGCGACTTCTCCGAAGTGGCCGCCACGGCCGACCTGCCGGAGGCGAACGGCGGCTCGGACCGCCACGAGGCCCTGGTCCTGCTGCCCTACCGGGTGATCGGCGAACGCGGCTACGACCACCACGACGACGGTGAGCCGCTGCTGGTCATGACGGTCCGCGACCAGTCGCGGCTGCCGGTGGCGCGAACGCTCGACCAGGTGCTGGCCTGGCCGGTCGAACTGGACGGCGCGCAGGGGAACTTCGACCTGGAGGACGAGGAGTACGGCGACCTGGTCCGCCGGGTGCTCGCCGAGGAGATCGGCCACGGGGCGGGTGCGAACTTCGTCATCAAGCGGACCTTCGTCACCGAGATCCCCCACTGGTCCGCGCGGACCGCGCTGGCCTTCTGGGGGCGGCTCCTCCGCGGGGAGCCGAGTGCGTACTGGATCTTCATCGTCCACACCGGCGAGCGGACCTTCATCGGCGCGAGCCCCGAGCGGCATGTCAGCCTCGACGGCGGCGTGGCCGTGATGAACCCGATCAGCGGGACCTACCGCTACCCCGCCGACGGGCCGGACACCGCTGGTCTGCTGGAGTTCCTCGCCGACGGCAAGGAGACCAACGAGCTGTACATGGTGCTCGACGAGGAACTCAAGATGATGAGCCGGGTCTGCGACGACGCGCGGGTGGTCGGGCCGGGGCTGAAGGAGATGGCGCACCTGGCCCACACGGAGTACCGCATCGTCGGCCGCAGCACCCGTGACGTGCGCGAGATCCTGCACGAGACGCTGCTCGCCCCGACCGTCACCGGAAGCCCGGTGGAGAGCGCCTGCCAGGTGATCGCCAAGTTCGAACCCAGCGGGCGGGGTTACTACGCGGGCGTCGCCGCCCTGATCGGCCGCGACCCGCACGGCGAACGGCGCATGGACTCGGCCATCATGATCCGCACGGCCGACGTCGACGCCCGGGGCCGGATGCGGATCGCGGTCGGCTCGACACTCGTACGGGACTCCGACCCCGCCGGCGAGAGCGCCGAGACGCGGGCCAAGGCGGCCGGACTGCTCGCCGCCCTCGACCGCACGCCCCGCCGCCGGCCGACGGCCGGCCACCACGACCATCCGCAGATCAGGGCCGCCCTGCGGGAACGCAACCGCCCGCTCTCGGACTTCTGGATCACCCCCGCCGCACAGCGCCCCACCGGCCGGGGACGGCTCCTGGTCCTCGACGCCGAGGACACCTTCACCGCGATGGGGGCCCAGCAGCTGCGGTCGCTGGGCTTCGACGTCACGGTCCGCCGGTTCGACGAACCGCACCGGTTCACCGGCTACGACCTCGTGGTCCTCGGGCCCGGACCGGGCGACCCCCGCGAGGAGGGCCACCACAAGGTCGCCTACCTGCGGGCCGTCACCGGCAGCCTGCTCAACCTGCGGGTGCCGTTCGTCTCGGTCTGCCTGAGCCATCAGATCCTGTGCAGGCTGCTCGGACTCCCGCTGCGCGCACTCGACTTCCCCAACCAGGGCGTACGGCGGACGGTCGACCTCTTCGGCGCCGCCCAGCAGGTCGCCTTCTACAACAGCTTCGTCGCGCACGCCCCCGACGACCGGCTGCACAGCCCGCTGGTCGGCCATGACGTGGAGATCGCCCGCGACCCGGACACCGGCGAGGTGCACGCGCTGCGCGGCCCCGGCTTCGCCTCGGTGCAGTTCCATCCCGAGTCGGTGATGACACGTCACGGCGCGGCCATCCTGGACGACCTGGTCACCGGCGCACTCGCGCGGGTCCCTCACGGAGTGGAGCTCACGGCGTGACCGGTTCCCTGCTCGGCGCCCCTGCCGTGCCGGCCGCGGGCAGCCCGGCGGCCCCGCCCGCCCGGCAGCAGCCGCACTGGCCCGACGGCCCGGCGCTGCGATCCGCCCTGACCACCCTGGAGCGGAGCCTTCCCCTGGTCCTCGCGGCCGAATGCGCCCTCCTCAAGAACCGGCTGGCCGCGGTCGCCCGGGGCGAGGCGTTCCTCGTCCAGGGCGGCGACTGCGCGGAGTCCCTCGACGCGCTGGACGCCGGTTCGGTCCGGCGGACCGTCACCACCCTCGGCCGCGTGGCCGGCGTGCTGGGCCGGGCCGTGGAGCTGCCGGTCGTCGCGGTCGGACGGCTGGCGGGTCAGTACGCGAAGCCCCGCTCGTCGGCCACCGAGACCCGTGACGGCGTCGAACTGCCCGTCTACCGGGGCGACGCCGTCAACGGCCACGCCTTCACCGCCGCCGACCGCACCCCCGACCCCGACCGCCTCGTGCGCGTCCGCGACGCCTCGGCCGCCACCCTCAACCTGGTCAGAGCCATCACCGCGAACGAAGGGGGCGCCGCGCGGGGAGACCTGCCCGCGGAGCTGTTCACCTCCCACGAGGGGCTCGTCCTGGACTACGAGCGGGCCCTCACCCGGGCCGACCCGGCCGGCGGCCGGTACGCGTCCTCCGGCCACCTCCTGTGGATCGGCGAGCGCACCCGGCAGCTGGACGGGGCGCACGTGGCGTACTTCGCCGGCATCGGCAATCCGATCGCGGTCAAGATCGGGCCGACGGCCGGCACCGACGAGGTGATCCGGCTGGTCGAACGGCTGGACCCGGACCGCGACCCCGGGCGGCTCACCCTGATCGTGCGGATGGGCGCGGGCCGCATCCGCGACGTGCTGCCCGACCTGATCAGCAAGACGACCGCCGAAGGCATGACCGTCGGCTGGGTGTCCGACCCCATGCACGGAAACACGGTCGGAGCCCCCTGCGGGCGCAAGACCCGCCGGTTCGACGACATCCTCGACGAGGCGGCCGGCTTCTTCGAGGTGACCCGCGGCCTGGGGGTGCACCCCGGAGGCGTCCATTTGGAGCTGACCGGCGACGACGTGGCCGAGTGCGTCGGCGGCGGCGGCCGGGGGGTCGGCTTCGATGACCTGCCGGGCGGCTACCGGTCCGTGTGCGACCCCCGGCTCAACCGGGAGCAGTCGCTCGACCTCGCGCACCGGCTCGCCGCTCTCGTGGAGCGCCGCCCGTCCCCGGCGGACGAGCCGGCCGCGCGGCCCGGCCGGGCGGCCGTCTCGTGAGGGGCTCCGCCGTCGTCGACCGCGAGCCGGCCACCGACACCGCCGACATCTGGCTGCTCCCCGAGCACGCCATCGCCGCGTTCGCCGCCGAATCCGGCGGCGAGGAGCTGCTGAGCGGCGAGGAACGTACGCGCATGGCACGGCTCATCCGTCCGGCGGACCGGCGGCGCTTCCTGGGCCGCAGGCTGCTGTGCCGCTTCGCGCTCAGCGCCCGCACCGGCCGCCCGCCCGAGGAATGGCGCTTCACGATCGGCCCGCACGGCCGTCCCGAACCCGACCGGGAGGGGCTGCGGTTCAGCCTCGCCGATACCGAGGGGCTCGTGGTCTGCGCCGTCACCGAGGGACGGGCGTGCGGGATCGATGTGGAGCAGACCTCCGTGTCCGCCGAGTCGGCCCACCACATCAGCAGGTTCTTCGCCTGCGAGGAACTCCTGGAACTCTCCGCCCTGGAGCCGGACGCGCTGGTCGCCCGGGTCGGCGAGCTCTGGGTGCTGAAGGAGTCCTACCTCAAGGCCCAGGGGACGGGACTGCACCGGAGCCTCGCCGGGTTCTCCTTCGCCCGGGGGCCGGCGGCGGACGGGCTGATCACCGTGCGCGACCCCGTACTACCCGGCGACTGGGCGTTCGAGCTGTTCCGCCCAGGCCCCCGCCACCTGGTCGCCCTCGCTGTCGAGGGCGCCGACCGTGCCGCAGTGCGGCAGACCTGGCTGACCGAATCCGGGAAGCCGACCGACCCACGACGAGGGGAAGGCCCATGAGCCGAGAACTTGACATGACCGTCGCGCTGTTTCCCGGGCAGGGCGCGTACCGCGCCGGCGCGCTGAAGGAGTTCTGGGAGAGCGGGGACCGGACCGTACGGGCCACCTTCGAGGAGGTGGACGCGGTCGCCAAGGACCGGATGGGCCGCGATGTGTCCTCGACCGTGTTCCAGCCCTCTCCGCCCAGCCCCGCCGCCCTGCTGGACTCCGCCCCGGACGTCCTCCAGCTGGCCGTCTTCACGACGGCCGTCGCCACCCACCGGCTGCTCGCCGAACGCGGGGCCGCCCCCTCGGTGCACGTCGGCCACTCCCTCGGCGAACTCGCGGCGCTGGCCTGCGCGGGAGCCTGGAGCCTCGCCGACGCGGCGGCGATCCTCTGCGAGCGGATCTCCGTCCTGCGGGAGCACGACCGCAGCGGTGGCGCCATGCTCGCCCTGGGCTGCGACGGCGAACGCGCCGAGCGGATCGTCGCCCTGATCGCCGACCCCGACCTCGTGCTCGCCGTCGACAACGGGCCCCAGTCCGTGGTCTCCGGCCGGGCCGAGCCGATCGCGAGGGCCGAGGCCATCGCCGCCCAGCTCGACATCACCCGCACCCGGCTGCGCTCCCCGCACCCCTTCCACCACCCCCTGCTGGACACGGCGCGCGGGGTGCTGGCCGAGCGCCTCGCCTCCTTCCCGTCCCGGCCGCTCGACGTGCCCGTCTACTCGCCGATCCTGGGGCGCTTCTACCGGGACGGGGACGACCTGGCCCGGCTGCTCGCCCTCCACCTGGTCACACCCGTCGAGTTCGGTCCGGCCGTCTCCGCACTGCACGCCGCAGGCGCGCGGGTGTTCGTCGAGACCGGTGCGGGCCGGGTGCTCAGCGCCCTGGTGGAGCAGGCCCGGCCGGACGCGTACGTGGTCGCACCGCTGGCCGGCCGGGACGAGGAGGCGGGGCTCGCCGCGGCGGCCGACGCCCTGCGGCCCCCGCTGACCCGCGGTTCCGCTCCGGCGACGACGGTCCCGGCCTCCACGGTCTCCGGGTTCACGGCTCCGGCGTCCACCGCCTCCGGGTTCACCGCCCCGGCGGCCACCGTGACGCCCGCGGGCCCGGCCTCCCTCGCCCCGGAGACCGCTTCCGCCGCCGCGCCCGGCCCCGACCGCGAGGAACTCAGCGGCCGGGTACGAGCCCTGTACGCGGAGGCGATGGAGTACCCGGAGGAGGTGTTCACGGACGACGTGCAGCTGGAGGCGGACCTCGGGGTCGACTCGGTCAAGCAGACCGAGCTGCTCAGCAGGCTGGGGGACCGCTTCGGTCTCGGCCTGCCGCCCGCCGGGCTGCGTGTCGCCGACTACGACACCTTCGGCAAGGTCGTCGACTTCGTGGCGGCCGGCGTCACCGACGGCGCGGACGCCGGAAGCGCGGCCGGACGATGACGCATCCCGCCCTCCGCGCCGACGCGGAGTTCGCCGGACGCGTCGCCCTGGTCACCGGCGGCGCGGGCAGTGTCGGCCGTGTCATCGTCGAACGGCTCGCGGAGCGCGGCGCGACCGTCCTGCTGAACTGCTTCCACTCCTACGACGCCGCCAAGGAGCAGGCGCGGGCGCTCGTCGACCGGGGCCTCGACGTACGGCTGATCCGTGGATCGGTGGCACGACGGGCCCAGGTCGAGCGCATGTTCGCGGAGATCGCGGAGGAGCACGGCCGGCTCGACATCCTGGTGAACAACGCCGCCGCCGGCTCCTTCGTGCCCTTCGACGAGATCACCGACGACCTGCTCGACCGGACGTACGCCACCAACGTCAAAGGGCCGCTGTGGTGCGCCCAGTACGCCCGTCCGCTGCTGGCGGCGTCCGGCGGGCGGGGTGGCGCGATCGTCAACGTCTCCTCCCTCGGCTCTTCCACGGCACCGGCCAACTACCTGCCGGTCGGCGTCTCGAAGGCGGCGCTGGAGTCGCTGACGCGCTATCTGGCGGCGGAGCTCGCCCAGGACGGAATCCGGGTCAACGCGGCCTCGTGCGGTCTCATCGACAATCCGGTGGGGCGGCTGTTCCCGGACTTCGACGACGTCCGGGCGAACACCGTGGCGGCGACCCCGCTGTCGCGGCTCGGCCGGCCCGAGGACCTGGCCGAGGTCGTCCTGTTCCTCAGCTCGGAGCGTTCGGGCTGGGTGACGGGGCAGACGGTCCTGGCGGACGGCGGACTCACGCTGCTGCGTTCCGCGATGTCCCCGACGCCGGAAGCGGTGCCGGAGGAGACGCGGCAAGCGGCGCCGGAGGCCGAGCGGCTCGCGGTGGAGGAGGCCGAACCGCGCGCGGCGGAGGAGACGGCGCCGCAGGAGAAGCGGCGAGCGGCGCTCCGGGCCGCGCCGGACGAGGAGATCCCCGCGCCGGACGAGGAGATGCCCGCTCCCGCCGCTGCGACGCTCCCGCCGGAAGCACCGGACGACGACCCCATCGCCGTGGTCGGGATGGGGCTCGCCATCCCCGGAGCCTCCTCCCCGGAGGAGTTCTGGCGGCTGCTCACCGACGGGGCCGAGCTCTTCGTTGACGCGCCCCGAGACCGCTGGGACATCTCGCGCTTCCACGCCGAGGACCGCCGGGCGCCCGACAAGACCTACCAGCGGCGCTCCGGCTTCATCACCGGCTTCCGCCCCCACGACAAGCTCCGTGAGGAGGGACTCGCCGACGCCGGACTCGACCACACCGCGCTCTGGCTGCGGCACAGCCTCCACCAGGCACTCGAGGGCGTGGGCCGCGCGGAGGGCGACCGCTTCTCCTTCTGCGTCGGCTACACCCCCGACGGCAGCCAGCACCTCGAAGAGGCGTATGTGCTGGGCCACGCCCTGGAGACCCTGGCCGAGGACGGCGACGACGCCGTGCGCGGCCCGGTCGGGGACGCCCTGCGCCGGAGGTTCGGCCGGGGCGGCGAGCCCGGGGAGGCACGCCACCCGCATCGCGTCGGCCGCGACGCGATGGACGGCATCCTGCCGGACGGCACCCGGCTGCACATGGTGGACACCGCCTGCTCCTCCTCGCTGTACGCGATGGACCTCGGGGTGCGCGACCTCCTCGCGGGCCGCAGCGACGTGGCGGTGTGCGGAGGCTCCTTCGCCCTCGCCCCCAGCGGTTCGATCCTGTTCGCCAAGCTGAACGGGCTCTCGGCGGGCGGGGCCGTACGGGCTCTCGACGCCGGTGCGGACGGGGCCCTGTTCTCCGACGGCGCCGGACTCGTCGTGCTCAAGCGGCTCTCGCGCGCCCGCGCGGACGGGGACCGGGTCCTGGGCGTCATCTCGGCGATCGGCCTGTCGGCCGACGGCCGGGGCAAGGCCATCTACGCACCGGCCCCGGCCGGCCAGGAGCTGGCCGTGGAGCGGGCGTTCGAGCGCAGCGGGCTCGGCCCGGACGACATCGACTGGATCGTCGCCCACGCCACCGGCACTCCCGCCGGCGACGAGGCGGAGTTCACCAGCCTCGCCCAGGGCTATGCGGGCGACCGAGTCCAGCAGGTCACCTCCAACAAGTCCCTGGTCGGGCACTGCGGCTGGGCGGCCGGAGTGGTCTCGGTGATCCACACCCTGCTGGCGCTGCGCCACGGAACGATCCCCGCGCAGTACCGGTTCTCCCGGCTGCCCGACGCCCTCGCCGACCGTGCCACGGGGCTCACCGTGCCGAAGGAACCCGTGGCCTGGCCCGTCGACAGCGCCCGTCCGCGCCGCGCGGCGGTCTCCGGCTTCGGATTCGGCGGCACCAACGCCCACGTGATCATCTCCGAGGACCACGCGGCCGTCCGGTCCGGGCATCCGGCGGCCCTGCCCGCTCCACTCGGCGAGGACCTCGTCCTGGTCGGCTGGTCCTCCCGGTTGCCGGGCGGCCCCTCGTCCGAGGAGGTCGCCGCCTGGGCGGCGGGGGACGCCGACGAGGAGTTCGCGCCGTCGTTCGGCATGACCTACCCCGTACCGCCGTTCCAGCAACTGCGGATGCCGCCGCCCACCGCCCGAACCACCGACCGCACCCAGCTGGCCATGATCCGCTGCATGCAGGACCTGGACGAGCCGGTGCGGGAGCTGTGCCTGAGCCACCACCGGACCACCGGGGTCGTGGTCGGCCACACCGGGGCCACACGCAACGCCCTGCTCTACAAGTCCCGTGCCTACCTCGACGAGATCCGCCATGTGGTGGCGGGAGCGGGCGGGCCCGCGACGGAGAAGTTCGTGACCCGGCTGGAGGAGCGGGCCACCGGCCTGATCGCCGCGCCGACGGAGGACTCCTTCCCCGGGGCGATGCCCAACGTCATCGCGGCGCGGCTGTCGAACTACTTCGACCTGCGCGGCCTCAACATCACGGTCGACGCCGGGGAGGCGTCCCTGCTGGAGGCGTTCGACGTGGCGGGGGCCTACCTGGACTTCCGCGAGATCGACGTCGCGCTGGTCGCGGGGGTCAACGGCACGGCCCTGCCCGGGTGGAACGACGACGAGGGCCGCCGGCCCGCCGAAGGAGCCTTCCTGTTCGTCATGACCCGCAGATCGCTCGCCGAGGAGGCCGGCCTCCCCGTGCTGGCCGTTGTGGAAAGGAGCGTGGCGGTGTGAACCCCTCGCAACAGGGAGCCACCACCCTGCTGGGCGCCGAGGGCGCCCGGGAACTGATCGCCTTCCTCACCCGGTCCGAGCCCGGCCGGACGACGCCGGGCCCCGGCACCGCGGTGATCGAGCGGGCCCCGGAGCCGGGCGGGCCCGCCCGCAGGCTGCGGCTGAGCCGCCCCGCCGCCGAGGAGGAGCCCGCCGAGCCGCGGCTCCTGGACCGGCACGTCCTGCGGCTCGCCCCGGCGCCGCGTGCGGAACCCGGTCCGCCGGCACCGCTGTTCCCGCCGTCCACCGCCCTGCTGACGCACGGTCTGGCGGCGCTCGGCGCGTACGACCTGCCGCCGGACACGGAGCTGTTGCCGCTGTCGCAGGAGGAGGCCCTGGAGGAGGCCGTCCGGCGAGCCGCCCCGCGCCATGTGCGGGTGGTGGTCGACCTGAGCCGGGAGGACAGGCTCCGGGGCCCCTCCGAGCGGCTGCTGACGCTGCACGACGCACTCTTCCGTACCGCGAAGGCGTGTGCCGGGCTCCCCGCGCTGCCCGAGTCGTTCGTACTCGTCATCCTGGGCGGCATCGACGCCGACCGGGTGCAGCACCCGAGCACCGGCCTGTTCTCCGGGTTCGCCAAGAGCCTGGCCCTGGAGTGGCCGGCCTCCTCGGTGGTCGCGGTCGTCCACGAGGCCGCTGTGCTGGAGGAGGCCGAGGCCGACGCGGCCGCGGAGTCCCTGGCCGGGCAGCTCCTGCCCGTCGTCGCGTTCGCCGGCGGCGTCCGCCTCCTGCTCAAGGCCGTGCGGGACCCGGGGACCACCGCGGCCGCCCCGAAGCCACTGCGGACCGTCGTCGCGGCGGGCGGCGGCCGGGGCATCGGGGCGACGCTCCTCACGGCGCTGGCCCGCCGCGACCGGCCCCGGTTCCACATCATCGGCTCCACCCCGCTCGGCGCCGGTGCGCCCGAAGAAGCCGTCGGGCGGCAGGAGTTCATCAGAGCCCGCAGCACCAGTCCGGACCGGCTCACCGTGCGGGAGGCCAACGCGGCCTACGACCGGCTGGCCGCCGCCGCCGAGGTGCGCGCCACGGTGCGCACGCTCGAGGAGACCTGCGGTCCGGACCGGGTGACCTACCACGCCTGCGACCTCCGTGATCCGGAGGCCGTACGGGAGGTCGTCGCCCGGATCGAGTCGGTGGAGAGGGACGGCGTCGACCTGCTGCTCAACATCGCGGGCACCAACCGGGCGGCCTCCGTGGCCAAGAAGAGCCTCGCCGACTTCCGTACCGTGCGCGACCTGAAGGTACGCACCCACATCAACCTCAAGGCGGCGTTCGGCGACCGGCAGCCCCGCCGCTGGTGCAACTTCGGCTCCTTCGTCGGCTTCACCGGACAGAACGGCGAGACCGACTACGGGTCGGCGAACGACTACCTCAACACCGCGGCCGCCTACAGCGCGGCCCGGGGGTCGGGCGAGTTCACCATCGGCTGGACGCTGTGGCGCGATGTCGGCCTCGGCGCGACCCCGATCATGCGGAGGTTCCTGGCCAAGAGCGCACAGTTCACCGCCATGCCCACGCCGGAGGGCATCGACCACTTCCTCCACGAGATCGACCAGGCCGAACCGACGCCGCTCACCGTGCTGTTCGGGGACGCGGAGCGGGCGACGATGGAGCTGGCCGCACCGGGCTACCTGGACTTCTGCCGCGTCCCGGACGCGCCTCCGGAATCGGCGCCGGCCCCCGCCCCGACCGCCTCGGCCTCTACCGCCCCCGCCCCGGTCGCCGCGAGCCCGGTCCCGGCCGCGGGACCCGTCCGCCCGGCGCTGCCCGACTTCTTCGTCGACGACATCGTCGACCGCCGTGCCGACCGGCTCACCGTGGTGCGCACCTTCACCCTGGAACGGGACGCCTACCTGCGCGAGCACGTCGTCAACGGCTACCCGACCCTGCCCGGCACCTTCGTCCCCGAACTCGCCGCGCAGGCCGCCATGCACCTGGTGCCCGGCCGCGTCCCGGCCGTGCTGGAGGACATCCGGCTCGACGCGTTCCTGCGCGTCTACCGGCCCGGCCGCGGCGAGACCAAGAAGATCACCGCCCGCCTGGTGGAGAGCGGGCCGCGCGAGTCCGTCGTCGACGTCGAGGTGACGGGCGACGTGCTGGCCCCCGGGGGGCAGCTGCTCGTCAAGGACCGCCGCCACTTCTCCGCCCGCGTCCGGCTGCGGGACGAACCCGTGACCGCGCCGCGCTGGGAGCACTGGAACGACCAGGGCGTCGAGCCGGTGGCCGACCCGTACCACCTGCCCAATCCCGCCGTCCTGCTGAGCGGGGTCTTCGTCTCCACCGGCGACACCCGGGCCCACCCGCACGGCCGACGCGCCCGCTACGTACCGGACCGGCCGGGCATCGAGCGCTGGTTCTCCGGCCTCGTCGTGCCCTCCGTCCTGCTCGACGGCCTGGCCCGGACCTCCGTCCTCGACCGGAGCGACGGCGACTGGATACCCCTCGCCGTTCCGCGCACCATCCGCCGCATCGACCTGTACGGGGGGCACACCGACGCCACGCTGGCCGCCGCCGGCACCCGGGTCGAGCTCTACTCCCTGCCCGCACGCCTCGATCTGGAGAGCGCGGAGGAGAACCGCTCGGTCGCGGTCACCGCCGCCGGGGACGTCGTCCTGCAGATCAAGGACATGACCGGAGCCGTGCTCGGCCATGTGAACCAGACCACCGGCGAGTACCGCGGACGCCGCAGCCCAGCCGAGGAGACGACACCATGACCGACACACCCGACGACCTGACCACCACCCCGTCGCCGCCGGACGCCGCCGTCTGCCCGGTGACCGGAGCGCGGGCGAAGCCGGTCGAGGGGCCGACGAGATTCCCCCGCTCCTCCCCGATCATGTCCACCGTCGCGTACGCCGCCGATCCCCCCGGCTACTCGCTGCGCGCCCAGCGCGACCACGGCACCGTCGTGAAGCTGCCGATCCTGCCGCACAATCCGACCGTCCAGGTCTCCGCGCCCGACGGCATCCGCCGCGTGCTCCAGGGCAACGCCGACAACTACGCGCGCGGCGCGTACTACGAGGCGTTCGAACTGTTCATGGGGCGCGGGCTGCTGACCCTGGACGACGGGGACTGGCGCGTCCACCGCAAGGCCGTCAACTCGGCGTTCACCCCGAACGCCATCGCCGCCCGGGGCGCGCACAGTGATGAAGCGGTCGCCGCACTGCTCGACCGGTTCGCCGAACACGCGTGCAGCGGCAAGCCGTTCGACCTCTTCCAGGAGGCGATGAGTCTGACCTCACGGGTGATGGGCATCGCCCTGGTGGGCAAGGACCTCTCCCAGGACGGCGGCGAGTTCGCCGAGGCGGTCTCGGTCGCCCTCGAAGCGATCTTCAAGAACGTCGGCTCGGTGGACAAGGCGATCCCGTCGTTCGTCCCGACCCCCTACCGCCGCCGGGTGGCGCGGGCCCGGCGCACCCTGGAGCGCGTCGTCGCCGAGGCGGCACGGGACGTGGACCGCGGTGTCGGCGGCGAGGTCGCCACGCTCATCCGCGAGGCGGACCTCCCGGACGACGCCCTCTGGGCCGACCTGGTCACCCTCTTCCTGGCGGGCGTCGAGACGACGGCGCTGTCGCTGACCTGGACGCTGTACGAAGCCGCCCGCCAGTCCGAGGTGCGCGAGCGCCTGGAGGAGGAGACGGACCGGGTGCTGGGCGGCCGCCCGCCGGCCGCCGCGGAGCTGGACGCTCTCACCTACACCGCGATGGTGGTGGACGAGAGCCTGCGGATGCACCCGCCGGTGTGGCAGTTCACCCGCGAGGCGATCGAGGACGACGTCCTGGCCGGTCACAGCATCCCCGCGGGCACCCCGCTGCTCGTCTCCGTGTACGGGGCCCACTACAACCCGGAGCAGTGGGAGGACCCCGAGCGCTTCGACCCCGAGCGCTTCCGGCCGGGAGTCCCCACCACCCGGGACCGCTCCGCCTACCTGCCGTTCGGAGGCGGGCGGCGCCAGTGCATCGGCAAGCGCATGGGGCTGGCGCTGCTCCAGCAGACGGTCGCCGCGGTCTTCGGCCGCTACCACGTCTCCGTGGAGCGGGAAACGGTCCGCGGCGGCGCGTTCATCACGCTGTTCCCCAAGGGCGGCATGCGCGTACAGGTCCGGGAGCGCACCCGATGACAGCCTCCACCGAAGCCCCGCGGGCGGCCGAGTGGCCGGCGCTCCGCCCCCACCTCTCCTCCTTCGACCCGGACGCGTTCGTACGCCCGGTGGACCGGTTCGTCTGGGAACCGGTCCCGGTCCCGCACCCCGCTGCCGCCGCCGCCCGCCCGCTGGCGGGGCGGCGGATCCTGCTGGTCGGCGAGTCGGCCGCCCTGGTGGCGGCCGTCGCCGGGGAGCTGGGGGAGCGGGGTGCGCTGGTCGTGCGGTCGGACCCCGGCACCCCGCTCACCGCCGAGGGCTGGGACGGCATCGTCGACCTCAACGTGACGGGCCGGACCTACGAACTGGGCGACACCGGCTGGCGGTCCGCGCTCGCGCGCACCACCGCGGCGATCCAGGCCGCCTACGGCCGCTGGAGCGAGGAAGCGCGCTTCGGCCGCCATGTGTATCTGGCCGTGACCCACCTCGGCGGCCTCTCCGGCCACGGAGCGGGCCGGGTGCCGCAGCCGCTGGGCGGCATCTGGGCCGGACTCGCCAAGTGCCTGCCGCGCGAACTCCCCGCCGCCGGAGTGGTGGTGGTCGACCTGGACCGGTCCGACGCCTCGGCGATCGCGGACGCCGTCGAGCGCGAGTACGTGGCGCCCGCCCAGTTCGAGGTCGGCTACCGGGACGGGGTGCGCCATGTGCTGGCCGGGCGGCCGTCGCCCGCCTGCCCGCCGGGGCCCCGGCCGCCCGGGCCCGAGGACACCGTGCTGATCACCGGCGGCGCGCGCGGGGTCGGGTTCGCCGCCGCCCGCTCGTTCGCCGAGACCTTCGGCTGCCGTGTCGTGGTCACCGGCCGCGGCGAGCTGCCGGAGGAGGGGGAGGCCACCTCCCTGGACGACGAGGCGTTCGCGCTGTGGCGGCGCCGCCGGATGGCGCGGGCCCGCACCCCGGGCGAACTGGCCGGGCTGCGCCGGGAGATCCGCCGGGCGGACGAGGCCCGTACCGTCCTGGGCAATCTGCGCGGGGCGGCCGCGGACGGATTGCGCATCACCTATCTGCGCTGCGACTGCACGGACGCCGAGCAGGTCGAGAGTGTCTTCGCCGCACTCGGCGACGGCCCGCAGTACGTCGTGCACAACGCCGGCATCGACGAGCCGGCCCGCTTCGACCGCAAGTCCGCCGAGTCCGTGATCCGTACGGTCGACGTCAAGGTGACCGGCTTCGCCCAGCTGGTCCGCGCGATCCTCGCCCGGCCCGAACGCCGGGCCGCGCTGCGGCTGCTGAGCAATGTGGGGTCACTGGCCGGCCGGATGGGCGGGATGGTCGGCCAGATCGACTACGCGGCGGGCAACGAGGCGCTGGCCCGGCTCGGATTCTGGGCCCGCGACGACCTCGGGCTGCCGGTGCAGACTCTGTGCTGGCCGACCTGGGAACGCCTCGGCGTCATCGCCAACTACTCCGCGGCCGTCCGGTACGTCTCCACGCTCGACCCCTTTGAGGGCGCCCGGCGCTGGGCCGAGGAGATCGCTTCCGGGCACACCGGTGAGACGGTGTTCCTGGGCCGTATCGGAGCCGTCCTGGCACCGGGGCAGCTACGGGGGTTCGGCATGCTGACCGGCCACCCGGACCTGCCCCGGCTGCACGCGCTGGACCACCACCTCGGCGAGGTCGAGGAGTACGCCCTGTTCCGCTCGATGCGCACCCGGTGGACGCTGGAGGCCGGAGCGCACCCGTGTCTGACGGAGCTGCGCATCGAGGACGCGCCCGCCGTCCCCGTCGGCGTCGTCCTGGAGCACCTGGTCTCCGCGGGCGACTGGGTGGTGCCGGAGGGCTGGCCGCTGCTGCACCTGCGGGAGGTGCACCGGTTCGCGGTGCGCCTGGCCGGGCTCCGGTTCACCGGCGGACGCCTGGTCCTGCACCGGAGGGCCGAGGGCGTGCGGCGGGACGGGGTGTGGCAGGTGGACGTCACCGTGTCCGATCCGGCCGGCGAGCACGTGGCGAGCGCCACCCTGGTGTACGGGCCCGAGCCCGCCGCGCTCCCCGCGGCGCCGCCCGCCGCCCGTCCGGAGCCGTCCGGCCCGGCCGCCCCGGACACCGGGTGGCTGGACTGGTCCGGGGTGGTGTTCCGGGAGGAACGGCCGGAGCCCGGCGAGGCGGGCGGGTTCGCACTCACCCCGGTGGCGCCGGCCGACCTGTGGACGACGTCGTTCCCGCCCGCCCACACCCTTTCGCCCGCGGCCGTCGAGACGATCGTGCGCGAGACGGACCGCTCCCACGACCGGGACTCCCCGGGCACCCTCACGATCGGGCGGCTGGTGCTGAGCCCGGGGGCGCAGCGGGTCGACCTGGTGCGGAGGGGAGCGGTGTCCGGGCAGTGGCGGGGCACCCGTGCCGGGCGCGAGGTGTTCCTGGCGGAGGGCGTCGCCCTCGACGACGGGTCCTAGGACGAGGCGGCCCGTGCCGCGGCCTCCGCGCCACGGGCACGCCAGCCGCTGACCACGGCGTCCAGGGTCTCCTCGTAGGCGGCCCCGATGTCGAGCCCCGGCGGGGCGTTGCCGGACAGTTCCAGGGAGACCAGGCCGTGGGCCGCGCCCCAGCAGGACAGCGCGATGACCTCGGCCGAGCCCACCTGGAACTGTCCGGCCGCCTGCCCTCGCAGCACCGCGTCCACGAGCGGCTGGATGGTCGAGCCGGCCTCGTTGCGGCGTTCGGGCGTCGGTTCGTAGTCGCCGCGGTCGGCGAACACGATCCCGTACAGATGGGGGTTGGCGAGGGCGTACTCCCGGTAGGCGACGCCGAGCCGCACGACGTCGGCCGAGGGGTCGTCGGAGGAGTCGACGGTGTCCAGGCGTGCGATGAACAGCCGGACCGCCTCCTGGTACAGGCTGTCGAGCAGCCCGGCCTTGTTCCCGAAGAGGGAGTAGACCGCCGTGGTGGATGTCTTCACATCGGCGGCCAGCTTGCGCAGGCTCAACGCCCCGGTGCCGCGGTCGAAGACCGTCGCGGCGGCACGGTTGATGAGCTTGAGGCGAAGAGCGTCGTCGTGTGTCTTGAGCCTGGCCATGACCCCAATGTAGCGCAACGGTGTTTTGAATGGTGGCCGACGACGCTGGGTTGTGGCGCGCTGACACGAAGCTGACATCGGCCAAAAAATCTTACACAGTGTCTAACTGCCATAGAAGCCCAGGTCAGAGCCTGTTTGATCCTGGTCGCCGGGTGTGGAGGTCAACCCGAACCGCCATGACGAGTATTGATAACGCTGTTACTGTCGACGTAGCTTGGGGATTGTGACACGGCGAACAGGCAAGACGATCTAGGGAGTTCGGATGTTCGAGACATTGGGGCGGTTCATCCATCGGGGGCGTAAACCCCTGCTGGTCCTCACACTGGTATTCGCTGTCTTCTCCGGGGTGTACGGCCTCGGCGTCTTCGGCGACATGAAGCCCGGTGGCTTCGAGGATCCGAACTCGGAGAGCCGCAAGGCGGCGCTCCTGGCCGAGGAGGCGTTCCCGCAGCGGGCGCCGGACGCGGTCGTGGTCTACCGCAGCAAGGACAAGACGGTCGACGACCCGGCCTTCCAGGAGGCGGTCGTCGGCAAGATCTCCTCGCTGCCCGAGTCGTCGGTGACCGGGTCTGCGCACTTCTGGATGACCCAGATGCCCGCCCAGGTCAGCAAGGACCGGCGCGCCACCTACGTGGCGA
The DNA here is from genome assembly GCF_044756785.1 of Streptomyces sp. NPDC091649. Lineage (NCBI taxonomy): Bacteria > Bacillati > Actinomycetota > Actinomycetes > Kitasatosporales > Streptomycetaceae > Streptomyces > Streptomyces sp. NPDC091649. The sequence continues at coordinate 17,448 of NZ_JBIVTR010000013.1, read as the reverse complement.
TGAATCTGAAGGGCAGCGACGACAACGCCAAGGAGGCGTCGTACAAGAAGATCAAGGACCAGTTGGACGTCGAGGGCTTCGAGACCCTCCGCGGCGGCCCCGTGCCCACCGGATTCCAGGCCGGTGAGCAGATCGGCGAAGACCTCGCGGTCGCCGAGGGCTTCTCCTTCCCCGTCCTGTTCCTTCTGCTGGTCGTGGTCTTCGGCGGGCTCGCCGCGGCCAGCCTCCCGCTGTTCGTGGGAGGGCTGTCCATCCTGGGCTCCATGGCGGTGCTGCGGGTCATCGCCCAGTTCACCGACGTGTCGGTGTTCGCCATGAGCCTGGTGACGATCCTGGGCCTGGCCGTGGCCATCGACTACGGCCTGCTGATCGTGAGCCGCTACCGCGAGGAGCTGGCCGCCGGGCACACCGGCGAGGACGCCCTCTCGCGTACGGTCGCCACCGCCGGCCGGACCGTCATGGTCTCCGGCATCACCGTGGCGGTCGCCCTGTTCGGCATGACCTTCTTCCCGTTCGCCTTCCTCAAGTCCATGGCCTACGGCGGCGTCGCCGCGGTCGTCCTCTCCGTCTTCTTCTCGATCATCGCGCTGCCCGCGGCGCTCGCCGTGATGGGCCCGAAGGTCAACGCCCTCTCCCTGCGCCGCAAGAAGGGCGGTCCCGCCCCCGCGGCCAAGGACGAGGGGCCCTGGTTCCGGCTGGCGCACGGTCTGATGCGCCGTCCCGTCGCCGTCGCCGTGGTCGCCCTGGCGGTGATGCTGGCGCTCGCGGTGCCGTTCCTGCGGATCGATTTCGGAGCCAACGACGCGCGGCAGCTGCCCGACAGCGCGGAGGGCCGCCAGGTCCACAACATCATGGAGCGCGACTTCGAGGGCGACGGCGTCAAGTCCATCGACGCCCTGCTGAAGCTCTCCGGTGACGCGAAGTCCCCGGAGCAGGGCGCGGCGCTCCAGGCGTACGCCGAGCGGCTCGCGAAGGTGCCCGGGGCGAAGGACGCCCAGATCAGCGGGATGGAGGGCTCCTCGGGCCGGGTCTCCATCAGCTTCGACGGGGTGGCGGTCTCCTCCGAGGCGCGCGACCTGGTGAACGACCTGCGCGAGGTGGAGCGCCCGGTGGGCGCCACGGTGTACTTCGGCGGCGAGACGGCGGTCTTCGACGACACGCTGGACGCGCTCGGCGACGTCCTGCCGTGGATGCTGCTGTACATCGCCATCGCGACGTACATCCTGCTCTTCCTGGCCTTCGGCTCGGTGCTGCTGCCGCTCAAGGCCATCGCCATGAACCTGCTGTCGCTGTCGGCCACGTTCGGCATCCTGGTCTGGATGTTCCAGGACGGGCACCTGGCCGATGTGATCGGGTTCGACCCGACCGGCAACATCGAACCCAATATGCCGATCATGCTGTTCGCCCTGATCTTCGGCCTCTCCATGGACTACGAGGTGTTCCTCGTGTCCCGCATCCGGGAGCAGTACGACCAGCTCGGCGACCCGACCGCGGCCGTGGCCACCGGTCTGCAGAGCATCGGCAAGCTGATCGTCAGCGCCGCCCTGCTGATGTGCGTGCCGCTCGCGGCGATGGCGACCAGCGGTGTGCTCACGATGACGCTGTTCGGTGTCGGCATGGTGATCGCCATCCTGCTGGACGTGGCGGTGGTCCGCATCCTGCTGGTGCCGGCTGTCATGAAGCTGATGGGACACGCCAGTTGGTGGGCGCCGGGCCCCCTGCGGAAGGTGTACGCGCGCTTCGGCATCAAGGAGGGCGACGCGGCGCTGACGGAGAAGAGGCCCGACGAGGAGCGCGTCCCCGTGGGCCGCTGAGCCGGCCGGCCCCCCACCGGGTGAAGCGCCCCGCTCAGCGGCGGTGCTTCACCCGGCGGGGCCGGGAATGTGTGCCTCGCTCGACCGGCCGCGCCGCTCGTCGGGTACATTCGTCACATCCATTAGACAGTGTCTAACTGAGGTCATGGAGGACCGGATGGCCACGGAACAGGCCGTACTGGGCGAGATCCTGCGCCCGATCAAAGGAAAGCTACGGCTGGCCGTGGCGGCTCAGGCGGTCTCGGCGATCGCCGGGGTCGTCCCCTTCATCGCCATCGCCGAACTCGGACGGGTGCTGCTGGGCGACGAGGCCGACCGTTCGGACCGGGCGTGGACCATCACGGCCGTCGCCGCCGGCGCCCTGCTCGTGAGGCTCGCCTTCATGCTGGCGGCGGGAGCCCTGTCGCACTTCGCCGACAACGAACTCCAGTCGCACATCCGCCGCGGGCTGGTGGCCCGGCTCGCCCGGGTGCCGCTGGGCTGGTTCTCCGAGCGCAACTCCGGCACCGTGAAGAAGGCGGTGCAGGACGACGTGGACGCGATGCACCACATGGTCGCCCACTCCGTCCTGGAGATCACCTCGGCGACCGTCGTCCCGGTGGTCTCCCTGGCCTACCTCTTCTGGGTCGACTGGCGGATGACGCTCGTGACGGTCGCCCCGCTCGTCATCGGGCTGGGCCTCTACAGCATCACGATGGCGCAGATGGCCAAGCATCTGCCGGACTACGACCGGGCCATGGGCGAGATCAACGGCAGTGCCGTCGAGTTCGTCCAGGGCGTCGCGGTGGTCAAGACGTTCGGCCAGACCCACCGGGCGCACCAGAAGTTCAGGGACGCGGCCGACGACTTCGCCGCCTTCTTCCTGTCCTGGGTCCGTTCCACCATCCATTCCAAGGCGGTCGCGGAGATGGTCCTCTCGCCCATCGCCGTCCTCCTGGCGGTGGTGACCGGGGGCGCCTTCCTCGTCACGGGAGGCGGGCTCGCCGGAGTGGACCTGCTGCCGTTCGCCCTGGTGGGCGTCGGCCTCACCGCCCCGGTGCTCGCCCTCTTCTACGCCGGCTACGACCTGCGGTTCGCCAAGGCGGCCGCGGCGCGCGTCGGTGACGTACTGGACGCCGAGGAACTGCCGGTGCCCCGGGAGCCGCTCACCCCCTCGGGCAACCACGTCAGCTATCAGGGCGTCAGCTTCAGCTACGACGGGGACAAGGAGGCGCTCGCCGGCATCGATCTCGACCTCGCCCCCGGCACGGTGACCGCACTGGTGGGCCCCTCCGGCTCCGGCAAGAGCACCCTGGCCACCCTGCTGCCGAGGTTCGGCGACGTGACGGGCGGCAGCATCACCATCGGCGGCGTGGACATCCGGGACCTCGCGCTGGACGACCTGTACCGCAGGGTCGCCTTCGTCTTCCAGGACGTCCGGCTCACCCAGACCTCGGTGGCGGACAACATCGGCATGGCCCGGCCCGACGCGAGCCGCGAGGACGTGATCGCGGCGGCGCGTGCCGCCCGCGTCCACGACGTGATCGAGGCGCTGCCCCGCGGGTACGACTCGGTGGTCGGCGAGGACGCCCGGTTCTCCGGCGGCCAGGCCCAGCGGGTCTCCATCGCCCGTGCGGTGCTCGCGGACACCCCGATCATCGTCCTGGACGAGGCCGCCGCCTACGCGGACCCCCAGTCCGAGGCGGAGGTCCAGGAGGCCCTGTCCGAGCTGACCCGGGGCAAGATCGTCCTGATGATCGCGCACCGGCTCTCCACCGTCGTCGACGCGGACCGGATCGTGGTCCTGGAGGACGGAGAGATCATCGAGTCGGGTACGCACGCCGAACTCGTGGCCCGCGAGGGGCGGTACGCCCGGATGTGGCACGCGCACGAACGCAGCACGGTCTGGCAGCCGCGCGGGGACGCCCCGGACCCGGCCGCCACCGCTGGAACGGGAGGAACGGGCCGATGATCAGTCAACTGCTCCAGCTGGTGGGACCGGAGCACAACCGGCCCCTCCGCAGGATGATCGCCGCGCTGGTCGTCTGCGCCGTCCTCCAGGGCGTCGCCTTCGCCCTGCTCGTACCGATCCTCCAGGCGCTGCTCGGCTCGGACCCGGACGCCGTCTGGCCGTGGCTGTGGACGCTGTTCGGGGTGTCCGCCCTCTACGGCATCGCCTACTACGACTCCCTGCGCACCGGCTTCGACGCGGGAGCCACCCTGTCCCGGATGCTGCACAACCGGATCGGCGACCAGGTGGCCTCGCTGCCCCTGGGGTGGTTCGGCCCCGAGCGGGTGGGCCGGCTCGGACAGCTCGCGACCAAGAGCGTCATGGACGTGATGGGCGTCCCCGCCCACCTGTTGAGGCCGCTGGTCACCAGCTTCGTCACCCCCGCCACCGTCGTCGTCCTCATGTACTTCTTCGACTGGCGGCTCGCCCTCGCGGCGACGCTCACGGTGCCGCTGATCGTCGTGGTCTACCGGTGGAGCACCGGTCTCACCCGTACCGCGGACGAGGCCCGCAGCGCCGCCCAGGCGGAGACCGGCGGAAAGGTCGTCGAGTTCGCCCAGCTCCAGCCGGTGCTGAGGGTGCTCGGGCGCAACGCGGAGGGCTCCGGCGGCAAGGGGCTGGACGCCGCGCTGGCGACCCAGCACGAGGCGTCCCGCCGGGTGCTGATGACCGGCGTGCCCGGGCTGGTCAGCTTCGCCCTGGTGGTCCAGGCGGCCTTCACGGCGGTCCTGGTGGCCGGCACGTACCTGGCGCTGGACGGCGGCCTGGACATCGCCAAACTGCTGGCGATCCTGGTGCTCGCGGCGCGCTTCACCGAGCCGATCGCGGAGGCCGCGGCCCTGGGGTCCACCCTGCGCACCGCGCGGGCGGCCCTCGACCGGATCTCCGCGCTGCTGGCCGAGCCCCGGCTGCCGCAGCCGGCCCACCCCCTCACACCGCGGGGCCACGACATCGAGTTCGAGAACGTGGACTTCGGCTACGACGGCACCCAGGTGCTGTCGGGGGTGTCGCTGAAGCTCGCGGAGGGCACGATGACGGCCCTGGCCGGACCGTCCGGGGCGGGAAAGACCACGGTCAGCAAGCTGATCCCCCGGTTCTGGGACGTGGACGGCGGCGTGGTGCGGATGGGCGGGGTGGACGTCCGGGAGATCGACCCGGAGGTCCTGATGTCGAAGATCTCCGTGGTCTTCCAGGACGTCTACCTCTTCGAGGGCACGATCCTGGAGAACATCCGGCTGGGCCGTCCCGGAGCCGGGGACGAGGAGGTCCGCGAGGCGGGCCGGCTCGCCCGGGTCGAGGAGATCGCGCTCCGGCTGCCGCTCGGCTGGGACACCAAGGTCGGCGAGGGCGGCGCGCTGCTCTCCGGCGGTGAGCGCCAGCGGGTCTCCATCGCGCGGGCGATCCTGAAGAACGCGCCGGTCGTGCTGCTGGACGAGGCCACCGCGTCGCTCGACCCGGAGAACGAGCGGGCGGTGCAGGAAGCGCTGGGCCACCTGACGGAGGGGCGGACGCTCCTGGTCATCGCGCACCGGTTGCAGACCGTCGCGGCGGCCGACCAGATCCTGCTGCTGGACGAGGGGCGGATCGTGGAACAGGGCACCCACGAGGAACTCATGGCGCGCGAGGGCCGGTACGCCTCCTTCTGGGCGCAGCGCAGCCGTGCCCGGCGCTGGCGACTGGCCGCCCGGCCGGCCTGACGGCGGGCCCCGGCGGCCCGCCCACGAACCACTCGTCCCCGGATGCCCCCGCTCCGGGGGCGAGTGCCGTCCGGGCGAGCGGCTGGAGTGATATCAGGTCATGGCATATGCCAATGGGCGAGAAGGTGAGGAAAAGTCACTGATAGCAGTCCACCGGAAGCGAAGTAAGGATTGCCGGTCGATATTGCCTGTCCGAGTTCCTTCCGGTGGCCGGCGGCCCCGGTTATCAGGCAGTTTGACTTTCTCGGTCCCGTCAGGTCGCTGTCAGCTCTGCTTTCAAGGTGCCGGTCTATACTTGACCGAAACCGTTGGCCCCATGGTCAGAATTTGACTAAAGATGACCTGTATTGACAGATGTGGCGAGATTTTCGGCCATGCCTGAGTCGCATGACATGCGGTGTTTACGTAACCGACACAAGGCGGACAGGTCACGGGGCTACGGAGCATTACCTGAGAGTGCTGACATTCTTCCTGCGGGGGCATGAGATTCAGATGTCAACAGAGGTTCTATTCCACTGGCCCATAACCGGCAGACAGACCGAGCTCAAGGATATCGAGCAGGCTCTCGAGCGCGGCGGCGGAGCGCTCCTGGTGGGCGGAACCGGGGTGGGCAAAAGCTTACTTCTCGCCACCGCTCTGGAACGCGCGTCCGACGCCGGCCGCACCGTCCTTTCCGTCGGCGGCGCGAGCTGGAGCAGCGGCGCCCGCGCGAAGGGGTACGGATCGCTCGGCGAATGCATCGCCTCGATCGAACCCGCGAACCTGAGCGGCTCGGCGTCCGACCGCCCGCTGGTCGGCGTCGACGACGCCCACCTCGTCGACGACGCGTCGGGCCACCGGCTCCACCGGCTCGTGGCGGCGGGCCGCCTCAGCGTGCTCGCCACCAGCCGCAAGGACGTCCACACGCCCGCCGGCATCGACAAACTCTGGGTCGACCGGCTCATCGACCACGTCGACGTGGCGCCGTTCGACCGCGCGCAGCTCCGGGACGTCCTGCACGCCCGGCTCGGCGGCCACACTGACGCGGCCACCCTGGAACGCCTGTGGTCGGCCACGCACGGCAACGCGCTGGTGCTGCGCGAACTCGTCGACCACGCCGTCGAGAAGAAGTCCCTGCGCTGCGTCGACGGAGTCTGGGTGTGGGACGGCCTCACCCACCCGCCCAGCCGCCGGCTGTCCGAACTCATCCGCCTCGGACTGCGCGACCTCAGCCGTGACGAGCGGGAACTGGTCAACATGCTGGCCGTCGCCGAGCCGCTGGAGATGGACATCGCCGCGGCGTCCGGACTCGCGCACGCGGCCGAGTCCCTGGACCTGCGCGGCATCGTGGCCGTCCGCTACAACGGTACGCGCGTAGAGTTGCGGCTGGCCGTGCCGCTCAGCCGGGTGGTGGTCTCCTCCCGGATGTCCGACCTGACCGCCCAGCGGCTGCGCCGACAGGTGGCGGACGCGATGGAGGCCACGGGCTCGCGGCTCCCCGAGGACGTCCTGCGCGTCGTCTCGCTCCGCATCGAGGCGGGACTGCTGCCGGAACGCGAACAACTGCTCATCGCGGCACGCACCGCGATCCGCCGGCGCATCCACGACCTCGCCGAGCGGCTCTGCCTGCTCGCCCTGCGCGCCGTCGACCCGGGACAGCGACTGCTGCACGGCGGCCCGGTCTCCGACGCCGGCGAGGGCCCGGAGGCCCTGTGCCGCATGGTGTCGTACGCGATCCAGCGCTCGGACACCCCCAAGGACTCCCTCCGGGCCGCCCTGATGCTCGGCGAGGTACTCATCGGCAAGGGCCGCCACGAGGAGGCCGAGGCGGTCTTCGACACGGCCCTGAGCACCGCGGTGGACATACCCCAGGCGGAATACGTCGCCGCCGTGCACGCCCGGGTCGTCAACCTGGCCTGGCGGTTGCGGCGGGTCAAGGACGCCGGCGCGGTACTGGACCGTGCCGTCGCCGCCGTCGGGCCGGGGCAGGCGGGAGTGCTGCACGGCAGCCGCGCCCTGATCGCCGTGATGTCCGACCGGCTGCGGGACGCCGTCGACATCGGGGAAGCGGTCCTGGGCGCGGGGGACGCCCAGCAGGCCGTCACCCAGGGACTGGTCCCGGTGGTGGTGCTCGCCCGGACCGAACTCGGCGACCCGTCAGGAGCGTTGGAGCTGCTCAGCCGCTACCGGGGGTCCTCCTTCGACTGGGACCCCGAGGCGGCGGCCCTGATGGTCGCCCTCGCCGCCCGCTGCCTCTGGCACACGGGCAACCTCCGGGAAGCCGCGGACGTGCTGGACACGGCGCGCCGCTACGACGAGGCCGACCGCTGGCCGATGCTGCTCCAGACTGTCCTGGCCCGGGCCCGGCTGCTGAGGCTCCGCGGCGAACCCCAGCGGGCGGTGGCGCAGCTGCGGCAGGCGGTCGCCCTCGACACCGGCCACGAATGGCCGGTCACCCGCGCCTGGACACTCGCCCAGCTGGGCGGCGCGCTGGCCGAGGCGGGACAGCACGCGGAGGCCCTCCGCACGCTGGTGGAAGCCCGTACCGTGCAGCGCGAAGCCGTCTCCCACCCGATCGCCGACGACGAGATCGCCTACGACCGGGCCCTGGTCCTCGCCCACACCGGCGACTACTCCGGAGCCGCGTCCGCCGCCCTCGACCTCGCCGACCGCGCGGAGGCCGGAGGACGTACGCCCACCGCCCTCGCGGCCCTGCACCTGGTCGCCCGGATCAAGGAGAACGCCTCCTACCGCTTCCGGTCCCGGGCCCGGCAGTTCGCCGCCCGGTGCGGCGGCGCCACCGCCCGGATGATGTCCGATCACATCCAGGCGCTGGCGGAGGCCGACGGGAACGCGCTCACCAAGGTCTCCCGGCAGTTCGGGGAGATGGGCGCCCTGCCGCTCGCCGCCGAGGCGGCGGCCCAGGCGGCCCGCGCCCACCGGGCCGCCGGACAGCGCCGCAAGGGCAGGGAGGCGTGGGCCACCTGCGAGGACCTGCTCCGCGGCGGCACCGGCACCCTCCCGTCCTGGATCGTGAACGAGAACCGCGGCGACATGGCCCCGCTCACCCCCCGGGAACGGGAGGTGGCCGCGCTCGCCGCCACGGGGATGTCCAACCGCGACATAGCCCTCCGGCTGGTGGTCTCGGTGCGGACGGTCGAGAACCACCTGCACCGCATCTACCACAAACTGGGCATCACGGAGCGGCAGGCACTGCACCGCTCCCCGGGCCAGGAGGCGCTGGGCCGCAGCGTCCGGCTGCCGGCCGGATGACCTGACCCCCTCCGGGGAACCGGCCGGCGGACGCGGGGCGGTGGCCGACGAGAAACCTCGTCGGCCACCGCCCCGTGCGGTCGCCCCGCGCCCCGGGGGCGGGGCGTCAGCCGGCCCCGACGGCGGCCGCCACCGGTTCGGGCAGCGTGCCCTGGCGGACGAAGTAGGAGACGTAGGTGGAGAACAACGCCTCGTCGATCTCCGGACGGACGACCCCCGAGCCGCTCAGGAACGCACGGGTCTCCTCGTCGGAGAACTCCGCGGCTTCGAACCGCTCCAGGTCCACGATGAGCCGCATCAGGGGGAACATCGAGTTCTCCACATCGGCCGAGACCGCCTTCATCCACTTCAGGATGCTGACCTCCTTGATCTCGTACCCCGCGCCGCGGACGAGTTCGAGAATCCGGTCCGAGTCCAGCGAACGCGCGCTCACCTGGTGGAACACCCGTCCCGTCGACCGGGCGTCGCGGGAGGCGGCGACCAGCGCGGAGCTGACGTAGTCGACCGGCACCATGTTCATGTCCAGCCCGAACCGTCGCGGATACACGCCCGCCTGGATGGACCCCTTGATGAACCGCCACACGAAGTCGTTCGGCTGGCAGGCCCCGGTGGTCGAATCGCCCCACACCTGGCCCGGCCGGTGGATGGTCACCGGCACCCCGCGACGCACGGCCTCGCGCACCAACTGCTCGGCCACCCACTTGCTCTTGGTGTAGCCGAGGGACAGGGACTCCGGCGGCCCGGTCGGGTCCGACTCCTTGCGCGGGGTCTCGTGCTCCTTGGGCTCGAAGATGCCGGTCGTCGAGACGTGGTGCAGCGTGGCGCCGGAGGCGCACGCCAGTCGCAGCACCTCGTGGGTGGCGTCCACCGTCGGCTTGCGCAGCCACTTGTAGAGGGTGAGGAAGTTGACCTTGGCCGCGGAGTGGTAGATCGCGCCGATGCGCGCGGTCACGTCCGCGTGCGCGCCCTCCTCCATGCCGAGCCGGGGACGCGTGACGTCCCCGGTCACGACCCGGACGCGGGAGAGGTCCACCTGGTCCAGCACCTCGTAGGAGGCGAGCGTCTTCCGCAGTCGCGCGAGACCCGCCTCGGCGTCGGCGGCCCGTACCAGGCAGTGCACGGTCAGGCCGCGCGCCAGCAGGTCCTTCAGAAGGAAGCTCCCGAGGAAGCCGGTAGCGCCGGTGAGCAGCACCTCGGAGACCGTGCTCGGGTCCTTCGCCTCAAAACCGGTGATGTCGTCGGCGAGCACGACATCCTCCGCGAACTCCTCGGCGATTCCCGCATACGTGGGCGGAGTCATCAGTCTTCTTCGTTCCTTTCCCGGGACACGGTCCCCGGATCCGTGCGGCGTCGGAGGGACGGCCTCAGACGCGGGCGGCCTGGGCTATCGCCCCGTCGAGCAGTGACAGGGCCTCTTTCACGTCTTCGTCCGACGCGATGATCGGAGGCAGCAGCCGCACCGTGGTGGGGCGGCTGATGCAGGGGGAGACGACGAGACCGCTGCCGGCCAGGGCCGCCAGCACGTTGCCGGAGATCTCGGCCGTCGTGAAGTCGATGCCCCACAGCAGCCCCCGGCCGCGCGTCTCGGTCACCACGCCGGCATGGCGGTCCTTGATCTCGGCGAGACCGGCGGACAGCGCCGCGGCGATCCGCACGCCGTTCTCGGCGTGCTCCTCGATGGTGGCCAGAGCCGTGGGGATCACCCCCGTGCCCAGGGGGTGACCGCTGAACGTCGCCGTGTGCAGCATCGGGTCGGCCAGCAGCGGGGCGAACAGCCGGTCGTTGCCGACCGCCGCCGACACCGGCACCACACCGCCGCCGAGCGGCTTGCCGAGCAGGACGGCGTCCACCGGCAGACCGGCCTCCAGCGCCAGCGACGGTGCGCCGCAGCGCCGCAGCCCCACCTGGATCTCGTCCGAGACGACGAAGGCCCCGTGCTCCCGCGCGTCGGCGCACCAGCGCGCCAGCACGCCCTCGTCCAGGGCGCGTACGCCGTTCTCCGCCTGCACCGGCTCGAAGAAGACGGCCGCGACGTCCCTCTCGGCGATGACCCGGGCCACCGCCTCCGGGTCATCGGGGTCGATGTGCACGACGTCCCGCAGCAACGGCTCCAGTCCGGTGCGGAACCTGTCGTTGTGGGTCAGGGAGAGCGCCCCGAGAGTCTTCCCGTGGAACGCGCCCTCGACGGCCACGACCGTGGTACGGCCGGTCGCCAGCCGGGCGAGCTTCAGCGCGACCTCCACGGCGTCGGCGCCGCCGCATCCGAAGTAGACCCGGTTGAGCGTCCCGCCCAGGTACCCGGTCAGCTTCTCCGCGGCCAGCGGGGCCGCCGGGTTCTGCACCGTCCGGGTGGAGGTGGGCAGAACGTCCAGCTGCGTCCGGACCGCGTCGACCACGGCCGGGTTGCGGTGCCCGAGCAGAGCCACGGCGTACGAGCCGAAGTCCAGCACGGAACGGCCGTCCGACAAGGTGACCCGACAGCCGTCCGAGGACGCCTCGACGGCGCCCTGCCCGCTGAACTTTCCGGCCACCGAAAGAGCGGGAGAGAAGTGCTTCTTCACCCGCCGAAATGTTTCCTTGGCATCGCCCGCACGAACTTCACTCATGACTCTCCCCCTAGACGCTCTGGCCGACGATGTCCCGCTGGTAGCCCTCAAGCGCCTTGGCCACAGCGGGGTGAATCATTTCGGCGACCATCGGCAGACCGATGTCGAATTCCACCTTCAATTCCAGGCCGGTCCCCTCGGCGTCGTCGACGACCTGCCAGTACCCCTCGTAGAGCGCGAGATCGCCCTCCACCTGCCGAAACTCGACCCGCCGACGCTCGGCGTCGATGACGTCCTCCTGCTCCCACTCCATTTCGGAGCCCTTGAGCTCGACCACCCAGCTGCTTTCGCGACGGCCGTCCTTCTCGCCGGTTATCTCGACCTCGTTGACGCCCCCCATGTACGAGGGGAACGCCTCGATGTCCAGCAGCGCCTTCCACACCTGATCGGGACTTCCGGCGCCCCGATGAGTCTCATGCAGTACGGCCACGGGAATCTCCTCTCCTCACTGTGCGTGCGATTCTTCGGCGATCCGAATTTTAGGAGCGCCCACCGTCCGATCAGCTGATCCGAAGCGCATACCTGACACGTCATTGACAGACTGACGGGCCGCTCGCGACCGGGGCCGCGGCGGCGGGCGCCGGCCTGCGGGCCCACTCAGGCGGAGTCCCGCCGCTGGGCCGAACCGCCCCGCTCCACCAGGGCCGTCAGCCGGTCCAGTTCCGCCCGCATCGACCGCTGTTCGGCGGTCATCTGGTCCACCCGGCGGCGCAGCCGCACCAGCTCCAGGTCGTCCCCCTCCTCGCGCGGGTGCACGTGGTCCCCGACGCCGTCGTCCGCGGGGTGCTCCAGCGCCCAGGGGCCGCCCCGGCCGTGGCCCGCCTCGTGGATCTGCCGTACGGCGGAACCGTGCGCGCTCCCCGTGCCGCGGTCGCCCTCGGGTGCGCGCAGCCTGCGGACCGTCGACGCGCCGCCCTGCCGGCGCGCGAGCGCCAACTGGTCGCGAAACCGCTCCCGCAGCGGATGCGCGGAGACCAGCTCCTCCAGCCGCCCGATCACCTGACGGTGCCGGCCGAGCCGGATCGAGGCGTCGCACAGGTCCTCCAGAGCCGCCAGGCGTTCCTCCTCCAGCCGGGCAGCGACCCCCGCGCACAGCGGACCGTGCGATCCGCCGTCCAGCGCCGCCCCGCGCCACAGCCCGAGCGCCCTGCGCAGCAGGCCGGCGGCGGCCTCCGGGTCCTTCGCCAGCTGCCGTCGCGCCCGCGCCGTCTGCAACCGGAACTGCACGCTGTCGAGTTCCTCGGGCCGGGCCTGGAGCAGGTAGCCGGCCCCGCGAGCGATGAGACGCGGTGTGTTCGCCCTCGGGGGCTCCGCCTCGATCAGCTGCTGGCGCAGCCGTGAGACGTGCGCCTGCAAGGCGTTGACCGCCTTGTCGGGGGCGTTGCGCCCCCACAGTTCGTTGATCAGTGTGTCCGTGGGAACCACGGAGTCCATACGCACCAGGAGCACGCCGAGCAGCACGCGCTGCTTGGGGCTGTTCAACGGAATGCTCCGCCGCCTGACATCGTCGTAGATCTCAGGGGCACCCAGTACACGGAACTGCATCACAGCCTCCACCGGTCCGCGCGGCCTGCACGGTGCCGCAACACCGAGGCCATCACGTCTTCGTGGTCCGCATCGTGAGTACTCAGGTACTCAAACCGCGGTCTTCCGCACGTGGGGCGCCGCCCGGTGAATCCGCCCGCACGACGCCTTCGGGGCCGTGGGGCGGCACGGAAGTGAGTACTCCGGAAGCTGAGTACCCGTTACTCACGCCCCGCACGCCGGCGCCGTGTTCGCTGTACCCAAGCACCGTGACGGCAGGGACAGGAGCGCATGACATGACTCGCTGGGACGCGGAGGCGGCCGTCGTCGGACTCGGGTCGTGGGGGGCCTCGGCCTTGTGGCGGCTGGCAGCCCGGGGCGTCGACGTCCTCGGCTTCGATCAATCCGCCGTGGGCCGGGGCGCCGACTCGCGGCAGGCGGGCTCGCTCATGTTCCGGCTCAGCCGCTCCGAGCATCCGGGACTCGTCGCGCTGGCCCGGCGTTCGCGGGAACTGTGGGCGGAGCTGGAGGACGCCTCCAGGACACGGCTGCTCGTCCCCTCCGGCGGGCTGGTGGTCGGCCCGCAGGACGGCCCGACGGCGGGGGGCGCCCTGCGGACGGCGCGCGAGCACGACATCGATGTCCGCACCTTCTCCGCCCGGGCGCTCCGCTTCCAGTACCCGCGCCACACCGGAGTCCCCGACCACCACATCGGCGTGTGGGAGCCCACGGCCGGACTGCTCCGCCCGGAGGCCGCCGTCCACGCCGCGGTCTCCGCCGCCAGGACCGCGGGAGCCCGGGTCTTCGAGTACAGCAGGATCACCGCGATCGAACTCGTCGAGGGCGGCGTCGTGCTGCGCTCGGCCCAGCGGGACGTGCGGGTACGGCGGGTCGTGGTGACGGCCGGACCCTGGCTGCCGTCGCTGGTCCCCGGAATCCCGCTGGAGACGTACCGCGCGCCGGTCACCTGGTTCCGTCCGCTCGAACCGGACGCCGGTTTCACGCTGGAGGAGTTCCCCGTCTTCGTGCGCGAGTTCGACGACGGCCGGGTCCTGCACGGCGGCGGGGCCGAGGGCGACCAGGACATCAGGCTCAGCCTGGAGGACCCGGGGGCGGCGGCCAAGCCGACGGCCCCCGACGACGTGGACCCGTCCGTCCTGTACGACGACTGGTCCGGCCTCACCAGGCTGCTTCCCTCCAAGCTGCCGGGACTGCACCGGCTGCCCGCCAGGGCGGCGGCCTCCTGGACGACCCGCGCGACGGGCGGGCCCTTCGTTCTCGGCCGCCCGGACGGCGACGCCCGGCTGACGATCGCCGGCGGGAGCGGCGCGCGGGGCCTCCAGCACTCCACCGGGATCGGGGACGCCCTCGCGGACCTCGTCGCCGGAGGCGGAGCCGGGGCGCACCCGGAGACCCTCGCGATGGGCGGCCTGCGCTGAACACCGCGGCCCGGAGCCGGGCCCCCGGATCGCGGGGCCCGGCGGCACGGAGCGCCGGCAGCCCGGCAGAAGGGTGAGAACCGCGGTACGAGGGTGATCCGGGCAGGTCTCCGGACGGGGGCGACTCCACCGGACGGGGGACGGCGCGCCGTCGCCCCTTGACGGGCCGCTCTGTCGGGAGAAGAATTCATCACGTGATGAATTACGAGCCCGGGCCGGCCCCGCCCGACCCCCCGAGGACCCCGCCGCCCCCGGCGGTACGAGCCCGCGGCCTCACCGTCGCCCGGGGCGACCGCACCGTCCTGCGCGCCCTCGACTTCACCGTCGGCCCCGGCCGCGTCACCGGCCTCCTCGGCCCCTCGGGCTGCGGCAAGACCACGCTGATGCGCACCGTGGCCGGCACCCAGGCCAGAGCCACCGGCGCCCTCGACGTCCTCGGCCGCCCCGCCGGGGACCCCGCGCTGCGCACCCGCATCGGATACGTCACCCAGGCGCCCTCCGTCTACACCGACCTCACCGTCCGGCAGAACCTCGACTACTTCGCCGCCGTCCTGCACCCCGGCCGCGCCCACCGGGGAGCCCGCCGCGACGCCGTCGACCGCGCCATCGGGGACGTCGACCTCACCAGCCGCGCCGACGCCCTCGCCGGCGCGCTCTCCGGCGGCCAGCGCAGCCGCGTCTCCCTGGCCGTCGCCCTGCTCGGCACCCCGGAACTGCTGGTCCTGGACGAGCCGACCGTCGGACTCGACCCCGTACTCCGCCGCGACCTGTGGGACCTCTTCCACCGCCTGGCCGCCGACCGCGGCACCACGCTCCTCATCTCCTCCCACGTCATGGACGAGGCCGAGCGCTGCCACCGCCTCCTCCTGATGCGGGACGGCCGGATCCTCGCCGACGACACCCCCGAAGCGCTGCGCCGCCGTACCGGCACGGAGACCGTCGAGGACGCGTTCCTCCACCTCGTCGCCGCCGCGCCCAGCACCGGAGAGGTCTTCCGATGACGGCCACCACGCCCGCCCCCGCCCCGCCGCCGACCGCGGGCGAGGCCGCCCCGCCCCGCCCGCTCACCTTGTCCCGCACGACCGCCACCGCGGGCCGCGTCCTGCGCCAGCTGGCCCACGACCCCCGCACGATCGCCCTCCTGTTGATCGTCCCGGTCCTGCTGATCACCCTGCTCCGGTACGTCTTCGACGGGAGCCCCCACACCTTCGACTCGACCGGGGCCTCACTCCTCGGCATCTTCCCGCTGATCACGATGTTCCTGGTGACCTCGATCGCCACCCTGCGCGAACGCACCTCCGGCACCCTGGAGCGCCTCCTCGCCCTCCCGCTCGGCAAGGGCGACCTCATCGCGGGCTACGCCCTCGCCTTCGGCGCGGTCGCGGCACTCCAGTCGGCGCTCGCGACGGCCGTCTCCCTCTGGCTGCTGGGCCTGGACGTCGTCGGTTCACCATGGCTGCTGCTCCTGGTCGCCCTGCTGGACGCCCTCCTCGGCACCGCGCTCGGCCTGTTCGTCTCCGCGTTCGCCGCCTCGGAGTTCCAGGCGGTCCAGTTCATGCCGGCGGTGATCTTCCCCCAGCTCCTGCTGTGCGGCCTGTTCACCCCGCGCGAGGCGATGCACCCCGTCCTGGAGGCGGTCTCGAACGTCCTGCCCATGTCGTACGCCGTCGACGGCATGAACCAGGTCGTCGAGCACCCCGCGGTCACCGGAGACTTCGTCCGCGACATCGCCGTGGTCGCGGGCGGTGCCCTCCTGGTCCTCTGCCTCGGCGCGATCACCCTCCGCCGCCGTACGCCGTGAGAACCCGATGCGAGGATGACGGGACGCCGGCCGGAACCAGGAAGCCGGCTCACAGCCCAGCCCAACCGCCCGGAGGGTGAACGCATGACCCAGACAGTCGCAGTCCTCGGCACCGGCAAGATCGGCGAGGCCCTGCTCAGCGGAATGATCCGGGCGGGCTGGCGACCGGCCGACCTCCTGGTGACCACCCGCCGCGGCGACCGGGCCCGGGAACTGCACACGCGGTACGGGGTCGAGTCCGTCACCAACGCGGAGGCGGCCGGACGCGCCGACATCCTCATCCTCGCGGTCAAGCCGCAGGACATGGGCAAGCTCCTGGACGAGCTCGCACCGCACGTCGCCGCCGACCGCCTGGTCATCAGCGCCGCGGCGGGCATCACGACCGCGTTCATCGAGGACCGGTTCACCCCGGGCACCCCGGTCGTGCGGGTCATGCCCAACACCCCGGTCCTCGTCGACGAGGGCATGTCCGTCATCTCGGCCGGCAGCCACGCCACCGGCGCGCACCTCGCCGCCGCCGAGGAGATCTTCGGCGGCGTCGGCAAGACCCTGCGCGTGCCGGAGTCCCAGCAGGACGCGGCGACCGCCCTCTCCGGCTCCGGCCCCGCCTACTTCTACTTCCTGGTCGAGGCCATGACCGACGCGGGCATCCTGCTCGGCCTGCCCCGCGCCCAGGCCCACGACCTGATCGTCCAGGCCGCGATCGGCGCCGCCGTCATGCTCCGGGACAGCGGCGAGCACCCGGTCAAGCTCCGCGAGGCCGTCACCAGCCCGGCCGGCACGACCATCAGCGCCATCCGCGAACTGGAGAACCACGGGGTGCGCGCGGCCCTCATCGCCGCCCTCGAAGCAGCGCGCGACCGCAGCCGCGAGCTGGCCTCCGGCAACGGCTGACACCCGCCCGGGCCCGCGGTCCACCCCCGGTCTCCGCCACCCCCGGCCGGGGGTTGACACGCCCCGCGCACGTCCGTAGTGTGCTCCGAGTTGTCCGACGTGAGCGCCGACCCAGGTCGGTCCCCGGACAGCCATTCCGCAGTAACCACGACAGGACGCGACCTCGTGTCGCATGCCTTTTCGTGCGCCTACGAGGAATGAGGAATCCGCGTTCGAAGGGACGCACCCCGATTGGCGTCGGGGCGCAGTATTCCGCTAAAGTCTCACTCGTCGGAACGGCCCAACAGCCGGGAAGACAAACCCCGCTGACTGGGAATCAGGCCCGAAAGGATCTGGTAGAGTCGGACTCGCCGGAAAGGGAGAACGCGAAAGCGAAGGACCTGGAAAGCGAAAGCAAGATCGCTCGGCCCGCTTCGACCGGGAATCGGACA
>NZ_JBIVTR010000012.1:0-243227 GCF_044756785.1 Streptomyces sp. NPDC091649 | reverse complement strand
GGAAGCTAAGCCTTTCAGCGCCGATGGTACTGCAGGGGGGACCCTGTGGGAGAGTAGGACGCCGCCGAACAATTTTTCCGGGAAAGCCCCGTGCCTTGTGGCACGGGGCTTTTCTGCGTTCTGAACGTCTAGGGTCGAACCATGCGCTACGAACTGGTCATCTTCGACAACGATGGTGTGCTCGTCGACAGTGAGCCGCTCGCCAACACCGTCCTCTCCGGCTACCTGACCGAACTCGGTCACCCCACCTCGTACGACGAGTCGCTCCGTGACTACATGGGGTCCGCCGTGCACCGGGTCCACGACCTCGTCGAGGAGCGGACCGGGCAGAAGCTGCCCGAGGACTTCGACTCCACGCTCAACACCCGTACCTTCGCCGCCTTCCAGCGGGAGCTGGTGGCCGTGGACGGGGTGGAGCAACTGCTCGGGAAGCTCGTCGCGGACGGAGTGGACTACTGCGTCGCGTCCTCCGGGAGCCACGAGCGGATCCGGGTCGCGCACCGCAGGACGGGACTCGACCAGTGGTTCGAGGAGGAGTGGATCTTCAGCTCGGAGGATGTGGGCCGGGGCAAGCCGGCGCCCGATCTGTTCCTGTACGCCGCCGAGCGGATGGGCGTCGCGCCGGAGAGGTGCGTCGTCATCGAGGACAGCCCGCTGGGGGTCGAGGCGGCACGGGCGGCCGGAATGGACGTGTACGGGTTCACGTCGATGATGCCCGCGAACCGGCTCGTCGGAGTGACCGGGCACTTCTCCGACATGGCTCAGCTTCCCGAACTGCTCGCCTGACCGCTCTACCCATGGGCGGTGCCCGGCTCTACGCTCGCGGCCATGACCGACGCGGGCTTGCGGCACGGCAGGGCGTCCCTGGGGCTGGGCTTCGGCGTCCAAGGGGTGGCCTTCGCCCTCCTGGTGACGCGTATCCCCGCCATTCAGGACCAGTACGGGATATCCGACGGGCTGCTGCCCGTCTTCCTCGCCGCTGTCCCGGTGCTGGCGGGGGCCGGCAGCGTGGCCGCCGGGAAGGCGGTCGCCCGGGTGCCGCCCGGCGTCGTCCTGCGGTGGGCCCAGCCCCTCGTCCTGCTCGCCCTGCTCGGGGTGGGCGCCGGGCGGGAGGTCTGGCACGCCACCGTCGCGCTCGGCGTCTTCGGGCTGGCCGTCGGGGCGCTGGACGCCTCCATGAACATGCTGGGCGTCAGCCTCCAACGGGCGTACGGGCGCAGCATCATGCTCGGCTTCCACGCCGCCTACAGCCTCGGCGGGATCGCGGGGGCGTCCCTGGCCTGGGCCGGGGCGCGGTGGGAGCTGTCGTTGCTCGCCTCCTACCTGCCCGTCGTGGCGGTGCTGCTGCCCGCCGCGTTGGCTGGCAGCCGGTGGTACACGGAGGGCGGGAAACCGCGGGAGACGGCGTCCGGCGG
The DNA here is from genome assembly GCF_044756785.1 of Streptomyces sp. NPDC091649. Classification (NCBI taxonomy): domain Bacteria; kingdom Bacillati; phylum Actinomycetota; class Actinomycetes; order Kitasatosporales; family Streptomycetaceae; genus Streptomyces; species Streptomyces sp. NPDC091649. The sequence continues at coordinate 241,812 of NZ_JBIVTR010000012.1, read as the reverse complement.
CCCCGAAGGCGCGGGCGGGGCCGTCCCGTTCAGGCTGCTGCTGCCGCTCTGCCTGGTGATGAGCTTCGCGTACATCGGGGACTCGACGGTGTCCAACTGGAGTGCCAAGTACCTCCAGGACGTGCTGGGCGGTTCCGAGCAGCTCGCGACCGTGCCGTACAACGTCTACATGGTGACGACCCTGCTGGGGCGGGCCGTGGGGGACCTCGGGGTGCGCCGGTTCGGGGCCGTCACCGTGGTGCGGGGCGGGAGCCTGCTGGCGGCCGGCGGGTTCGCGGTGGTGGCGCTGGCCCCGGGGGCCGGGGTGGGGATGCTCGGATTCACGATGCTCGGGTTCGGGCTGTGCGTGCTCGTCCCGCAGACCTTCGCGGCGGCCGGCCGGATGTTCCCGGGGAACAGCGACGCGGCCGTGGCCCGGCTGAACATCTTCAACTATGTCGGGTTCCTGGTGGGTTCGCCGCTCGTGGGCGCGCTGGGGGACGCGTGGAGCTATCGCGGGGCCATGCTCGTGCCCATGGGTCTCGTGCTGGTGACGCTCGTGTATGCCCGCGCGTTCGGGCCGGCGCCCGCCCGATACGGTGGCGGGCATGAGCGGCCGCACACAGCTGATGTGGGATGACGCAGTTACGGGATACGACTTCGGGGAGACGCACCCCATGGACCCGGTCCGGCTGGACCTGACGATGGGGCTGGTGCGGGCGTTCGGGCTCGACGGGGCGGTGGATCTGCGGTCGGCGAAGTCCGCGGGGGACTCCACCCTGCGGCTCGTGCACCGCGAGGACTATGTGGCCGCGGTGCGGGCCGCCTCCGCCGATCCGCGGGCGGCGGACCAGGACTACGGGCTCGGGACCGTGGACGATCCGGCGTTCGCCGGGATGCACGAGGCGTCCGCGCTGATCGCCGGGCTCTCCGTCGGGGCCGCCGAGGCGGTGTGGCGGGGCGAGAGCGAGCACGCGGTGAACTTCACCGGAGGGCTGCATCACGCCATGCCCGGCTCGGCCGCCGGGTTCTGCGTCTACAACGACCCGGCCCTCGCCATCGCCCGGCTGCTGGAGCTCGGCGCCCAGCGGATCGCGTACGTCGATGTGGACGTCCACCACGGGGACGGGGTGCAGGCCGCGTTCTGGGAGGATCCGCGCGTACTGACGGTCTCCCTGCACGAGCACCCGAGGACCCTCTTTCCGCAGACCGGGTGGCCGGAGGAGACCGGGTCCGGGGACGGGGAGGGCTCGGCGGTGAACATGGCGCTGCCGGCCGGGACCGGGGACGCGGGGTGGCTGCGGGCGTTCCACGCGGTGGTGCCCGAGCTGCTGGCCGACTTCCGGCCCCAGGTGCTCGTCACCCAGCACGGGGCCGACACGCACTTCGAGGACCCGCTCGCCCATCTCGCGGTCTCCCTGGACGCGCAGCGGGCGGTCATGGAGTCCTGCCACGAGCTGGCCCACCGGTACGCGGAGGACGGGCGCTGGGTGGCGCTCGGCGGCGGCGGGTACGCGGTGGTGGATGTGGTGCCCCGGTCGTGGACGCATCTCGTGGGGATCGCGGCGCACGCTCCGGTCGATCCGGAGTCGGTGGTGCCGGCGTCCTGGCGGGATCTGGTCTACGCCCGTACGCGGCAGCTGGGGCCGGGCCGGATGACGGACGGGCGTACGCCGGCCTGGAAGGCGTGGGAGGACGGATACGACCCGGCGGACCGGCTGGACCAGGCGGTGCTGGCGTCCCGGAAGGCGGCGTTCCCGCTGCGGGGGCTGCTGACCTGAGCCCCGGTGGCGGGGGCATTGTGCCGCGCGTTACGCCAACGGTGGGGCGTACCGGGATTCCGGCCCGCGGGACTCCGTGATGCGGCAGCATCCCAGGGGTGTTGAGCACCGGGGCGCTGCGCGCCCATCTGCTGGCGGCCCGGCTCGCCGGGCCCGTGGCCACGTCGCGCGAGACCAGCCTGCGCAGCTACCGGCTGTTCGCCGCCCGCGATCCGCGGGTGATGCTGGGGCTCGCGCCCGAGCGGGCCTGGGGCGAGGGAGACCTGCTGCGGCTGATGGCGGACCGGTGCGGGGTCTCGGCGGACCCCGCGCACGTCTCCGGGCCCGACGCGATCGACCCGGAGCGGACGGTGGCCGCACTGGACGCGTTCGCCGAACGGCTGGCCGTGGTGGCGGAGCGGCGGGCCCCGGTGCTGCTGGGGACCGGTCATCCGCACCGGCTGCTCGGCTTCTACGCCGGGCTGGCAGACGCCCTGTCGGCGGCGGGCTGCCCTGTTCTCACCCCCGCGCAGGGGCGATGTGTCGACATAACGACCCGGTTTGGCGTACGTACGCACTACCTCGACTACGTACGGGGTGTCGCCCTGGTGCGCGAACCCGGGGGGCGGCCCACCGGGGGCGAAACCGGCGCGCACACGCATTCGCCGCTTCCGGTGAGGCTCGCGCTCCAGGACGCGGTGGAGCGGCTCGGGGTCCTGCCCGAGCTGGTGATCGGGGATCACGGCTGGGTCTGCGGCGCAGGTCAGCTGGGGATCGAGGCGATCGGGCCGGCGGACACGGACGATCCGGCGCTGTTCGTGGGGGAGGCGGAGGGGCGGGTGTCCGTCGTCGTTCCGCTCGACGACGGCGTGCAGGCGCCGTTCTACCGGCCGTTGACGCGCTATGTGCTCAATCGGGCCTGTCTGTCACCGTAGGGCGGCGATCGTCTCTCCTCTTCCCCACTCGCACCACCCGCCCCTAACCTGTGGAGTGAGCGCACAGCGACGAAGAGTCACCGGAGGGGAAGCCGGTGCGCGTCCGGTGCGGAAGGTACAGGTGGGTCATGGCTGCTGGCAGCGAGAGACCTCTGAACGAGGTCAAGTTTCTGACCGTGGCGGAAGTCGCCTCGGTCATGCGAGTGTCGAAGATGACCGTGTACCGCTTGGTGCACAGCGGTCATCTGCCGGCGATCCGGGTGGGCAGGTCCTTCCGGGTGCCGGAGCAAGCGGTTCACGCGTATCTCCGCGAGTCCTTCGTGGGGGTGGAATCAGCCTGAGGTTGCCTGCGGATTACGCCCCTCGCACGGTGGCGGGTAGGCTAGGCCGACGTAGGTCGTGTGGGCCCAGACGCCCCGCACCAGTGAAGATGAAGTGAGCGAGGGTAGTCGTGGGCTCTGTTATCAAGAAGCGGCGCAAGCGGATGGCCAAGAAGAAGCACCGCAAGCTGCTCAAGCGCACGCGCGTTCAGCGTCGCAACAAGAAGTAAGCGAACGCGGTTCGTGAGATCCGCAGCCCCTCCACCGTTCCGGTGGAGGGGCTGCGGTGCGTTTCGGGGTGCTTTCCGGGCCGGTTTTTGTGGGTCGGCGAGGGTCGAGCCCGACATGGGGGCGTCACAGGGCCGCGTCCACCCGCTACGGTGACGGCCAGGGAAGTTACCGCGGGAAGCAGGGAGGCCGGGCCGGCTTCCCGGACCGACGGAAGGCACTGGTCTTGGGCAGGATCGTCCTTGTCACAGGAGTGGCCCGGCAGCTGGCGGGCCGCTTCGTCCGGCGCGTCCAGCGCGAGCCCGGGGTGGACCGGGTGATCGCCGTGGACGCGGTCGCGCCCGCGCACCGGCTGGGCGACGCCGAGTTCGTGCGCGCGGACATCCGGCAGTCCGCCCTGGCGCGGATCCTGGCCGAGCACTCCGTCGACACGGTGGTGCACCTGGACGTCTCCGGCAAGGCGCTCGGCGCCGGCGGCCGGACGGCGCTCAAGGAGACCAACGTCATCGGCACCATGCAGCTGCTCGGCGCCTGCCAGAAGTCGCCGACCGTGCGGCGGCTCGTGGTGAAGTCCAGCACCAGCGTCTACGGGTCGGCTCCCCGTGACCCCGCGGTGTTCACCGAGACCACCCCGCCCAAGTCGCTGCCCAGCGGCGGCTTCGCGAAGGACGCGGTGGAGGTCGAGGGGTACGTACGGGGCTTCGCCCGCCGCCGGCCGGACGTGGCGGTGTGCGTGCTGCGGTTCGCCAACATCCTGGGGCCGCGGCCGGACTCGCCGCTCGCCGACTACCTGTCGCTCCCCGTCCTGCCGACCGTGTTCGGCTACGACCCCCGGCTCCAGTTCGTGCACGAGGACGACGTGATCGACGTACTCGGGATCGCGGCGAGCGAGCCCCGCCGCGGGACGCTGAACAGCGGCACGTTCAACATCGCCGGCGACGGAGTGCTGCTGCTGTCGCAGTGCTCGCGCCGGCTGGGGAAGCCGACCGTGCCGGTGCTGCTCCCCGCCGTCACCTGGGTCGGCTCGGCGCTCCGCACGATCGGCATGACGGACTTCTCGCCGGAGCAGATCCGGCTGCTGACCCATGGCAGGGTGGTCTCGACCGTGCAGATGCGCGAGACCCTCGGTTTCCGGCCGCGGTTCACCACGGCGGAGACGTTCGCGGAGTTCGCGCGGAGCCGGGGACCCGGACTGCTGCCGCCGGCGACGGTGGCCGGGGCGGTGGACCGGCTGGCGGCGTTGCCGCTGCCGGGAGGCACCGGTCCGCGGGAGCGCGGGTCCGGTGCGGTACAGACGAATCACGGCGCCAGGTAGAGGAGCGCACCGACGATGGCGGACGCCAAGGTCATTCCGTTCGACGACGACCGTTCGCGGTCCGGTGGCGCGTCGCGTCCGGCGCGGCGCCGGACCGGGGCGGGCGGCAGCGGCAGCGGCAGCGGTCGGGGCGAGGGCCCCGCGGCACCGGTGAGCGCCCTGCCGGGGGCGCAGGCCCCCGAGCGGCCACTCCCGTCCCCGGAGGCGGGGGAGGAGGGCGGGGACCCGAGGGCGCCCGGCCGGGAACCGGCCGACGCGGACCGCCCCCCGGCCCGGGGCTGGGAGCGGCGGATCGCGGGCGGGCTCGCGTTCCTGCGGCGGCGGGTCACCGGTGACTACGAGGTCGACGAGTTCGGGTACGACGAGGAGCTCACCGACCAGGTCCTGATGTCGGTGCTGCGGCCGCTGGCCGACTCGTACTTCCGGGTCGAGGTGAAGGGCATCGAGAACATCCCGTCGGACGGCGGGGCGCTCATCGTGGCCAACCACTCCGGGACGCTGCCGCTGGACGGGCTGATGCTTCAGGTCGCGGTGCACGACAACCATCCGGCCGAGCGGCATCTGCGGCTGCTCGCCGCCGATCTGGTCTTCCATCTTCCGGTCGTCAACGAGCTGGCGCGCAAGGCCGGTCACACGCTGGCCTGTGCGGAGGACGCGCAGCGGCTGCTGGAGCGGGGCGAGATCGTCGGGGTGATGCCGGAGGGCTTCAAGGGCATCGGCAAGCCCTTCGGCGAGCGCTACAAGCTGCAGCGCTTCGGCCGGGGCGGGTTCGTGTCGACGGCGCTGCGGGCGGGGGCGCCGATCGTGCCGTGCTCGATCGTGGGCGCGGAGGAGATCTACCCGATGATCGGCAACGCGAAGACCCTGGCCCGGCTGCTGGGCATCCCGTACTTCCCCATCACGCCGACGTTCCCGTGGCTGGGGCCGCTGGGCGCGCTGCCGTTGCCGACGAAGTGGACGATCCAGTTCGGTGAGCCGATTCCGACGGACGGGTATCCGCCGGAGGCCGCCGAGGATCCGATGCTGATGTTCAACCTGACGGACCAGGTGCGGGAACAGATCCAGCACACGCTGTACAAGCTGTTGGTGCAGCGGCGGTCGGTCTTCTTCTGACCTGTTGTCTCCGTCCCGCCGTTCTCCGGACCGGGGCGGCACGAGGAGGGGGCCGGTACGCGGATCGCGTACCGGCCCCCTCCTCGGCCGACGGGGGTCGTCGTTCTACGGCTTGAGGTTCTCGCCGTCGATGCCGAGGCCCGGGAGGAGCCCCGGGAGCAGCGGGGGCAGGGTGACGTCCGGTGCGGCGGGTGCGCTGGGCCGGTCCTCGGGGGGCGTCGGGTCGATGCCGTCCGTCGGAAGGTCGTCCAGCAGGCCGTCCGTGCCGCCGCCGAGCAGGCCGCCGTCCGGGGTGGCGTCGTCGGAGCCCGATGAGCCGGAGGGCTCGGGGGCGGTGCTGTCGTCGGTCCGGTCCCCGGGCCGGTCGGGGGTGGCGGGGGGTGCGGGGGCGTCGGTCCGGGGCGAGCCGGTGTCCGGGGTGGCGTCGGAGCGGCCGGAGTCCTGGCTGCCGCCGGGGGGGCGGGGGAGGAGGGACTGGAGCGGCGCGACCTCTTCCTCTATGGCGTCGAAGACCGAGCTGACCTCGTCCCGGACGTCGGTGAGCTGGACGGGCAGCCGGTCGCGGAGGCTGCTCCAGGCGTCGCGGTGGGAGCGGGAGAAGCTGTCCAGCGTCTGGATGGGGCCGATCGCCCCGTCGCGCTGGTAGGCGGAGTGGAGCAGGCGGTGGCCCTCGGAGGCGTCGTGGGACATGCCGTTGAGCGCGCGTCTGACGGCGCCGAGGGATTCGTGGTCCAGGTCGCCGGCCCGGCCGCGCTCCATGAGCCTGCGGGCTTCGCTGAGCCGGGTGGACGCCTGGTCGAGATAGACCTCGCCGCGGTCGGCATCGCCCTTGGTCATGCCCAGGCTGATGTCCTCCATCCCGCGTTTCAGCCCGTAGAGCGAATCACCGGGGAGGGCGTCGGAGCTGGCGGCGGCCACCCCGCCGAACGCTCCCGCGGCCACGCCGACGGTGAGCCCGCCGGCGGTGAGCCCCTTCGCCCAGCGGGACCGGGGGCGCAGTTTCCGCAGTGGTGAGGCCCGGTGGGCCCCCTTGCCCCGTTGCACGGGCACCGTAGGGCCCGTGGACGCGCCGCCCTCGGCGAACATGGTCTCCATGGCCGCGACGAGCTGGGCTCGCTGCACCGTTTTGACCTCGGGGTCCAACTGCGGCTTCGGTAGCTCACCGAGGCCGTTCGCCAGGGCCAACAGCGGTCCGCGGTCGGCCTGGTCGGCCGGCTCCGCGGGCTGTACGGCCGCCGCACCCTGGGGGGTCTGCTCCTCCAGGGCCTGGGCGAAGGCGTTCGCCCGCCGGTGTGCCGAAACGTTTGCGATCACTGGCGGCACCTCCTCTCGTCATGACGGTCGACTCCCCTGGCGGTCCGGAAGGTTGCACACCTTGAGCGTTTCCACTCGATGGAGTGAGTGGATACGGACAGGGGGTGACGACAGGGGGCCTGCAACCGGCACAACGAGCTGCGCGGCACTTGGGTTACGCACGAAAGATGATCGGACCAGGGCGTGGCGGGACGGTCACGCGGAGGTCCGGTCAGCGGGCGTCGTCCGGCAGGAGTCGGGCGAGCGTCCGTACGGCTCGGTACTGGAGGGTCTTGATCGCGCCCTCGTTCTTGCCCATCACCCGGGCGGTCTCCGCGACCGACAGGCCCTGGAGGAACCGCAGGGTGACGCACTCCTGCTGCTGGGGGTTGAGTCGCCGCACGGCCTGGAGCAGGGCGGCGTTGGAGAGGGACTCCAGGACGGAGTCCTCGGGGCTGCGCGCCACCTCGTTGGCGTCGAGCATCTCGCCGGTGGTCACTTCCAGTCGGAAGCGACTGGATTTGAAGTGGTCGGCGACCAGGTTGCGAGCGATGGTGACCAGCCAGGCGCCGAAGTCGCGGCCCTGCCAGGTGAACGTGGAGATGCGGCGCAGCGCGCGGAGGAAGGTCTCGCTGGTGAGGTCCTCCGCGGTGGCCTTGCCGCCCACGCGGTAGTAGATGTAGCGGTACACGGTGTCGCTGTACTGGTCGTACAGGCGGCCGAAGGCGTCCGCCTCGCCGGCCTGCGCGCGCTCGACGAGATCCATCATGCGCGCGCTGTCGCTGTCGGCGGTGGGACGGCGGACGGTCGAGGTGGTCGAAGCGGTCGAGGCGGCGCGGGTGCCGCGTCTTCCGACCGCCGCACTGCGTTCGGCCAGGGCATAGCAGGGGCCGGCAGGTGCAGGGGTGGCAAAAGCGGGGACGGCGTACGCGGTGGGGACGAAGCCGCGCAAGCGGTCAATGACCGATGCACGCAGCGTAGCCAGGCCCGAGGCGTCAACCCCGACGTGTGGGTACACGGGACTCCCAGAGGCAGAGCTTCCATCACGAGCAGTTCGAAAAACGTCACCCGTGGTAGCGAGTGGCGGTCTCCGTGATGCGTCTGAGGAGAATAACGCTTCGTGCAGGCAGTGCTACACCCAGTTGCCTAAATCACCGGTTCCGTCGTTTCTCTTATCGCTAAGTGACACATCCAGTAGCACATGGTGAACGTTTATTGATCGGATTACTTCGTGATCTGCCTACGGGGGCGACGGGTTGTGGCCGGACGCCGGTGACGCGGCTGGCCGGAGGGGTGCCGCCCACGCCGGTGGAACGGCTTGTGATCGGGCGCTCGGCTCCGGGCGTGGCTGCGCCCCGCGACCGGTCCCGGGTGCGGGCGGGCGCGGGGCGGGGCGCGTGAGGCGGGGGGAAGGCGGGTCAGCGGCGGCGGCGGTGCAGCGCGACGGCGGCGGCGGTGCCGCCCGCGAGGGCGCCGACCCCGGCGGCGGCCGGGATGCCGACCCTGGCCGCCTTGCGGCCGGTGCGGTAGTCGCGCAGCCGCCAGTCGCGGGCGCGGGCGTACTTGCGGAGCTTGGTGTCCGGGTTGATCGCGTAGGGGTGGCCGACCAGCGAGAGCATCGGGATGTCGTTGTGCGAGTCGCTGTAGGCGGCGCAGCGCTCCAGGTCCAGGCCCTCGGCGGCGGCCAGCGCGCGGACGGCCTCGGCCTTGGCGGGGCCGTGCAGCGGTTCGCCGACCAGGCGGCCGGTGTAGACGCCGTCGACCGATTCGGCGACGGTGCCGAGCGCCCCGGTCAGGCCGAGGCGGCGGGCGATGATGGTGGCCGTCTCCACGGGGGCGGCCGTGACCAGCCAGACCTTCTGCCCGGCGTCGAGGTGGGCCTGGGCCAGGGCGCGGGTGCCGGGCCAGATCCGGTCGGCCATGTACTCGTCGTAGATCTCCTCGCCGATGGACATCAGCTCGGAGACGCGGTGGCCCTTGACGATGGACAGGGCGCTGTCGCGGGCGTCCTGCATGTGCTCGGGGTCCTCGACGCCGGCCAGCCGGAACCACGCCTGCTGCCAGGCGAACCGGGTGAGCTCGCGGCGTTCGAAGAACTTCCGCTTGTAGAGGCCGCGGCCGAAGTGGAAGATCGCGGCGCCCTGCATCACGGTGTTGTCGAGGTCGAAGAAGGCGGCGGCGCGGTCGTCCCCGGCGACCGGGAACGCGGGTTCCCCGGGCGGGGCGGCGTCCGCGCCTTCCGGCGTCTTGGTCAGGAGGGCGGAGTCTTCGTCGGCGGCCGAGGTCAGGCGTGCGGCCTCGGCGGCGGCCTCGCCTGCCAGGACGCTCCGTGCGGTAGCGGAACGCCTACGGGGTGTGAGCCATCCAAGAGCGGCCATGCGGTGAGCATAGCCAGTTCGCCCGTACCTGCCGGACCTGCCGCGATGCGCGAGTGTGAACGCTGTGGGTCGGAACGGTGAATCGGGTGATTCCGGGCGGTCCGGGGCGGCGGTCCGCGGGCGCAGAATGAAGGCATGAGCGCTCTGCTGCGACGTATGAGGAAGAAGCCCGCCGAGCATGTGGTCACGCTGGTGGGGAAGCCCGGCTGTCATCTGTGCGAGGACGCGCGGGCGGTGGTGAGCGAGGTCTGCGCGGAGGCCGGCGCCTCGTGGGTGGAGAAGGACATCACCGAGGACGAGGAGCTGTACAAGAAGTACTGGGAGCAGATTCCGGTGGTACTGATCGATGACGAACAGCACACGTTCTGGCGCGTGGATCCGGTGAGGCTGCGCAAGGCGCTGGGTGCGGAGACGAAACCCGGTTAACATTGTGGGCGTTTTGGGTGGCCTCGGGGGCGTAGGCGTGAGGAGTGTGTACTGCTTTGCCCTCTTCGAGGCTGCAACGGGCCCCCGCGGCCGCTGGTTCCGGGATCGCGCGGGGAATGTGCGTGACCCCGGTCACTTTGACCGGACAAAACGGACACCATCTTTGTGCACGCGTTCACAAAGGCATAGCCTGCATTCGACGGGGCGGTCCTGGGACATACGGCCGCCTGCAGCCCCGCTCATCCCGCAGGAGCACCGTGGCAACTGGCCGAACTCACCGACCGGCGACCCGTAGCCGAGGAATTCCCGAGGCCACCGTCGCCCGACTTCCGTTGTATCTGCGCGCCCTCACCGCGCTTTCCGAGCGATCGGTCCCCACGGTCTCCTCCGAGGAGCTGGCCACGGCGGCCGGCGTCAACTCGGCGAAGCTGCGCAAGGACTTCAGCTATCTGGGTTCCTACGGCACCCGCGGTGTCGGGTACGACGTCGAGTATCTCGTCTACCAGATCTCGCGCGAGCTCGGGCTCACCCAGGACTGGCCGGTCGCCATCGTCGGCATCGGAAACCTCGGCGCGGCCCTCGCCAACTACGGCGGATTCGCCTCCCGCGGCTTCCGGGTCGCCGCGCTGATCGACGCCGACCCCGCCATGGCCGGTACGCCGGTGGCCGGGATCGCCGTCCAGCACACGGACGACCTGGACCGGATCATCAGCGACAACGGTGTGTCCATCGGCGTGATCACCACCCCGCCCGGCGCGGCCCAGCAGGTCTGCGACCGGCTCGTCGCCGCCGGTGTGACGTCCATCCTGAACTTCGCGCCGACCGTGCTGTCGGTGCCCGAGGGCGTCGATGTGCGCAAGGTCGACCTCTCCATCGAGCTCCAGATCCTCGCCTTCCACGAGCAGCGCAAGGCCGGCGAGGACGCCGGCGCCGAGGACGAGGGCGCGCCCCCGATGCGCGCCACGCCCGCGAGCCGGAAGGGACCTGACGGGGACATGCCCGCCGTGATGCCGGCATGAGCCTCCTCGTCGTCGGGCTGAGCCACCGCAGCGCCCCCGTCTCCGTACTGGAACGGGCCTCCCTCGCTGCCGAGACCCAGGCCAAGCTGCTCCAGGACACCCTCGCCGCGGAACCCGCGACCGAGGCCGCCGTGCTGGCCACCTGCAACCGCATCGAGCTGTACGCCGACGTGGACAAGTTCCACGCGGGCGTCGCCGAGCTGTCCACCCTGCTCGCCCAGCACAGCGGCGTCGGTCTGGAGGAGCTCACTCCGTATCTCTATGTGCACTACGAGGACCGGGCCGTCCACCACCTCTTCTCGGTGGCCTGCGGTCTTGACTCGATGGTCGTCGGCGAGGGGCAGATCCTCGGCCAGATCAAGGACGCGCTCGCGCGCGGCCAGGAGCTGCACACCGCCGGACGGCTGCTGAACGACCTCTTCCAGCAGGCCCTGCGGGTCGGCAAGCGCGCCCACAGCGAGACCGGGATCGACCGGGCCGGGCAGTCCCTCGTCACCTTCGGGCTCCAGCAGCTCGCCGCCGGCGCCGACCCCGAGCGCTGGGCGGCCGGCAAGCGCGCCCTCGTCATCGGCGCGGGCTCGATGTCCTCGCTGGCCGCCGCGACCCTCGCCCGGACCGGCGTCGCCGAGATCGTCGTCGCCAACCGGACCCGCTCCCGCGCGGACCGCCTGGTGGAGATCCTCCAGCAGGGCGACGACACCGCGGTACGGGCCCACGCCGTCGAGATGTCCGCGGTCGGCGGCGAACTGACACGTGCCGACATCGTCGTCTCCTGCACCGGTTCCACCGGCCTCGTGCTCACCGCCGACGCCCTCGCCGACGCCCTGGGCGCCGCCCCGGCCCCCGCGCCCGAGAGCCCGGCGGTCACCGTCACCCCGGCCCCGGCCGACGTGGACCAGCACGCCGCCTGGGTCGAGAACGGTTCCGCCGCCTCCGCCGCGCAGGCCCGCCCGGCGGCCGCGCCGCGCCGCGCCGCCGCGCCCGCCCCGTCGGCCGGCCCGGTCCGGCTCGCCCTGCTCGACCTCGCCATGCCGCGCGACATCGACGGCGCCGCCCACCGCATCGACGGGGTGCGCCTCGTCGACATCGAGTCGCTCGCCGAGGCGTCCGCCGACGCCCCGATGGCCGCCGACGTGGACCGGGTCCGCACCATCGTGTCCGACGAGGTGGCCGCCTTCGGCGCCGCCCAGCGCGCCGCGCACGTCGCCCCGACCGTGGTCGCCCTGCGCACCATGGCCGCCGGCGTGGTCGCCGGCGAGATCGCGCGGCTGGACGGCCGCCTCCCCGACCTGGACGAGAAGCAGCGCGCCGAGATCACGCAGACCGTGCGCCGCGTCGTCGACAAACTCCTGCACGCGCCCACCGTGCGGGTCAAGCAGCTCGCCAGCGAGCCCGGCGGCGCCGGGTACGCGGACGCGCTGCGAGAACTCTTCGACCTCGACCCGCAGACGGTGGCCGCCGTCTCCCGGGCAGACCTGAACGACCCGAATAGAGGGCGGTCATGACCGACAACTCATCCCCGGACGCGCGGAACTCCGCGCCGCTCCGGCTGGGCACCCGGCGCAGCAAGCTCGCCATGGCCCAGTCCGGACTCGTCGCAGAGGCGGTTCGCGAGGTGACCGGGCGCGCCGTCGAGCTCGTCGAGATCACCACGTACGGGGACACCTCCCGCGAGCACCTGGCTCAGATCGGCGGCACCGGCGTGTTCGTCGCGGCGCTGCGCGAGGCGCTGCTGCGGGGCGAGGTGGACTTCGCGGTCCACTCGCTCAAGGACCTGCCGACCAGCCAGCCCGACGACCTCGTCCTGGCGGCGGTGCCGCAGCGCGAGGACCCGCGCGACGCGCTGATCGCCCGGGACGGCCTGACGTTCCGGCAGCTGCCGTCCGGCACGCGCATCGGCACCGGTTCGCCGCGCCGCATGGCGCAGCTCAACGCGTACGCCCGGTCCCACGGACTGCGGATCGAGACCGTCCCCATCCGGGGCAACGTCGACACGCGGATCGGGTTCGTGCGCGACGGGGAGCTCGACGCGGTGGTTCTCGCCGCCGCCGGGCTCAGCCGTCTCGGCCGGAGTGGTGAGGTGACCGACTTCCTGCCGGTCGACACCGTCCTGCCCGCTCCCGGCCAGGGAGCACTGGCGATCGAGTGCGCCGCGTCCAGCGCCGACCTCGCCGCCGCGCTCGCCGAGCTCGACGACCCGTACACCCGGGTCGCCGTGACCGCCGAGCGTGCCCTGCTCGCCGCCCTGGAGGCCGGCTGCTCCGCACCTGTGGGTGCGCTGGCCGACCTCCTGGTCGACGGACAGGTTGTCAACGAACTGCGCCTGCGCGGAGTCGTCGGTAGCACCGACGGTTCCTCGCTGGTACAGCTGTCCACCACCGGTCCCGTCCCCACGTCGCACGACGACGCGGCGGCCCTCGGTCGCGAACTCGCGTCCGAGATGCTCGCCAAGGGTGCGGCCGGTCTTATGGGGGAGCGAGCACTTTGAGCCCCACCGGCCCCGCCGCATCCGACTTTCCGGTCCTGTCCGCCCAAGGCCAGGTCACCTTCCTCGGCGCCGGTCCCGGCGACCCGGGACTGCTGACGCTGCGCGCCGTCGAGGCGCTCGCGAGCGCGGACGTCCTTGTCGCCGAGCCCGATGTGCTCGACGTCGTTCGCAGCCATGCGCGGGCAGGCGTGAGCACCCCTGAGCTGACCGTTGTTGACGTCTCGTCAACAACCGCCGGTGTACCCGTTCTCAGGGATGCGGCCAATCTTGTCATGGAGTCCGCGAAGGGCGGCAGGCGGGTGGTCCGTGCTGTCGCGGGCGACCCGGGCCTGGACGGGGACGCGGGGGCGGAAATGCTCGCCTGCGCCGCCGCCGGGGTGCCCTTCGAGGTCGTCCCGGGCATCGCGAACGCCGTCGGCGTGCCCGCGTACGCCGGAGTGCCGCTGCGGGACGCGCAGGGCGCGGACGTCCGCTTCGTCGACGCCCGTACGGCCTCCGACCGGTGCTGGAGCGAGGTCGGCGCGAGCGACGCGACCGCCGTCGTCTCCACCACGCTGGACTCGGTCGCCGCCGCCGCCGGTGAGCTGGTCTCCGCGGGGCGCAAGCCCGACACCCCGCTCACCGTGACGATCGCGGGCACCACCACCCGCCAGCGCACCTGGACGGCGACCCTCGGGACGATCGCCCAGGTCCTCAAGCAGGCCAAGGTGCTGCCCTCGCCCGAGGGCCACCGGCCGGTCATAGCCGTGGTCGGAGAGCGCAGCTCCGCCGCGCAGCGCGACCAGCTCGCGTGGTTCGAGTCCAAGCAGCTGTTCGGCTGGAAGGTGCTCGTCCCGCGTACGAAGGAGCAGGCCGCGTCGCTCTCCGACCAGCTGCGTTCCTACGGTGCGGTGCCGCACGAGGTCCCGACGATCGCCGTCGAGCCGCCGCGTACGCCGCAGCAGATGGAGCGCGCGGTCAAGGGTCTGGTCACCGGGCGCTACGAGTGGATCGCCTTCACCAGCGTGAACGCCGTCAAGGCGGTCCGGGAGAAGTTCGAGGAGTACGGGCTCGACGCCCGCGCCTTCGCCGGGATCAAGGTCGCCGCCGTCGGCGAGCAGACCGCCGCCGCGCTGATCGACTTCGGCGTGAAGCCGGACCTGGTCCCCTCCGGCGAGCAGTCCGCCGCCGGACTGCTGGAGGACTGGCCGCCCTACGACCCGGTCTTCGACCCGATCGACCGGGTGTTCCTGCCGCGCGCCGACATCGCCACCGAGACCCTGGTGGCTGGGCTCATCGAGCTGGGCTGGGAGGTCGACGACGTCACCGCGTACCGCACGGTCCGCGCCTCGCCGCCGCCGGCCGACACCCGCGAGGCGATCAAGGGCGGCGGCTTCGACGCGGTCCTGTTCACCTCGTCCTCGACCGTCCGCAACCTGGTCGGCATCGCGGGCAAGCCGCACAACGTGACCGTGATCGCGTGCATCGGCCCGGCCACCGCGAAGACCGCCGAGGAGCACGGCCTGCGGGTCGACGTGCTGTCCCCGGAGCCGTCCGTGCACAAGCTCGCCGAGGCGCTCGCCGCCTTCGGCGCGCAGCGCCGGGACGCGGCCAGGGAGGCCGGCGACCCGGTGACCCGGCCGAGCGAGCGGCGCCCGGGCGCGCGCAGGCGTCGGACGACGACGTAGCAGTACGACGGTGAGTGGGCCCGGTCGCTTCGGCGGCCGGGCCCGCCGCCGTTCTCCGGCCTGTTCGCGGGCCTTTCCCGGCGCGGGTGTCGGTAAGACCTGACTGCGTACGGGTCTATCGTCGAAGGATGACTGCGTACGGAAACTTCCCCGGCTCCCGCCCCCGGCGGCTGCGGACGACCCCGGCGATGCGGCGAATGGTCGCCGAGACACGGCTCGACCCCGCGAACCTGATCCTTCCCGCGTTCGTGCGGGAGGGCATCGACGCCCCGGTCGCCATCTCGGCCATGCCCGGCGTGCACCAGCACACCCTGGACACCCTGCGGAAGGCGGCCGTCGAGGCGGTCTCGGCCGGGGTCTCGGGGATCATGCTCTTCGGGGTGCCGGAGGACGCGAAGAAGGACGCCCGGGGCACGGCGGGCACGGACCCGGACGGAATCCTCCAGGCCGGACTGCGCGCGGTCCGCGAGGAGGTCGGCGACGACCTCGTGGTGATGTCGGACCTGTGCCTGGACGAGTACACCGACCACGGCCACTGCGGGGTCCTGACGGCGGACGGCCGGGTGGACAACGACGCGACCCTGGAGCGGTACGCGGAGATGGCCCAGGTCCAGGCGGACGCCGGGGCCCATGTGGTGGGCCCCAGCGGCATGATGGACGGCCAGGTCGGCGTGATCCGCGACGCCCTGGACCAGACCGGGTACGAGGACGTGGCGGTCCTCGCCTACACCGCGAAGTACTCCTCCGCCTTCTACGGCCCCTTCCGCGAAGCCGTGGGCTCCTCGCTCACCGGCGACCGCAAGACCTACCAGCAGGACCCGGCCAACGCCCGCGAGTCGCTGCGGGAGCTGGCGCTGGACCTGGCGGAGGGCGCGGACATGGTGATGGTGAAGCCCGCCGGACCGTATCTGGACATCCTCGCCAAGGTCGCGGAGTCCGTGGACGTGCCGGTCGCGGCGTACCAGATCAGCGGCGAGTACGCGATGATCGAGGCCGCCGCCGAGAAGGGCTGGATCGACCGGGACAAGGCGATCCTGGAGAGCCTGACCGGTATCCGCCGGGCCGGGGCGCAGCTGATCCTCACCTACTGGGCGACCGAGGCCGCCCAGTGGCTGGGACGGGACGCGCGGCGCTGAGCCGGCTGCTCAGCCTGTAGCGGTGCACGGCCCGCCCGCTCCCGGTCCCCTGGAGCCGGCGGGCCTCCTCGACGGAGAAGCGGGCGCTGCCCGGGGGCCGGGGTGCGGTAGCGGTGGTAGAGATCGCCGAGCCCGCCCTCGCTACCGGTGAGGTCGGGGCGGGCGCCCGCGAGCAGGTCGTCGTCGGGGGCGAGGCGGGCGGCGGTGAGGCCCGGCCGGACGGCCGTTGCCCGTGCCCGCTTCCGTCGTGTTCAGTCCCACCAGAACGACCACGCTTCCTGGTCGAGCACGGCCTTCTCGGCGTACACGTCGAGGTCGTGCGGCGGGGACTGGTCGATGTTGTCCGGGCAGAAGGCGTAGTGCTCGGCGGCCAGGGCGCGGGCCTCCTCGATCGTGGCGGGCGGGCGGCCCACGGAGACGATCATCGTGTCGAAGCCGAGCACCACGACCCGGGCGGCGTACCGGTCCTCCCAGGAGCGGAGCACCGCGCAGAGCCGGGCCACGTCGTTCTCGTGGTTCATCGGGCCCGACCAGCCGATCGCCGCCGGTATGTCGGCGCTGCGGCGGGCCGGAACGAGGGCCATGCGGGCCCCGCCGGGCCACTCGTCCGCGTCGGCGGCGATCACGCCCGCGAGGCCCGCGGCCGCCGTGTCCGCGTCCTCGGCCGCCTCCCGGGCGGGGGCGGGCGCGAGGCCGGGCCAGGAACCGGGGCCCCCGGGCTGCTCCTCGCCCTCCCCGGACGCCGTGCCGTCGACCGTCCCGTCGTCCGCGTACTCCGTCCAGTAGCCCGCCAGCACCTCTTCGGCGTCGTGGTCGCCGGGATACGACGTGCCGTCCGGGCAGAGGTCCCAGTCCTCGGGCCACTGGTCGCGCCGGCCGCCCGTGACCAGCACCGGCAGCAGCCCGACCCGCCGCCCGGCCGCCCGCAGGTCCGGCCAGTCGCGCGGGGCCGCCGGGCCGTCCGCGTACCAGAGCAGCGGCTCGTGCCAGGGGCCGTCCAGCGTGGCGTCCACCAGGGAGCCGGGCGGGAGGTCCAGGCCGGAAGCGGCCAGGGAGGGCAGGGGATTGGGGAGCGTCGCCATGCTGGTGAGCCTAAGCGGCGGCACTGACAACGTGAGGGGCGGCGACCTTCACGTACGACGACCTCTTCGCCGCCGGTGGCCTGCGGGCCGCGGACACCGGCGGCGGCGCTCTGCGGGCTCTTTGGCCGTCCCGACGTGCCCGGGGACCGAAAGCCGGTGCGCGGCGATGGTGGCTGGATAATGATGTCGAGCATGAGCCTGTACGTCGACGATCCCGCCCGCATCGGAACCACCCGCCTCTCCGACGGGAGGGTCCTCGGATGGGCCGAGTGGGGGCCGGAGGACGGGCTGCCCGTCCTGCTCTGCCCCGGGGCCGCGACCAGCCGGTGGCTCGGGATCGGGGCCGGGGCCGTCGAAGCGGAGGGCGTCCGGCTGGTCTCGGTGGACCGTCCCGGACTCGGGGTCTCCACGCCCGCGCCCGACCGGACCTTCGCGGACTTCGCGGACGACATACGGGAGTTGATCGCGCTGCGCGGACTGGGCCCGCGTCCCGCCATGCTCGGGAACTCCCAGGGCGCGCCCTTCGCCCTCGCCTGCGCGGCGGCGGGCCTCGTCTCCGCGCTGACGCTCGTCTCGGCCGCCGACGAGATCGCGGCCCCCGAGTTCGCCGCCGCCCTCCCCGACGATCTGCGGGACCTGGTCGCGCGGGTGGCAAAGGACCCGGTCGGCGCGGAGAAGGTGTTCGCCGGGTTCGACGCGGACGCGATGCGGCGGATGGTTCTGGCCGGAAGCCCGGCGTGCGACCTCGCCGTGTACGAGGACCCCGGCTTCGCCGCCGCCTACGGCCGCGCCCTCGACGAGGCGTTCTCCCAGGGCGCGGCGGCGGCCGGGTACGCCCGGGACGCCGTGCTCGCGATGGGGCGCTGGCCCATCGACCTCGGGGCGATCACCGTCCCGGTCGAGGTCTGGTACGGCGAGGAGGACGCCTCCCACTCGCCCGACCTCGGCCGCCGGCTCGTCTCCCGTATCCCCGGGGCGCGGCGCACGGTCGTGCCGGGGGTCGGCGGCGCGCTGCTCTGGGCCACCGCCGAGCCGATCCTCGCGTCGCTGGCGGAGACCGTACGGCCGGACGAGCCGGTCGAGCGGGACTGGCGGGAGGAGCTGGACCGGCGGGGGGCCGTACGGGGGAGCGGGCCGGGGTACGTACGGCGGGACGGGCGCGGCTAGGGCGTGTCCGGCGGATGTCGACCGGGCTGTCAGTGCCCGGGCCTATCGTCGAGTCCGGTTGCACGCCGCTCGGCCGCCCACCGTCGGCCGGGCCGATACCGGCAGGAGCCGCCGTGAACAGGATCGTCACGTCCATCTCGCTCTCCCTCGACGGCTTCTTCGAAGGGCCCGACCAGGACATCGACTGGCACACCGTCGACGAGGAGGTGCACCAGCACTTCAACGACTACCTCCGGACGATGGGCGGCTTCGTCGAGGGGCGCGTCACCTACCAGCTGATGGAGGAGTTCTGGCCGACCGCCGATCAGGGCCCGGACAGCGATGGGCCGATGGCCGAGTTCGCGGGCATCTGGCGGAACATGCCGAAGTTCGTCTTCTCGCGGACGCTGGAGAGCGTGGGGCCGAACGCGACGCTGCTGCACGAGGTCGCCCCCGAGCAGGTGCGCGGTCTGCGGGACGCCGCTTCGGGGGACCTGGTGGTCGGCGGGGCGGACCTGGTGGAGTCGTTCCGGCGGTTCGACCTGATCGACGAGTACCGGATCTACGTCCACCCCGTCATCCTCGGCCGGGGCCGCCCGTTCTTCCGGGACGCGGAGGAGCGGCAGATGCTCCGGCTGCTGGAGACCCGGACCTTCGGGAACGGGGTCGTGCTGCTCCGTTACGAGACGGTCCGGGCGGGATGACGGCGGTGCGGGGTCAGGCGGTGGCCGCGTAGGCGGCGAACGCCGACCAGGCCGTGGGCGCGACGGTGAACGTCGGGCCTTCGATGTCCTTGGAGTCACGGACGTGGACGGCGGCGGGGTGGGCGGCGATCTCGACGCACTGCCCGCCTTCGTCGCCGCTGTAGCTCGACTTCCGCCAGTCGTAGGCGACTTCGAGGCACGCGCCGCCTTCGCTGCCGCTGTAGCTCGACTTGAACCAGTTCAGTGCGGTGCTCATGTCTCTCCCAGTAAGCGTGCCAGCAGGCGCAGGGTCTCCACGGGGCTGAGCGCCTGGGCTCGCAGCATCGCATATTTCTGGGCGAGGATGCTGACCTCGTTCCGGTCGGAGATCAGCTGGCTGCCGCGCTGGGTCTCCGTGTACGCGACGTGTTGGTGGTCCGGTGTTTCCAGGAGGATGAAGGGGCCGTCGATGCCCGCGTGGACCCGGCTGTCGAGCGGGAGCACCTGGAGGCAGACGCCCGGGAGTTGGGCCATCGCGTAGAGGTGGCGGAGCTGCTCCCGGTGGTCCTCGTCCGACGTCAGTTTCATCATCAGGACCGGTTCCCAGATCACGATGCTGGTGGTCGGCGGCTTCTTCCGGTCCAGGATCTGCTGGCGTTGCAGTCGCGTCGCCGTCTGCGTCTCGATCTCCTCCTGGCTGTAGACCGGGACCTTGTTGCTGAACACCGCCTGTGCGTACGCCCTCGTCTGGAGGAGGCCCGGGATGACCTGGTTGTCGTACCAGGACAGCGCCAGCGCGTCCTGTTCCATGTCGATGTAGTCCTCGGCCCACAGCGGGATCAGGTCGACTTCCGGCATGTTGTCGACCGCCGTCGCCAGCGCGCCCTTGGTGTCCAGCAGATCGTCGATCGTCTCCGCCAGATCCGGGACGAGCGAGCGCCTGCCCTGCTCGACGGAGGCGATCGTGTCCTCCTGTACGCCTGCCGCTTGGGCGAGTTCGGTCTGCGTGAGGCCCGCCTCCTTGCGGAAACGGGCCAGCAGCTTGCCCACGAGCTTCATGGTCGACGCGTTCTTACGCTGTCGCTTTCTGGGGTGCATACGGTTCCCACTCCCACCCCGGAACCCACTTCACGCCTGCGCGACCCGTACAAGAAATGTGTACGGGTCGCGCACAGTTACCGCACGTCAGGCACTGGCCCGGGCTACCGCGTCCGCTCAGTACATCAGGGCGGTCTCGACGTCCGACTGCCAGTAGGTGACGAAGCCCAGGCTGTCCGTGAAGGTCTCCGCCGGGAGCTTCAGCGTGGACTCGCCCTTCGGCTGGTTGTTCCTGTCGACCATGGTGACGCCGAGGTTGTCGCTCTTGACCGGCTCGTTCTCGCCGGGCTCCCCGAGGAGCGCGATGCCGGCGTACGCCTTCTCGCCGGGGGAGAGCGTGACGACCGCCTGCGGCTTGCTGTCGTCGTAGACCGGGTACACGGCCTGCGCGTCGTCGAAGCGGAGGAACGGTGCGTAGTAGGCGGCGCAGTCGGTGGAGCCGGTGTTGGTCACGGTGAGCAGCAGGTGGTTGATCGGGCGGCTCACCGAGGAGACCTTCACCTGGGAGTTGGTGGTCGTGCAGGCCGGGATCGAGGCCGCCGCCTTCACGTTCGGCGCGATCTCCGGCTTCTTGCTGTTGCCGGCGCCGTTGCCGTTGCCGCCCGCGTGCTTCCCTCCGGCGGGGACGGTCTGCGTGTCGGGGGCGCCGGCCTTCGGCGCGTCGGGCTGTGCCGTGGCGTCGGCGGTGTCGGTGGCCTCGGTGCTCGTCGCCGCGGGGGCCGCCGTCCCGGTCGAGCCGGCTGCCTTGGTCCCCATGGCCTTGTCCTCGCCGCCACAGGCGGTGAGCGAGAGGGCGGCCACGAGGGCGGTGGTGGCGAGGGCGGTGGTGCGGATGCGGTTGGTGCGCATGGCGGTGGTACTCCCCGTACTCGGTTGATGTGCTGATCCGGTTGAACGGCCGGTCCGTGCTGTGGTCTGGTCCGAGCTTGTGGCACGGCGGATTCCGGCCGCAACGCCTGCCGAACCATTGGGGATGCTGGAACGTCTACGCGTACGGTGACCTGCGGGGATTCCGCGTCCCTGGAACGCCGTTCCGGGACGCACGAGGAAGGGGAACGCCGTCGTGGCGACGCCGGAGGCCGTGGAGTTCGCGGCTCTGCTGAAGGATCTGAAAGACCGTTCGGGGCGCAGCTACGGCGCCCTGGCGGGGAAGCTGCACGTCAGCACGTCGACTCTTCACCGGTACTGCAACGGGGACGCGGTGCCGAACGAGTTCGCCCCGGTGGAGCGGTTCGCGCGGCTGTGCGGGGCGTCCGGCGACGAGATGGTGGAGGTGCACCGGCGGTGGATCGTGGCGGACGCGGCGCGGCGGCGGCCTCCGGCGGGGGAGATTCCGGCGCCTGCCCCTGGATCCCGCCCCGTGCCCGCCTCCGTCGACGCGCCGGGTCCCGTCACCCCGGCCGTTCCCGCGGCCTCGCCAGCCGAGCCGTCCGTCACGTCGGACGGGGCCCGTGGCGCCGGTGACGGCCGGCCGCCGTCCCGGTGGTCCGGGCTCTCCCGGCGTACGCGGGTGCTCATCGCCGCCGCCGGGGTGGCCGCCCTCCTCGTGCCCACCGGCGTCGTGGCCGCCGATCTCGTCGGGTCGCAGAAGAAGGACGGCGACGTCGCCGCCGACCGGGTGCAGGGTGCGGGCGCGGGTCCCGCGGCGTTGCCGGAGGGCTCCGCCCCGGGTACCCCCCGGCCCTCCGGCAGCCCCGGCTCGGCCGCTCCTCCGGCGAGCTCCACCGCCTCCCCCTCGGCGCCGCCGTCCGCGAAGCCCTCGGCCGGCTCCGGCCCGGCAGGGCCGGGGAAGGCCACGGGCCTCGGAGCCCCGCCGACCGTCAGCATCTCCTCGTACAACTGGGACGAGCCCTGCGGCCAGCACTATCTGGTCGACCGCGAGCCCGACGAGGTCGATCCGCCGCCCCCGCCGCAGGACCGGCGCGGCTGGGCGGAGTCGTACGGCGGGGTCGACGCCGGGAGCATGCTGCTCCAGCTGACCGTGCAGGGCACATCCCGCGAGGCGGTCGTCCTCAAGGGCATGCACGTACGCGTCGTGTCCCGCAAGGCTCCGCTGCCCTGGTCGGCGTATCTGATGGGCAACGGCTGCGGCAGCGGGATCATGCCCCAGACCTTCGCCTCCCACCTCGACGCCGGGCACCCCACCCTCCGCCCGGTGCCGGGGACGCAGGGGGACACGGTGGTCCCGGCGGTGGACTTCCCGTACAAGGTGTCGTCCGAGGACGTGGAGGTCTTCAACCTCGACATGAAGGCCGTGGGGTACGACGTCACCTGGTACCTGGAGCTGGAGTGGAGCAGCGGCGGGCGTGAGGGGACCCTGCGGATCGACGACCACGGCAAGCCGTTCCGCACCAGCGGGATGAAGGGGCGGCCGGAGTACGTGTACGGCAACGCCGAGTCCGGCTGGGAGCTCAGCAACTGAGGTTCTCCTCGCCGCTCTCCCGTCGTGGCCCGTTGTGGCTCGTCGTGGCTCGTCGTGGCTCGTCGTGGCTCGTCGTGGCCCGGGGTGGCCCGGGGTGGCCCGGGGCGGCCGGGCGCCGGCCCGTCCCGCCCCCGGCGACGGAAAGGTGTCCGAATTCCGTCCGTATGCGCACAGGAGTACAGTCGCCGGGCCCCTCGCGGTGTGCCCGGCTTCCCGCCGGACCGCCGCCCCGCCCTCGTCCCCGCAGGTGACCCCATGGCCGCGACCGCCGAAGCCCCCGACCCCACGGCGCTGGACGCCCGTACCTGCGAGGAGCGGTCCCTGCGGCTCCGGCGCAGGCTGGAGCGGCTGATCGGCATCGCCGCCACCGAGGGCAACGCCCTTCTCCCGCTCCGCAACGGGGACGAGATCTTCGGCGCGATGCTGGAGGCCATCCGGGGCGCCGAGCACACCGTGGACCTGATGACATTCGTCTACTGGCGCGGTGACATAGCACTCCGGTTCGCGGAGACGCTTGCCGAGCGGGCCCGTGCCGGCGTCCGGGTGCGGCTCATGCTCGACGGCTTCGGCTGCCGGCTCATCGAGAAGGACCAGCTGGAGCTGATGGACCGGGCCGGAGTCACCGTGACCTGGTTCCGCAAGCCCCTCTACCTCTCGCCGCTCAAGCAGAACCACCGCTGCCACCGCAAGGTCCTCGTCGTCGACGAGCGCACCGCCTTCACCGGCGGTGTCGGGATCGCCGAGGAATGGTGCGGCGACGCCCGAAACGAGCACGAGTGGCGCGACACCCACGTCCGGGTCACCGGCCCCGCCGTCGACGGCCTGGCCGCCGCGTTCGCCCAGAACTGGGCGGAGTGCCACGAGGAGCTGTTCGACGAGCGCGACCGGTTCGTCGTCGGCGAGCACCACGGGGACGCCGTCGTCCAGGTCGTACGCGGCTCCGCGTCCTTCGGCTGGCAGGACATGCAGACCCTGATACGGGTCGTCCTGGAGTCCGCCGAGGAACGCGTCCGGCTCACCACCGCCTACTTCGCCCCCGACGCCTACTTCACCGGGCTCCTCTGCGACGCCGCCCGGCGCGGGGTGGAGGTCGAGATCCTGCTGCCCGGCCCGCACACCGACAAGCGGGTCTGCCAGCTCGCCGGCCAGCGCTTCTACGAGGACCTGACCGACTGCGGCGTGAAGATCTACCAGTACCAGCCGACGATGCTGCACGCCAAGACCCTCACCGTGGACCGGATCGCGAGCCTCATCGGCTCCACCAACTTCAACCGGCGCTCGCTCGACCACGACGAGGAGGTGATGCTCGCCGTCCTGGACCGTGACTTCACCGCCACCCTCGACGGCCACTTCGCCGAGGACCGGGAGCGGAGCGTGCTGATCGAGCGCGGCCGGTGGAAGCGCCGTGACCTCCTCCAGCGGGCCCGGGAAGCGGCCGTCGTGCCCATCCGGCGCTTCCTCTGAGGCCGGGCCCGTCCTGGGGGCGTGCTGCCGCTGAGGCCGGCCTGCTCCCCGGGGCGTGCTCCCGCGTTCGCCGGGCAGGCGGAGAGGACGACCCCCGTCCGCCATGTGAAGGGAAGGGCCCATGAGCGCCACCGCCGACACCTCACCGGCGCCGTCCGCCGCGGTGATCACCGAACCCCTGCCCGACCTTCAGCTACAGCTGCTCATCCAGCTCCTCGACGAGGACCCGCGCTCCAGCCTGCCCCTCACCCTCACGCACCCGGGCGGCCCGCTGCACGGGGATCTCATCGGGCACGAGCAGTGGAAGGCCGAGTGGGCCCGGAGCCTGCGCCAGGTCGAGGGGGAGGGGGCCAATCTGCTCGCCGGTTTCCCCGAGACGGTCGACCAGGGCGTGCGGGAACTGCGCGCCGGCGAGGACGCGGAGGCGGGCCGGCTGCCCCGCTGGATCCATCTGCGGGACGTCACGCTCGCCGCCGGTTCCCTGAACCCGGTCTCCCTGCCGCTGTGGCGCGGACGCCTCTCCGACGTGTCGGGGTGGGCGCTGGGCCGCCCGCAGTGAGCTGATGCGTACGCGAAGGCCCCGGCGCCTGTGACGGTGCCGGGGCCGACGTACGTACAGCCGGGTGCGGGGTCAGAGCCGCTCGGGCGTCCGGATGCCCAGCAGCGCCATCCCCCGGTGCAGGGTGCGGGCGGTCAGCTCCACCAGGAAGAGGCGGTTCTCGACGACCTCCGGGGCGTTGTCCGGGCTGAGCACCTGGCACTGGTCGTAGAACGTCGTCAGGTGGGACGCCAGCTGGTAGAGGTACGCGGCCAGCTTGTGCGGCTCGTAACCCGCCGCGACCTCGGAGAGCACCTCGCCGAACTGGTCCAGGTGCAGACCGAGCGCCCGCTCCGCCGGGGCCAGCTCCAGCTCCGGGTGGGCGGCCGGGACCGCGTCCCCCGCCTTGCGCAGGATCGACTGGATCCGGGCGTACGCGTACTGGAGGTACACCGACGTGTCGCCGTGCAGCGCCACCATCTGGTCCAGGTCGAACTTGTAGTCCCGTACGGCGGAGGTCGACAGGTCCGCGTACTTCACGGCGCCGATGCCGACGTACCGGCCGTTCTCGACGATCTCCTCCTCGGACAGGCCCACCTTCTCGGCCTTGTCCCGGACGACGGCCGTGGCCCGGTCGACCGCCTCGTCGAGGAGGTCCTCCAGCCGCACGGTCTCCCCCTCGCGGGTCTTGAACGGCTTGCCGTCCTTGCCGAGGACCGTGCCGAACGCCAGCTGTACGGCCTTGACGCCGTCGCCCAGCCAGCCCGCCCGGCGTGCCGTCTCGAAGACCATCTTGAAGTGCAGCGACTGCCGTGCGTCCACCACGTACAGCAGGGTGTCCGCCTTGAGGTCCCGCACCCGGTTCCGGATCGCGGAGAGGTCGGTGGCCGCGTAGCCGTAGCCGCCGTTCGTCTTCTTCACGATGAGCGGGACCTTGTTGCCGTCCGGGCCCTTCACATCGTCGAAGAACACGCACAGCGCACCCTCGGAGCGGACGGCGACCCCCGTCTCCTCCAGGATGCGGCAGGTCTCCTCCAGCATGTCGTTGTAGCCGGACTCACCGACGATGTCCGGGTCGCTGATCTCCATGTCGAGCTTGTCGAACACCGAGTGGAAGTAGATCTTCGACTCGTCGACGAAGCCCTGCCACAGCTGGAGCGTCTCGGGGTCCCCGGCCTGGAGGGCCACCACCCGGTCCCGGGAGCGGGCCTTGAACTCCTCGTCGGAGTCGAACAGGGCCCGCGACTCCTTGTAGACCCGGTTCAGGGTCGACATCGCCGCCTCGCCGTCGGTCGCGCCGCCCTCGTGCCTCAGCGCGCCCGGGTGCTCGATCAGATACTGGATGAGCATGCCGAACTGGGTGCCCCAGTCGCCGATGTGGTGGCGCCGGACCACGTTCTCGCCGGTGAACTCCAGGATCTTGACCATGGCGTCGCCGATGACCGCCGACCGCAGGTGGCCGACGTGCATCTCCTTGGCGACGTTCGGCTGGGCGTAGTCGATGACCGTCGTCCCGGCGTCGTCGTTCGAGGGCACCCCGAGCCGGCCGCCGGCGTCCGCCGCCCGGGCGGCCAGCGTCTCGACGATCGCCCGGTCGGTGAGCGTGATGTTGAGGAAGCCGGGACCGGAGACCTCGATGTCCTGGATCAGGCCGCCCGCCGGGAGAGCGGCGGTGACCTGGGCGGCCAGGTCGCGCGGATTGCCCTTGAGCTTCTTGGCGAGCGCCAGGATGCCGTTGGCCTGGAAGTCGGCCCGGTCGCTTCGGCGCAGCAGCGGGTCGGCGGCGCCGGCATCCGGCAGAGCTGCCGTCAGGGCGTCCGCCAGCTGCTGCTGGAGCGTGGAAGCGAGGGAGGGGACCGAGCCGTGCTCAGGCATGGGACGGGCTGCCGTTTCCGTAGGGGTACAAGGGATCGCTCCAGTATCCCACGGGGCGTAAAGCCGTTTTCGCGCTGCGGGGGGTAGCTGGGAGAATGGTCCGTACCCCATCGGGAAACGACAGCCGAGAGAAGGACGTGCCGACCGTGGCCGAGAGTCAGACCAGCACCGAGACCGACTGGGTCTCCCGCTTCGCGGACGATGTCATCGCCGAATCGGAGCGTCGTGCGCCTGGCAAACCGGTCGTCGTCGCCTCCGGCCTGTCCCCGTCCGGCCCGATCCACCTCGGCAACCTCCGCGAGGTCATGACGCCGCACCTGGTCGCCGACGAGGTCCGCCGCCGCGGGTACACCGTGCGCCACCTGATCTCCTGGGACGACTACGACCGCTACCGCAAGGTCCCGAACGGGGTCCCGGGCGTGGACGCGTCCTGGGCCGAGCACATCGGCAAGCCGCTGACCTCGGTGCCCGCCCCGGCCGGCTCGGCGTACCCGAACTGGGCCGAGCACTTCAAGGCCGCCATGACGGCGGCCCTGGACGAGCTGGGCGTCGAGTACGACGGGATCAGCCAGACGGAGCAGTACACCGCCGGGACCTACCGCGAGCAGATCCTGCACGCGATGAGGCACCGCGCCGACATCGACGCCGTGCTGGACCGCTACCGGACGAAGAAGGACCCGGCGGCCCAGGGCAAGGGCGGCAAGAAGCCGCAGCAGCAGAAGAAGGCCGACGAGGCCGAGCTGGAGGCCGCCGAGGGCTCCGGCGCCGCCGACGAGGACGACGGCAGCGGCAACAGCGCCGGCTACTTCCCGTACAAGCCCTACTGCGGCAACTGCGAGAAGGACCTCACCGTCGTCACCTCCTACGACGACGACACGACCGAGCTGAACTACACCTGCTCGGCCTGCGGCTACGCCGAGACCGTCCGCCTCAGCGAGTTCAACCGCGGCAAGCTCGTCTGGAAGGTCGACTGGCCGATGCGCTGGGCCTACGAGGGCGTGATCTTCGAGCCCAGCGGCGTCGACCACTCCTCGCCCGGCTCCTCCTTCGTCGTCGGCGGCCAGATCGTCCGCGAGGTCTTCGACGGCGTGCAGCCCATCGGACCCATGTACGCCTTCGTCGGCATCTCCGGCATGGCCAAGATGTCCTCCAGCAAGGGCGGGGTGCCCACCCCGGCCGACGCGCTGGAGATCATGGAAGCGCCGCTGCTGCGCTGGCTCTACGCCCGCCGCAAGCCCAACCAGTCGTTCAAGATCGCCTTCGACCAGGAGATCCAGCGGCTGTACGACGAGTGGGACTCGCTGGGCCGCAAGGTCGCCGACGGCACGGTGCTGCCCGCCGACGCCGCCGCGTACTCCCGGGCCGTCCGCACGGCGGCGGGGGAGCTCCCGAGCACCCCGCGCCCGCTGCCGTACCGGACACTCGCCTCGGTCGCCGACATCACCGCCGGCGCCGAGGACCAGACGCTGCGCATCCTCAGCGAACTGGACCCGGACAACCCGCTGACCTCGCTGGACGAGGCCCGCCCGCGCCTCGACCGCGCCGAGAACTGGATCACCACCCAGGTCCCGGCCGAGGCCCGCACCATCGTCCGGGACGAGCCGGACAAGGAGCTGCTGGGCTCGCTGGACGAGCAGGGCCGCGAGTCGCTGCGCCTCCTCCTGGAGGGGCTGGACACGCACTGGTCGCTGGACGGCCTGACCACGCTCGTCTACGGCGTGCCGAAGGTGCTGGCGGGACTGGAGCCCGACGCCAAGCCCACTCCCGAGCTGAAGGCCGCCCAGCGGTCCTTCTTCGCGCTGCTCTACCGGCTGCTCGTCAGCCGCGACACGGGCCCGCGCCTGCCCACGCTGCTGCTCGCGGTGGGGGCGGACCGGGTCCGGAGGCTGCTGGGCGCGTAGCGCCGTCGCGGAACGCACGACAAGGGGCCGCCGCCCGGGGATCTCTCCCGGGCGGCGGCCCCTTGCGTCGTGCTGAGCGGCTGCGGCTGCGCGGCTCAGGCGCCCTGGTCGGCCGTCACGCGCTGCATGTAGTGGTCCCTGAACTGCGGCATCAGGCTCTGGAGCAGCTCGGTCGAGCGCGGATGGTGCACGTCGTGCCGGTCGGCCAGGTGAATGTCGAGGGTCTCGACGTTCGGGTACTGGCCCTCCTGGTCCGTGTACGCGCTGAACTCCTCGTACGCGCGGTCGGCGAAGTCGTTGTCCTCCTGGGACCACTCCTCCAGCTGCGGCGCGTCCTCGGGCCCGGGGGCGGGCACGGCGGGCGGCTCCTCGTCGGCGGCCTGCTGGACTTCCCGGGCCTGCTGGGTCTGCTGGGTCTGCTGGGTCTGCTGTACGGGGCCCGGGGCCTCGCGGTGGTCTTCGGGGAGCCCTTCGCGGCGGGGGTGCGGGACCGCGCCGATCGTGCCGACGTCGCCGAGGGGGCGGGTGCGGCCGGGACCCAGGGGGACGGCCGCCGGGGTGGGCTCCAGGCCCTCGGCGTGCTGGGCGTCGTAAGCGCTGCCGGGGTGCGTGGTCTCCGGAAGCTTCTGGGCGGCGAACCAGGGGCTGTCGTGGGTGGGCGGCACCTCCCCGGCGTCCCCGGCGTCCACGGCCTGACGCTGGAACTGTTGCTGGGAATGCTGGTCCCGCCGGTCCTGCCGGTCCTGCTGATGCTGATCCTGCTGGGGGCTCTGCTTCTGGAGCGACGTCGGCTGCCGCTCCTGCCCCTCCTGCTGCTGCTGCGGGTGCTGCTGTGCCTGCTCCTGCCGGGGCTCGTACGGCAGCTCCGCCTTGGGCGCGGGCGGCAGCAGGGCCGGTTCGGTGCCGGCGGCGGCGAGCCCGGCCGGGGCCGTCTCGGCGAGCGGCACGCCGTACTTCGCCAGCCGCAGCGGCATCATCGACTCGACCGGGGCCTTGCGTCGCCAACTGCGGCCGAAGCGGGCCTGGAGGCGCGCCTGGTAGATCAGCCGGTCCTGTTCGAGCTTGATGACCTGCTCGTAACTGCGCAGCTCCCACAGCTTCATGCGCCGCCACAGCTTGAACGTGGGCACGGGCGAGAGCAGCCAGCGGGTGAGGCGCACCCCCTCCATGTGCTTGTCGGCCGTGATGTCCGCGATCCGGCCGACCGCGTGCCGGGCGGCCTCGACGGAGACGACGAACAGCACCGGGATCACCGCGTGCATCGCGGTGCCCAGCGGGTCGGGCCAGGAGGCGGCACCGTTGAACGCGATCGTCGCGGCCGTCAGCAGCCACGCCGTCTGGCGCAGCAGCGGGAACGGGATTCGCATCCAGGTGAGCAGGAGGTCCAGGGCGAGCAGGACGCAGATGCCCGCGTCGATGCCGATGGGGAAGACCACGGAGAAACTTCCGAAGCCCTTCTCCTCCGCGAGCTCGCGCACGGCGGCGTAGGAACCCGCGAAACCGATCGCGGCGATGAGCACCGCACCGGCGACGACGACCCCGATGAGTATGCGGTGCGTGCGTGTCAGCTGCATCGCGGCCACGCGCGATCCCCTCCCCGACCTCTGTACCCGAACCCGACTTCAGTGTCCGGCCTTGTTCTTCAGCGCTCGTCACCGCTGGGCGGCGGTTTTCGGCGCTCCGCACCGGGCGTCCGACGCCCAGCGATGGCACAGCCTGGCACATGTGTGCGAGTTCCGTTGCGCGGGGAAGGGCGCGAGGCGTCCCGGGCGGGGCCGGGACTTCCGCGCCGGCGTATCCGCCACCGCCGGCCGTCGGGGGGAACTCGGCCTGGGCGCGGGGGACTTCGGCGGTGGCGGCGGTAAGGCCGTCACCGCCGGAGGGCGCTGGTCAGTGCGCCGGACGGCCGCACGTCGCGCCCGCCCGGACGGAACGTCAGCTCGACTTCGTCTTCGGCTTGGACTTGGGGTCGTCGCTGTCGCTGTCGCTGTCGCCGCCCGTGGCCGTGTCCTTCGTGCTGTCCTTCGGGCCGTCCGTGGCATCGCCCTTCGCCGGGGCGGTGGTCTTGGCGTCGGCGGTGTCGGCGACCGCGGCGACCGCTTCCTTGGCCGCCTTCTCGGCGCCCTTGACGATGTCTTCGGACGACGGAGTCTTCGCGCCCGCGTAACCCGCGCCGTTGTACGTCAGGGCGACGACGACATTGCCCGTGCGGGCCACGACGGTGGCGTACGCGAAGTCCTCGTCCGTCTTGCTGAGGCCGTAGGTGATGAGGGTGGCCTCTTCGCCGATGCCGGCGGTGGGCTCCGCGGCGACCTTCTCGGCCCCCTCGGTGGCCTTCGCCTTGGTGACCTGCTTCGCGTACTCGGCGGTGGCGCGCTCGGCGCCGCTGCCCAGGGCCTGGTCCGAGTCGAACCGGGTGAAGCCGACGTCCAGCCAGCGGTACTGCGAGCCCTTGACGCCCTTGTCGTCCAGACCGTTCCAGGAGCAGCTGCTCCTGGCCGACAGGTCGTTGGAGCGGCCGGCCGTGCCGCCCTTCTTCTTGGCCTCGGGCACCAGGTCCTTGATCGTCTTCTTCGTGACCGAGGCGCACGGGTCGGGCAGATCGGCGAACTTCGCCGCTTCGACGGTGGGCTCCGAGGGCTTGGCGCTGGGGCTGCCGGACGACGAGGAGCCCGCGTTCTTCTTGCCGTCGGAGCCGGAGTCCGACGAGCAGCCGACGGCTACGAGCATCACCGGAACGGCGGCGCAGGCGAGGATGCGGGACAGGCGCGGGGCTGATCGGTGCATGGTTCCTTCACTCGGATGGCACGGAGCTCTCGGTGCGGGAGGTCTTGTTCGTGCGTGCGGTGTACGGGCGGGCTCGGTGGCGGGTCGGTACGTCTTCCGGAGAGCCACGGTACGACGGGCGGCGGCCCTCCCGCGCCGCCGCCGAAGGCCCCGACGGGCCGGAATCCGGCCCGCCGGGGCCTTCGGCCGGGGGCTAGTCGCTGAGGTCCTCGGCCAGCTTCCGGGCCAGTGCCTGGGCCTTCTCCTGGAGTTCCTCGCTGTCGGGGGCCTGGGTGACGAGGGCCGGCTGCTCGGCGTACCGGACGGTCACGACCACGTTCGATGTGCGGAATACCACGTGCACCGTGCGGCGCTGTGCGGTGGAACCTGCCCGACTGGGCAGATCCTGCAGAAATGCGGCATCTCCGAGGTCGTCGAGGACGCGCGAGGGGAGGGCGTCCCGCGGACCGCCGCTTCCCCCGGACCCTCCGGAGGGCGAGGAGGAGGGCGATCCGGAGGAGGCCGAGGGGTCCGCCGAGGCCGAGGAGTCCTCCGCCTCCGCTCCCTCCGGCTCCCCTTCACCGGAGCCCTTGCCCTGGTCCTTCTCGCCCGCGGTCTCGGCGTCCTTCTCCGCCTCCGGCCCGGAGCCCGCCGCGGTCGTCAGGCCGGCGGCCTTCTGCTTCTTCGCGTACACCGTGTCCGCGCGGTCGTCGTCGCTGACCGCGGGGTCGTACGAGACGACGCGCTCGAAGTCGATGGAGAGGCTCCGCGTGGAGTTCGGGGCGTCGGACTTCCAGCTGCAGCCGACCTTGCGGTCGGTGTCGTACGTGACGGACGCCGTCCCCCGGAACACCTTCTCCTGCTGGTCCCCGGAGAGTTCCGCGGCGCCCGGCAGCAGGTCCTTCAGCGTGCCGCGCGGCACGGCGCGGCAGGGGGCGGGCAGGGTGAGGTACTTGCCCGGGGGCGCGGGGGTGACCGTCGGGCTGCCCGCCTTGCTGTCGGCGCCGTTGGCGTTGCTGTCGGCGCCGGCGCTGCAGCCGGCCACGAGCGCCGCGAGAATGGCGACGCCGGGCACGTACGGCATGTGTCGCAACGTCCCAGGCTCCCTTCGGTACGGAAAACGAGTTGCCGCTCCCATGCGGCCGATGGACACAATGTGTATCGCACGCGCTGCTGTGAATGCCGGTCGGCCGACGGGTTTGCCGACCTTGGCACCGGTTTTGCGCTTTCAGTCTTTTCGGGGGAATCGGGGAGTTATGTCGTACGTAGAGGTGCCGGGGGCGAAGGTTCCCATCCGGATGTGGGCCGACCCCGCGTCGGTCGAGGACGTCGCGATGCGGCAGCTGCACAACGTCTCCACGCTGCCGTGGATCAAGGGTCTCGCCGTCATGCCGGACGTCCACTTCGGCAAGGGCGCCACGGTCGGTTCGGTGATCGCGATGCAGGGCGCGGTGTGCCCGGCCGCGGTGGGTGTGGACATCGGCTGCGGGATGTCCGCCGTCCGGACGTCCCTCACCGCGAACGATCTTCCCGGTGACCTGTCACGGCTGCGCTCCAGGATCGAGCAGGTCATTCCGGTCGGCCGGGGGATGCACGACGACGCGGTGGACCCGGGGAAGCTGCACGGGTTCCCGACGGCGGGATGGGACGACTTCTGGGGGCGGTTCGGGGGGATCGCCGATGCGGTCAAGTTCCGTCAGGAACGCGCCACGAAGCAGATGGGAACGCTCGGCTCGGGCAACCACATGATCGAGTTCTGCCTCGACAGTGAGGGCGCCGTGTGGCTGATGCTGCACTCGGGCTCCCGCAACATCGGCAAGGAGCTCGCCGACCACCACATCGGCATCGCACAGAAGCTTCCGCACAATCAGAGCCTCGTCGACCGGGACCTGGCCGTCTTCATTTCGGAGACCACGCAGATGGCCGCCTACAGGAACGATCTGTACTGGGCGCAGGAGTACGCCAAGTACAACCGCGCGATCATGATGGCGCTCTTCAAGGACGTGGTCCGCAAGGAGTTCAAGAAGGCGAAGCCGGTCTTCGAGCAGGAGATCTCCTGCCACCACAACTACGTGGCGGAGGAGCGGTACGACGGAGCGGACCTGCTGGTCACCCGCAAGGGGGCGATCCGCGCGGGCTCCGGCGAGTACGGGATCATTCCCGGTTCGATGGGCACCAGCTCGTACATCGTGAAGGGCCTGGGCAACGAGAAGGCTTTCAACTCGGCCTCCCACGGAGCCGGTCGCCGGATGAGCCGGAACGCGGCCAAGCGCCGCTTCACGGTACGTGACCTGGAGGAGCAGACACGCGGTGTGGAGTGCCGCAAGGACTCCGGCGTTCTGGACGAGATCCCGGCCGCGTACAAGCCGATCGAGCAGGTCATGGAGCAGCAGCGGGACTTGGTCGAGGTCGTAGCGAAGCTCAGGCAGGTCATCTGCATCAAGGGTTGAGGTGAGGGGCTTCGCCGCCGATGCCGGCGAAGCCCCTCACCCCCCGGGGGTGCTTACGCGCCGGGCGGAGTGTCTTCGGGGTGCCGCACCTCTCCGGTCTTCAGCCGCCACAGGCGTACGGAGCAGGAGGCCGCGCTGCGCCCCAGTTCGGCGGCCGCCGCTCCGGCGTCGTCGTGAGCCGGCAGAACGCGGTCCTCCCAGGCTTTCCAGCGCCGTCCCGGAAGGCGGACGCGCATGTCCGCCGGGCGCTCCCAGGAAGCCAGGGATGCGGCCGCCGTCTGTTTGCGCGCGAGGGACAGACAGCCCGGGTAGTAGAGGTGCCCGGCTTCACGCAGAAGTTCGAGGTCCATGAAGGCCGGGCCGGCGGCTGGGGCCGACAGGAGAGCTCCGATCTCGAACAGTGGGGGCGCGTTAGTGTCGTGCTCAGCCATGGGAAGCCCTACTTCCTGATGGTGAGGCCCTCGGCCGGGACGGGAATCCTGACCGGGGGCCGTGCTGTGTCCGGGTGCGACCGAGCCTAGGCAGCGGCTTCGAGGGCCGGGCGGGGGATCCGGTCTCGATCACCAGCACGAGTGATCGAGAGCAGTGGCATGGAGCGCGGGTCCGGCGGACCGGGCTACTCCCCGCCCCCGTATGTCGCGTAGTCCGGCGATCCCGTCGTCGTGAAGACGTGTACGGAGACCCCGGCCGGGGTCGTCCGGTGGCTGAGGAGCCGCAGGCCGGCCTCAGGGCGGCGGTGAAGGGGCGGTCGGTCATCCGCGGCCAGTCCCGGGCGAGCCCGCCGCTGGTGTCCTCGTCCGGGGCCCCGGGCCCTGGGGGGCGCCGTCCCGGACGGGGCGTTACGCCGCCGCCGTCAGGTCCGCCTCCGTGAGGGAGGCGACCAGGACCGTGCGCGGGCCCGGCTCGATGCCGGGCACGGACGGGACGGCGAGCAGGCGGCATCCCGCGGCCAGCGCGGCGGCGGCGCCCGTGGGGGTGTCCTCGACGGCCAGGCAGTCCCGCGGGTCGACGCCGAGCGCGGCGGCCGCGGCCAGGTACGGGTCGGGGTGCGGCTTCCCGCGCGCCGTCTCGCCCGAGGCGACCGACGTGTCGAACCGGTGGCGGCCCAGGGTGTCGAGCACCAGGTCGGCCACATGCCGCTCGGACGCGGTCACCAGGGCCGTCGGCACCCCCAGCGCGCGGGCCCGGTCCAGGAGCCGGAGCGCGCCCGGCTGGACGGTCACTCCGGCCGCCACCCGTGCGGTGAACGCGCGGTCGAGCCGGGCGGCCGTCTCCGTCTCCGGCAGGGTGGTGAGGCCGTCGCGTACGAGACGGCCCGCCGCGTCGCGCAGCGCGGCGCCCGCGAACGGGGCGAGGGTGTCCGCGTCCGCCGGGGAGTCCTGCGTCCGCAGGAAGCCGGCGACGGTGTCCAGCCAGGCGTGCTCGGTGTCGACGAGGGTGCCGTCCATGTCGCACAGCAGGGCGGCGGGGCGGGGGAGCGGGGGCAGCATACGGGGCTCGCTGTTCCTGGGGGGTGGGTGAACCGGGCGGCCGGCGCGGGGGGTTCCGCCGGCCCGGGGCGGCCCTGCGGGGTGGCCCGGGGCCGCCCCGTGCGGGGCGGGACAAGGCTGTGGTGCTCGCGGTGTCAGTCGGCCGCGGTGCGGACCAGCGGGTTGGCCTGTACCGAGTTGCGGACGGTGAAGACGACCGAGCCGGGCCGGTAGCGGTCGTCCGAGGTCTCGACGGGACGGCCCTCGGACGTGGTCGTGGTGCGGCGGACCCGCAGGAGCGGGGAGCCGCGCCGGACGCCCAGCTCCCGGGCGTCCGTGGTGCCCGCGGCGACCGCGTCCAGGTGGTGTTCGCCGTGGCTCATGACCACGCCTGCCTCGTCGTACAGGCTCTGGGTGACCGACTCGCAGTCGTCCGGGAGCCCTTCGACGGCCGCCGCCGCCCACCCGGCGTACACCGTGCGCTCCAGGAGCGCCGGCTCGCCGTCGAGGGTGCGCACCCGCAGGACGTGCAGGACCGTGTCGCCGGGCGCGAGCTGGAGTTGGGCGGCCTGCGCCTCGGTCGCCCTCGCGCGGCGTGAGCGGAGCACCAGGCCGCCGGGGGTGCGGTCGCCGGCCCTGGCCCACTGGGCGAAGCTGCGCAGCTCGGTGAAGCTCTGGCTGGGGGTGGTGGACAGGACGGTCCGGCGGGCGCCCTGCCGGGAGCCGATCAGGCCCTCCGACTGGAGCGTGCCGAAAGCCTGCCGGAGGGTGCCCCGGGACACGCCGTGGGCCAGGGCGAGTTCGGACTCGGACGGCAGCTCGGAGCCCACGGGGTGGATGCCTTCGGCGATGGCGCGGCGCAGGTCCTCGGCGATCTGCTGGTGCCGTCGGGTCACGTCTCTCCTTGGGGCTTTCGGGCCGCCGGGCTTCCGGGGAGGGGCTTCGCCGGACGCGCGGCGCGTGTTGGGTGCGCAGGGACGATCATGTCATTCGCACGAGACGCGGCGCACCTCCGGACTGTGCGCAATCGGTGATTTCCTCGAAGTGCGAACCCTGCGTCTAACCGGTTTGGAGACGGGTAAACCTACGTCTCTATAACGCTTCTGACCTGCACTTTTTACCCTCACAAAGCTTTACCCGTCGGTCACTTGGCTGCTAGCTTCGGCTCGCTTACTGACGATGGCTTGTCCATACAGGTGGCTCGCCGCAGACCCAGGAGTACTCATCGTGAAGGCACACCATCCCCGCCGCGCCCTGACCGCCGCGGCTCTCGCCGGCCTCACCGTTCTGGTGGCCGCCGGCTGCGGTTCCGCACCCGACGACGCCGGCGCCAGGAACAGCGAGGCCGCGAAGGCGGAGTCGGCCGCGGACCTCGGTGGTATGGAGGAGCTCGTCGCGGCGGCGGAGAAGGAGGGCGAGCTCAACGTCTACGCCCTCGCGCCGGACTGGGCCAACTACGGCGAGATGATCGCGGCCTTCGAGAAGAAGTACGCCATCGAGGTCAACAACGAGGACCCGGGCGGCAGCAGCCAGGGCGCGCTGAACGCCGCTGCCAAGCGCAAGGGCCAGGACCGCGCCGTCGACGCGCTCGACCTCGGCACCTCCTACATGCAGGAGGCCAAGAAGCAGGACCTGCTCGCGGTGTACAAGGTCGCGGGCTGGGACAGCGTCCCCGACGCGCAGAAGCAGGCCGACGGCTCCTTCATGAACAACTACGGCGGCTTCATGTCCATCGGATGCGACGCCAAGGCGGTGAAGAACTGCCCCGGGACGTTCAAGGACCTCCTCAAGCCCGAGTACCGGAACAAGGTCGCGCTCAACGGCGACCCGACCGAGTCCAGCTCGGCGCTGGGCGCGGTCATCGCGGCGTCGCTGGCCAACGGGGGCTCCCTGGACGACGCCCAGCCGGGGCTGGACTTCTTCCGGGAGCTGAAGGAGAAGGGCAACTTCGTCCCGGCGAAGTCCACCCTCGCCACCATCCAGCAGGGTGAGACGCCGATCTCCATCGACTGGGACTACCTCAACCTGGGCTACGGCCAGAAGCTCAAGCCCAAGGGCGTCGACTGGCAGGTGGCGGTGCCCTCCGACGGTCTGTACTCGCGCTACTACAACCAGGGCGTCAACAAGCACGCCCCGCACCCGGCCGCCGCACGCCTGTGGCTGGAGTTCGTCTACAGCCCCGAGGGCCAGAACATCTGGCTCAAGGGCTTCTCCCGGCCCGCGCTCCTCGAAGCGATGAAGAAGGACGGCACCGCCGACAAGGCCGCCCTCGCCGAGATCCCCGAAGTCCACGGCGCTCCCCAGGAGCCGACCGTGGACCAGGAGGCCAAGGCCAAGGAGACGGTCGTGCAGGGCTGGGGCAAGGCGGTCAGCTGACCATGGCCGACACGACCGCATCCTCCCTCGCGGGCAGCGGAGCCGCCACCCCGGTGGGCTCCGCGCCCGCGGCGGGCCCGGCCGCCCCTGCGCGTCCTCCACGGGACGGCGGCGCCCGGCGCCGCGGCGCGCGGCGGCACCGGTGGCCCGTCGTCGTCCCCTTCTTCGCGTTTCTCGCGGTGTGCTTCGGGCTGCCCGCCGGGACCATGGCGTACGGGGCGTTCACCGTCGTCGACCCGGCGAGCGGCGTCAGCGCGTTCTCGATGCGGAACGTCAGCGGGTCGCTGTCCGGGGCGTACGCGACCGGGCTCACCGGAAGCGTCGAACTCTCGGCCGTGACGGCGCTGCTGGCGACCGTGATCGGCACGCTGATCGCGCAGGCCGTCGTCAGTTCCCCGCGGCCGGCGCTGCGGGGCGTCGTCGTCTCGGCCAGCGGGGTGCTCGCCAACTTCTCCGGCGCGCCGCTGGCCTTCGCCTTCATCGCGACGCTCGGCACGACCGGCACCGTCACCCAGCTGTTCCACCTGGACCGGACGGGCTTCAGCCTCTACAGCTTCACCGGCCTGGTGCTGGCCTACCTCTACTTCATGGTTCCGCTGATGGTGGTGACCGTCCTGCCCGCGCTCGACGGCCTGCGCTCCCAGTGGCAGGAGGCCGCCGCGTCCTGCGGGGCGACCCGCGGGCAGTACTGGCGGCACGTCGGCATCCCGGTGCTGACCCCCTCGCTGCTCGGCGGCGCGGTGCTGATGTTCGGCACCGCGTTCGCCTCGCACGCCACCGCCGCCGTGATGGTCGGCTCGTCGCAGCCGCTGATCACCATCCAGATCGCCAACGCCCTCAACGGCAACGTCCTGGTGGGCCAGGAGAACCTCGCCCTCGCCATGAGCCTCAACATGGTCGTGATCGCGCTGCTCGTGATGGCCGTACAGATACCGTTGCAGCGCAGGAGCACCCGATGGCTCGGATGAAGTTCACCTCGCGGGGCATCGTCCTGCCGCTCGCCGCGCTGTATTTCCTGGTCCCCATCGGCGCCTCGATCTGGTTCAGCGTCAACGAGGTCGAGGGCGTCAGCTTCGACGCGTACACGGAGGGGCTCGGCGCCGAGGGGCTGACCACCAGCCTGATGCTCTCGGTACGCCTGGGGCTGGCCACCATCGTCTGCGGGCTGCTCCTGATGGTGCCGACCCTGGTAGCCGTCTCGCTCTACCTGCCCAGGCTGCGCCGGATCGTCGAGGTCCTGTGCATGATGCCGCTGGTCGTCCCGCCGATCGCGCTGGTCGCGGGCGTCACCACGGTGCTGTCCTGGGAACAGGACCTGGCCGACACACCCCTGTACATGACCTTCCAGCTCCTGCGGGACGAGGACTTTCCGCTGGTCCTCGTGCTCGTGTACACGGTCATGTCCCTGCCCTTCCTGTACCGCTCGCTGGACGCCGGGCTGCGCGCCGTCGACCTGCGGACCCTCGTGGAGGCCGCCCGCAGCCTGGGCGCCTCGCGCCTGCAGACCCTGTGGCAGGTCGTCGTGCCGAACCTGCGGGCCGCCGTGATGGGCGGCGCCGTACTCAGCCTGGCCATGGTGCTCGGCGAGTACACCGTCGCCTCCGTGCTCTCCTACCGCCCGTTCTCCGTGTGGATGGTGGAGATCAAGGACTCCGAGGCCCAGCTCTCGGTCGCGGCCGCGATGCTCAGCCTGCTGATCACCTGGGGGCTGCTGCTCCTGCTCACCACCCTGGCCGGCGGTCGCAGCCGCCGTCGTGCGGTCTCCGGCCGCGAGAACCGAAGGAAGACCGCGTCATGACCGTCCCCGTGCACCTCAAGCAACTGCGCCGGAAATTCGGCTCCACGGTCGCCCTCGACGGACTCGACCTGGACATCGCCCCCGGCGAGATGGTCGCGCTGCTCGGACCGTCCGGCTGCGGCAAGACCACCGCGCTGCGCATCGTCGCGGGCTTCGAGAGCGCCGACGGCGGCGAACTGCTGATGGACGGCCGGGACGTCACCTCGGTCCCGGCCCACCGCCGCGACATCGGCATGGTCTTCCAGTCGTACAGCCTGTTCCCGAACATGACGGCGGCCGGGAACATCGCGTACGGCCTGCGGGTGCGCGGCAGGGCGAACGCGGAGCGCCGGGAGCGGGCGCGGGAACTCCTGGACCTGGTCGGCCTCCCCGGCCGCGAGGACCACTACCCGCACCAGCTGTCCGGCGGTCAGCAGCAGCGCGTCGCGCTCGCCCGCGCGCTGGCCGTCCGGCCCAAGGTGCTGCTCCTCGACGAACCGCTGTCCGCCCTGGACGCCAAGGTGCGGCTCACGCTGCGCGAGGAGATCCGGCGCATCCAGTTGGACCTCGGCATCACCACCGTCTTCGTCACCCACGACCAGGAGGAGGCGCTGTCCATGGCGGACCGCGTCGCCGTGATGAAGGACGGGCGGCTCGAACAGTGCGCCGCGCCCGGCGAGTTGTACGACCGGCCGGCCACGCCCTTCGTCGCCGAGTTCGTCGGCACGATGAACCGGCTGCCCGGCACCGTCCGCGACGGCGGGGTCGTCGAGCTGTTCGGCCGGCGGCTGCCCATCCACGGCGAGAGGCCCGCCTCCGGCGCGGAGGTCGACGTGCTGCTGCGCCCCGAGGGCCTGGCGGTCGGCTCGGCCGACGGCCGGACGGGAACGCCCGCGACCGTACGGGTGGCGACCTTCCTGGGCCCCACCACGCGGCTGCACCTCACCACGGACTCCGGGGACGCGTGCAAGGCCGATCTGCCCAGCTGGGAGGCGTCCGCGCTGGTTCCGGGGACACGCTGCACGATCACCCCGCACGACAACCCGGTGCTCGTCGCCGGGCGAGGCGCCGCCCCGTCCCCGAAGGGGTGAGAGGGGCTCACCCGGTGCGGTGCACCTTCGTGTTGGACGCCTGGGCACGGGGGCGGACCACCAGGAGATCGATGTTGACGTGGCTGGGGCGGGTGACCGCCCAGCCGATCGTGTCGGCCACGTCCTCGGCGGTCAGCGGGGCCTCCACGCCCGCGTAGACCTTGGCGGCCTTCTCCGTGTCGCCGCGGAAGCGGGTGGTGGCGAACTCCTCGGTCCTGACCATGCCGGGGGCCACCTCGATGACGCGGACCGGGGTGCCGACGATCTCCAGCCGCAGGGTCTCGGCCAGGACGTGTTCGCCGTGCTTGGCCGCCACGTAGCCGCCGCCGCCCTCGTAGGAGGAGAGGGCCGCGGTGGAGGAGAGGATCACGATCGTGCCGTCGCCGCTCGCGGTGAGGGCGGGCAGCAGGGCCTGGGTGACGTTGAGGGTGCCGATCACGTTCGTCTCATACATCTGGCGCCAGTCGGCCGGGTTGCCGGTCGCGACCGGGTCGGCCCCGAGCGCCCCGCCCGCGTTGTTGACGAGGACGGCGAGGGAGCGGAACGCGGTGGCGAACTCGTCGACCGCCGCGCGGTCGGTGACGTCCAGCGGGTAGGCCGTCGCCTGGTGACCGGCCTCGGTGATCTCGGCGGCGAGCGCCTCGATGCGGTCCTTGCGGCGGGCGGTCAGCACGACCCGGAAGCCGGCGGCGGCCAGCGTACGGGCGGTCGCGGCGCCGATGCCGCTGCTCGCGCCGGTGATGACGGCGATGGGGGTGGCGGCCATGGCGATCTCCTCGGACTGCTGGTCGGGGTACGGGGAAAGGATAGGCAGGCGCCGCGGCCCGGGCCGTGCTCGGGCCGGGCACGGGCCGGGAGGCCCCAGGGGACGGTGCGGGCGGCCGTGGGCTGTGCGGGTGGGGGAGAGCGCGCCATGCCGGTACGTTCATCGCACTGATCGGCGTGGTCGGTATGTTCCCGGCATGCTGACGCCGAGTAGAAGACTGTTGACACCGCTGTCCGTCGCCCTCGCCGTGGCCGCGGCGACGACCGTGCCGGCCGCGACCGCGGTGCCGGTTCCGGTACCGGACGCCGGCCCGGCCCGCTTCGAGGCCGCCGCGCCCGCCGCTCCTGGCGCTGCCTCCGGTTCCGCCGTTCCCGAGGCGGACGTCTCCCACCACGGGAACGTCTCCCTGTGGAGCGACCGGCTGGAGATCCGGCTCCGGACCGCCAACCGCGGGCCCGCCGACGTACCCGCCTCGACGGTGCGGCTGCGCTTCTCCGAGCCGCCGGCCGTACGGCAGCAGCTCCCGCCGGGCTGCCTGTGGGGCGGCAGGGCGGCGGTGCTGTGCGAGACGGGCGCCCTGGCCGCCGGCGGGCAGGCCCGGCGGACCGCCCTGGACCTGCGGCTGGTGAACCGCCCGGCCGAGGTGGTCGTGCGGGTCGACACGCTGTGGAGCGGCGGGGCGCGCGACGCGGAGAGCGCGAACGACGCGCACACCGTGCTGGCGCCCTCGACGGGGGACGCGTACGCCTTCTGAGCCGTACGTCCGCCGGGTGCGGCGTGCCCGGCGCCCGGTGCCCGGCGCGGGTCCGCGACTACGCCGCCGCGCCCCCGAACTCGCGGACCGCCTCGGACACGATCGTCTCCAGGTGGCCGTGGTGGGCGCCGCGCCAGTACACCCGGGAGCACTCCGCGCACTGGGCGAACACGTCGTACGTCTCCTGGGTGCCGGGCTCCAGCAGTCCGCTCACGGAGTCCTTGGCGGCCACGGCCAGCGGGCCGTTGCACGCCGTGCAGCGGGTCCACGGGGCCAGGGCCGGGGCGAAGCGGCCGAGGACGTCGCGGAGCTGCTCCTTCGGGCGGTCGCTGTAGACGTACGCCCCCGCCCAGATCTCGCGGCGGCGCAGCAGCCCCCGGTCCCGGGAGAGCAGGACGCGCCGCTCCCGCGCCGAGAGGGCGGCCAGGGCGGGGTCGCCGATGTCCTCGCTCTCGTACGCCGCGTCGACGCCCAGGAGCCGCAACCGGCGGGCCAGCGTGCCGAGATGGACGTCGAGGAGGAAGCGCAGGGGCGCGCCGGGCACCCGCTGGGGACGTTCCACGGCGCGCACGTCGACGTGTTCGCCCGGACCGGGCACATGGGAGCGGGCCACCGGGCTGCCGTTCACCAGCAGCGTCCCGGCCTCGGTGAGCGGGACACCGAGGGACTCGATGACGTGGCCGAGGGTCGAGGAGCCGTCCGTGACGAGGGACGTGGGCCCGCCACGGCGGTCATGCGGGACGAAGAGCCGCAGCTCAGGGGCTACTTCGAGGGTGATCTCGGGTCCGTTCACCCGGCCAGGATGCCACCGGGGCGGGACGGTCTGCCAGAGATGTGCCGGGGCGTGCGGGTGTGCGACCGGCGGCGTCCCCCGAAGCGGTCGGCCCACCCGGTGTCCGAACGGCGCAGGTGTGCGCTCCCCGCGACGTCGGCCTCAACGCTCTGCACGTCGCCGTCGCGGCGATCGACGGCGGGCGCAGCCGCGTCTGTTCCAAGGGCGTCGACCGAGCCGCACCGGTGCGCCACGTACGAGCGGCTGGCGGAGTACGAGGCCGCCCGGACTCCGCTCGATCCGGGATCAGGGCCAGACCAGGCAGTACGCCTGGTGCCCCGCGTCGTGCAGCCGGTGGGAGAAGTCCTGCCACTCGTGGAGCAGCTGGTAGACGTTGAAGGCGTCGCGCGGGCCGCCGCGGTCGGGGACCGTGGACCAGATGAAGGCCGCCGCGCCGACCGACTCCTCGCCGACGCCGCGCAGCGGGTCGACGACGGTCATCGGGAGTTTGACCACGGCGTAGTCGGGGTGGAGGACGACCAGCTCCAGCGGGGGGACCTTGTGCAGGGGTATGCCCTGGATTCCGGTCAGGACCATCGCGGCCACCGTCTCCGGCTTGATCTTGGTGAACATGCCGCCCATGCCCAGCTCGTCACCCCCGAGCTCCTCCGGGCGCATCGAGATCGGCACGCGCGCGGCGGTGGCCCCGTCCGGGGCGCCGAAATACTTGTAGGTCACCCCCATCCCGCCCCCGCTCCTGGTCCCGGGGGGCGGCGTGCTCTCCGCGCCCCTGCTCTGCGCGCGCTCGGCCCTCCGCCGGTGCCGCCCTCGCCGGGCAGGCTCGGGCCCCAGGTCGTCGGTCCCTTCGCCCACTCCGCCACCGCGATGCATATCTCATCCACCCGACTACTTCTTAAGGAGACACAGCCCCGGCCGCGCAACCCGATCATCGTGTCAGTGACCTCCCCCGCGGGCGTGCGGTGAAACACCTGTCCGCAACACCGTCCGTGCCTCTGACACCATGGCATGTGTGAGCTTTCCCTGTGACGCCCCAGTTTCGCAGACGTGAGGGGGCTGACGCTCTTTCGTGATACGTGGGGAGCGCGCTCCCTGCTCACCGGTGGCCGAGATTCCTAGGGAGTTCCCGGCCCGGCCTCCCGATACCCGAATCGCAGATCAGGACCAAAGTGGCGTATTCATACGAAGCCCCAGTTTCGCAGTCGCTGTTCGACCGGGCGTCCGTCGTGACGCCCGGCGGCGTGAACTCTCCCGTGCGTGCCTTCCGGGCCGTGGGCGGTACGCCCCGGTTCATGGTGTCCGGCACCGGTCCGTACCTCACCGACGCCGACGGCCGTGAGTATGTCGACCTCGTGTGCTCGTGGGGACCGATGATTCTCGGCCACTCTCACCCCGAGGTCATCTCCGCCGTCCAGGAGGCGGTGTCCCGCGGGACCTCCTTCGGTACGCCGGGTGAGGGCGAGGTCGCGCTCGCCGAGGAGATCGTGGCCCGGATCGAGCCCGTCGAGCAGGTACGCCTGGTCTCCTCGGGCACCGAGGCGACGATGTCGGCGATCCGGCTGGCCCGCGGCTTCACCGGCCGGGCCAAGGTCGTGAAGTTCGCCGGCTGCTACCACGGGCACGTGGACGCGCTCCTCGCCGCCGCCGGATCGGGCCTGGCCACCTTCGGGCTGCCCGACACCCCGGGGGTCACGGGCGCCACGGCCGGGGACACCGTCGTGCTGCCGTACAACGACCTGGACGCCGTGCGCGCCGCCTTCGCCGCGCACCCGGGCGAGATCGCCTGCGTGATCACGGAGGCGTCGCCCGGCAACATGGGCGTCGTCCCGCCGGCGGACGGCTTCAACGCCGGGCTCAAGGAGCTGTGCGCGGCGAACGGGGCCCTGTACATCTCCGACGAGGTCATGACGGGCTTCCGTACGTCGAAGGCCGGCTGGTACGGCGTCGACGGGGTCCGGCCCGACCTGATGACCTTCGGCAAGGTGATGGGCGGCGGCTTCCCCGCCGCGGCCTTCGGCGGCCGCGGCGACGTGATGGCGCACCTGGCCCCGGCCGGCCCGGTCTACCAGGCGGGCACCCTCTCGGGGAACCCGGTCGCCACGGCCGCCGGGCTCGCCCAGCTGCGGCTGCTGGACGACGCGGCGTACGC
Source organism: Streptomyces sp. NPDC091649 (assembly GCF_044756785.1). Classification (NCBI taxonomy): domain Bacteria; kingdom Bacillati; phylum Actinomycetota; class Actinomycetes; order Kitasatosporales; family Streptomycetaceae; genus Streptomyces; species Streptomyces sp. NPDC091649. The sequence goes on along the minus strand of NZ_JBIVTR010000012.1, from coordinate 197,158 downwards.
GAAGATCGACGCGGTCTCCGCCGAGCTGCGCGGCCTGGTGGGGGAGGCCCTCACCAAGGAGGGCGTCGCGCACACCGTGTCCGCCGCGAGCAACATGTTCTCCGTCTTCTTCACCGACGAGCCCGTCCGTGACTACGACGACGCCAGGAAGCAGGACGTCTTCCGCTTCACCGCGTTCTTCCACGCCATGCTGGAGCAGGGCGTCTACCTGCCGCCCTCGGCGTTCGAGTCGTGGTTCGTCTCCACGGCCCACGACGAGCGGGCGGTCGAGCGCATCGCCGCCGCCCTGCCCGCCGCCGCCCGCGCGGCATCGGAGGCCACCGCATGAGCGAGAACGCGAACGCCGACCAGCTGACCGTGGTGCACGTGGTCCGGCACGGCGAGGTGCACAATCCGGACGGCGTCCTCTACGGGCGCCGCCCCGGCTACCACCTGTCCGAGCTGGGCCGGGAGATGGCCGACCGGGTCGCCGGGCACCTGGCGAAGCGCGACGTCACCCATGTCGTCGCCTCCCCGCTGGAGCGCGCCCAGGAGACGGCCGAGCCCGTCGCCAAGGCGCACGGCCTGGACCTGGCCACGGACGCGCGGCTGATCGAGGCGGCCAACGTCTTCGAGGGCAAAACCTTCGGCGTCGGCGACGGCGCGCTGCGCAAGCCGGACAACTGGAAGCACCTCACCAATCCGTTCAAGCCGTCGTGGGGTGAGCCGTACATCGAGCAGGTCGTCCGGATGATGGGCGCGCTGGACGCCGCCCGGGACGCGGCGCGCGGGCACGAGGCGGTGTGCGTCAGCCACCAGCTGCCGATCTGGATCCTGCGCTCCTTCGTCGAGCGCCGCCGCCTGTGGCACGACCCGCGCAAGCGGCAGTGCACGCTCGCCTCGCTGACGAGCTTCACCTACCGGGGCGACCGGATCGTCTCGGTGGGCTACTCGGAGCCGGCCCGGGACCTGGTTCCCGTGCACCTGCTGGCCGGGGCCAAGCCGGTGAAGGGGAAGCCCGGGCAGTCCAAGGCGTTCGGCGCGTAGTCGCCGCCGCACCACACGGCTGCCCGGCAGGGCGGACCGGGACCAGCAGGACCGGCAGCACCGGCAGCACCGGCAGCACCGGCAGCACCGGCAGGAAGCGCGAAGAGCGCGACCACCGGGACGAGCGGCACCGACAGGAAGCACGAAGAGCAGGACCACCAGCAGGGCAGAGCTGGATATGACGGGACCCGACGGGACCGGTCGCCGAACGGACGGCGGCCGGTCCCGTCCTCGTTTGTGCCCTGGGTGGCCGGTCTCCGCGCCGCACCCGCGCATGAGTTCGAGGATTCCGGGAATCCGACCCGTCGGCCGGCGGAAGAACTGCGGAGGACCGCTCCTGCGTCCCCCGTCCGGGCGGCCCGTCTGCGCGTACGAGCACCGTACGGACGTCGCACCATGGTCAGCCGGACGGCCGCAAGGTAAAGCGTAAAGAAAGTCCCTAAATGCGCGGAACCGACGTGTTGCGCGCTTCATCTCACTGTTCAGCAGTTTGTATGAGCTTGAGTTAAAACGACCGCAGATGGGGACGGTATGCGCGACATCAATCGAAGGGGCCTGCTCGGGGCGGGGCTCGGCGCCGCAGCCGCGATCGGACTCGCCGGCTGTGGCGCCTCGGGCTCCTCCGGCGACGGAGGGTCCGGCCGGGGCGGAGGGGGCGACACCGGCGGCAGCGGCAGCGGAAACGGTGCGCCGAAGAACAAGGTCCGGCTGATCGGTGACGGCTCGACGGCCGACACCGGCAAGCAGCCCCATCAGCCGCAGGCCCCGGTGCCACTCGAACCCGGCCAGAAGCCGCCGCAGTTCGTGATCTTTTCCTGGGACGGTGCGGGCGAGGTCGGCAATGGGCTCTTCCCGCGCTTTCTCGAACTCGCCAAGGAACACGACGCGGCGATGACGTTCTTCCTCTCCGGCATCTATCTGCTGCCCGAGTCGAAGAAATCCCTCTACCGCCCGCCGAACAACCCCCGAGGCGCCTCCGACATCGGCTATCTCACCGACGATCACGTCAAGGACACGCTGAAGTACGTGCGTCAGGCGTGGCTGGACGGCCACGAGATCGGCACCCACTTCAACGGGCATTTCTGCGGCGGTTCCGGGTCCGTGGAGCGCTGGACGCCCGCGCAATGGCACAGCGAGATCAATCAGGCTGTGTCGTTCGTCACGGAATGGCGGACCAACACCGGCTGGGAGAACGAGGATCCGCTCCCGTTCGACTATCGCAAGGAACTGATCGGCGGACGCACCCCCTGCCTGCTCGGCCAGGACAATCTCCTGCCGACCGCGAGCAAGCTCGGCTGGCGCTACGACGCCAGTTCGCCCGGCGGCCGTCAGACCTGGCCCGTGAAGCGCGGCGGCGTCTGGGACCTGCCGTTGCAGGCGATGCCGTTCCCCGGGCACTCCTTCGAGGTGCTCTCGATGGACTACAACATTCTCGCCAATCAGTCGAAGAACTCGACGAAGGGCATGCCCTCGCGCTATCCGGGCTGGCGCACCCAGGCGACCGGGGCGTATCTCGCCGGATTCCAGCGCGCGTACGAGTCGAATCGCGCACCCTTCTACATCGGCAACCACTTCGAGGAGTGGAACGGCGGCATCTATATGGACGCCGTCGAAGAAGTGATCAAGAAGGTGGCGGACAAGGACGACGTGCGTCTCGTCTCCTTCCGGCAGTACGTCGACTGGCTCGACGTGCAGGATCCCGCCGTGCTCGCCAAGCTGCGGACGCTGGACGTCGGACAGGCGCCGGCCGGCGGCTGGAACTCCTTCTTTAAACAGGCTTGACAAGGGGCTTTACGGGCACTGAGGGGGGCGCGGGCAAGCCTGGAAAGGGCCATGCGAAACTTTTCACATGAGCTTTGGCCGTGCGTCCCGACGCCGCTTCACCCTGCTCGCCGCCACCGCAGTGGCCGGTGCCCTGACGCTGTCGGCGTGCAGTGGCGGCAGCCAGGCCGGGGGCGGTGGCAACACCAACTTCGTCACCGGCAGCGGGGGCATCTCCACCGTCGCGAAGAGCGACCGGGTGGCGGCGCCGAAGCTCGACGGCGAGGGCCTGGACGGCAAGCCGCTCGACCTCGCCGACTACCGGGGCAAGGTCATCGTGCTCAACGTCTGGGGCTCCTGGTGCGGTCCCTGCCGCCTGGAGGCGAAGTACTTCGCACAGGTCTCCGAGGAGACGGCGGACCAGGGCGTCCAGTTCGTCGGCATCAACACCCGGGACCCCGAGCGGGACAAGGCGATCAACTTCGAGAAGGACTACGGGGTCGAGTACCCGAGCTTCTACGACCCGATCGGCAAGCTCATCCTCCGCTTCCCCAAGGGCACCCTGAACCCGCAGGCCATCCCGTCCACCGTGGTCCTCGACCGGGACGGGAAGATCGCGGCCCGCACGCTCCAGGCGCTCGACGCGGACGAGCTGCGCAAGATGATCGACCCGATCATCGCGGAGAAGTGATCCGGTGATCCCGCTCGCCGCGCACCACGAGACCGTCACGCTGGCCGCGTACAACGAGACCGTCATGAGCGGGACCCTCCTGGTGTCCCTGCCCATCGCCCTGCTGGCCGGCCTCATCTCCTTCTTCTCGCCCTGCGTGCTGCCCCTCGTCCCCGGTTACCTGAGTTACGTCACGGGAGTCAGCGGCACCGATCTCGCCGACGCGCGCCGGGGGCGTGTCGTGACGGGCGCCGCCCTCTTCGTGCTCGGCTTCACCGTCGTCTTCGTCTCGGGCGGGGCCCTCTTCGGCTACTTCGGCCGGGAGCTCCAGGTGCACGCCGAGCTGTTCAACAGGGTCCTCGGCGTCCTGATGATCCTCATGGGGGTCTTCTTCATGGGGCTCCTGCCAGGAGTGACGCAGCGGGAGTTCCGGTTCCACAAGCGGCCGGTGACCGGACTGGCCGGCGCACCGCTGCTGGGCGCGCTCTTCGGGATCGGCTGGACCCCCTGCATCGGTCCGACCTTCGCCGCCGTCAGCACGCTCGCGTTCACCGAGGGCACCGCCGGACGCGGCGCGATACTGACCGTCGCGTACTGTCTCGGTCTCGGTGTCCCGTTCGTCCTCGCCGCGGTGGCCTTCCGCAGGGCACTCGGCGCGTTCGGCTGGGTCAAGCGCCACTACGCATGGGTGATGCGGATCGGCGGCGGCATGATGATCGTGACCGGGATCCTGCTGCTGACCGGTGCGTGGGCCACGCTCATGCAGCACATGCAGAGCTGGTCCAGCGGCTTCGTTGTAGGGATCTGAGTCCAATGAGCAAGGCGAACGGCACGGAGACGCGGCGCGCTGACGAGCGAGCGCAGGACTCCGCACACGGCGCGGCCGGCGAACGGCTCTCCACCGCCCCCCGCGAGGAGCGCCCCGACACCGGGGCGGGCGTGCCCGCGATGGGCGTGATCGGCTGGGCCCGCTGGTTCTGGCGTCAGCTCACCTCGATGCGGGTGGCCCTGATCCTGCTCTTCCTGCTCTCCCTCGGCGCGATCCCGGGGTCGCTGATCCCGCAGACCAGCGTCGACGACATGAAGGTGCAGGCGTTCAAGGACCAGCACGGCACCCTCACCCCGATCTACGAGAAGCTCCAGCTCTTCGACGTCTACAGCTCGGTGTGGTTCTCCGCGATCTACATCCTGCTGTTCGTCTCGCTCATCGGCTGCATCGTGCCGCGCACCGGCCAGTTCGTCGGCCAGCTGCGCAGCCGCCCGCCGGGCGCGCCGAATCGGCTGACCCGGCTGCCCGCGTACACGACCTGGCGCACCGGGGCCGAGCCCGAGGAGGTCCGCGAGGCGGCCCTCGCGGTCCTGCGCAAGCGGCGCTTCCGGGCGCACGTGGTGGGCGACGCGGTCGCCGCCGAGAAGGGCTACCTCCGCGAGGCCGGGAACCTGGTCTTCCACATCGCCCTGATCGTGATGCTGGTGGCCTTCGCCGCCGGGCAGCTGTTCAAGTCCGAGGGCGGCAAGCTGATCGTCGAGGGCGACGGCTTCTCCAACACGCTCACCCAGTACGACGACTTCAGGTCCGGCTCGCTCTACGACTCCGACTCGCTGGCACCGTTCAGCTTCGTGCTGGACGACTTCGTCGGTACGTACGAGAAGAGCGGCCCGCAGCGCGGCACCCCGCGCACCTTCGAGGCCCGGGTGACCTACGCCGAGGGGGCCGACGGCGCGGAGCGCAAGGGCGTCATCAAGGTCAACGAGCCGCTCACCGTGGACGGCACCAAGGTCTATCTGATCGCCCACGGCTACGCGCCCGTCGTCACCGTCCGGGACGGCAAGGGCGACGTCGTCTCGCGGTCCGCCGTGCCGCTGCTGCCGATCGACAACAACATCACCTCGTCCGGCGCCATCAAGGTGATGGACGGCTACAAGGACAGGAACGGTGAGAAGACCCAGCTGGGCTTCAAGGCGTTCTTCGTGCCGACCTTCGCCGGCGAGGGCAAGGGCCAGATGTTCTCGCAGTTCCCCGGCCTGGACTTCCCCGTGCTGGCGCTCAGCGCCTACCAGGGCTCCCTGGGCGTCGACTCCGGGCTCGCGCAGAACGTCTATCAGCTCGACACGTCCAAGATGGAGGAGTTCACGGGCGAGGACGGCGAGCTCCTCAAGAAGATGCTGATGCCCGGCGAGAAGCTGGACCTGCCCGACGGCGCCGGGTCCATCACCTTCGAGGGCGTCGAGGAGTGGGCCAGTTTCCAGATCTCGCAGCAGCCGGGCAACGGCTGGGCCCTCGGCGGCTCCGTCGCCGCCATCGCCGGTCTCGCCGGCTCGCTGTTCATCCAGCGCCGCCGGGTGTGGGTGCGGGCGGTCCGGGGCCCCGACGGCGTCACGGTCGTGGAGATGGCGGGCCTGGGGCGCAGTGAGTCCGCGAAACTCCCCGAGGAGCTGGGCGACCTGTCGGCCGCTCTCGTCACCAAGGCGCCCGTCGCCCCCGCCGCTCCGGAGAAGCCGGAAGCGCCGGACGCACTGGAAGCGCCGGACGCACCGGATGCGCCGGACGGGCCCGGTGCGGCCGACGCCACGACCGATGCCACGAACGAGGCCGGGAACCGGCCCGTACATCCTGCCGAAGCACCTGCCGAAGGGGCTGAGAAGTGAATCTCGCCGCCGCAACCAACGAGAGCCTGGCGCACACCAGCAATGTGCTGATCTATTCGTCGATGGCCGTCTACACCCTGGCCTTCTTCGCGCACATCGCGGAGTGGGTCCTCGGCAGCCGCAGCAAGGTCGGCCGGACGGCCGCCGCGCTGTCCGGCTCCGGAGCGGCTGCCTCCGCCGCCGCGGTCTCCACGGGGAAGGCGCAGAGCGGCGGCACCGCGGTGCTGGAGCGGCCCGAGGTCATCACCCGCTCCGCCTCCGGCACGCGTGACGTGCCCGACGGCCCGGGCGCTGCCGGCGGCACGTTCAAGGGTGACCTGTGGGGCCGGATCGCGGTCTCGCTGACCGTGGTGGCGTTCCTCGTCGAGGCGGGCGGCGTCGCCACCCGCGCCCTGTCGGTGCAGCGGGCCCCCTGGGCCAACATGTACGAGTTCTCCATCACCTTCTCCACGGTGGCGGTCGGCTCCTACCTGGTGCTGCTCGCACTGAAGAAGAACGTCCGCTGGATCGGCCTCCCGCTGGTCACCACCGTCCTGCTGGACCTCGGCATCGCGGTCACGACGCTCTACACCGACAGCGACCAGCTGGTGCCCGCGCTCCACTCGTACTGGCTGTGGATCCACGTCTCGACCGCGATCATCTGCGGCGCCGTCTTCTACCTCGGCGCGGTCGGCACGGTCCTCTACCTCTTCCGCGACAGCTACGAGAACAAGCTCGCCTCCGGCGGCACGCCCGGGAAGTTCGCCTCCTCGGTCATGGAGCGGCTGCCCTCGGCGTCCTCGCTGGACAAGTTCTCGTACCGGATCAACGCGGCCGTCTTCCCGCTGTGGACGTTCACGATCATCGCCGGCGCGATCTGGGCGGGCGACGCCTGGGGACGGTACTGGGGCTGGGACCCCAAGGAGGTCTGGTCCTTCATCACCTGGGTGGCCTACGCCGCCTACCTGCACGCCCGGGCCACCGCGGGCTGGAAGGGCCGCAAGGCCGCCTACCTGGCGCTCGTCGCCTTCGCGTGCTGGCTGTTCAACTACTACGGCGTGAACATCTTCGTCTCCGGCCTGCACTCCTACGCGGGGGTCTGAACCACCGTACGGTCAGGTCCTCCGCAGATACGGCCCGCACACGGGTACGGCCCCCGCACGGATCGCGATGATCCGTACGGGGGCCGTACCCGTTCTCCGGCGAGGTCAGGTCTCCGGCGAGGTCAGGAGGCGGGCGGGGCCGCGTCGTCGGGGCCCGCGCTGCGCTCGCGGCGTTTGAGCTCCTCCTCGCGGCGGCGCAGGTCCGCCTCCCAGTCCTTCAGGGCCGACGGGTCCTTCTCGTCCTTCTTCCCCTCCGCCGGGGCGCCGGCCCGCTCCGGCGCGGCCTCGCCCGCGGGAGCGTCCACGGCACCGTCCGTGCCGCCGTCCTTCGCGCCGTCCTTCCCGTCGCCCTTGAGCGACTTCAGGAAGTCCGGGTTGTCGTCCGGGGCCACCCACTGGGTGCGCCTGCCCCGCTGCCACGAGGAGGGGCCGCCGCCCGCCGTCGCACCGCGGCGTGCCTTGCCCGCCACCAGCCACACCACCGGGCCGACGATCCAGAACAGCAGGATGATGAAGACCCAGGCGATCTTCGGCAGATGCTTGGTGTCCTCCTCGGAGGTGTTCAGGCAGTCGATGAACGCGTAGATCGTCAGAGCCAGCGGCACGAGAAACATCAGGGCTCTCATGGTGCGTCCCCCAGGAAGCGGCGGTGGGCAAACGGCAGCCCGGTATCGCGGCCAGAGTACCGGCTCGTCATGAGGGATCCGGGGCGCGGAGCCGGAGCCGCCCGGGCGCGGGCGCGGACCGATCGGGGGCCGGCGGCGGGGGAGCCCCGGCGGGGCAGCGCGGGAGGGGATGACAAACTGGACCGCATGGCTTACGACGATCTTCGCTCCCTGCTCCGGGCTCTTGAGCGCGATGGTGACCTCAAGCGCGTCAAGGTCGAGGTCGATCCCCACCTGGAGGTCGGTGAGATCGTCGACCGGGTCAACAAGGCGGGCGGCCCCGCCCTGCTGTTCGAGAACGTCAAGGGTTCCTCGATGCCCCTGGCCATGAACGTCTTCGGTACCGACCGGCGGCTGTTGAAGGCTCTGGGGCTGAAGTCGTACAGCGACATCAGCGACAAGATCGGCGGCCTCCTCAAGCCGGAACTGCCGCAGGGCTTCGTCGGGGTGCGGGAGGCGTTCGGGAAGCTCGGCTCGATGGTGCACGTGCCGCCGAAGAAGGTGAAGTCCGGCGACGCGCCCGTCCAGGAAGTGGTGCTGACCGGCGACGACGTCGACCTCGACCGGCTGCCCGCGCTGTTCACCTGGCCCGAGGACGGCGGATCGTTCTTCAACCTCGGCCTCACCCACACCAAGCACCCCGAGAACGGCGTCCGGAACCTCGGCCTCTACCGGCTCCAGCGCCACGACAAGCGCACCATCGGCATGCACTGGCAGATCCACAAGGACAGCGCCAACCACTACCAGGTCGCCGCCCGGCGCGGTGAGCGGCTGCCCGTCGCCATCGCCTTCGGAGCGCCGCCCGCCGTGACGTACGCCTCCACCGCGCCGCTGCCCGGGGACATCGACGAGTACCTCTTCGCCGGGTTCATCCAGGGCAAGCGGATCGAGATGGTCGACTGCAAGACCGTGCCGCTCCAGGTCCCCGCGCAGGCGGAGGTCGTCATCGAGGGCTGGCTGGAGCCGGGCGAGATGCTGCCCGAGGGCCCGTTCGGGGACCACACCGGCTTCTACACCCCGCAGGAACCGTTCCCCGCACTGACCATCGACTGCGTCACCATGCGCAAGCGTCCGCTGCTCCAGTCGATCGTGGTGGGCCGCCCGCCGACCGAGGACGGTCCGCTGGGCCGGGCCACGGAGCGGTTCTTCCTGCCGCTGCTGAAGATCATCGTGCCGGACATCGTGGACTACCACCTGCCGGAGTCGGGCGGCTTCCACAACTGCGCGATCGTCTCGATCGACAAGAAGTACCCGAAGCACGCCCAGAAGGTCATGAGCGCCGTGTGGGGCGCGCACATGATGTCGCTGACCAAACTGATCGTGGTGGTGGACGCCGACTGCGACGTCCACGATCTCCACGAGGTCGCCTGGCGGGCGCTCGGCAACACCGACTACTCCCGCGACCTCACGGTCACCGAAGGGCCCGTCGACCACCTGGACCACGCCTCCTACCAGCAGTTCTGGGGCGGCAAGGCCGGTATCGACGCCACCAGGAAGCTGCCCGAGGAGGGCTACACCCGGGACGGGGGCTGGCCGGAGATGGTCGAGTCCGACCCGGAGACGGCGGCGAAGGTCGACCGCCGCTGGAAGGAATACGGGCTGTGAGCAGCACGGCAGAGGCGGCGTCCCCTCCCGGGCCCGCGCCATCGGGCAGCAGGGTGAAGTCCTTCCTGCGGCTCGTGATGATCGAGCACTCGGTCTTCGCGCTGCCCTTCGCGTACATCGCCGCGCTGACCGCGATGTACCGGCTGGACGGCACCATCCACTGGGGCACGCTGCTGCTCGTGACGCTGGCGATGGTGGGGCTGCGGACGTTCGCGATGGCCGCCAACCGGATCATCGACCGGGAGATCGACGCCCGGAACCCGCGCACCGCGGGCCGCGAGCTGGTGACCGGTGCGGTGTCGGTGAAGTCGGCGTGGACGGGTGCGCTCGTCGCCCTGGTCGTCTTCCTGGGGGCGGCGGCGCTGCTCAACCCGCTGTGCCTGGCGCTCGCGCCGCTGGCCGTCGTGCCGATGGTGGTCTACCCCTACGGCAAGCGGTTCACGAACTTCCCGCACGCCATCCTGGGTCTCGCGCAGGCCATCGGGCCGGTCGGCGCCTGGCTCGCGGTCACCGGCGCCTGGTCGTGGGACGCGGTGATCCTCGGGCTCGCCGTGGGGATCTGGATCGGCGGCTTCGACCTGATCTTCGCCTGCCAGGACGTCCGGGCCGACCGGGCCCACGGGGTGCTCTCCTTCCCGGCGCGCTTCGGTATTCCGGCCGCGCTGTGGGGGGCGCGGGTGTGCCACCTGATCACGACCGGGCTGCTGGTGTGGTTCGGCCTGGCCACGGACGCCGAGGTCTTCTACTGGATCGGCATGGCCGTCGTCGCGCTGGCCTTCGTGTACGAGCACCGGGTGGTGCGCCCGCACGACCTGTCCCGTCTGAACCGGGCCTTCTTCTCCGTGAACGGCTTCATCGGCATCGCGTTGTTCGCCTGCGCGCTGCTCGACCTGCTGGTGCGCGGCCTGACCCCGTAACCCGAGAACGGTCTCCGACCGGACGTCGGCCCTCGGCCGGCCGCTCAGCCGTATCTCCGCGGCCCGGTTCAGACGGTGACCAGGTTGTCCGGGGCGCGGGGCGGGCGGCGGAAGAAGAAGGCCGCTGCCACACCGCCGGCCAGCCCGAAGAGGTGGCCCTGCCAGCTGACGCCCGAATCGGTCGGCAGGACGCCCCACAGCAGGGAGCCGTAGACCACGGCGACGCCGACGCCTATGAGGACGTCCCAGGGGCGGCGGTCCACGAAGCCGCGGATCAGCAGATAGCCGAACAGCCCGAAGACGACCCCGGACGCGCCGAGCGTCACCGTGTTCGGCGGGGCGGTCAGCCAGACGCCGAGGCCGCTGACCAGGATGATCGTCACGACGACGGCGGCGAACCGGCGCAGCCCCGCGAGGGCCGCGATGAAGCCGAGGACCAGCAGCGGAACGCTGTTGGAGGCCACGTGCTCCCAGCCGCTGTGGAGGAACGCCGCGGGCACCACGTCCCGCAGCTCCGCGACCTCGCGCGGGCTGATGCCGTAGGTGTCCAGAGAGTTGCCCGTGGCCGTGTCGACCCCTTCGAGGACCCACAGCAGGGCCACCCAGCCCGCCATCAGGATTCCGGCGGTCAGGGCCCGCCCGCCTCCGGTGGGGCCGTTGTGCGTGGTGCGGTCGGTGGTCCAGTAGTCGCCCATGGTCTGCCCCTGCCCCCCCGGCTTGCCCGTCACTCGGAGAACGTGCGTGGCGCCCGCCCGGTTCCGGGTGCCGGGCGCGCGGGCGTGCCGGATAGGCTCATCGGTGTGGAATCCAGGACTTCAGTGACTCATCAGCAGCGGCGGCCTTGGATTGTCGGGGTGTCCGGCGCTTCGGGGACCCCGTTCGCGGCCGCCGTTCTGCGCGGGCTCCTGGTGGCCGGTGAGAGCGTGGACCTCGTGGTGAGCCGGGCCTCCCGGCTCACCCTGCTGGACGAGACCGGCATCGCGTTCCGGGACGGGCACTGGCAGGAGGACCTGCGGGCCTGGCTGGGCCGCGGCGCCGACGGGAAGCCGGACGCGTTCGCGGTGGGCGACGCGGAGCTGGAGCGCGTACGCCACTGGCCGGCCGGCGATCTGGCCGCCGGGCCGTCCTCCGGGTCCTACCCGGCCAAGGGGATGCTGATCGTGCCGGCCTCGACGGCCTGTGTGGCCGGGGTGGCGCTCGGTCTGTCGAAAGACCTGCTCCAGCGGGCCGCGAGCGTGACGCTCAAGGAGCGCCGCCCGCTCGTCGTCGCGGTGCGCGAGACCCCGCTGAGCGGCCGGACGCTGAAGCAGATGGTGGCCCTGGACGAGGCGGGCGCGGTCGTGCTGCCCGCCTCTCCGGCGTTCTACGCGGGTGCGACGCACATCCAGGACCTGGTGGATTTCGTCGCGGGGCGGGTGCTGGACGCGGCGGGTGTGCCGCACCGGCTGTACCGCCGCTGGGAAGGAGAGCTCGGTGGCGGCTCCCGCGGTCCGGTGGGCCCCTAAGGGCAGGTCCGGGTCCGGCGGGTCCGGCCCGGACGGGTCCGGGTCAGCGCTTCTTGTACGCGCGCGGGGAGCGCGCCTTGTCGGCGCGGTGCGCGGCGGCGGGCTGGTGGGCACGCGAGCGGTTGGCCAGGTCCTGCAGCTCGCGCATCCGGGCGTAGGCCATCTCGATCGTGTACACGGTGAAGTTCACTCCTGAAGATTCGAAAGCGTTTCTTGGATGTTCTAGAAGATTTACAGGGCACCAACCCTGTACGCCTTAGATTCTACACGTAGACTCGCGGTACTGCTGAACAATGGAAGGTTTCAGTCATATGGACGCGGTGGACAGGCAGCTCATCCAGGCCCTCAGGGAGAACGGCAGGGCCTCGTACGCCGAGCTGGGACGGCTCGTGGGGCTCTCCGGGCCCAGCGTCACCGACCGCATCAACCGGCTGGAAACCGCCGGTGTCATCACCGGCTACCGCGCCACCGTCGACGCCGCGTCACTGGGGCTCGGCGTGACCGCGCTCATCGGGATCTCGCTCTCGGACGCGGCCGACCACGAGGACGTGGCGCGCCGGCTCAAGGACCTGGCGGAGATCGAGGACTGCTGGTTCATCGCGGGCGACGACTCCTACATGCTCAAGGTCCGGGTCGGCGACGTGGACGGCCTGGAGAAGACGATCCGGCGCCTGAGCGGCACCAAGGGCGTCTCGCGGACGCGTACGACGATCGTGCTGTCCACCAAGTGGGAGAACCGGGTCGGCGAACTTCCCGAGGAGCCGTAGGCGCGCGGCGCCGTGGAGGGGCCCTTTTCTCGCCGCGAAGGGGGCCCATTCCGCCCGGAGGGCGGGGGAGTACCGTGGGGCGGAGTCTGTTGTACGGAGAAATGGGAGGCGGCCTAGTGGACGCGGGACTCAAGCGCGAGCTGGAGGAGAAGGTCCGGGCCGGCGAGCGGCTGACCCGCGAGGACGGGATCGCCCTCTACGCGTCCGACGACCTGGCGTGGCTGGGCGGGCTGGCGCACGAGGTGCGCACGCGCAAGAACGGCGACGTGGTGCACTTCAACGTCAACCGGCACCTCAACATGACCAACGTGTGCACCGCCTCGTGCGCGTACTGCTCGTTCCAGCGCAAGCCGGGCGAGAAGGACGCGTACACGATGCGCATCGAGGAGGCCGTCCGTCTCGCCAAGGCGATGCAGGGCGAGAACCTCACCGAGCTGCACATCGTCAACGGCCTGCACCCGACCCTCCCGTGGCGCTACTACCCGCGTTCGCTCAGCGCGCTGAAGGAAGCCCTGCCCGAGGTCGCGCTGAAGGCGTTCACGGCGACGGAGATCCACCATTTCGAGACGATCTCCGGCCTCTCGGCCTCCGAGATCCTCGACGAGCTGATCGAGGCCGGTCTCGAATCGCTGACCGGCGGCGGCGCGGAGATCTTCGACTGGGAGGTCCGCCAGCACATCGTCGACCACCGCACTCACTGGGAGGACTGGTCGCGCATCCACCGCCTCGCGCACGAGAAGGGGCTCAAGACCCCGGCGACGATGCTGTACGGGCACATCGAGGAGCCCCGGCACCGCGTCGACCACGTGCTGCGGCTGCGGGAGATGCAGGACGAGACCGGAGGCTTCCAGGTCTTCATCCCGCTGCGCTACCAGCACGACTTCGTGGACATGAAGGACGGCAAGGTCCGCAACAAGCTCCAGGCGCGCACCACGATGGCGACCGGCGCCGAGGCGCTGAAGACCTTCGCGGTCTCCCGGCTGCTCTTCGACAACGTGCCGCACGTCAAGGTGTTCTGGGTGATGCACGGCGTGCAGACCGCCCAGCTCGCGTTGCAGCACGGTGCGGACGACATGGACGGCTCGGTCGTCGAGTACAAGATCACGCACGACGCCGACGACTTCGGCACGCCGAACAAGCTCGGCCGTGAGGATCTGCTGGACCTGATCCGCGACGCCGGTTTCCGGCCCGTCGAGCGGAACACCCGGTACGAGATCCTGCGCGAGTACCCGGGCCCGGAGGCGGACCGGCGCGAGTCGCCGCAGCCGATGCGCGTCTGACGCACCCGCCCCCGCCCCCGCCCGTCACCGCACCGAACGAAAGCCCCGGCCGCCGCCCCCGGCCGGGGCTTTCGCACGTGCGCGGCGCCGCACGGGCCGCCACGACGGGACACTCTCCCGGGCCGCCGGACGGGGTGCCGCGCGGGCCGGGGCTCCGGGGCGTGGACGGAAGTTGAGCCGCATCAGGTGTAATGGTTAAGTTGCTACTATGACGCTTACGTTCGAGCTGGACCCCGCCTTCACGCCCGCCCTGCGCGACGGCATCACCGCCCTCTGGGCCGATGTCACCAACGCGGGAGGAGCCGTCGGCTTCGTCCCGCCCGTCACGGCCGAGGAGATCCGGCCCGAACTGCTCCAGCACCTCGTCGCCATCGAGGGCGGCCGCACCCGGCTGCTGGTCGCCCGGGACGCGTCCGGGGCCGTCGTCGCCACGGCGTTCCTCACGCTCAACACCCACCGGCTGATGAGGCACTGGCTGTGGCTCTACACGGTCATGGTCCACCCCCGCTGCCAGGGCAGGGGATACGGCCGCGACCTCATGGCCGCCGCCGCCGACGCCGCCCGCTCCATGGAGGGGATCGAGGCCATCCGTCTCACCTGCCGGGGCGGCACCGGCGCCGACCACTTCTACGCCTCCTGCGGATACAAGGAGGTCGGGCGGGTGCCGGACGCGATCCGGGTGGCCCCCGGCGACGACCGGGACGAGATCGTCATGCTGCTCCCGCTCGACAAGGCGTTCTCCGGGCCGCCAACCCCCTGAACCGAGAGAATTCGGGCCATGCTTCACTGGACGGGCAGAAGCGTGTCGAGAGTTCATGGGAAGAGAGAGGGCCAGTCGTGTCCGCTGCCAAGCCGAGCGCGTTGATCCGTTACACGGCGTTGCGCCTGCTGATCTTCGTCGGCTGCTTCCTCGCCGCCGGTGTCGCCGTCCACTTCGGAGTGGTGCCCGCAGCGCTCGGAGGCGCCAACGTCGTCTGGGTGATCCTCCTCGGTCTCCTCCTCTCCGCCCCGCTCAGCTTCGTGCTGCTGCGCAGGCAGCGCGACGAGATGTCCGAGCAGATCGTCTCCACCGTCGACCGCACCAAGGCGCGCCTCGACGCCAACCGCACCCGTGAGGACGCGGTCCAGTAACGCCTGTAGGCGCTGCGTAAGCTTTCTCACACGCGCACGCCGTGCGCCCCCCTTCTCCGCCGGACCCCGGGCGGGAGCCGACCGGCTCCAGCACCGGGGTCTGCGGCGTTCTCCCCTGTTCTGCGACGCTTTCCAGCCCTTTCCGACCGGCGGAGCTCTGTCCGGGAGCCAAAGAAAGACTTTGAGGTTCCCAAAGTTCCAGTGTTAGCGTATGGGTCATGAAGACAGCTGTGCGCCTCCGTCCTGCCGCGAGCATCCCGCTCGTGGCGCGCCTGCATGTCGATCTCTGCCGCTGTATGTCCGCGGTCTGTTGCCGCACGTTCTGAACCGGCATCATGCAGCGGCACCGCGCCTGACGCGGGCGCCGCGACCCCCGTCCCCGTTCCATCGCACGACCGCACGGACACCCCCGTGCGTCCCGATGCGTCCTTCACTGGAGTGTGTCCGTGTCCGCGAATCCCGCGTCCGCCGCGCCCGAGGCCGAGCAGCCCACCGGCTCCGGCTCCGGCTTCCGTATACCCAGGGTCCCGTTCTGGGCCCAGATCGTCGCCGGTCTGGTGCTCGGTGTCCTGCTCGGCTGGCTGGCCCGCAGCCAGGAGATCGGCTGGCTCGTCACCACCCTCGACGAGATCGGCTCGCTCTTCGTCCAGCTGCTGAAGCTGGCCGTCGCACCGCTGGTCTTCTTCGCGATCCTCGTGTCGATCACCAACCTGCGCCAGGTCAACAACGCCGCCCGGCTCGCGACCCGGACCCTGCTCTGGTTCATGATCACCTCGCTGATCGCGGTCGGTATCGGCCTCACGATCGGCCTGATCACCAACCCGGGCTCCGGCACCGGCCTCACGCCGAAGGACGGCGCGCTCTCCGAGACCAAGGGCAGCTGGATCGACTTCCTGACCGGGATCGTCCCGGACAACGTGATCACGCCGTTCACCGAGCTGAACGTGCTCCAGATCGTGTTCATGGCGGCCGTCGCCGGTATCGCGGCCCTCAAGCTCGGTGACAGGGCCAAGCCGATCCTCACCCTCAGCCAGGCGGTCCTGGAGCTGCTCCAGAAGGCCCTGTGGTGGGTCATCCGCCTCGCCCCGATCGGCACCGTCGGCCTCATCGGCTACGCCATCGCCGACTACGGCTGGGACCTCATCGGCAAGTACGCGACGTTCACCGCCGACGTCTACATCGGCTGCGCCCTGGTGATGTTCGGCGTCTACCCGCTGCTCCTGGCCACCGTCGCCAAGGTCAGCCCGCTCCAGTTCTTCAAGGGCGCCTGGCCCGCGATCCAGCTCGCCTTCGTCTCCCGCTCCTCGGTCGGCACCATGCCGGTCACCCAGCGGGTCACCGAGCGCCTCGGCGTTCCGAAGGAGTACGCCTCCTTCGCCGTCCCGTTCGGCGCGACCACGAAGATGGACGGCTGCGCCGCGATCTACCCGGCACTGGCGGCGATCTTCATCGCGCAGATCTTCGACGTGCAGCTGGGCATCGGCGACTACCTCCTGATCGCGTTCGTCTCGGTGATCGGCTCGGCCGCCACCGCCGGCCTCACCGGCGCGACGGTCATGCTGACCCTGACCCTCTCCACGCTGGGCCTCCCGCTGGAGGGTGTCGGCCTGCTGATGGCCATCGACCCGATCCTGGACATGATGCGCACTGCCACCAACGTGGCCGGCCAGGCGCTGGTCCCGGTGATCGTCTCGGCCCGGGAGAAGATCCTCGACCACGACGCCTACAACTCGGCCTCGTCCTCCCCGATCGACTCCTTCGGCCAGGACGACGTCCGCGAGGCCGAGCAGAAGGTGACCCTGCCGGTCCCCGCGTAGCCCCGCGGGCGGCAGACGCCCCGCACGACCGCGCCCCCGGCCACGTTCCGTACACGTGGACCGGGGGCGCTGCCGTGCCCCGCTCCGTCCCGCCCGCGCGGGCGATCGCCCCCGCGCCGCCGGTCCGCTCGCCGCCGTACCCTGGACGGGGAGCAGGGCAGTGGGGGCGGGGAGGAAGACCGGACGTGGGTGCAGTGAAGAACAAGCGGATGCCGCGCGCCGTGCGCGAGCGGCAGATGATGGACGCGGCCGTGCGTACGTTCGGGCAGCGCGGCTACCGGGCCGCGTCGATGGACGAGATCGCGGAGCTGGCGGGCGTCTCCAAGCCGTTGGTCTACCTGTACCTGAATTCCAAGGAGGAGCTGTTCTCCGCCTGTATCCGCCGCGAGGCGAAGGCGCTGCTGGAAGCGGTGCGGGCCGGGGTGGAGCCGGGGCTGCCCGCCGACGGCCAACTGTGGGCGGGGCTGCGGGCGTTCTTCGTCCACACCGCCGAGAACCCGGACGGCTGGTCGGTCCTGCACCGCCAGGCGCGCTCCCACGGGGAGCCGTTCGTCAGCGAGGTCGGCGGTATGAGGGACGAGATCGTCGCCTTCGTGACGGGCCTGATCGGGGCTGCGGCCCGCGAGGCGCACAGCGATCCCGCGCTCGCCGACCGGGATGTGGCCGGTCTCGCCCAGGCGCTGGTGGGGGCCGCGGAGTCGCTGGCCGGCTGGGCCAACGACACCCCGGGCGTCTCGGCGAAGGAGGCCGCGGCGACCTTGATGAACTTCGCCTGGGCGGGCCTGGAGAACCTGATGAACGCCCGCCCCTGGCAGCCCCCGATCGCCCCCTGACAACGCCCTAGCCGGCGCTGCGGAGCACCGACCCCACGAGGTGCGTCCGCCGGTCGGGGCCGCGCAGTTCGAATGCGGAGCCGGAGGCGTCGGCCGCGTACGTCACGGTGGCGGGCAGCAGGACGGGAGCCCTGAACTCGGCTCGCAGGAAGCGGACCGCGTCCGGGTCCCCGGCCTCGGCCAGGCAGCGGGCCACCGACCACATGCCGTGCGCGATGGCCCGGGGGAAGCCGAACAGCCGGGCGGCCGCAGGGTGCAGGTGGATCGGGTTGCGGTCGCCGGAGACGGCTCCGTAGCGCCGTCCCAGATCGCTCGGCAGCCGCCATTCGGCGAGGGCGGGCAGGTCCTCGGCGGCCGGGGCGGCGGGGCCGCGCGCGGCTGTCGTCCGGCCCCTCGCCGCGTGGTCCGGCGTCGCCCGCCGGTGGCGGGAGAGATAGCCGCTGCGGGACTCCCACACCAGCTCCCCGCCGACCCGGGCCTCGGTCGCCATCGTGACCTCGGCGCCCCGCCGGTGCGGCGACAGTCCCACGGCGTACACCGCCAGTTCGAGCGGTTCGGCGGGTCGCACGGGCCGGTGCGGGGTGATCTCGATCCAGGTGTGGACGAGCCCGAGCACCGGCAGCGGGAAGGCGCGTCCGGTCATCAGCCGCAGGGTGAGCGGGAAGGCCCGCACATGCGGGTAGGTGAGCGGAAGCGGACCGGATGCGGCGAACCCGCAGATCCCGCCGTACGCGGCGAGGGGGCCGGGCTCGACGGGCGCGGCCGGTCGGGTGAGGCGGTCCGGGGGCAGGGCGGCGTCCGGCCGTCCGGCGCGCTTGAACGGTGAGGAGAGGGCCCCGCGCACGAGCGAGGCGCCGAGTGGGGTCATCGGGCTCACGCTCCCAGCAGGCTCTGGCCGCAGACGCGCAGCACCTGGCCGTTGACGGCGCCGGAGGCGGGCTGCGCGAACCAGGCGACGGCCTCGGCGACGTCGGCCGGGAGCCCGCCCTGGGCGAGGGAGTTCATCCGGCGGCCCGCCTCACGGATGAGGAACGGCACGGCCGCCGTCATCCTGGTCTCGATGAAGCCGGGAGCCACCGCGTTGACGGTGACGCCGTGCTCGGCGGCGGCGCGCGGGCCGAGCGAGCGGACGAGTCCGATGACGCCCGCCTTGCCGGCCGCGTAGTTGGTCTGGCCGTCATTGCCCGCGATACCCGCGATGGAGGAGGTGGCGACGATCCGGCCGCCCCGGTTCAGGGCGCCCGAGGCCAGCAGTTCGTCGGTGGTGCGCAGCACGCTGTCGAGGTTGACCTCGATGACCTGGGCCCAGCGTTCGGCCGGCATGTTGGCGAGCCGGCGGTCGCGGGTGATGCCGGCGTTGTGGACGAGGACGTCGAGGCCGTTCGGCGCGGCGGCGGTGATGCGGGCCGCGGCGTCGGGTGCGGTGACGTCCAGCGGCAGCGCGGTGGCCCCGAGCCGGTCGGCGGTGCGCACCAGGGCGTCCCGGGCCCCGGGGACGTCCAGTGCGATCACCTGGGCCCCGTCGCGGGCCAGTACCGAGGCGACGGCCGCGCCGATGCCCCGGGCCGCTCCGGTGACCAGGGCGGTGCGTGCGGCGAGCGGGGCGTCCGGGTCGGTCATGGGAGCGGGGGCGGCGGAGGCCAGTTCGATCACCTGGCCGCTGACGTAGGCCGACCGGGGGGAGAGCAGGAAGCGCAGGGTGGACTCGGCGGCCCGGGCGGGACCGCCGGCCGGTATCCGCACGAGCTGGACGGTGGAGCCGCGTCCGACCTCCTTGCCCAGCGACCGGACGAAACCCTCCAACGCCTGCTGGGCAGCGGCCTGGTGGTGGTCCTCGGAGGAGGGCGGCGTGCCGATGACGACGATCCGGCCACCGGGAGCCAGCGACCGTACGACGGGATGGAGGGCGGCGTGCACCTGGGCGAGGGCCCCGGCGGAGGCGACGGCCGTGGCGTCCAGGACGATCCCGGCGGGCCGGCCGGCGTGCGCGGCGACGGTCAGCCCGGTCGTGGCCAGCACCTTCGCCAGCTCCTCGGTGATCGCGGAGGCTCCGGCGGTCAGGTGCAGGAGCGGACCGTCCAGGCGCGGGGTCTCAAGGGTCCAGCGGCGCAGCGGGACCGGCTGCGGCAGTCCGAGCCGCCGGGTGAGGAAGCGGCCGGGTGCTGTGCCGGTGAGGTGCAGATAGCGATCGGCCATTGTCCTGACTCCCTGCTCGGTCGTAGATTTACTCTTGAGTAAGGTTACTGAAGAGTCAGGAGCTGGTCGAGATGAACAATCCCGGACCGACCGAGACGAGATGGTCACCGTGACGACGCCGCGCCCGCTGATTCCCCTCCCGCTGCCCCGGCCGCGCCGCGTGGCGGTCATCGGCGGCAGCCGCACCCCCTTCGCCCGCTCCGACGGCCCCTACGCGACCGCCTCCAACCAGGACCTGCTGACGGCCGCGCTCGACGGACTGGTCCGGCGGTACGGCCTCGCCGGGGACCGGGTCGGGGCATTCGTCGCCGGCGCGGTCCTCAAGCACAGCCGGGACTTCAACCTGGCGCGGGAGACCGTACTCGGCTCCGCGCTCGACCCGCGCACGCCGGCGTACGACATCCAACAGGCGTGCGGCACGGGCCTCCAGGCGGTGATCGCCGCCGCGAACACCATCGCGCTCGGGGCTGCCGACTCGGCCGTCGCGGGCGGCGCCGACACCACCAGCGACGCCCCGCTCGGCGTCAACGACGAACTGCGCCGCATCCTGCTCGCCGCACGCCGGGCGAAGACGACGGCTGCCCGCCTGAGGGCCCTGGCCGGCGTCCGCCCCCGCCACCTTCTCCCGGACATCCCGCGCAACGCCGAACCCCGCACCGGCCTGTCGATGGGCGAGCACGCCGCCGTCACCGCCCACCGCTGGAAGGTGAGCCGCCAGGACCAGGACCTGCTGGCCGCCACCAGCCACCAGCGCCTCGCCGCCGCCTACGAACGCGGCTTCCTGGACGACCTGGTGGTCCCCCACCGGGGCCTGGAGCGCGACCAGAACCTGCGCCCGGACTCGACACCGGAGAAACTGGCCCGCCTGGAGCCGGTGTTCGGCACAGCGGGCCCCGACCCGACCATGACGGCGGGCAATTCGACCCCGCTGACGGACGGGGCGGCGACGGTACTGCTGGCGACCGAGGAGTGGGCCGGGGAACGCGGACTCGAACCGCTCGCCTACCTCTCCCTGTACGAGACGGCGGCGGTGGACCACGTGGGCGGCGACGACGGCCTCCTGATGGCCCCGGCGTACGCGGTGCCGCGCCTGCTGGAGCGGGCCGGGCTGGGAATCGAGGACTTCGACCTGTACGAGATCCACGAGGCGTTCGCCTCCCAGGTGCTCGCCACCCTCGCCGCCTGGGAGAAGCGGGGCCTCGCCCCGGTGGACCGGGCCCGCCTGAACGTGGCCGGGTCCTCCCTGGCCACCGGCCACCCCTT
This sequence comes from Streptomyces sp. NPDC091649, assembly GCF_044756785.1. NCBI lineage: Bacteria > Bacillati > Actinomycetota > Actinomycetes > Kitasatosporales > Streptomycetaceae > Streptomyces > Streptomyces sp. NPDC091649. The sequence continues at coordinate 175,991 of NZ_JBIVTR010000012.1, read as the reverse complement.
CGCCGCGACGGGCGCCCGGATCGTCGCCACCCTGGCCAAGCTCCTCGCGGAACGGGACGCGCCGGGCCGGGGCCTGATCTCCGTCTGCGCGGCGGGCGGCCAGGGGGTGACGGCCATCCTGGAACGCCCCTGACCCGCCCGCTGCTTCCGCACCCCTGCCGGACGGACGTCCCGGCGAACCGGCCCGCCCGACCCCCGAACCGAGGAGCCGCACGTGTCAACGCCACCTTCCGCTGCCGCAACCGCCCCCGCAAGCACGCCCGTTCTGGTCGAACCGACGAAGAAGCGAGGCCCCGACGGAAGGGTCCAGGAGGTCTCCGTACCGCCGTTCGCGCCCGCCGTGGAGCGCGGCTCGCTGGCCGAGATCCCGTTCGACAACGCCCGACAGGCCCCGTCGGACCCGGTGCTCAGCCGCAAGGACGCCGAGGGCGGCTGGCAGGACGTGAGCGCCGCCGAGTTCGCCGCCGAGGTGCTCGCGGTGGCCAAGGGCCTGATGGCGGAAGGGCTGCGGGCGGGGGACCGGATCGCGATCATGGCCCGCACGACGTACGAGTGGACGCTGCTGGACTTCGCGTCCTGGGCGGCCGGCCTGGTGACGGTCCCCGTCTACCCCACCTCCTCCGCCTTCCAGGCCCGCTGGATCCTCCAGAACGCGGGCGCGGTGGCCTGCGCGGTGGAGACGAAGGAACAGGGCCGGGTGATCAGCCGGGAGCGCAGGCAGCTCGGCGACCTGGCGCATCTGTGGCAGTTCGACACAGGGGCGATCGGCCACCTCAAGTCCCTCGGCAAGGACGTCCCGGACGCGGCGGTCACAGCTCGTCGGACCGCCCTGCGACCGGACACCCCCGCCACCCTGATCTACACCTCGGGCACCACGGGCCGCCCGAAGGGCTGCGTCCTGACCCACGGCAACTTCTTCGCCGAGGTCGACAACGCGATCGAACTCCTCCACCCGGTCTTCAAGTCCGTCTCGAAGGACCCGGCCTCCACTCTCCTCTTCCTCCCCCTCTCGCACGTCTTCGGCCGCATGGTGGCGATCGGCTGCATGCGGGCCCGGGTGCGCCTGGGCCACGCCCCCTCCATCAAGACGGACGACCTCCTCGCCGACCTGGCCGGCTTCCGCCCCACCTTCCTGCTCGCGATCCCGTACGTCCTGGAGAAGGTCTACAACACGGGCCGGGCGACCGCCGAGAAGATGGGCCGGGCCTCCTCCTTCGACCGCGCGGCACGGACAGCCCAGCGCTACGGCAAGGCGGTCGAGGCCGCCGAGCACGGCACGGGACCGGGCCCCGGGCTCGGCCTGCGCGCCGCCCGCGCCCTGTACGACCCGCTGGTCTACCGCCGCATCCGGGCGGCGCTCGGCGGGAAGGTCCGGTACGTGATCTGCGGCGGCTCCCCGCTGGGCCGCCGGCTCGCCGCCTTCTACGAGGGGGCGGGCATCAGCGTCTTCGAGGGCTACGGCCTCACCGAGACCACGGCCGCCCACACGGTGACCCCGCCCCTCAAACCCCGCCTCGGCACGGTCGGCTGGCCGCTGCCCGGCACATCGGTGCGCATCGCGGAGGACGGCGAGGTGCTGCTGAGGGGCGGCCAGGTCATCCGCGGCTACTGGGACGGCGAACGGGCGGAGGTCACCCCGGCGCTCCTGCCGGACGACTGGTTCCCCACGGGCGACCTGGGCGCACTGGACGAGGACGGCTACCTCACGATCACCGGCCGCAAGAAGGACATCATCATCACGTCGGGCGGCAAGAACGTCACCCCCGCCCCCCTGGAGGACTGGCTGCGCGCCCACCCCCTGGTCAGCCAGTGCATGGTCGTGGGCGACAACCGCCCCTTCATCACGGCCCTGATCACCCTGGAGCCGGACGGCCTGGAGCACTGGCGCCGGATGACCGGGAAGCAGGACGTCCCGCTGCGGGACCTCGTCGACGACGAGGACCTGCGCACCTCGCTCCAGAAGGCGGTCGACGAGGCCAACCGCCTGGTCTCCCGCGCGGAGTCGATCCGCAAGTTCACGGTGCTGCCGGTGGACTTCACGGAGGAGGCGGGCCGGCTGACGCCGTCGCTGAAGCTGAAGCGGGACGCGATCGCACGGGACTTCGCGGGCGAGATCGAGGCGTTGTACCGGAAGTGAGGGGCGGGGGCCGGGGCCCGGTCGCTGACGCGCGTACGCCGCACCCCGCCGGGCCGTGCGCCCCGAGTGCCGGGACGGCACGGCCCGGCGGGCGTGGCTCACCCGGTCTTCCCCCGCCGGTCCGTCCCGGCTGCGGGAGAGGGATCGGAGGCGGCGGCCGGCGCGGGGGCGGGCGCGCGGGCCGGAGCAGGGGCGGGCATCCGCCAGGCCGCGACCGCACCGGCCACGAGCCCCGCCCCGGCGAGCAGCGTGGCCACCAGGAACGGGTCGAAGGAGTGCAGCGTGGGCGCGAAGCCGACCCCGAGGCAGACCGCCACCCCGGCCGCACCGCCCAACTGGTCAGCGGCGCGCTGGACGCCCGAGGCGATTCCGGCGTCGTCCTCGGTGACGCCCGCGACCGCCGCGTACTGGAGCCCGACGATGCCGAACCCCATGCCGGCCGCGATCAGGAGCATCGCCGGCACGAGTGCCGCCCCGCCCGCGGACGAGGCCGAGACCAGCGCGATCGCCGCCATCGCCGCCGCGGTGAACCCCATGCCGGCGAGCACGCACGCGCGGGCCCCCCAGCGGCCCAGCAGGCGGGGCGCCAACAGGGAGAACACGATCAGCGAGACCGCCAGGGGCAGCATCGTCAGCCCCGCGCCCAGCGGGCCCAGGCCGAGCCGGTCCTGCAGATAGAACGTGAACAGCAGGAACGACGTCGACAGGGCCCCGCTCAGCAGCATCGTGGCCAGGTTGGCCGCGACCCGGGCGCGGTGGGCGAAGAAGCGTGGCGGGACCAGCGGGTTGTGCGACCGCGCCTCGACCCGTACGAACCCGGCCCCGGCCGCCACCGCCCCGGCCAGCGCCGCCGGGGCCGCCCACGGGGGCGTGCCGGGGCCGCCGGCCTCGACCACGCCGAACGCGAACAGCAGCGGGCAGGCGGTCAGCAGCAGTGCGCCGGGAAGGTCCAGCGCCCGCCGGTCCTCGGTCACGGGCCGGTCGCGCTCGACCAGGAGGGCGGCCGCCAGCAGGACGACCAGGATGAACGGGACCGAGATGAGGAAGATCCACCGCCACCCCAGGTGAGCGGTGACGACGCCGGACAGCACGAACCCGAGCACCAGGCCGCAGCTGGCCACCGCCGCCCAGACGCCCAGGGCCTGTGACCGGCGCGGCCCCTCGGGGAACATCAGGATGATGGTGGCCATCGCGGCAGGCAGCGCGACGGCCTCCCCGGCGCCCTGCAACAGGCGCATGACCACCAGCAGGCCGAAGGTGGGGGCCAGGCCGGCCAGCAGCGACGCGACGCCGAACAGGCCGGTGCCCAGCAGCAGCACGCGCCGCCGCCCGAGGAGGTCGCCCAGCCGGCCCCCGAGCATCAGCATTCCGCCGCCGGTGACCGTGTATCCGACCACGACCCAGGTCAGAGAGCGCCCGTCGACGCCGAAGTCGGCGCCGATCGAGGGCAGGGCGATGTTGACCACGGTCACGTCGACCGCGATGAAGAACTGCAGCATGGACAGCGCGCACAGCACCAGCCATGCGCGAACGGGGGACGGACCGTGTCCGTGTGAAGACCCGCGTGAAGAGAGGATGCCTGAGAACATCAGGTGCTCCGTAGCTCAGAAGTGGCTCCGAGCAGCACGAAGAGGCCGCTCGGATCTGATCACGAAGCGGCTGGACGCCCTGGAAGGTGTGTGAGCAGAACGCCCCGCCGCTAGCGGCGGGCCCTGGTCACCGCGGCACAAGCGGCCGCGCACGAAGCTGCAGACATGTCCTGAACGCTACCAGGGCAAGGCCGGGGCACGCAGAGGAACGGCCCCCGAAAGCCCCTCCAGGCGCCCGCGAGGTCTGTCCCTCCGCCGAAAGTTGCGGCACTCTGGTCTCCGCGCAACTCGCGTAGACCCAGGCACGCTTCATGCTCCGCACCTCGCGACGCGCACGTCGTACTCCGCACCTCGCACCCCACTGCCCGGTTGTCGACCCGGAGGATTCCCCGCCCATGCGCTCGACCCGTACCAGTCTGCTGGCCCTGCTGGCGCTCCTCGGAGCCATGCTCACCGTCACCGCCACCGCGAGCCCGGCCGCGGCCGCCCCCAACTTCAAGGCGCCCTACGCCTGCGGCCAGCAATGGACGTACAGCCATCACTCGGCCGAGGTCAGGCAGGCTCTCGACTTCGTCCGCACGGACGGCGGGGCCACCGCCGGCTCCCCGGTCCTCGCCTCGGCCGCCGGAACCGCCTACCGCTACTCCCAGCCGAGCGGCGCGGGCAACTACATCGCGATCGAGCACGGCGGCGGCTGGAAGACGTACTACTTCCACCTCGCCGCCTTCTCCGTCGGCAACGGGGCCCAGGTCGCCCAGGGCCAGCAGATCGGCACCACCGGCTCCACCGGAAACAGCTCCGGCGCCCACATCCACTACGAGCAGCTCTACAACGGCGTCGGCCAGAACATCGTGATCAACGGCCGGTCGCTCGCCCCGTATCCCGGCTCGTACTACAACAAGTACCTGACGAGCGACAACGGCTGTCGCGGCGGCGCGGGGAAGTACTGGGTCGACACCTTCGCCGACGCCACCGGCTACGCCGCCGCGAACACGACCGACGCCCAGGGCGTCCTGAAGGCCGGTACGAACTACGTGTACTGCAAGGTGTGGGGGCAGCGGGTCGGCACGGCGACCCAGTTCAACCACTGGTGGCTGCGCACCGACCTGGACACCGTGTACGCGGGCAAGAACGGCCGCAACGCCTATGTCTCCGCGTACTACCTCTCCCGCTGGGGCAACGACGAGGCGCGCGACAACAACGGGACGGTGATCCCGAACTGCTGAGCGGGCGACCGCTCGTCACCACCGGAGCGCGCCGATGGGGCGTCGCACGGTCCGGGCGCCGATCGCGCCGCGCCCGTAGATCCCGGGGGCGTCCTCCCGTACGACGGCGAGGACGCCCCCGCCTGTGGCCTGCGGGAGGGCGTGGTCCGGCACCTCCCGTGCGTCACGAGCGGCACGGCCCGAAGCCGGCCGGTCCTCGCCGCTGAAGTGGTGCAGGATCAGCAGGCGTTCGCCCACGATCCAGCCGTCCAGGGCCGGGAGCAGGAGGTCGCGAGCGGCGGGCCGGGGCAGCCGGCTCGTCGTCGCCAGTGCCTCGCGTACGGCTGTGGTCACCACGGGCTTTCGGGCCTCTGGAGCATCTGGCGGTAGTTGCCCACCGGGCCCACACTCATCGGTCGCCGTCGCAGGGACCCCCGATGCTCCTTCGCCTCTTGTCTGATGGCCGGTCAGGTATGACGATGGCGGCCGTCGCCCGGGGCGTGGCCGCCGCCGGGCCGGAAGGGGAGGAGGCTGCAGTACGCCACCCTCGACCACCTCAGCGGCGGGCGGCTGATCCTCGGGGTCGGGGCCGGGCACGTACGGGAGGAATTCGAGGCGGTCGGGGCGGACTTCGACGGGCGCGGGGGCGTCCTCGACGAGAGCATCGACGCCCTGCGGGCCGCGCTCGGGCCCGAGGAGTACCCGGAGTTCACGGGCGAGCGGTTCGCGTTCAGCGGGCTCGGGCAGCGGCCCCGGCCGGTTCAGGAGCGGGTGCCGATCTGGGTGGGCGGCTCCTCGCCCGCCGCCACGCGCCGGGCCGCCGTGCGGGGCGACGGGTGGCTCCCGCAGGGCGACCCCATCGACGCTGGGCCGGAAGGAGGGGGCGCGGGTCGTCACGGGCGGCGTCCGGCCCGCCCAACCTGGGCCGGGGCTTCTACGCGGCCCCCACCCTCCTCGCCGACTGCACCCTCCGCATACGGGTCGTCCGCGAGGAGATCTTCGGGCCGGTCGTCGTGGTCGTCCCCTTCGACGACGAGGAGGAGGCCGTCGCGCCGGCCGACGACAGCGACTACGGCCTCATCGACTACGTGTGGTCCGGCGACGTGGCCCGCGCCTTCCGGGTCGCCCGCCGGCTGCGCGCGGGCGGGGTCGGCGTCAACACGGTCGGACGGAACATGGAGGCCCCGTTCGGCGGGTTCAAGAGGAGCGGCGTGGGGCGGGACGTGGGCTCGTACGCGCTGCACGCCTACAGCGAGACCCAGGCGATCGTCTGGCCCGGCTGATTCCGCCGGCGGCGCGGGGGCTGCCCCGGGGCCCTCGCCGGAGCCGCCCCCGGGGCTCTTGTCGGGCCGCCCCCGGGGGCGTTCGCCGAGAGGTACGGGAAAATTTTGAACCCGCACAAAATGGACAGTGCTGCGATTACCGTACGGCGTCACGCTCGGTCGAGCGGCATGTATTGCAAGGTCGTACGCGCATGTCACCTTGAATTAATGAAGCGTTCAGGGGGAGTTGGTTACCACAACGAAGGATGAGACGTTGGAGTCTCACGCTCCGGATGTGGATATCGCAGCGCATAGCGTCCTCCCCATGACTCAGCTGGACGCGCGGCCACGGGCCGGAGGCACGGTACGGGGAAGCGCCCCGGCCGACGGCGGTGACGGCCGTGGCGGCGTACGGGGCAAGGGGCTCGGCGGGAACTCCGTCGGCCTCATGGGCAGTGCCGTCATCGGCGTCTCCACCGTCGCCCCCGTCTACTGCCTGACGTCCACCCTCGGCTCCACCGCCGGCGAGGTCGGCGTGCAGATGCCCGCCGTCTTCCTGGCCGGGTTCCTGCCGATGCTGCTCGTGGCCTTCGCCTACCGCGAGCTGAACAAGGCGATGCCGGACTGCGGCACCTCCTTCACCTGGACGGTGAAGGCGTTCGGACCGCGCGTCGGCTGGATGTGCGGCTGGGGCCTCGTCATCGCGACGATCATCGTGCTCTCCAACCTGGCAGGCGTCGCCACCTCGTACTTCTGGCTGCTGGCAGGGGAGGTCACCGGCAGCGACGCGGTCGCCGCCCTGGACGACAGCAGGCCCGTCCACATCCTCACCTGTCTGCTCCTCATCGCCGTGGCCACCGCGATCAGCTACCGGGGCATGACCGCCACCAAGGGCATCCAGTACGCCCTCGTCGGGCTCCAGTTGGCCGTCCTCGCCCTGTTCGTGACGATGGCCCTGAACAAGGCGGGCGACGGCGGGGCCGGCTTCGCGTCCTCGCTCGACTTCTCCTGGTCCTGGCTGAACCCCTTCGCCGTCCAGTCCTTCGCCGCCTTCACCGCCGGGCTGTCCCTCTCGATCTTCATGTTCTGGGGCTGGGACGCCTGCCTGACCGCCAACGAGGAGACCACCGGCAGCGAGAAGACCCCCGGCCGTGCGGCCCTCATCGCGATGGTCGTCCTGGTCGGCTCCTACCTCGCCACCGGAATCGCGGCGCAGATGGCCGTCGGTTCCGGCACCTCGGGGCTCGGCCTCGCCAATCCGGAGACCTCCGACAACGTCTTCGCCGCCCTCGCCGGACCGGTGATGGGCCCCGGCCTCGGCGTCCTGCTCTTCGTCGCGGTCCTCGCCTCGGCCGCCGCCAGCCTCCAGACCACGTTCATCCCGGTCGCCCGCACGGTGCTCGCGATGTCCGCGTACGAGGCGATGCCGGCCTCGTACGCCAAGGTCCACCCGCGCTTCCGGACGCCCGGCCGGGCGACGATCACGGCGGGCATCGGCACCGGCGTCTTCTACACCGTGATGACCCTGGTCAGCGAGCACGTCCTGGTCGACACCATCTACGCGCTCGGCCTCATGATCTGCTTCTACTACGCGCTGACCGCCTTCGCCTGCGCCTGGTACTTCCGCGCCGAACTGACCCGTTCCGCCCGGGACCTGGTCTTCAAGGGCCTCTTCCCGCTCCTCGGTGGCACGCTGCTCGCCGCCGTCTTCGCCAAGACCCTCTACGACATGTGGGACCCGGCGTACGGCTCCGGATCCTCGGTCCTCGGCGTCGGGTCGGTGTTCGTCATCGGGGTCGGGCTGCTGCTCCTCGGCGTGGTGCTCATGGTCGCGATGGAGCGCCGCAGTCCGGCGTTCTTCCGGGGCGAGGTCCTGACGAAGGAGACCCCGGCCCTTGTGGTCGAGAACTGAGGGGCGGGCTGTGCGGGGGCCTCGTACGATGAGGCCATGACACGAGGTTCCGCGGGACGCTGGCTCCAGGCAGTCGGTATCGCACACGGCGCCATCGGCGCGGTGGCCTACCGCGACGTGTTCGCCGGGGTGGGGCGGCAGGTGGTCGACTCCGTGCCCGAACGCGGCGACCGCGCCGCCGCCTTCTGGTTCATGGCCGCCGCCCCCACCCTGTGGCTGGGCGGCCGGCTGCTGCGGTCGGCGGAGGAGCACGACGACGTCCCGGCCCAGCGCGCCGCGGGCATCGCCCTGACCGCCGTCGGCGTGGTGGGCACGGTGGCCATGCCGAAGAGCGGCTTTCCCAGCCTGGTGGGGATCGGCGGCGTCCTGCTGCGCAGGTCGCTGCGGTCCGGGAGCGCGTAGGTCCGCACCCCGGGCGCAGGGGCGGGCCGGAGCCCTACGGCCGCCAGTAACCCAGCGCGTTCACCCGGTCCTTGGGCAGCCCCAGCTCCTTGCGGAGGTACGCCGAGAGGGTCCGGGTGGTCGACGTGTCGCAGGCGACCCAGACGTACGCGTCCGTGTGGTCCTCGCCCAGCAGCTCCGGCAGAGCCGCCTTCACCTCGGAGACGAGGTGCGCGCCCGCCTCGCGGCGCTCCACGGGGTGCAGGGTGTGGTGGGCCTCGTCGAGACGGAAGGGCAGGGCGCGGTCCTCCTCGTGGCCGGTCTCGAACCAGATCGTCGCCGGGGTCGAAGGAACCGCGTCCAGCAGGGAGTTGATCGCGGGCAGCGCCGCCGCGTCACCGATCACGAAAAGCCGTGAGGGTGTCGGGTCGGGCAGGGTGAAACCCGTGCCCTGGAGCGTCGCGTCGATCGTGTCCCCGGCCTTCGCCTCCCGCGCCCAGGTGCACGCGACCCCTTCGTGCAGGGCGAATTCCAGACTGAAGGTCCCGGCTGCCGGGTCCGGGTCGACCAGGGTGTAGGCGCGCTGGTGCGGTTTGCCGTCCTTCTCGAACCACAGGCGCACCCACATCGTCGGATGGGCTCCGCCGGTCGCGGCGAGCAGGCCGCCGTCGCTCATGTGCACCCGGTGGAAGCGGTCGGTGACCTGCTCCGCACCGGTCACCGTGAACGTGAAGTCACGCCCCCGCAACAGTTTGAGAACGACGCCTTCCCAGCCATGCCCCACGGTGTCTCCCACCTCGTCCGGTGCCCCCGGCCCTCTGCCCAAAAGGTCACTTTAGGTTAGGCTAACCTAAATTTCCTGAGTTGGGGAGTGGCTGAAAAGCACCGGAAGTGGGGAGAGGTAGCGCGATGACCGCCGAGACCGCCGACGTCGGCAGCGAGAGACCGGGCGCCGGGCCGGGAGAAGGGCCGGACGAAGGGCCGGGGGCGTTCGAACTCTTCCGCGACGACTGGGGGATCCCCCACCTGCGGGCCGCCGACGCCCATGCGCTGGCCCGCGCCCAGGGCCGCACCACCGCCCTCGACCGGGCCTGGCAACTGGAGACCGAGCGGCACCGGGTGCTCGGCACCAGCGCCTCCCGCCTCGGTGCGGAGGCCGCCGACTGGGACCGGTTCGTCCGGCGGGCCCGGATCGCCGACACCGCACGCCGCTGCTTCGACCGCCTCATGCCGGAGACGGCCGCCTGGGTGGAGGCATACGTCGACGGGATCAACGACGGACTCGCCGAAGGGGCCGCCCGCGCGCCCGAGTTCGCCGCCGTCGGCCTCACGCCCGGCCGCTGGGAGCCCTGGACCCCGCTCGGCGTATGGCTCTCCACACACATCCTGTTCGCCGGGTTCCCGACCAAACTCTGGCGCGAAGAGGTCGCCCGCCGGCTCGGCGAGGGCCACGTGACCCTCTTCGCGACCGACGGCCCCGGCACCGCGGGCAGCAACGGCTGGCTCCTCACCGGCGACCGCACCGCCACCGGCGCCCCGCTCCTCGCGGGCGACCCGCACCGCTTCATCGAGAATCCCGGCGTCTACCAGCAGATCCGGCTGGCCTGCCCCGAGTTCGACGTCGTCGGCCTCGCGGTCCCCGGCATCCCCGGCATCGCCCACTTCGGCCACACCGGCGGCGTCGCCTGGGGGATCACCAACGCCATGGCCGACTACCAGGACCTCTACCGGGAGCGGCTGCGCCGCACCCCGGACGGCGGGGTGGAGGCGCTCGGCCCGGACGGCTGGCGCCGCGCCCACGCCCACACCGAGACGATCGAGGTGGCGGGAGCGGACCCGGAGACGGTCGAGGTGATCGAGACGGACCGGGGTCCGGTGATCATCGGAGAGGTGCCCGGGGCCGCAGCGCACGCGGGTGACGCCGGGTACGCGGAGTACGCGGAGCGCGCGGAACACCCGGCGGATGCCGGGCACGCGGCGGATGCCGGGCACGTCGGGGAGGCGGGGGACGCCGGGACCGCCGCCGCCCACGCCGCGCGAGGCGGAATCAACGGAGTCGCAGACGCAGACGGAAACGGAAACGGAGACGGAGACGCAGACGCAGACGGAGGCGGAGACTCAGACGGCGACGGAGGCGGGGGCGGAGGCGAGGGCGGAGGCGAGGGCGACGCGTCCGGCCACGGCCTCTTCATCAGCCTGCGCCACCCGCCGCGCGTCACCGGCGAGCTCGGGTTCGACGTGCTGCCCGCGCTGCTCCGGGCCCGTACGGTCAACGAACTCGACACCGCCCTCGACCGCTGGGTCGAGCCGGTCAACGTGGTCCTGGCCGCCGACACCGCCGGGGGCACCCTGCACCGGGTCGCCGGGCACGTCCCGGCGCGGCCCTATGCCAACCGGCTGCGGGTCGTCCCGGCCGATGACCCGGCGTACGCCTGGCGCGAGGGCGAGACCGTCCCCCTGCCCCGTACGGACGTGGACGGCAGCGGCGGGATCGCCGTGATGGCCAACGAGCGCGGCCTCGCCACCCCGCTCGGCGTCGAGTTCGCCCCCGCCCACCGGGCCGACCGGATACGGGAGTTGCTCGCCGCGGGCACGGAGTGGTCGCCCGCCGCCACGGCCGCTGTCCACACGGACACCCGCCTTGCCTCGGCCCGCCCGCTGCTGGCCCTGCTGGGCCGGGCCGCCGGCCTCGGGCCCGCCGCCGAACGCCTCCGGGACCGGCTGCTGCGCTGGGACCGCCACATGGACGCGGGCAGCACCGACGCGACGCTCTACGCCCGCCTCCGCGCCGACGTCGTCCACCGGCTGGCCGGCCACCCCGCGCTGAGCCGTGTCACGGGTGCGGATGACCCGTGGCGTTCGTCCGCGTACCCGGCGGTCTTCCGCGCCTGGCTCGCCGCCGTCCCCCGGATCGGCTACGCCCTGGAGACCCTGCTGTCCGGCGGATTCCTGCCGTACGAGGACCGGTTGGCGGTGGTCGCGGCCTCGGCCGAGGCCGTCGCCGCGGCGGCCGGGGAGACGCCGCCGGGCCGCTGGGACGAGGTGCACCGGCTGTCGCCCTGGCAGGCCCTGCCGGGCGCGACGCCGGGCGACGAGGCCGGCGAGGACGCCATCCGGCCGGGGCTCGGGGGCGACCACGACTGCGTGCTCTCCACCTCCAGCGTCCCCGGCGTCACCGACCTGTTCGCCCGGGGCCCGGCCGCCCGTTACGTCTGGGACCTGGCCCGCCGCGAGGACAGCCGGTGGGTGGTCCCGTTCGGCGCGTCCGGAGCCCCCGGATCCGCCCACCACCGCGACCAGACGCCCCTGTGGGCGCGGGGCGCGCTCGCCCCGGTCGTCACCGACTGGAACCTGCTGCACCGCATGACGCCCCAGTCGCCCCAGCCGGCCCGGTCGGCCCAACTGTCCCAGTCGCCCCAATCATCCCGGTCGCACCAGGCGTACCAACCGTCCCGGACGTCCCGCTCGTCCGGCACGCCGCACCCCTCCGAGGAGAATCCCGTCTTGACCGCCGCCTCCGTCTCTCCCGCCTCTGCCTCTCCCGCCTCTGCCTCCGCCGCCTCTCCCGCCTCCGCCGACGAAGCCACCGTTCCGGCCCTTCGCACCGCCGTCCACGAGCAGAAGGTCGAGGGCTTCGGGACGGTACGCCTGGTCCCCGTCGACCCCGCGGCCGACCTCGACCTGCTGCACGGCTGGGTCACCGAGGAGCGGGCCCGCTTCTGGGGCATGGGCGGTCACACCCGCGAGCAGGTCCTGGAGACCTATGAGTTCCTCGACGGGCTCGCCACGCACCACGCCTACCTCGCCCTGCGCGACGGGGTCCCGGCCGCGCTCTTCCAGACGTACGAGCCGGACGCGGACCCGGTCGGCGAGTGCTACGACGTGCGGCCGGGCGACTTCGGCGTCCACCTGCTGATCGCGCCGGCCGAAGGAGCGGAGAAGGGCTACACGGACGCCCTCCTCACCGCGTTCATCGGCTTCGTCTTCAGCGACCCGGCCCGCCTGCGGGTCGTCGTCGAGCCAGACGCCCGCAACGAGAAGGCCCTCGCCCGGATGGTCCGGGTCGGATTCGAGCTGGGCCCGGAGATCGTGAAGCCGGAGAAGACGGCCCGGCTCGCGTTCCTGACGCGGGCGGCCGTGGGACTCGCGTAGGCGCCGCGGAGAATCCGCCCCGGTCGCGCCGGAGACGGTCCCGGCCGGGGCGGGCCGGGGCACGGCCCAGGTCGTGTCGGCGAACTGCCGCCTGCCGGGCGACGCAGGGCAGGCGGCAGTTCGCCGACGGGCCCTACGGGGCCGGGTCCGCCCCGTCCGCGTGCAGCGCGCCACCCGGCCGGAACAGCCGCCTGGCCACCGCGTGCCCGCGCTCCGCCGCCATGCGGAACCACGGTTCCGCCGCCGCCAGGCCCTCGCGCTGCTCGACCAGGCGGCCCAGCTCCCACATCGACTCCACGTCGCCGGCCCGCACCGCCTGCCGCAGCAGCCGCTCGGCCGCGTCGGGACGCCCCTCGGCCCGCGCGGCCAGGGCGAGCGCCCGCAGCCGCCGTACCGCCCGGGTGTCCCCGGCGGCGGCCGCCGCCGCGAGTTTCCGCGGATCGGCGGGGCGGCGGGAACGGTTCCGGAACACCAGCAGGATGCCGAGCACCCACATGATCCAGCTCAGGCTGATCAGCGTGCCGTTGCCGGTGACGACCCCGGTCAGGCTCAGCGCGCCGCCCGCCGGCAGCAGGAAGTACCCCAGCCCCGGTCCCATCGCAGCTCCTCTCCTTCCGGTCCCGTCGCTCGGGGGCGGCGGTCTCGGATTTCCTCGTCGTACGGCATACCTTGGCCCTTCGCGAGCATGACGCGCTGAAGGACGACCTAAGCCTGACGGCCGGCGGACGACGGAACGGACGGCGGAAAAGCCGGTCGGCCGGCGGACCACCGAAGCATGACGGACGACGGACGACGGGCGAACGGCTCAAGGCCGGCTTCAGGGCGGCTCAAGGACGACGGAGGTGTTCTCGATGCGGATCTCCACAACGATCTTCCTCACCGATGAGACGGTGACCCCGGTCAGGCTCGCCCGTGAGCTGGAGCAGCGCGGGTTCGGGGGACTGTACCTGCCGGAGCACACGCACATCCCGGTGATCCGCCGCACGCCGTACCCGGCGGGCGGTGAGCTGCCCCGCGAGTACGGCCGCACCCTGGACCCCTTCGTCGCCCTCGGCCAGGCCGCAGCCGTCACCGAGCGGCTCGCCCTGGGCACCGGCATCACTCTGGTCGCCCAGCACGACCCGATCGGCCTGGCCAAGCAGGCGGCCACCCTGGACCACCTCTCCGGCGGCCGGTTCACCCTCGGCATCGGCTATGGCTGGAACGTCGAGGAGGCCGCCGACCACGGGGTGGAGTGGTCGACGCGCCGGGACCTGGCGCGGGACCGGATGGCCCTGATGCGGGCCCTGTGGGCGGACGAGCCGACCGGGTACGAGGGTGCGTTCGGGTCGGTGCGGGCGAGCGAGGCACACCCCAAGCCGGTCCAGCGCCCCCGCGGGCCCGTCAACGGCCCGCGCACCCTGATCGGCGGCGGGGCCGGCCCCAAGCTGTTCGCGCACATCGCGGAGTACGCGGACGGCTGGCTGCCCATCGGCGGCCGGGGCCTGACCGAGTCCCTGCCGAAGCTGCGGAACGCCTGGGAGGAGGCCGGTCGCGACCCGAAGGATCTCCAGGTGGTGCCGTACGCGGTCCTGCCCGGTCCCGGGAAGCTGGCCCACTACGCGGATCTGGGCATCGAGGAGGTCGTGCTCCAGCTGCCCCCGGCGGACGCGCCGGAGGTCCTGCGGACGCTGGACGCCTACGCCGCGTACCTCTGAGGAGAACGCCACCGTCCTCCGTGAAGGGGGCCCGGGCTCTCCGCGACGGGGTCCGGGCTGTCCGCGACGGGGCTGCCGGCCCTTCCGCGAGAGGGGGGCGTGGCTCTCCGTGACGCTGCCGCCGGGCCCTACGCGAAGGAAACCCGGGCTCTCCGCGACAGGGCGTCCGGACCTCGCGCGACGGGGCTTCCGGACCTCGCGCGACGGGGCTTCCGGGCCTCGCGCGACGGGGCTTCCGGGCCTTCCGTGCCAGGGGTCCGGCCCCGTGCGCGGGGCCGCCGGTGCAACCGGGACCGCCCACAAGGCATCCTTACTCATCTGGGATCGCATACGCGGGCCCGGTCGGCAGGCGCTCCGCCGCGCGGACCGGAAGCCCGCCCGGGTGGGGAGTGGAATGAACAGGCCGTTGCGGCACATAGCCATCTTCTGCGGGCTGCTGGTGCTGGCCCTGCTGCTGCGGGCGAACTGGCTCCAGCACGTGGACCGGCAGGAGCTGGCCCAGCACGAGCACAACGCCCGGGTGCGGTTCGAACGGTTCTCCACCCCACGCGGAGACATCATCGTCGGCGGCAAGGCGATCACCGGGTCGAAGGAGACCGAGAGCCGGGACTACGCGTTCCTGCGGACCTACAAGGACGGTCCGATGTACGCGCCCGTCACCGGGTACGCCTCCCAGTCCCGGGGCACCTCGCTGCTGGAGCGGACCTACGACAGCGTCCTCAGCGGCCAGGACGACCGCTTCGCCTTCCGGCACGCCAAGGACGTCCTGACGGGGCAGCCCAGGCGCGGCGGCGACGTGATCACCACGATCGACGCCAAGGCGCAGAAGGCGGCCTACAAGGGGCTGACGGACCTGGGCGCCCGGGGCGCGGTGGTCGCCCTGGACCCGCGCACCGGCAAGGTGCTGTCCCTGGTCTCCACGCCCTCGTACGACCCCGAGGTCTTCGCCGGCATCTCGTTCAAGGAGAGCGACCGCTTCACGGCGCTGGAGAAGAAGAAGGGCAAGCCGCTGGCCAACCGCCCGCTGCGCGAGACCTACCCGCCCGGCTCCACCTTCAAGATCCTCACCGCCGCGGCGGCGCTGGAACACGGTGTGGTCACCGACGTGGACGCCAAGACGGACGCGGTCTCCCCCTACCCCCTGCCGCTGTCCAGCAACAAGATCGGCAGCGAGGCGGGCGACGCCGTGTGCAGCAAGGCGTCGATGAAGACCGCCATGCAGTACTCCTGCAACAACGTCTTCCTCGACGCCGCGTCCGAGCTGGGCGAGGACCGGATGCGGGAGACGGCGGAGAAGTTCGGCTTCAACGAGGACGTGTACGCGGAGGAGTTCGGCGACATGCTCGCCACGAAGAGCCTCTACCCGCCGAAGCTCGACAAGCCCGGCACGGCCCTCACCGGCATGGGCCAGGGCAGCCTCACCAGCACCCCGATGCAGATGGCGATGGTCACCGCCGCCCTCGCCAACGACGGCAAGCTGATGCAGCCCTACATCGTCGACGAGCTGCGCGGCCCGGACCTCTCCACGCTGGAGAAGAACGAGCCGATGGAGATGAGCCAGGCCGTCTCGCCCGAGACGGCGAAGAAGGTCCAGGAGATGATGGAGCACACCGCGAAGGAGGGCAGCGCGCAGCGTGCCCTGATCGACGGTGTGACGGTCGGCGGCAAGACGGGCACCGCCCAGCGCGGCGTGGACGTCCGGGACAAGGTCCCGTACGGCTGGTTCGTCAGCTACGGCAAGAAGGACGACGGCCGTTCGGTCGCCGTCGCGGTGTTCATCGACCCGACGGACATGGACATCTCCCGCTCCGACATCTCGGGCGGCAGGCTCGGCGCGCCGATCGCCAAGAGCGTGATGCAGGCGGTGCTGGGGGACTGAGGCGCGCTGTTCCCGTCCTCGCCGCAGCCCGGAAGTCGGGAGTGTGGCGACCCGCCCTGGAGGCGGGCCGGCCGAGCGGCAGGATGCCCCGCCACGCGCGGCACGGCGGGGCATCCTGCCGCTCGTTCGTCAGAAGGTGTCGATCGTCCCGCCCAGGACGCCCAGGACGCCCAGGACGCCCAGGACGCCCAGGACGCCCGCGACGAACGCCGCGAAGGCGGTGGCGGGGGAAGGCGGTGGCGGGGACGGTATGCATCCGGCATGCGGACGCCTCTCCGCCTTGCGATGCACCTCATCCGACGCCGCGCGCGCCGATCCATCAGGGATTACGGGTCAACCCTCAGCGCACCGACCTCAACGCCCCGCGCCGCACGACCTTCTGCCTCTCACCGGCCGACGCGTCCGGCACATCCGGCGCGTCCGACTCCTCCGGGTCAGCGGTCTGGGACGATCCCGCCAACCCCGCCAGATCCGTCAGCGCGTCGATGCGGAAGTCCGCCGTCTCCACCACGTCCGGGTGGTCCGCCCACCAGTGCCCGTACGGCCCCCGCCGCAGATGCGCCGTCCGCATCCCCGCCGCCGCGGCGGGGAACAGGTCGTCGGCCGGATGGTCGCCCACGTACAGCGTCGCCTCCGGGGCCGCGCCCGCCACCTCGGCCACCCGGGCGAAGAACGCCGGGTCCGGTTTGCGTACGCCCCACTCCTCCGAGGTGGCCACCAGGTCGGCGGGCAGGTCCAGCGCCCGCAGCAGCTCCCCGGCCCGGACCGTGCCGTTCCCCGCCACGACGACCCGGATGCCCGCGGAGCGCAGTTCGCCCAGCGCGGGCCGGACGTCCTGATAGAGGTCCGACTCGTCGAGGTGTTCTCCGCGCCCGGCGGCGGCCCGTGCGCGATACGCCTCCTCGACGTCCATGTCGGGCCGCAGGATCCGCAGCGCGTCCGTGGCCTCGCGGCCCTGGGCGACGGCCGCGCCCACCAGCGCGCTGAGCGTGTGCGGCGGTACGCCGAGCCAGTTGGCCCAGGACGCCCAGTGCCGGTCGTCGCGTACGAGGGTTTCGCCGATGTCGAGGACGATCGTTTCCATCACCGTTCCGACATTAAGCGTGCGGGCACCGTCGGCGGGCTCTCATCCGGGTGAGTCGGCCCGCACGAGTGACCACGAGCACCCCGCGACCGGTCGATCCCGACCCGGTGCCCCCGTCCGGCGCACCGGCCTCGCTCGTATGCTCGGTCCATGACCGATGCTCAGAGCGGACGCCCCACCTCCAACGCCATGCGGCGCGCGCTCAAACGCGCCCGTGACGGTGTCGCCCTCGACGTCACCGAGGCCGCCGTCCTGCTCCGGGCGCGCGGCGACGATCTGACGGACCTCGCGGCGTCGGCCGCCCGCGTCCGGGACGCGGGGCTGGAGGCGGCGGGCCGGCCGGGCGTGATCACGTACTCGCGCAAGGTCTTCATCCCCCTCACCCGTCTCTGCCGCGACAAGTGCCACTACTGCACCTTCGTCACCGTGCCCGGCAAACTCCGCCGGGCCGGCCACGGCATGTTCCTCTCGCCCGACGAGGTGCTGGCCATCGCCCGCGAGGGTGCGGCGATGGGCTGCAAGGAAGCGCTGTTCACGCTGGGGGACCGCCCCGAGGACCGGTGGCCCGAGGCGCGGGAGTGGCTGGAGGCGGAGGGGTACGACGACACGCTCGCGTACGTACGCGCCATGGCGATCCGGGTCCTGGAGGAGACGGGTCTGCTGCCCCACCTCAACCCGGGCGTGATGACCTGGACCGACCTCCAGCGCCTCAAGCCCGTCGCCCCCTCGATGGGGATGATGCTGGAGACGACGGCGACCCGCCTGTGGTCCGAGCCGGGCGGTCCGCACCACGGCTCCCCGGACAAGGAACCGGCCGTACGGCTGCGCGTCCTCGAAGACGCGGGCCGCTCCAACGTCCCCTTCACCACCGGCATCCTGATCGGGATCGGCGAGTCGTACGAGGAGCGCGCCGACTCCCTCTTCGAGCTGCGCAAGACGGCCCGGGCCTACCACGGCATCCAGGAAGTCATCGTGCAGAACTTCCGCGCCAAGCCGGACACGGCGATGCGCAAGATGCCCGACGCCGAGCTGGAGGAGCTGGCCGCCGCCATCGCGGTCGCCCGGCACATCCTCGGCCCGTCGGCCCGAATCCAGGCCCCGCCGAACCTGGTGGACGCCGAGTACGCCCTCCTCATCGGCGCGGGCATCGACGACTGGGGCGGGGTCTCACCGCTCACGCCCGACCACGTGAACCCCGAGCGCCCCTGGCCGCACATCGACGAACTGGCGCGGAGGACGGCGGACTCGGGCTTCCAGCTCCGCGAACGCCTCACCATCTACCCGGAGTTCATCCAGCGCGGAGAGCCGTGGCTCGACCCCCGCCTCCTCCCGCACGTCCGCGCCCTCGCCGACCCGGAGACGGGTCTCGCGCGCGAGGACGTGATCCCCGCCGGCCTGCCCTGGCAGGAGCCGGACGAGGGCTTCACCTCCTCGGGCCGCACCGACCTGCACACCACCATCGACACCGAGGGCCGCACCGGCGACCGCCGTGACGACTTCGACGAGGTGTACGGGGACTGGGAGGCGCTCCGCGAGGCCGCCGCCCCCGGCATGGTCCCCTCCCGCATCGACGCCGACGTACGCCAGGCCCTGAGCCAGGCCGCCGACGACCCGGCGAAGCTCACCGACGACCAGGCACTGGCCCTGCTCCACGCGGACGGCCCGGCGCTGGACGAGCTGTGCCGGATCGCGGACACGCTGCGCCGGGACGTGGTCGGCGACGACGTCACGTACATCGTCACGCGGAACATCAACTTCACCAACGTCTGCTACACCGGCTGCCGCTTCTGCGCCTTCGCCCAGCGCCGCACGGACGCCGACGCCTACACCCTCTCCCTGGACCAGGTCGCGGACCGGGCGGCGCAGGCGTGGGACGTCGGCGCGGTCGAGGTCTGCATGCAGGGCGGCATCCACCCGGACCTGCCCGGAACGGCGTACTTCGACATCGCGCGTGCGGTGAAGGAACGCGTCCCCGGCATGCACGTCCACGCGTTCTCGCCCATGGAGGTCGTCAACGGGGCGACCCGCACCGGCCTGTCGATCCGCGACTGGCTGACCGCCGCCAAGGAGTCCGGGCTCGACTCGATCCCCGGCACGGCGGCGGAGATCCTGGACGACGAGGTCCGCTGGGTCCTCACCAAGGGCAAGCTGCCCACGGCCACCTGGCTGGAGGTCATCAGAACGGCGCACGAGGTGGGTCTGCGCTCGTCCTCGACGATGATGTACGGGCATGTGGACCAGCCGCGCCACTGGCTCGGCCACTTCCGCACGCTCTCCCGGCTCCAGCAGGAGACAGGCGGGCTGACGGAGTTCGTCACCCTCCCCTTCATCCACACCAACGCCCCGGTCTACCTGGCCGGCATCGCCCGCCCGGGCCCGACGGACCGCGACAACAGGGCCGTCACCGCCATGGCGAGGCTCCTGCTCCACCCGCACATCGCCAACATCCAGACGAGCTGGGTGAAGCTCGGCACGGAAGGCGCCGCGGAAATGCTGCGCTCCGGCGCGAACGACCTGGGCGGCACGCTGATGGAGGAGACCATCTCCCGGATGGCCGGGTCGAGTTACGGCTCGTACCGCTCCATCCAGGGTCTGGAGGCCATCGCCGAGCTCGCGGGCCGCCCTTCCCGCCCGCGCACGACCCTGTACGGGCAGGTCCCGGCCGAACGCGTCGCGGCGGCCACGGCCTCGGACGGCCACCTGCCGGAACTGCTGCCGGTGCTGCCGAGCTGAGGGGCGGGGGAGGCCGGTGTGCGGGGCGGGGCGGGCTCCCGCCCTTCCTCTTCGGCTCACTCCCGCCCTTGCCCTTCCCCCTCGGCTCGGCAGCCCATGGCGGCGAGGCCGGTCGGCAGGTAGGAGCTGACGAAGCGCTCCAGGTCGTCGCTGTGGTCGCTCTCGGTAGGCGGCGGGTCCAGGTCGAGGATGTAGTTCTTCCCGGTTTTCGGGCACGGAGCCACCACGGAGCGGGTGCGGACACCACGGCATCGTCACGGGCGTCCGAGGTCCTGAGCTGGTCGCCCCCGAGCCTGCTCACCACGTTGGACTCAGCCGAGGGTGGGATCTCCCTGGGGGAGTGCCTCGGCCGTGCAACTCTTCATGCGAGGAGTTACCGAACGGGAGACCTCGGCGGTCAAGGCAGCTGCCCTTCGCAGGGCGGTCTCGTCCTTCGTGCTGTCGCTGATGGACGTCTTCACCTCCACCAGCGTTTCGCGTCCCGCCTCGCTGCGGCAGCCGGTGAAGAGCGAGACGGAGCGGGCGTCGGCATAGCCCTTTGCGTTTCCCAGCGACACAGGGGTGCTACCGGGTTTGGCGGCGTCCCGCTCGATGTCCTCGCGCGAGTAGTCTTCGGGAGACAGAATATGCACGTAAGCGATGCTTACTTGCTCGCCTCCTGCGGACAAATAGCACTTGCCGGGGGCCGAGATGCTCCCCTGTCCGAAATAGGAAAAGCGTTCTTCCTTGAAAGGCTCCCCGCGCTCAGGGAGGAGGGGGCTGACGAGGCTCCCGTCGATGGAGGCGTCGCACACACGGTCCGGTACGGCTATGACCGAATCGGCGGCAGGCCAGACCTTCCAGACGCCTAGCGCGACTACAGCGGTCAAGGCTATCGCGGACACCAGAACGAGCTTCCTGTGTCCGACTGCACGTTCCGGCAACGAATTTCCTCCTGCTCGCATGGCACAGCCCGCTGTCAAGGCTATTGCCGTCCCTGACCGTAACTGTCTTTCACCTGCTGGGACGCGCTGCCGGCCACGGTCTTCGCGTGCGTCTCGCTCATGCCCGCCTCGATCGCTGCTGTATACGTTGCGTCGTACATGGCCGCCGCGGATCCGGAGCGCTGCACGGACAGGAACTCCTCCCTCTTCATTCCGGCTTCTTCGCTTGAATCTCGAGTGTAGTTTTCCACGATTGCCCCGCGGATGTCTTCTATGATCCAGCCTGCCGCATCCCCGGCCACCGGGAACCGGGAAAGGCCGGTGTCGATCGCGCGACCGGCCCACTTGTCGGCGGTTTCGATGCCCTTGTTGAACTCTGCGTCCGAGGCGATTTTGTCGTCGTACACCGCCTGGGTCCGGGAATCAGCCATGATCCCCACAATTTCCGCTCCCGGGGCTATGCGGTTGCTCAATTCCTCCGGCAGTACGTCCCCGTACGAGTCTCGCTGGTGGAAGGCGTCGTTGATGAGTTCTGTACTGACGGCCTGCTGGGACGCGACGATGGCACCGTAGGCATCGGGGTCCTTCCCCACTGCTCCCAGGAAGCGGGCCAGCTGCCCTTGATCGGCCAGGTATTCCAGATCGGCGTTGCTGCCGTACGTCTTGACCTCGATGCGTCCGCCCACCGCATCCTGAACATCCCGCATGTACTCCGCGCTGATGTTCCCGAGGCTGTCGTTCATGGCCGAGCCGTCCAGACGGCCGGGGTTCTCGCCGAACTCCGCGACGATCCGGTTGACGAGTTCGGCGCTGCCGGCCGAGTGCTTGGGCGGTGTGGCGTCCGAGTCGTGCGGCGTGCCGATCGTCGCCGATTCGAGGGCGTGGCCCAACGCGTCGTGGCCGAGCGGCTTGCCGTTCTCGCCCACGGGCCATTCGCGCGCGTCGTCGCCCTTGGCCACCAGGTAGTCCCAGTTGTCGAGGTCCTTGCCGCCCGCCTCGATGGAGTCGTTGAAGAATTCGAGGGACGCCTCGGGGTTATGCCCGAGGCCCTCCATGAAACCGGCGAAGGGGTCGTTGGGCTCGTCGGTCGGCGGGTAGTTCAGGTTGGCCGTGTCGCGCCAGGCCACGTCCGGGTCCCCGGGGAACTCGCGCTCGTGCTTGACCAGGGCCGTGCCGTAGTCGTTGAGGAACTCGTCGTCGAACTTGCCCTTGCCCATCAGGCTGCTCATGACCTGGAAGCCGCTGGGCCCCATGGGCAGCGTCTGGATCGTGAACGGCCTGTCCCCGGCGGCGATCACATCCCGCTTCCAGGTCTCCATGGCCGGGCTGTCGCTGTGTGAGGCGTTGGCCAGGGTCATGCTCAGGTTGTCCTGGACCTGGGCGAGAACCTTCGCCCGCTCGCCCTCTACCGCACCGCCGGGCGGAGCCGCCAGATCCCGCCAGAACTGGAGTGTGCCGTCCGCGCCCAGCGTGGTGGCGAACCGTTCGCTGAACCCCGGGTTGTCGCGCTGGTCGATCAGCGTCTCGTTGAAGCGTTCGACGTCCTTGTCGCTCCACTCCCCGGGGTCGCTCTCCTTCACCCTCTTCGCCCAGTAGTCGGCGTCCGCCCTGCCCTGCCGGTCGTCGGCCTCCTTGAGCCCGCCGGGGCCGTCGCCGGTGAAGTCGTGCTTGTTCTTGGCGAGTGCGCGCAGGGCGCGAGCGGCGATCCGGTCCGTTTCGCTCGCCTCCCAGAGGACCCGCTTGACCCGGCGTGCCGCGACGGCCAGTTCCTCGTCGCTGGGGTTGTGGATGTCCCCGGTGCCTGCCGCGGCGCCCGAGGGCACGGAAGCGACGGCACCGCCCTTGGCGTTGATGTAGATGTTCTGCTTGGCGACGTCGTCGATGACCGTCCGCAGGTCCGCCTTGTGCTTCTTGAACGCCGCGCCGGCGTCCCGCAGGATGCCGAGCACGCTCGTGGCCTGGCCTGCCACGTCCTGGAACTCGATCGCCGTCTTGGTGACGAACTCCTTGGTGACGGTGGCATTGAGCCCCTGCCAGTCAGCGGCCTTCGCCTCTGTCTCCAGCCTCTTGGCGTTCACCCCGCCCCCGTCACCGGTGGAGAGCGTCTTGAGGCGCTTGGCCATGGTCTCCCAGTCCGCCACCGCCGTGTCGAGTGTGCCCAGGCGCAGGTCCGTCAGCTCCTGCGCGGTCATCGTCTCGGTCGCCATGCGTTGCCCAGCCCCCGTGTGCTGTTCGCCGGATCTTCCCGGTTTGCGATAGTTACTTGATGTAGTCGTCGATCTTCGACACGGGCAGGCTCGTCGCGACCTGGACCTGGTCCTTGGCGTGCTGCGCGCGGGTGAAGTCGAAGTGGTTGGAGATGTGCGCGCAGGCGTCCTTGAGCGTCCCGGCCTGGGTGTTCCACGCGTCATGGAGCTCGGTCAGGGCCGCGCCCATGTCGAGCCCGTCGTTGAACAGGTCGATCGACGCGGTGAACGTGCTGGGGCGGGCGAAGTCGCTGTCCACGCCGAACTTCTGACGCAGTTCGTAGGCGGTGTTGCCCATCTTGCCCAGCTCGTCGTCGTGGACGACCAGATCACCGTCGCCCGCCGTGCCGCCTCCACCGGGCGTCGCCTCGTTGAGCCGCATGCGGGCGGAGTCTCGCTGGGCCGCCTCGCTCTTGAGCTGTTCCCACTCGTCCCATGCCATGAACTGAACCGTCCCCCCGCGCGGCCGACCAAGAGCTCTTCACCCTGCACGTTAGCAACCCGTGTGTCGGATGAAGCCGTCGGAGGTGGGTGGGCGCAACTCGGTCACACCGATACCCGCACCCGCCCGTGGATCCCGCGACGTCGCTCGGCATAGCGTTGCGCCGTGATCGAACCCTCGCACCTGGACACGACACGACAGTCGTACGACGCCGTCGCCGCCGACTACGCCCGGTCCGTCAAGGACCCGTGCGAGCTGGACCCGCTGTCGCGCGCCGTGCTGGCCGCGTTCGCCGAACTCGCGTCCTGCCGCGTCCTTGCCTACGCCTGCTCTCGACCGTCCCAAACCATAGGCCCTCCGTGGGGCCGTGCGTCGATTCTTCGTCTGCGATGGGGCCGCCTGTTCCCCCACGTTATCTTCGCTCCCTGATCGTTCGCCGGGAGGGCGAGAACCGCCTGCCAGGTGACAGGTGAGAGGCGATCCTTCGTTTCTCTTTGTCATGACCCGGGCAACACTTGCGAGGGTCGACCCCCGCCCTCATGTGCTGCTACGTCAGATGAGTCAGGAGCGAGAAAACATGCGAACTCCGCCGATACCGCCCATGCCCACCGGTAGCCCCGGTGCCGGCGCCGGCGGCGTGAACGCTCCACTTCCCGTCAGCGATCGCGCCAACAGTCGCGTCAGCGCCCGTGCCGGCATCGCGGCCCGCGACGGCGCCGCTCGTAACCGCTCCGCCGGATCGACTCGCGCCCGCAACGGCGTCGCCCGCACCGCGGCCGTCCTCGCCGCCGCCGGCCTCCTCGTGCTGGGCACCGCGTCCGCCGCCCACGCCGACCCGCCGGGCAACCTTCCCCAGAACGCCGGCGGTTACGAGCAGACGTTCTCGCCGGCCTTCGACTACGACGGCGACGGCTGCTACGCCACCCCCGCCATCGGCCCGGACGGCACGCTCGCGACGGGGCTGAGGACGACCGGTGCGATCAACGGAAGCTGCCGGGACCGGTGGGATCTGGACAACTCCCAGACCTACGCCCGCTCGAAGTGCAACAACGGCTGGTGCGCCATCGTCTACGCGAGCTACTTCGAGAAGGACCAGGCCGTCCACGGCAGCGGACTCGGTGGCCACCGCCACGACTTCGAGCACGTGATCTCCTGGGTCAACCAGGGGTCCGACCGGGTGGATTACGTATCGACGACCCAGCACAGCACCGTGAAGACCTATCCGCGCTCGCAGGTCCGGTTCGACGGCACGCACCCCAAGGCCGTCTACCACAAGGACGGTTGGAGCACGCACTTCTTCCGCCTCGCCAACGGAAATGACGAGCCGCCCGAGAACCACTACGGCAACTGGCGTTACCCCCCGGTCGTCGACTGGAACGGCTTCCCCAGCACCGAGCTGCGCGACAGGCTCATGAACGCCGACTTCGGGGCCGCGACCATCAAGGTCACGGACAAGGACGACCGCTTCCGCCGCCTCCTCGACAGCTCCAAGCCCGCCGGAATCCCGTTCGACCCCTGGGCCTGACGGGAGCTTCACGGCCTCCAAGCCGGAAGCCGAAGGGTGGGCGTGCGCGATGCCCGGGGCGCACACGCCGTCCGTGGGCGATGCCCGGGGCGCACGCACCGGCCGTGGGCGATGCCCGGGGCGCACGCACCGGCCGTGGGCGAGGAGCGCGGAGAAGGTCATGCGTCCGTGCCCGCCCGCCCGGGCCGGGCGGTGTGCGGGATATGCCGGGACGTATGGCGCTCGTCGCCGTGGCGGGGCAGGCCGCGTAGCAGCGTGTCGAGGTAGAGGCCGAACGGCGGCTCCTCCGGGGCGTCGCCCGCGGCCGCCAGCCAGCGGACTACGCCGAGCCCGAAGAGGTTCCAGTTCAGCTCTGCCTGTTCCGCGTCGGCGCCCCCGGCGCGGAACGCGGCGATGGCCTTCTGGCGCAGCCGCTCGAAGGACGCGGGGTGGTGGCGGTGCGGGCGGGCCACATGGGCGGCGTATCCCGGTACCGCCAGGAACTCGTCGTGCATCGCCCACGCCAGCCGCGCCAGCCAGTCGAGCCAGGTCCCCGCGCCGGGGTCGTCCTCGGGGAGCACGCGCCCGACCATGACCTCGCTGACGAGGTCCAGGACGCCGTCGCGATCGGGCACCCACCGGTAGAGCGCCGCGTGCGAGACCCCGAGTCGTGCCGCGAGCGCGCGCATGGTGAGCGTCTGGACGCCCCCTCGCAGGGCGGCCTCGGCGATCAGCTCCCGGCTCAGCCGCGGCGGCCGCCCGGGCCCGTTCCTTCCGGTGCTGTTCATCGGCGCAAGCGTACGCAGGCACGGTCGCACCCTCATTAGTGACCGCTGGTCACTAATCCTGTTAGGGTCGCCCGATGGACACCCGGCGAGTACGAGGAACGGCACCCGGCCCACGAGAGATCGACGCCTCCCAGCTGCCCGTGGAGCAGGCCCAGGCGCTCGTCCTCGACGAGCTGCGTGCGCTGACGGAGCGTGCCGAGCCCTTCACGGCGGTCCTCCTGATGCCCGGGCCACCGGAGGGGCGCGCTCCTGTGGCATCCGGTGCCCCCGCCACTTCCACCGCCGACCGCATCCGGACCCTCAAGCTGATCCGGCCCGGGCTCACCGCGCTCTGCCGCGGCCTCGCCTTCGTGGCACCCGCGGACATCCCGGCGGAGCGCGCGCAAGCGATCCACAGCGGCGAGAATCTCTGGGGCTGCCCGACCATGGCCACTCAGGACGTGACGGCCGCCCGTGCGTGGGCCGAGGCGCGGGACAGGTTGTGAAGGGACCGGCTCAGCCCAGAGTGAGCTGAAAATGGGCGGTCTCCCGGTAGGCGGCGCCCGGAGGGGTGATCTCCACCGTCACCGGAATGCCGTGCCGGGACGACTTGAGGCGGATCGGGACCTCGCGTTCGTCGCCCTCGGCGAGAGGCGGCGCGAGGGCGGCGGTGGACTGGTCCTTGTGCGGCCAGGACATGTCGTAGCCGCTGTCGTCGTCATCGCCCGATGGGCCGGCCCGGACGACGAGGGGAGCGGGGAACGTGTCCTCGCCGAGCCGCAGTTCGTCACCGGTGCCGTTCTCGAAGGTCACGGTGAGGCTGTAGGTGCCGTCGCCATGAGGCCGGGGGCGGCTGACGGTGACCCGCAGGCCGTCCTCGTACCGGGCTGTCGCGCCGGCCCCGTGCGGATGGTCCGCGCCGCCCGAACGGCCGGGCTGCTCCTTCCGCCCGTCGGCGGTGAGGTTCTTCTCGAACTCCGCGACCGCGGCCGCTCCCATGAGGACGAGGACGACGAGGGCGGCCACCGCGATCGCGCAGCCGCGTGCCCGCCGCGAGCTGGTGGCGGATGCAGCGTCGCCGGGGGAGGCGTTCGCGGGCGGCGTGTCTGCTGCGGTCGCTTCCGGGTCCATACGCGGCACGCTAGTCAGCGACCGGCGCGGGTTCATGAGCTTCGGTACTCAAGGCGCGGTCGAGTAGGCGCGGTGCATCCCGGCGGTCGACAGGACGGGGCCGACCGGATTCGAACCGGCGTGCTCCCACATGCGGTGAAGGCGCGACGACCACTGCGCTACGGGCCCCGCCCCGCACGGAAGCCTACGGCGGCGGTGCCCGCGCCGCTACGCACTTTCCCGGCGGCCCAGCGGAGGCGCCAGGGCCCGCGCCCCCACCGGTGCGGCCGGCGGCGGCGCTGTCACCGGGTCGCGGGCGAGGCGTCGGGCGGGCGCTTCGTGGTCCTCCGCGCTCCTGGGCGGCGGCTCCCCGCGCCCGGGTCCGCTGACAGACTGGACCCATGCCTCCGTCCAGCCCTCGCCGGCTCTCCCTCCAGCAGATCGTCGAAGGTCGGCGCCGCGCCGCCTTCGTCGGGCGTACGGCCGAACTAGACCTGTTCCGCGCTAACTTCGCCCGGCCGCCCGAGGACCCCCGGCACCGGTTCGTCTTCCATGTGCGGGGCAACGCGGGGGTCGGCAAGACCTCGCTCGTACGGGAATGGCGGGAGGCCGCGCGGGAGTTCGGGGCCGTCACCGCCTGGGTCGACGAGGGCGCCGACTCGGTGCCTGACGTACTCGCCGCCATCGCGGGACAGTTCGCCGAGCAGGGCTGTCCGCTCAAGGCTTTGGACCGGCTGCTCGCGACGTACCGGCGCGCGCTCCATGACGCGGCCGGCCGGCTCGCGACGGACGGCGAGGCCGCGACCGGGGGCCCTTCGCCCGGGGCGCTCGCCGCCGCGCAGGCCGGGCTGATCGCGGCCGGGGCGATACCGGTCGTCGGTGCGCTGGCCGGGGGCATCGACCCGGCGGTCGTCGCGCGGGGCGCGGGCGGGCTGCGGGCGGTGTTCGGGGGGCGGGCCCGGCAGCAGGAGGAGGCCCGGCTGCTGGCGGAACCGGTGGGCGTCCTCACGCCGGTGTTCGTCGCCGAGCTGGACCGGGTCGCGGACACCGTGCCCTGGGTCGCCCTGTTCCTGGACACCTACGAGCGCACCGCGCCCCAGCTGGACCGGTGGCTGGCGGACCTGCTGACGCCCGGCCGGTACGGCGAACTGCCCGCCAACCTCGTCCTGACCCTGGCCGGACAGCGCCGCCTCGACCCGGTGTGCTGGGGCGACCGGGGCCGTCTCGTCGCCGACGTGCCGCTGGGGCCCTTCACGGAGGAGGAGTCGCGCCAACTCCTCACGGAGCGCGGCGTGGTGGCGGAGCCCGCCGTACGGGAGGTGCTGCGGCTGTCCGGCGGGCTGCCGGTCCTGGTGTCGACGCTCGCCGCCAACCCCGGCGCGGCCGGTGAGGCGAACGCCACCGCCGTCGAGCGCTTCCTCGCGGGCGAGAGCGACCCGGTCCGCCGGGCGGCCGCGCTCGCCTGTGCGCTGCCCCGCCGGTTCGACGAGGACCTGGTCGCCGTCGCCGTACCGCAGGACGGGCCGCACGCCGTGCCGGGGCTCTACGACTGGCTGCACGAACTGCCGTTCGTCGCCGAGCCGTACACCGGGCGCTCCCGCTACCACGCCGTCGTCCGGGCCCCGATGCTCCGCCTCCAGCGCACCGGTTCCCCGCAGCGGTGGACGGGGACGCACGACCGGCTGGCCGACGCGTTCGCCGCCCGGCGGGACGCGGCGGCCCACGGCGTCGACCCGGAACGCCTCTGGGCCGACGAACCGTGGCGGCGGGCCGCCCTCGACGTCCTGTACCACCGGCTCTGCGCCCGCCCCCGCGCCGCGCTGCCCGACGCGCTGCGGGCCGGGATCGCGCTGTGCGGGCAGCAGCCCTCCGCCGCCCGCCACTGGGCCCGGACGCTCGTGGAGGCGGGCGAGGACGCCGACAGCGCCGCGCTCCGCGACTGGGGCCGGGACCTGCTCGCGGCGGTGACCGACCATGGGCCCCGCCCCACCGCCGCCCTCGGGCTGCTGCTCACCCGGGCGGAGCTGACCGACAGGGACCGGGCGGCGGCGCTCGTGGCCCGGGCCTGGGACCGCTTCCGGGCGCGGGAGACCGACGCGGCGCTGTCCGACCACGGGCGGGCGATCGCCGTGGACCCGAGCAGCGAACGCGCCCACCACGGACGGGCGGTGATCCTGCGGTCGCTCGGCCGCCACGAGGAGGCCCTCGCCGACCTGGACCGGGCCGAGGAGATCGCGCCCGCCTGGGCCTGGGTGGTGCGTGAGCGAGGTGAGACGTACCGGCGGATGGGCCGGCTGGAGGAGGCCCTGGCCGTCCTGGACCGGGCGCACGCCCTGGACCCGTCCGACGCCGTGCCCCTGGGCAGCCGGGGCCTGGTACGCCATGTGCTGGGCCGGTCCGAGGAGGCGCTCGACGACTTCGACCGGGCGATCGCGCTGTGGCCGGAATACACCTGGGCGCTGGTGCGGCGGTCCCGGGTCCGCACCGTTCTGGGCGACCCGGTGGGCGCCCTCGCCGACCTGGACCGGGCCGAGGAAATCTCCCCCGGTCTGGCCGGGACCGAGGGGGAGCGCGGCGAGGTGTACCGGGCGACGGGCCGGTACGAGGAAGCCGTCGCCTGCTACGGCCGGGCCCTCGCCCTGGACCCCGGCTACGCCTGGGCGCACGGCAGCAGGGCCCTCGCGCAGGAGGCGCTCGGCCGCGTCCCGGAGGCGCTGGCGGACCTGGACCGGGCGCTGGAGCTGGACCCGGGGTACCGATGGGCGCGGGCGCAGCGGGAGAGGCTGGGGGCGGTGGCCGGGCCGTAGGGCGGGACGCGCGAGAGGTGCGGGGAGCTGATCACCGACCGCAGGCGGATCTGAGGGCGGAAGCCTCACCGCACCGGTCAAAAACGACCTGCGGGACGTCCGTCGACATACCCGCACGTACTCAGATCGCCCCCTCTACCGCCCGTTCCCGTTCGATTACAGTGCTTGCGCGGTCGCCCGCACCCGGGCCCGCGCGGACGCACCCGGTGCCGGGTACGGGCAGGGACGGGGAGGGGGGCGGGGTGAGCACAGGGACCACGGCGGTCTGGGGCCGGGCCGAGCAGCAGGACTTCCGCAGCCGGGTCCGCGGGGCCCTGCTCGGCGGAGCCGTCGGGGACGCGCTCGGGGCCGGGGTCAGCGGGCTCGTGCTGGAGGAGATCCGCGCCGCCCACGGAGGCGAGGGGGTCACCGACTACGTCCCGGCGCACGGCAGACGCGGCGCCGTCACCGCCCTCACCCAGCTCACCCTGTTCACCGTCGACGGACTGATCCGGGCCCAGGTCCGTCGCGACACCGGAGCCTGGCACCCGCCCACCGATGTGCACCGGGCCCATCTGCGCTGGGCCGCCACCCAGCACGACTGGGGGCCCGACGAGCGGCGTGCGGACAACGGCTGGCTGGCCGCAGAGGAATGGCTCTACGCCCGCCGCGCCCCCGCCCGGGAATGCCTGGGCGGCTTCGGCGACACCGTCATGGGCACCCTCGATCGCCCGAAGAACCCCACCGCCCGGGACGCGGGCGCGCTCACCCGGTCCGCGCCGTTCGGGCTCCTCGTGGGCTGGGAGCCGGGGCTCGTGCTCCAGCTGGCCGTCGAGTGCGCGGCCCAGTCCCACGGCCACCCCACCGCCCAACTGGCCGCCGGAGCCTTCGCCGTACTCGTGCACGGGCTGGCGCGCGGGGAGAGCCTGGACGGTTCCGTGCAGCACACGCTGGCCCTGCTCGCCGAACGCCCCGGCCACGAGCCGGTGACCGAGGCCCTGCGGCAGGCCCTGGGATCGGTGCGGCAGGGCATCCCCGGTCCGGCGCTGATCGAGGCGCTGGGCGCGAGCGACGCCGCCGAGGAGGTCCTCGCCGTTGCCGTGTACTGCGCGCTGGTCAGCGAGGACATCCGGCACGGGCTGCGCCTCGCGGTGAACCACAGCGGCCCCTCCCGCGCCACGGGGTCCGTCTGCGGCGCGCTGCTCGGGGCGCTGCACGGCGAGACCGCGCTGCCGCCGGCCTGGCTGGTGGAGCTGGAAGGGCGGGCCACGCTCCTCCAACTGGCCGACGACTTCGCGATGGAGATGACCCAGGGCCCCGCCCTGCACAGCCCGACGGCCGTAGCCCCGGGCTGGCTGGCCCGCTACCCGCGCGGCTGACCGAACGGCTCAACGGCGGCCGGGCACAACACCGTCGAACGCGCCCGCACGCCGTCGGCGCGCCTGTACGTCAGCGCGCTCGTACATCAGCGGCGAGTCCGTACGTCGGGCGCGTCCGAGCATTCCGTACGTCTGTACGTCTGTACGTCCGGCGCCTCTGTACGTCCGGCGCCTCTGTACGTCCGGCGCCTCTGCGCCTCTGCGCGTCTGCGCGTCTGCGCGTCTGTGCGTTTGTGCGCCCGCGCGTCGGTGCATTCCGTACATCTGCGCGTCAGCGCATCAGCTCACCCGCGTTGACCAGCAGGGACTGACCGGTGATCGACCGAGCCCGGTCGGAGGCGAGGAAGGCGACGGCCTCCGCCACGTCCCGGTCCGTGGCCAGCTCCGGCAGTGCCATCCGTTCGGTGAGCCGGGCCGGCACCTCGGACTCCGGTACGCCCTCGGAGTGTGCGGCGAACCGGACGTACGCCTGTACCGGCGGCCCTCACATCCAGCCCGGCAGCACGGTGTTGACCCGGATCCGGTCCGGCCCCAGCTCCCGGGCCAGGGAGTGCATCGCCGAGGTGAGCGCTCCCTTGGACGCCGCGTACGCCGCCTGCCACACCTGGGAGGGGGCGGCCACCGCGGACTGCGTGCCGATCACCACCACCGAACCGCCCCCGTCCTTGAGGGCGGGCAGACACGCCCGGGTCATCCGCAGTGTGCCCAGGAGGTTCACATCGATGACCGAGCGCCAGGTGGCGAAGTCCGCGTCCTGGAGCCCGCCGAAGTGGCTGTCCAGGGCGGCGACATGGACCACCGCGTCGATGCCACCGAACCGCTCCACCGCCAGTGCGGCCAGCGCCGCGCACTGTGCCTCGTCCGTGATGTCGGTCGGCAGGTGGGCCGTGTGCCGGCTCCCCGGGTCGATCTCCGCCGCCACCTTGGCCAGGTTCCCCGCCGTGCGCACCGAGCACCGCGCGCCCGCCGTCCGGCACGACGGTCTCCGCGACCCGGCGCCCGAGCCCCGGGCCGACACCCGACACGATGACGGTCTTCCCCGCGAGCGACATCCGTGCCCCCCGGCCCTGGCAGTTGAATTGACGGTGCGTCAGGGTAGACGGGCGCGGCACCTGATGGAAGAGAGAGGGAGGCGGCACGATGACCGATGGGGCCGGGACGGCGCGTGATGAAGCGGCGCTCGACGGGGCGGCGCGCGGCGGGGCGGGAAGCGAGTGGTACGCGGAACTGGCGGGGGCGGGGCCGTACGGAGTGCGGCCGGGGCACCCCCTGATCACCATGGTCGAACCGCATCCGGGACATGAGTACGCGTACAACCGCTGGTACGAGGACGACCACTACTACGCGGGTGCGACGGCGATGCCGTGGATATTCGCCGGGCGGCGCTGGGTGGCCACCAAGGACCTTCGGGGGCTGCGGTATCCACGGGAGTCGGCGGTCGCCCGGCCGGTCGGCGCGGGATGCTACCTGTCGACGTACTGGGTGACCGAGGGGCGCTACGACGACCACATGAAGTGGACCGTCGCCATCAACAAGCGACTGAACCGGGACGGCCGTGTCTACCGGAACCGGACCCACGTCTTCACAGCTTTCCAGGACCACGAGGCCACCGTCTACCGCGACGGGGCCGCCGGCCCCCGGGACGTCCACGCGCTCTCGACCACCCGTACGCGGGTCTCGTCCTCCAGGTCATCGACGCCGAGGGACCCGGACAACGGGCGGAGCTGCTGGAATGGCTGCGCTCGCGCCATCTTCCGAAGCGGCTGAAGGATTCGCCGGCGGCCATGGTCACGGTGTTCCGGCCGACGCCGCTGCCCGGCGACCGGATGGCGTACGTGAAACAGGTCGAAGGGGTCGGCACCCGGCTGACGCTGCTGTGGTTTCTCCAGGAAGATCCGCGGGCCTGCTGGGAGGGGCGGTTCACCGGCCTGGACGCGGCGGTCGCGGAGAGCGGTCTCGGGCGGGTCGAACTGGTCGCCCCGTTCGTACCGACTGTGCCGGGTACGGACCGGTACGTCGACCAGCTGCGCTGACCGGACGCGGCGTCCGGCTGCGGTGCCCGACCGCGGTGTCCGGCCGCGGCGACACCGGGAGAGGGTGCCGGATCGTGCCGAGCCCCCTCGGCCAGGACGGCGAACCGGTCGAGAGGGCTCCATCAGGTGATGCGGTGATGCGGTGATGCGGTGATGCGGTGATGCGGTGATGTGGTGATCAGTGCTGCCTGAATCAGCGCTGCTGATCAGTGGCGATGCGCGGCGATCAGGCGCTGGCCGTGCCCGTGGCGACGTCACGCACGAACGCGTTCCACGCACCGGGGACGAAGGTGAGCGCGGGGCCCTCGGGGGCCTTCGAGTCACGTACGGCGATGGACAGAGCGACCGGGGACTTGACTTCGACGCATGCGCCGTTGCCCCCGGAGTACGACGACTTCGTCCACTTGTCCGTAGCACCCTCAAGAATTGCCATGTTCACTCCGGTTCAGAGAGTTGGGTGAGTCGCACCAACCTGATTCCGATTGGCGTGATCGACGCTACTCGCCAAGCCTCGTCCATGAGATGGTCGTTCACTCGACCGGATGATCCTTCCCCAGTAGACCTTCCGTGGCGAGTGGGTGGCGGTGTACTATCCCGCCGCCGCTCGCTCATGCTTCCCGGATTCCACTGCGGCCGCGGGTGCGGGTGTCCTGAATCCGCCGGTGCCGCAGAGGCGGACGGATGGCTTCGCCAGGCGGCTCGGCCTGCTCGTTCCGGCAGGCGGCTCGGCGGCTCGGCGTCCCGGGTGGCTCGGGCGGCTCCGGAGGTTCGGCGGCCCAGGCGTCCCAAGTGGCCTCGGCATTCCATGGCCCAGGCGGCCCAGGCGGCCCAGGCGGCCCAGGCGTCCCGGGTGGCTCGGGCGGCCGGGCGGTTCGGGGCCGCTCCGGCCGGCCGGGGCGAGAGGCGCTCGGCCCGGACCGGCTCGTGCGCGGCGGCTCAACTCGTGTACGACTTGGCGATCTTGCTGATGAACTCCCGGGTCTGCTCCACGTTCAGAGCCTGCGCCCGCAGGTGCTCGTACATCACGCTGTAGCGCTGCACGTCGTTCGCCTTCTCCAGGTAGAGATCGCTCGTGACGCCCTCGATGTAGACGACGCTGGAGTCCGCGGCGTCCGGGAACTCCAGGATCGCGTACTGACCGTTGATGCCCGGGTGCGCGCCCATGTCGAACGGCAGGACCTGCACGGTGACGTGCGGCAGGTGCGACTGCTCGACGAGGTGTTCCAGCTGCTCGATCATGACCTGCTTGTCGCCGACCCGTCGGCGCAGTGCCGACTCGTCGATCACGGCCCACAGCCGCAGCGGGTTGTCGGGCGCGTTGACCCGGTCCTGCCGCCGCGACCGTACGTTGACCCGCTTCTCGATGTCCGAGGGAGGGGCCTCGGGCAGGGCTCCGCTGATCAGCGCCTCGGCGTACGCCCGGGTCTGGAGCAGGCCCGGAACCATCTGGGGCTCGTACACCCGCAGGGATTCCGCGTCGGTCTCCAGGCCGATGTAGACGCTGTACGGGATGTCACCGAAGGCATGCCACCAGCCCTGCTGGCGGGAGTCCTTCGCCATCTGCATGAGCGAGTCGACGATGCGGTGGTCCTCGACCTCGTACACCCCGCAGAGATCGCGTACATCGCGCTGGCTGATGGAGCGGCGGCCGTTCTCCAGGCGGCTGATCTTCGACTGCGAGACCAGCAGCCGCTCCGCGACTTCCTCGGCCGTCATGCCTTTGAGTTCGCGCAGGCGGCGCAATTCCTGGCCCAACCTGCGTCGCCTGACAGTGGGATTGACGTTGGACGGCACGGAAACGGCACCTCCGGCTATGTAGCTGTGCGTATCTACTGCTCAGCAGATTGCCACCCCTTGCCCCGGCCGCGCTGGGAAACGGCCACACGCGGGCAGCGGGGGCGTACGCACCGGTGCGCGCGACGGCGCACAAGCGCACGGGGCAGCCGGTGATGGTGACTACCGGCTGCCCCGTGCGTGGTGCGGCTCCCGGACCGGGTCCTGTGACGACGGGACCACGGTACGGCGGTGTGCTGTTCTCAGGCCCTGCGGTCAGCTCGCGGCGGTGTGCGCCATGCTGCCGCGACGGGCCTGTGCTTGCGGCTGCAACGGAACGCCCGCTGCCTGCTGCTGCGTACGGCGCGGCTGGACGGCCACACCGTTCTGGACGTCCATCACGGCGTGCGCCACAAGTCCGCCCATCGGGTCGTGCCTGATCAGGTCCCGGAGCCGGGAGCGCGATGAACGCCCCTCGTTCCCGGGGTACAGATGTTTGCCGAGTCCGACCGCGTGGGCCAGCGCGGCGAGTGCCGCGGTCCGCGGGTCCGGCGGTACGCCGGTGCGGATCGCACTGTCCAGCCGGTTCCTGATGTCCCGGCTGATCGCCGTCTCCGTCGCTTGGTAGCGAGTCGTCGGCAGCACTCCGCACATCTGGCCCGCCACGGCATGAACCATGCCGCACCGCTCCAGATGAGCGAGGTAGATCTGGCGCAGCCCCAGGCGGGGCCCGCCGATCCAGTGGACCGCCCGGACCGGGCTGCCACGACGGCGCAGCAGTTCCAGTGCGGAGTCCAGAGTCGGATCTCCTGTCGGCCGTGGCATCACCACGGCGATACGATCCCCGTCAGGGGCTATCCGTCCTGCCAGAGCCAGCTCCACTAGCTGTGCCCCGGCCAGGCCGAGGTCGAGCGACTGCGGCTGCGCTGTGGTACCCGTGGTCGGGTCCAGAGCGAGCAACAGAAGCTCCTCCGGGATTGTTCTGCGGCTCCTGCCCATCCATGCCTCCCCGCGTGGATGTCTGACAGGGTGACCCCTCTCACATTGGTCTGTCGAGAGCGCCTGACTGCTTTGTATGGGAACCAGTAGGTATGTCGTTCTCGTCTAGCAGCTCGGCCAGGGGTTCACACAGGACACTGGTAGATGGTTCGGACAGCGCGGGGTGGCCCCGCAGCGCATGAGGAGGCATCGGTGGCGGGCGAGTCCCCCGACAAAACGGAGCAGCAGAAGTCGTCGGGGACGGCTGCGGAGGAACGCGACCCGCGCTTCGCCGTGTTCCGTGCCCCCGGCGCGGACACGAAGACGGAGACGGGCGAGGACACGAACGCGGGCGGCAGCGGGAACACGGGCACGGGCGACGCGGATACGGGCGCCACGGACGCGGTTGACGCGGATACGGGCGCCACGGACGCGGTTGACGCGGATACGGGCAGGGATGCGAACGGCGGCGCGGGCACGGGCGCTACGTCCGACACGGCGACCGCTGTGTTCCGCCCCCGTCTTCCGGCGGACGCCGCGCGGCGCGCGTCCGATGTTCAGCCCCCTTCCGGGACCGGCGAGCCGGAGCCCGAGTCGAAGTCCGAGCCCGGGCCGAAAGGCGAGTCCGGGCCTGGACACGCGCCCGAGTCCGAGCCGGAGCCCGAGTCCGAGCCCGTGAGTGAGGCTGTGACCGCTTCCACGGGCCCTGGGGCGGCTGCCACGCCTTCGGAGGGCACGGGCGACGCCGAGGGCGGCACGAGCCCGGACACGGCCGCGGAGGCGTCCGGGGCGAAGGCGTCTGTGGAAGGACCGGCAGGCCGGCCCGAGGCCGGACCCGAGCCCGGTCCCGGGACCGAGCCCGGTGACGGCCGGCTGCGTGCTGCGGTGGCAGCCTGGGTCGACGCCGCGGCCGAGGACGAGCCGACGGCTCGCGCCGAGGGCGACGCGGTGTCCGATGCAGGGTCCGAGACCGGGCCGAAGCCTGAGGCCGAAGCGAAGCCGGAGCCGCAGCCGGACGACAAGCCGAAGCCCGAGCCCACGTCCCCGACCGGGCCAAAGCCCGAGCGCATGTCCGAGCCGGACGCCGACGATGCCTCCGACCTGCAAGGAATCGATCAGCCCACCGCGATCTTCAAGGCGGTCAAGCCGGGCAGGACGGCCGGGTCGGCCGAGCCGGTCGACCAGGCGACGACCGCGCTGAAGCTCCCCCCGAACGCGGACAAGTCCGGGAGCGGGAGCCAGGGCGCGGACAAGTCCGGGAGCGAGAGCCGGAGCGAGGGCAGGAGCCGGGACAAGAATCAGGACACGGACCGGGACACGGACCGGGACGCGAACCGGGACAAGAAGCAGGACCGGAACGAGGGCCGGAGCCCGGGCGAGAGCGGAAGCAGCCCCGAGAACGAGGTCGAGCGCACGAGCACGTTCGTGCCGCTGCGCTCCGACGTCGTACGGCCGACCCCCGCGCCCCGCAAGCCGGAGCCCGGGACCGCGGCCCGGCCCGGGGAGGCAGGGTCCGCGGCGCACGAGGCGTCCGCAGGCACCCCGGAGACCGGCTCTTCGGCCCCCACGGCGCCCGCCGCCCCGTCCTGGGCGGCAGCCGAGCGGACCCGGCAGCAGCCGCTGCCGCCGAGGCCGCCGCTCGACCTCCTGGCCGAGCTGACGAACACCCCGCCACCCCCGGAGACCCCGGTCCGGACCGCCGTCCGACGGGTCAAGATCTGGACCCCGCTGGTGCTCCTCCTGCTGATCGTCTTTGCGATCGTGCAGGTGATGCGCCCGCTGCCGGAGCCCTCGCTGGAGCTGACGGCGAAGCCGACGTACACCTTCGAGGGCGGCGCGACGGAGCTGTCCTGGCCGGGCCAGGGCCAGTCGGCCGTGATGGTGGACGGCGTGGGATCCCTCGGTTCGGAGGGCGCGCAGAAGCCGGCCCCGATCGCGAGCGTCGCGAAGGTCATGACGGCCTACGTGATCCTTCAGGAGCACCCCCTCAAGGGCGACGAGGAGGGCGAGACGATCACTGTCGACCAGCAGGCCGAGGACGAGTCCAAGCGACCCGACGAGTCGACGGCCCCGTTGACCAAGGGGCAGCGGCTCAGCCAGCGGCAGATGCTTCAGCTGCTGATGATCCCCTCGGGGAACAACGCGGCGCGGCTGCTCGCCCGCTGGGACGCGGGTTCCGAGGACGCGTTCCTCGACAAGATGAACGACGCGGCGAAGGAGCTCGGGATGACCGGCTCGACGTACACGGACCCGAGCGGGCTGAAGAAGTCCACGGTCTCCACCGCCACCGACCAGCTGAAGCTGGCGCAGGCGGTCATGCGTAACGAGGTCTTCAGGAAGATCGTGGACATGCCCCAGATCAAGATCGAGGGCATAGACGGCATGATCTACAACAACAACAACATTCTGCTTCAGCCGGGTGTGAGCGGCATCAAGACCGGGTCCTCCACCCCCGCGGGCGGGAACCTGCTCTGGTCCGCGAATACCAAGGTCGACGGCAAGATGCTGTGGATCTACGGAGCGGTCATGGGCCAGCAGGCCGGTACCGGCCGGGTCTACGACAGCCTGGAGCTGTCCCTGCAGAACAGTCTCAAACTGATCAAGGACGCGCAGAAGGCCGCCACCTCGGCGACGGTGGTGAAGAAGGGCGATGTCGTCGGGTACGTGGACAACGGGTTCGGCGCGCAGACCCCGGTAGTCGCCACCAAGAACCTCAAGGCGGTCGGCTGGTCCGGCCTGGAGGTCGAGCTCGAGGTCACGGACAACGGCGAGGGCATCGACCACGCCGCGAAGGCCGGGAGCGAGGTCGGCATGGTGACCGTGGGCACCGGACCCGGGAAGGTCACGGCGCCGGTGGTGCTGCAGAGCGACCTGACCGAGGCCGCCTTCGGCGACAAGCTGACCCGGATCGGCTGAGACGCCGGAGCACGGGAGGGGCGGGCGGCGCAGCCCGCCCCTCCCTGTTTATGACAGAGATACGTGTCGGAGGTACGTGTTAGCGTCCCCGGACAACTCAAGGATGCTGGGACGGGTCCTTGAAGGGCCCGGGGCCCGGCGCGGAGGACGGGGAGAGCCGTAGTGACCACCGCGGAGCCGAAGCCCGGCCGCGAGGCGGACGAAACCACCGGGGCCGGGGGCGACACCCCGCAGGTTCGCGTGCCGTCCCCCCGCATCCCGGAAACCCCTGTTCGCCCCGATTCCCCCGAGCCTCCCGAGCCTGCCTCCGCCGGCTCCGTCGGCTCCGTCGCCTCCCCCGACCTCTCCGCTCCCCGCGGCACCTCTGCTCCCCCAAACTCGTCTCATTCCGCTGCCGGCTCTGCTTCCCCTGCCGGCTCTGCTCCCCCTGCTTCCCCTGGGTCTCCCGTGTCTCCCGAACCCTCCGCGGAACCGGCCGCCCCCGCGCCGGCGTCCACCCCGGTCCGACGGATGCTGCGGCACCCCGTCACCATCGCGACGGCGGCGGCCGCCGCCGTCCACCTGCTGTGGTTCTTCTTCTTCGCCAACACCGGCGGCGACATCGCCGCACAGGACGCCTGGGCCGAGTTCGTGGGCAGGCACCCCGGTACGGCGTACAACCTGGCCTGGTACGGGGGCATGCACCCCGTTTCGTACAGCGTGGTCTCGCCCTACCTGATGTCGCTGCTCGGCGTCCGCACGACGATGATGGTCGCCGGCACGCTCTCCTCCGCGCTCACCGCGCTGATCCTCGTGCGGGTGCCGGCCGTCCGCAATCCGCTGGCCTGCTCGCTCGCCGCGGTCTTCGCCTTCCTGTGCAACGCGCTGTCGGGCCGGGTGACGTTCGGGCTCGGCATGATGTTCGCCGTCGGCGCGGTGGCCGCGGTGTTCTGCTGGCCCCACCGGTGGCGGTACAAGCGGTGGGCCAAGGCCGGGGTCGCCGCCCCGCTCGCCGCGCTCGCGACCGCGTCCAGCCCGGTCGCCGGACTCTTCCTGGGCGTCGTCGCGGCGGCGCTGTTCCTCCACAAACGACGCCCCGGCGCGTACGCGATCGGGCTCGCCCCGGTGGCCGTGGTGGGGATGTCCGCCTGGCTGTTCCCCTTCTCGGGTACGCAGCCGATGTCGTTGGGGACACTGTCGCTGCCGTTCATCTTCGCGGCCCTGGTCTACGTCCTCGTGCCGCGCGACTGGAACACGGTCCGCACCGCCGCCGCCGTCTACGGACTCGGCACGCTGCTCACGTACGTCATCGACTCGCAGATCGGGTCGAACATCACGCGCATGGCGATGCTGTTCGCCGGGGTGGCGCTGCTCGCCGCCCTGCCCTACGCGGTGCCGCGGAGCCGCCGCTGGTACGCCCTGGTGCTCGCCTTCGCCGGACTCAACTTCTGGATCGGCTTCAAGAGCGTCGACGACATCGTCCGCACCGCGCCCGCCGCGTCCTGGAACCGTGAACTGGCCCCGCTGATCAACCAGCTCCAGCAGGTGGAGGCCGAACGCGGCCGGGTCGAGGTCGTGCCCGCGAGCAGCCACCGCGAGGCGTCCGCACTCGCCCCGTACGTCAATCTGGCCCGCGGCTGGAACCGCCAGGCGGACATGAAGCGCAACCCGCTCTTCTACGACGACACGCTCGACCCGGTGAACTACCGGGAGTGGCTGGACCGCTGGGCCGTGCACTACGTGGTGCTCCCCGAGGACCGGCCGGACTCCAGCGGGGCGGTCCAGGAGGCGCAGCTGGTCGAGCAGGGGCAGCCGTATCTGCGAGAGATCTGGAGCGACGAGAACTGGAAGCTCTTCCGGGTCCTGGACCCGGTGCCCCTCGCCGATCCGCCCGCGATGGTGGAACGGGCGGGCGCGGGCGAGCTGACCATCACCGTGAAGTCGGCCGGCCGGGTGCTGATCCGGATCCCGTACACGCGCTGGCTCGCGCTCGTCGACGAGGACGGCAAGAGTGTGGAGCGCCCGCAGGAGACCGAGGAGTCGAAGGAGCGGTCCGCGGCCGACGAGACCGCCCCGAAAACCTTCGTCAACACCCACGGCTGCCTGAACAAGGTCGAGGAGGGCCCGTACGGCGACGAGTGGACCGAACTGCTCGCGCCGCGCCCGGGCGTGTACCGGCTGGCGGCCCCGTACCAGCTGACGCCGGGCACGCCCTGCCCCGAAGAGCTGAGCTGAGCTGAGCCGAGCCGAGCGGCGTGTCCAACGGCCGACTGACCCGCGGGCACATTGACCCGCGGGCCGGCTGACCCACGGGCCGGCTGACCCACGGGCCGAATGACCCACGGGCCGAATGACCCACGGGCCGAATGACCCACGGGCCGGCTGACCCACCGGTCCACTGGCCTTACAGGTGCTACCGCACGAAGCCGCGGTCGTGCGGGGTCAGGTCCGTGGCAGGTCCCGCCGCGCGGAGGACGGTGTCGAGGGCGCGGTCCGGGGAGGCCGCGTAACATCCGCTGGCCCAGGCGGCATTGGCTTCGATCGCGGCCCACCGGCCCTCCTCGTCCCGGCCGACGTCGACGACGATCGCGGAGGGCAGCGTCTCCCCGGCGGCTGCGAGGACATCGCGTCCGAAGGCGAGCGCGTCACCGTCCGGCGGTCCGAGCCGGAGGCGGCCCGCCTCGGCGTACTGTCCGGCCGTGTGGACGGCTCCGTCCAGCAGGTGGAGCCGGTATTCGACGGTGAACGTCATCACGTCGCTCACCAGGACCACGGTTGCCGGATCCACGGCATCCGGACCGGGCAGCCGCGACCCGTCCGCGTACACGAGCGCCGGAATGCTCTTGTCGTTGGGCGACTTGACGAAGGCCGGCCGCCGCAGACGGTACGCCTCACCGATGGGCATCGCCCGGACGTCCCGCCGGGTCAGCGCCCGAGGAAGCCGCGCGAGCCAGTCGGCGGGAGCCTCCAGGAGAGCGATCCCGAGCGCGGGAGCGACGACGTCGGCGAAGGAGGGGCCGGCGTGCAGATGTACGGCGGGCCCGTCACCTCCCATACCCTCCGTTCCCATGCCCTCCGTCGACGCTGCCCCTCCTTTCGGCCTCGCCCCCTCCTTGGGCCCTGCCGTCTCCCTCCGCGCTGTCCCCTGCGTCCGCCCGGCCGCGTCCGTCCACCCGGGCCTTCCCAGCCCTTCCGGTACGGCGGAGGCCGCCCCCTCCACGATCCGCAGCCCGCGCCGCAGCGCGGTGGCGCGCAACGCCCGGGCGGAGGCGGTGAGCCGGGGCGGGAGGACGAGGGTGCGCGGCGGGCAGTTCATGGCGGCAGATCCTCCCGTACAGGTGCACCGCGCCGCACCGGCTTTTCCGGCACGGCAGGGGAGGGGAGAGGGACGGGCGAGAAGAGGAGCCGGTGCGAGGCGTGGAGGAAGCCGGCCACGGGAGGGCGGCGCGAGGCGTGGAGGAAGCCGGCCACGGGAGGACGGGGCGAGGGACCGGCGCGAGGAACCGGCGGAAGAGGGGCGAGGGCGGGAGACGCGTTGTGCGGTCCGGCGGCACCTGGTTCGATCGCCGCATGATCACTGAACCGTCGCTCGTACGCGGCCTGGTCGCCGCCCAGTTCCCGCACTGGGCGGACCTGCCCGTGGTGGCGGCCGACGCGAGGGGGACCGCGGACGCGATCTACCGTCTGGGCGCCGACAAGGCCGTACGGCTGCCCCGTACCGAGGGCAGCGCCGCCGACGTGGCGTTGGAGCACCGCTGGCTGCCCCTGCTGGCTTCACAGCTGCCCTTCCCCGTGCCCCTGCCCCTCGCCCAGGGTGCTCCGGCCGAGGAGTTCCCCCGTCCCTGGTCGGTCTGCACCTGGCTGGACGGCACGAACCCGGCCCCCGGCGACGGCACTTCGGCCTCCGAACCGCTTGCGGCAGACCTGGCGGAGTTCGTGCTGGCACTGCGCCGGGTCGACCCGGCGGACGCACCGCCCGCCTACCGAAGCGAATCTCTGTCCTCGCGCGACACAGCGACACGGAAGGCACTCGCCGCCCTGGACGGCGTCCTGGACCAGGCGAGCGTCACCGCCGCCTGGAACGAAGCGCTGGCAGCCCCGCCCTTCACGGACCCGCCCGCATGGGTGCACGGGGACCTTCAGCCGGGCAACGTCCTGACCGCGGACCGCCGCCTCACCGCGGTCATCGACTTCGGCTGCACCGGTCTGGCCGACCCCGCCGTCGACCTCATCGCGGCGTGGTACCTGTTGACGGCCGGGGCCAGGGAAACGTTCCGTACGGCGGTGGGGGCCGACGACGCCAGTTGGGCGCGCGGGCGCGGATGGGCCCTGTCCATCGCGCTGCTGGAACTCGCGCACTACCGGGAGACGAATCCGGTGATGGCGGAAATCGCGGCGCACGTGATCGACGAGATCCTCGGGAAGGGGCCGGAGGACGCCCGGGACTGAGGCGGAAACCCGGGGGAGGGAGCGGGTTCCCTCGCGCCGCAGGGGCGACGGGGCATTCCCGTCGGCGCGGAGAGCATGACGTGCCCGCACCGGATTCCCGGGGCGGCGCTGTCACTGACGCGCACACAGAACGCCTGCCGCCCATCGGGACGGCAGGCATCGGACGCTTCTGACCTGCTGTTTCTCTGTGCCCCCGGCAGGATTCGAACCTGCGACACCCGCTTTAGGAGAGCGGTGCTCTATCCCCTGAGCTACGAAGGCCGGGATACATCGGAGGCCCCGTCGTGAAGACTGGGCCGCCGCCCACAGTGTAGCGGGTGAGGTGAGTGCGGTTCCTCGGGTTTGCGGGCGCGTGCCGGGCCGTCCGTGCCGCTCGCGTCTTGGGTGCCGGCGCTTCTGGCGGGCGTGCTGTGACGTACGTCACGGGAACGTGTCCGGGTGGGCGGACAAGTCAGGGAGTGAACTACTCGATGCACGCGCGTATCCGGGCGGGGGATCCCGACGCCTTCCGGGAGCTGTTCCGCGATCATGCCCGGCTCGTCTACCGGCACGCCGTCCGGATCACCGGGGACTGGAGTGCGGCCGAGGACGTCGTGTCGCTGACGTTTCTGGAGGCGTGGCGGC
This sequence comes from Streptomyces sp. NPDC091649, assembly GCF_044756785.1. Lineage (NCBI taxonomy): Bacteria > Bacillati > Actinomycetota > Actinomycetes > Kitasatosporales > Streptomycetaceae > Streptomyces > Streptomyces sp. NPDC091649. Next base: position 132,051 of record NZ_JBIVTR010000012.1, on the reverse strand, counting down.
TGCGGGGGAAGCTGCGGGACGAGGGGGTGAGTCCCAGGCCCTGGCTGATGGGCATCACCGTCAATGTGTTGCGCAACACGGGACGCGCCGCCCGGCGTCATGAACGGGCGCTGGCCAGGGCCCCGTTGCGGGACGTCGTTCCCGACTTCGCCGACGAACTCGTCGGGCGGATCGCCGACTCCGAAGAACTCGCCGCCGCGAAGCGGGCGTTGGCGCAGCTGCGGCGGACCGAGCGGGAAGTGTTCGCGCTCTGCGTGTGGTCCGGTCTCGGGTACGGGGAGGCCGCGGAAGCGCTCGGCGTGCCGGTCGGCACGGTGCGGTCCCGGCTCTCCCGTGCGCGGTCCCGGCTCCGTCGGCTCACCGACAGCGAATTGCGCCGGCGGGGCGGCGGGACGGAACCGGGCGGGGCGAGCGGACAAGTACAAGGTGGCCGCACCACCGCGGCCCGGTCGAACGAGGAGACAACCCGATGATCCGCAATTCCTGGCGGCGGCGCGATGAGCCGCTCGACCGCGCGGAACTGGCCCGGCTGCTGCCGCCGCCCGGTGATCCGGAACTTTCCTCCGACCGTCTGAGCGGCCTGGAGGAGCACCTGATGACCGAGATCCGGAACCTGACGCCCGATGCCGCGCCGGACGCCGCGCCCGATGCACGGCCCTCCGGTGTGTACGGGAAGGCCCGCGCCCCCCGGCCGGCCCGTGGCTCCGCCCGACGCCCGGTTCTGGCGGGTGTGGGCGCCACCCTCGTCCTGGCAGCCGTCGCCGGGATCGCCGGACTCAACGGCGGCGCCGGCGGTCCGGCCGCCGCCGGCAGCGCGGTCGCCCCGCCCGTCCCGGCCGCTCCGCCCTCCGGGGCCGTGCCCGCCCCGGTCGTCCAGGTGGCCCGGGGCAGTGCCGAGGGGGTGGCCGGAGCGGTGGACGACATCGCCGGGGCGGCGGCGAGGGCGGAACTGCCCGAGCCGCTTCCGGGGCAGTTCCTGTACGTCCGGAGCCAGGTCTCCTGGATGGTCTCGTGGGAAGGCGTCGACGGGAAGAACAAGAGCTATGTCGACAAGATCCATCCTCGCGAGGTGTGGATGTCTCCCGACGGTGCCGAGGGCTGGCTGATGGAGCCCTACAAGGAGGGCATCGGTCGCGACGGTGTCACGCTGGACGACCCCGGGAGCGTGGAGCCCTCGCTCAACGCGCCCAGCTACCACTATCTGAGGACCCTGCCCACCGACCCGGACGTCCTGCTCAAGAAGATCTACGACGAGACGAACGGGCAGGGAAACGGCCCCGACCAGCAGGCGTTCAGCACCATCGGTGACCTGCTGAGGGAGCAGGTGCTCCCGCCGGAACTGGCCGCCGGTCTCTACCGTGCCGCAGCCCGGATCCCCGGTGTGGTCCTCGTCGACGACTCCGCCGACGCGGCCGGCCGGCACGGGGTTGCCATCGCGCGTACCGACGAGGCGGACGGCGCGCGCACCGAGTGGATCTTCGACCGTGAGACCTACACGTATCTGGGGGAGCGCACCGTCCAGACGCGTGATGTCGAGGGCGTCAAGGCGGGCACGGTCCGGGGCCACACGGCCGTGACGGACCGGGCCGTGGTCGACGCCATCAAGCAGCGCCCGGCGGCCCCCGCGCCGGTCCCGGGGGCAGGCGGCGAGTCTGCTCCGGCCGCTGCCCCGTCCGCCGGAACCTGACCTTCCCACGTCCGCCCGCCGGGGGCGGCGGGCAGGTCGGAGTGGTACGGGCGCGGTGAGGAAGCCGGTGCCGTACCGGCACAACGGGGGCGGGCTGGACAGGCGCCGGCGCGGTGACCACGGCCGCCCCCACCCTGTCCCCGCACGCACGGGCCCCTGACCCGCACGGCCGCCCCCTCCCACGCAAGCTCGCCCCCGCCCACGCAAGCTCGCCCCCCCACGCAAGCTCGCTTCACCTCGCATAACGTCCCCCGCCCCCGCCCGTCCCCCGCCTCCGCGCAAGTGGCCTTGGCGTCGAGGCCCCGCCCGCATAGCGTCCGCGTAGCAGCCAGCGTCAGCGCGAGAGAGGCCGTCCGTGCCGCACCACCGCCCGTCCCCGCCCTCACCCGTAACCTCGTCCCCGCCCCTGACCCCGTCCCCGCCTCCGCTTTTGTCCCCGCCCCCGTCCCCGTCCCAGGCCCCCGAGGACGCCGACGCCCGGGCGGAGCGTGCCCGGCGCGCCGCGCGCGTCGAGGCGTCTCTCACCGCGCCGGGCGCGCCCTTCGCCGTGGTCATCGGTGAGCGGGGGACGCCGGAGTACGCCGACGGGCCCCGCACGCTGCGGGAGTTCGTGGAGACCACCTGGGCCTACGGGGACACGCCGTTCCTGATCGCCGGCGAACAGCGGTACACCTACGCCGAGTTCTTCGCCGCCGCCTCCGCCCTCGCCGTACGCCTGCGGGAGGAGTACGGGCTGCGCTCCGGCGACCGGGCCGTGATCGCGATGCGGAATCACCCCGAGTGGCAGATCGCCTTCTGGGCCGCACAGCTGGCCGGCCTCGTCGCCGTACCGCTCAACGCCTGGTGGACCGAGGACGAGTTCGTCCACGCGCTGGACGACTGCGAGCCCGGCGTGCTCCTCGTGGACGGGGAGCGGCTGGGGCGGGTGGCCGACTGGGCCCGGCGGACCGGGACGCGCGTCGTGGTCTTCCACGGCGAGGGGGCGACGGCGGGTGGCCCTCAGGGCTCGCTGGACGAGGTCGCGGGGCTGCGCGACGAGCTGGACGAGGACGCGGGGCTGCGCGTCGAGCGGTACGAGGAGTTCCCCGCGCCCGATCCGCTGGCCGCGCCGCCGGATGTGGACCCCCGGCCCGAGGACGACGCCACCATCCTCTACACCTCCGGCACCACCGGCCGGCCCAAGGGGGCGGTGGCCACCCATCTCGCGCAGGCCGGGGCCGCGCTCAATCCCCGTTACCACGCGGCGGCCTCCGCGTGGGCGCGCGGAGTCATTCCGGGGCAGGGGCCGGCGCCGGTCTCCCTGATGACCTTCCCGTTCTTCCACGCCGCGGCGTTCACCGGCTTCTACGGCGCGATGGCGGCCGGCGGGACCCTCGTCCTGATGCGCAAGTGGGACGCGGACGAAGCGCTGCGCCTGATCCGTACGCACCGGGTCACGCACTTCTCCGGGGTGCCCACCACCGGGCTCCAGCTGCTGGACGCCGCCGAGCGGGCGGGGGACGGGCTGGAGAGCCTCGCCCTGTTCAGCACGGGCGGAGCCGCCGCCCCGCCCGCCCTGGTCGCCCGCCTCACCGCCCGGTACGGCCACCGCGTCGAGCCCCGCAACGGCTACGGCCTCACCGAGACCAGCGGCGGGGTCCTCGCACACTTCGGCGACGAGTACCGTGCCGAGCCCGGCGGCGCGGGACGCCCCTCCCCCGTCACGGAGGTGAGGGTCGCCGGGCCCTCGGGGGAGGAACGGCCGGAGGGGGAGCCGGGAGAGCTGTGGCTGCGCGGCCAGTCCCTGTTCCGCGGGTACTGGCGCGACGCGGCGGCGACCGAGGCGGCCTTCCGCGACGGCGGCTGGTTCCGTACGGGGGATGTCGCCGTACGCCGCGAGGGGCGGGTCTCCGTCGTCGGCCGGCTCAAGGACGTGGTGATCCGGGGCGGCGAGAACGTGCACTGCGTCGAAGTCGAGGGCGTTCTGTACGACCACCCCGACGTGGCCGACGCCGCCGTCCTCGGGATCGCGCATCCGGTGCTGGGGGAGGAGGTGGCGGCCGTCGTCCGGCTCCGCGAGGGAGCCGGGGTCACCGCGGGGGCCCTGCGCGAGCACGTCGGCGGGAAGCTCGCCGCCTTCAAGGTGCCCTCCCAGGTGCTGTTCACCGACGAGCCGCTCCCGCGCAACGCCACCGGGAAGCTCCTCAAGCACCGGGTCCGGGCCCTGGTGGAGACGGCCGCGCCGTCCGACGAGGCGTAGAGCCCCGTACGCCGTGCGGGGTGGCCGTGGCGGGTCGATCCCCGTACCGGTACCCGTGCCAGCGACGCGTCCCGGTGACGCGTGCCCGTGACTCGTTACTCGTACCCGCGCTCAGGCCGTGGAGGGTCCTACGCGCGGGTGCGTGCGCGGACGCGGCTGCGTCAACCGCGCCCGCGCCCGCGCACGCCACGCACCCGTGCTGCGGGCCACGCACCCGCGCTGCGGGCCACGCACCCGCTGCCTCAGGGGCGCGTGACCCGTATCCGGTAGGTGCCGTCGTCGTCCTCGTCCAGTACGGATATCCGCACGCCGTTGGCCCGGTCGGTGAAGGTCTGGCCGGGGCGGAACGGCGCGTCCGAGAGTTCCGCGTGCACATTGGGGCGGCGGGTGCAGCCGCCGCTGTCCTCGGTGGCGTCGGCGACGGACACGGGGCCCTGGCCGGTGTCCACGTCGGAGCTCACCTTGTAGATCAGCACTCCGGGACGGCAGACCGCCTCGTCGTTGCCCGCCGCCGTGCGGACCTCCACGGCGTAGCCGGACCGGTCGCTCAGCGGGACGAAGGCGAGCTTGGTGCCGCCCTCGGTGGCCAGCGGGCCGAGTGTGTGCTCGCTGACGCCGGGTGCCGACGCGCAGCTGATCTGCTCGTTGTCGAGCCAGCCGAGCTTCCACTTGTGCCAGGCCAGGAAGTCGTTGTTGGCGCCCCAGTCCTCGGACATGATGTCCCAGTGCCCCACCGAGCCGCCGCCCTCCATCGTGTAGAGGTCGGGCAGCCCGAAGACATGGCCGTTCTCGTGCGGCAGCACGCGGTAACCCGTCTCCGCGTACGAGCCCGACCCGTCGTCCTGGCGGCTGTAGACGAACGACGTGTTGGAGAGCGGGACGCCGTCCGCCGTCGGAGCCTCGTCGTTGCCGGAGAAGGTCACCGAGAGCACGGTGTCCAGCGCGGAGGGGCCCGCGTTCGGGCTGACCAGGACGTTGACCAGGTCGTACGCGGAGAAATCGACCCGGGGGTCGGCGGCCTCGACGAGGTCCTTCACCAGTTGGCGGTAGCCCGGCTCGAACGGTGAGCCGCGTTCTATCCCGTACTCCGTGAAGGGCATCGGCATCCTCAGCCACTCCTTGACGGGAACCTCGGGCCGGTAGACGAGCCGGCCGTAGGAGCTGGTCGTGAACCACTCGGAGGTCTGCGGGAAGAACTCCGCGTACCGGTCCACCGCGGGTTCCGTGCCCTCCGCGTCCGGGAAGTCGATCATCAGGTTGAGCGCCCTGACCTCGCCGGTCGACCGGGCGTAGCCGGGCGGGGTCGGCAGCCCCTCGGACATCTGTACGCCCATCGCGGCGGAGATCCGGCAGGGGGCGAGCGCGGAGTCCTGGGTGGTGGCCGCCGGGCCCGCCGAGGCGCGGCCGGTGGTCGGAAGGGTGGTGCTGGCCGAGGCCACGGCCGCTATGACCAGCGCGGTCGCTCCGGCCAGGGCGATCGGGTGGCGGTGTCTGCGTATCCGGTGGCGGGGCTGCTGCATAGAGGCGCCTTCGGGTCCGCGGCAGTCGGCCGACTCTGACTGCGCTCTGGCGATCAGCCTGTGCCGGGTGGTCCGGGGCCGCTCGCTGGGTGCGCCGATCGGAGGGTTTTTCTTCCGTGCGGGGGTGACTCAGGTCACAGGGGTGCGGGAAATAAGCGGGGACCCGCTCCCCGTTTGCACACGTGTCCCCCGCTAAACGGGGAATCGGCCCCCGGTTACCGGCAGGGGCCGACCGGCTACTCAGGGGGAAGGGGAGGAAGGTCGTCGTGGAGACCGTCGCAGAGAACAGTGCCGAGAGCCGTGCAGAGAACGAGAACAGCGCGGGGAACAGTGCCGGGAGTCGCGCCGGGAGCGGTGGTGCGGACAGTGGCGAGAAGGCCGCGTCGGCAGGGCAGTGCCGCACGGCCCGCCCGCGGGCCGACGCATTGCGCAACCGCGAGCGGATCGTCACGGCCGCACGCGAGCTGTTCGTCGAGTTCGGACCGGACGTGGCCCTGGACGACGTCGCGCGCCGGGCGGGAGTCGGCAACGCCACGCTCTACCGGAACTTCCCCGACCGTGCCGCCCTCACACACGAGGTCGTCCTCGCGGTCACCTCCCGCACCACACTCCGGGCCGAAGAGGCCATCGCCGCGGAACCCGACCCGTTCGCCGCGCTGAGCCGCTTCGTGCACGCGGCCGCCGACGAGCGGATCGGTGCCCTGTGTCCGATGCTCTCCGGCGTCTTCGACAAGGACCACCCCGAACTGCTCGCCGAGCGCCGACGCCTCGAAGAGGTCGTCGAAGGGCTCGTGGCGCGCGCCATGTCCGCGGGGCGGCTGCGTACCGACATCGCCGTCGGTGACGTACTCGTCGCCCTCTCCCAGCTCACCCGGCCGCTTCCCGGTATCGCCTGCCAGGGCATCGACCGGTTCACCCACCGCCATCTGCAGCTGTTCCTGGACGGGCTGGAGGCACCGGCCCGCTCCGAACTGCCCGGATCGGCGGCGACCTTGGAGGACCTGCGGCGCCCGTGACGCCCCGCACCGATCCGAACCTTCCGACCCCGCCCGGGGACAGTCCTGAAGGCCGGCCCCCGGCCCCCGGGTCCGCCCCCGAGCCTGACCCGAACGGCCGGTCCTGAGCGACCAGCCCGCAGGCCGGATCCGACGGCCAGGCCCGACGTCAGTCCTGAGGGCCTGTCCCGGCGGTCTACGGCTCAACCGGTAGCGCCCGCGGGCGTCCTGCCGGTCGCCCGACGCCTATCCGTCAGCGGGAAACGGCCTTCCGCGGACCCTCGTGTCCACGTGCATGTCCACATGTCCACGTCCTACGTCCCATGTCCCACGTTCTCCCGTCGCGCGTACACCAGCACGTACCGCCGACGCCCATTTCGCGACGCCTCGGCGCCCTCGCACGTCCTTAGGTGACTACACCCATGTCAAAAACGGCTGACACCGTCCTTCCTGATCCGAGCCGCTGGAAAGCCCTGGCCTTCATCGCGCTCGCCCAGCTGATGGTCGTCCTCGACGCGACCATCGTGAACATCGCGCTGCCCTCCGCCCAGACGGACCTCAGCATCTCCGACGGCAACAAGCAGTGGGTCATCACCGCCTACGCCCTGGCTTTCGGCGGGCTCCTCCTGTTCGGCGGCCGGATAGCCGACCTCTGGGGACGCAAGCGCACCTTCGTCGTCGGTCTGATCGGCTTCGCGCTGGCCTCCGCGCTCGGCGGGGCGGCCCAGAACGAGGCGATGATGTTCGGCTCCCGGGCCCTCCAGGGCGTCTTCGGCGCCCTGCTCGCCCCGGCTGCCCTGTCCCTGCTCGCCGTGATGTTCACCGATGCCAAGGAGCGCGCCAAGGCGTTCGGTATCTACGGGGCGATCGCCGGTGGCGGTGGCGCGGTCGGGCTCATCCTCGGCGGCTTCCTCACCGAGTACCTGAACTGGCGCTGGACGTTCTTCGTCAACATCCCGTTCGCCATCGTCGCCGCCGCGGGCGCGTACTTCGTCATCCGTGAGCCGTCGGGCGCCCGCAACCGCGCACCGCTGGACATCCCCGGCGTCGTGCTCTCCACGCTCGGCCTGGTCGCCCTGGTGTACGGCTTCACCCGCGCCGAGTCGGCCGGCTGGTCGGACACGCTGACGGTCTCCATGTTCATCGCCGCCGTCGTGCTGCTGGTGGCCTTCGTCGTGACCGAGGCGCGCGTGAAGTCGCCGCTGCTGCCGCTGCGCGTCCTCACCGAGCGCAACCGGGGTGGGGTCTACCTCTCGCTGGGGCTCGCCATCATCGCGATGTTCGGGCTGTTCCTCTTCCTGACCTACTACCTCCAGGTCGTGAAGGGCTACTCCCCGGTCAAGACCGGCTTCGCGTTCATGCCCATGATCGTGGGCATGATCACCGGCTCCACCCAGATCGGCACCCGGCTGATGACCCGGGTCCCGCCGCGCCTGCTGATGGGCCCCGGCTTCCTGGTCGCCGCGGTCGGCATGCTGCTCCTGACCCAGCTGGACCTGAACACCAGCTACGCGGCCGTCATCCTGCCCGGCATGCTGCTGCTCGGCCTCGGTATGGGTACGGCGTTCATGCCGGCGATGTCCCTGGCCACCCACGGCATCGAGCCGCGGGACGCGGGAGTCGCCTCCGCGATGGTCAACACCTCGCAGCAGGTCGGCGGCGCCATCGGTACCGCTCTGCTGAACACGATCGCCGCGAGCGCCACCACCGCGTACGTCGCCGATCACGCGGCCCGCGCCACGGACCCGAAGCTCCTGGAACTCCAGGCCATGGTCAGCGGTTTCGCCGCCGCGATCTGGTGGGCGGTCGGCATCCTCGTCGCCGCCGCGGCCATCGCGATCGCCCTCATCAACACGGGCCGCCCCGGAGCGGGGCAGGACGGGCCGGACAGCGCGTCCGACGCGGGCGCCGAGGAGGAGTGGAAGATCCCCGTCGTCGCCCACTGACGGCCCTGAGGGATCGCTGACGGACCCGACGGTCGCTGCCGGCCTACGGGAGCCGGGGCGCCGGCCGCTACCGCCCGGCGGCGGATCCGCTTCTTCGCTCTCCGCCCTGGTCCGGCTCCGTCCATCTGCCCTGGTTCCGCTCAGCGACCGCTCAGCGGAGCCAGGGCAGATCCGCGTCCGCGCCCTCCGGCTCCAGACCGGTGGCGAGCACCCGCATGATCTCCCCGAGGCTGCTCGCCTGTTCGGGCGTGAGCCGGTCGAACATCGCCTGCCGTACCGCCTCCACGTGGCCCGGCGCCGAGCGGCGGAGCATCGCGTAACCGTCGTCGGTGAGCACCGCGTTCTGGCCGCGCTTGTCGGAGGGGCAGTCCTCGCGGCGTACCCAGCCGTTGCGTTCCAGCCGGGCGATGGCGTGCGAGAGCCGGGAACGGGTGATCTTCGCGTTCCGGGCCAGTTCCGTCATCCGCATCCGGCGGCGGGGGGCCTGGGAGAGCTGGACGAGGAGCCCGTAATAGGTGTGCGGCATGCCGGCGTCGCGCTGCAACTGGCGATCGAGATGGTCCTCCAGCAGCGTGGTGGCATGCAGGTAGGCGCGCCAGGTGCGCTGCTCCTCGTCGGTGAGCCAGCGCGGCGCGCCGGTGGATGCCGTGGTCATGTACTCCACTGTACGACCTTTTCTTGAAAGTTTAACTAGATAGGGCTAAGGTCTCCGAAGGTAGGAACTTGAATTTTCAAGAAACCTGCCTCGGGAGATCCCGGCGAGGGGTCCGCGGGAATTCCACAGGGCCCCTGAACAACGATCCCCCGGATGACCTCGGGAAACTCGCGTTCGGACGAACGCGTGGCCGGATTCTGGTGCCTTGCGCGTCCGGAGCGGCGCTCGTCGCCGTGAAGTCCGGGGCCCTCGACCAATCGATGGGGAGTGCCATGACAGCCACCGCGGAGCGGATGCCCGCCCTCTACCTCTCGCACGGCGCACCGCCGCTGGCCGACGATCCCGTCTGGCCCGGTGAACTCGCCGCCTGGTCCGCGGGGCTGCCCCGCCCCCGCGCGATCCTGATGGTCTCCGCCCACTGGGAGGAGGCGCCGCTCGCGCTCGGAGCCACCGGGACCGTTCCGCTCGTGTACGACTTCTGGGGCTTCCCCGAGCACTACTACGGGGTGCGGTACGCGGCTCCCGGCGCGCCCGCACTCGCCGACAGCGTCCGCAAGCTGCTGCGGGGCGCCGGTACGCCGGTCCAGGACATCCCGGACCGCGGCCTCGACCACGGGGCCTACGTACCGCTCGTGGAGATGTTCCCGGACGCGGACATCCCCGTACTCCAGATCTCGCTGCCGACCCTCGACCCGCAGAAGCTCATGGACATCGGGCGGAAACTCGCCCCCCTGCGCGACGAGGGCGTGCTCATCGTCGGCAGCGGCTTCTTCACTCACAACCTGGCCGCTCTGCGACACCGGGGCGCCGGTGTTCCCGGCTGGTCGGCGGAGTTCGACGACTGGGGGGACCGGGCGCTGCTGGCCCAGGACATCGACGCGTTGATCGACTTCGAGCACGCGTCGCCGGCCGGGAAGCTGGCCCACCCGCGCACCGAGCACTTCGCGCCCCTGTTCGTCACGCTGGGCGCGGCCGAGAGCGATCTCGACCGGGGACGGACCGTCATCGACGGCTTCTGGCTGGGGCTGGCGAAGCGCTCGGTGCAGTTCGGTTGAGGGCTGAGGGCTGAGGGCTGAGGGCTGAGGGCTGAGGGCTCAGGACTCAGGGCTGGGCTCAGGGGTCACGCCGGATCGCTCCAGAAGGCCGGTGGGTTCAGCTCGATGGCGCGTCGAGCGGCGGAGAAGGCGAGCGCGTCGCCCACGTCCAGCGCCGTGTCGGTGAACTTGATGGTGTGGTCGTCGCCGTGCGCCGCCGCCCGGGCGAACAACTCCCCGGCGTCCGGGGCGCCCCCGGCCGGAGCCGGCACCGGGGACCCCTCGCGGGGTGCGTAGGCAGCGGTGACCGCCGCGCTCGCCGCCCAAGCGGCATGCAGGCTCGGGGCCCACAGCTCGCCCGGGAGGGCCGGCAGGGTGCGCAGGACCGCGTTCGGCGCGGTCGCCGCGTGGACCAGCATGATCGGCTCGCCGTGCGCGTGGGTGGCGTACCGGTGCGTCGAGGCCCGTACCAGCTCCCGGAGCGCGGACCGGGCCGCTTCCGGCCCGACGGTCTCCCGGGCGAGGCCGGGGACGGTCTCCTGCGCGAGGCCGGGTACGGAATCCCGCCCCGGCCCCGCAAGAGTGTTCCGCCCCGGCGCCGGCCAGTCCGGGAAGCCGGTCAGCTGCGCGAACCGGTCCCGGACGCCGCCGCTCCGGTCGGCGATCAGCGGCACCCGGTCCAGCGCCGCCGCCGCGCCGGGCGCCGGGCCGAGAGGCACCAAAGCGGGCAGCGGCTGGTGCCGGGCTGCCCAGTAGCCGAGGGCGTGGGCCAGCTCGCGGACGCGCGGGGCGCTCTCCTCGCCCGCCAGGAGGGTCCGTACCGAATGGCCCACTCGGATCACCGGATGCGTGGCGCCCGCCGCGATGCCCGGCAGCAGCCGGGGCCACCACTCGGCGAGCACGTCGCGCCAGGGGCTGTCGGTGACCCTCCGCTCGAAGTACGCCGTCCAGTCGGCGACACGGCGTGGATCGCCCAGCGCCTCTCGCCAGTTCCGCGCGGTCACCGGCGAGACGGTGCCCGGCATCTCCTCCAGCTTCGGACGGTAACGGTCCAGCCAACGGTGCACGGCCGAAGCCTGACCGTGCCGCACCAGGGCCTCCACGGCCATCGGTGCGTGATTGCTGAGCCAGCCGTCGCGCTCAGGGCCCGAGATGTGGATGCGTTCCAGTGCTTCGTCGAGAGTGCCCGTGGTGTCGTCCATGCCGATCACGGTAGGCAGGCGCGGGCCACGACGGATCGGGCTGCGGTCCCGGTCGGCCTCGGGCCGCGGTCCTGGTCGGTCTGGGCCTGTGGTCCCGGTCGGCCTCGGGCCGCGGTCCCGGTCCGCGGGGCCGGCCCACCCCGCCGCGACGGGCGGCCGAGCATCGGACGAGGCCGCGGACGGTGCGGCCATCCGCCCAGCACGTCACCACTGTCCGGAGCAACCCGAGCGCCGTGCTGTTCGTCCTTCGGGGTGGGAGCACGGCCCTCCGGGCATCGGCTCGACCGGCCGGGGAAGAGGGAGGCACGTGTGTGAGCGCGGCCTCATGAACGCGGTGATCCCGGGTACCCGGCCGGAGAGCCGAAAAGAAGCCGGCCGGCCCCCGGTACAGGCTCTGACCTGCGCGTCCGACGGAACCAGGAAGCGCCGCCCAGCGGTCAGGGGCGGACAGGGTACTGCATGATCGCGAAAGTGAATGGGCGGCATGGGAATTCTGTCCGGATTCCAGTCGTTGTTTCCATCGGATGCAGGGCACCCGGAAGGGTGTCGCGACCTACTCAGCAAGGGAGCACGCATGGCAACCCGTGCCGTCGCCCGTCGTACGTCCACCACCTCCGGTGGGACCGGCCGGGCAAGCAGTGTTCGCGCCACGGGCGGGGAAATCGCCGATCGCGACCTGGTCGGCATGTACCTGGACGAGATCGCCCGCACACCGCTGCTCGACGCCGCCAAGGAAGTCGACCTCTCCCAGACCATCGAGGCGGGCGTCTTCGCCCAGCAGATTCTCGACGGTCAGGTGGAGAGCGGTGCAGGTGACGCGAAGCGTGAGGAGCTGGAGGCGCTGGTCGCCGAGGGCGAGCGCGCCAAGGACATATTCATCCGTTCCAACCTCCGGCTCGTCGTCGCCGTGGCCCGCCGCTACCCGCGTGCCGGGCTCCCTCTGCTCGACCTGATCCAGGAGGGCAACGCGGGTCTGGTGCGCGCGGTCGAGAAGTTCGACTACGCCAAGGGCTTCAAGTTCTCCACGTACGCGACCTGGTGGATCCGGCAGGCCATCACCCGGTCCATCGCCGACCAGTCCCGCACGATCCGGCTCCCCGTCCACCTGGTGGAGGAGCTCGGCCGGATCCGCAGGGTCCAGCGGGAGTTCAACCGCGAGCACGGGCGCGACCCGGAGCACGCGGAGATCGCCGCCGAGCTGGATTCCAACGCCGAGCGCGTGGGCAACGTCCTGGACTGGGCCCGCGACCCGGTCAGCCTCAACATGTCCGTGGACGACGACGGCGACACCCAGTTCGGCGACCTCCTGGAGGACACCTCCGCCGTCTCGCCCGAGCAGTCCGTGATGACCCTGCTCCGCAGCGAGGAGCTGGAGGACCTGATCGGCAAGCTCGACAACAGGACCGCCTCGATCATCAAGATGCGGTACGGCATCGAGGACGGCCGCGAGCGGACCCTGACCGAAGTGGGCAAGCAGCACGGCCTCACGCGGGAGCGGATCCGCCAGATAGAGAAGCACGCGCTCCTCGAATTGAAGCGAATGGCTCACGACACGGGCTTTGACGCTGCGGCGTGAGCCAATAACCCGTAATCTCCCCATCAAGCCGGTTCGCACCGGCCGACCGACCGGGTCGTTCCGGTCACCCGACCGGTTTTCACCGGTCCCTGAGCTGAGCCCCGGCGCCCACCCCCCCCGGCGTCGGGGCTCATCCCTGTCCGGGGTCGGCCGTGCTTGAGTCCTCTCCGGTCGCGTTCCGCCGGGGCGGGAGCGTGGCGGCGCGGGTCAGCCGGGCGCCCAGGCCCTCCAGGTGAGCCACCAGTTGCGGAGGCTCCCGCACGGAGAACTCGCAGTCCACCAACGCCAGCCGCAGTGCCACCCACTCCAGCGAGTCGGCGAACGACGTCCGCAGCCGGCAACCGCCCTCCCCGTCCGGTTCCGGTGCCCCGAGCAACCCGGGCAGCCGCGCCGCCACGAACTCCGCCGGTGCTCCGAACCACACATCGAGGCGCAGTTCCGGTTGCATCCGCCTCATGGACCGCGCCAGGAACTTCGCCGCGTCCCCGCCCCCGCCCCCGGTGCCGCCCACACGCCCGCTGTCCGCCCCGCTGTCCGCGCCGTTCTCAGCCCCGCTCTCCGTACCGTCGACAGGCAGCGGTCTCGGGGCGAACCGCGCCCCCGTGGCGTACGGTTCGCCGACCCGGTCCACCCGGAACGTGCGCCAGTCCTCGCGGTCGAGGTCGTACGCCACCAGATACCAGCGCTGCCCGGTGCTCACCAGCCGGTTCGGCTCGACCTGGCGCTTGGTCCGGGTGCCGTCGCCGCTGCGGTAGGCGAACCTCAGCCGCTCCCGCCCGGTGGCCGCCGAAGCCAGCGTCGTCAGCGTCCGCGGGTCGATGGTGGCGCCGTCACCCCGGGTCAGGGGCACCGTCGCCTTCTGGAGGGCGGAGACCCGGTGGCGCAGGCGCGAGGGCAGCACCTGTTCGAGCTTCGCGAGCGCCCGTACGGATGCCTCGTCGACGCCCTCGATCGCGTGACCCGCGCCTGCCCGCAGCCCCACCGCGATGGCCACCGCCTCCTCGTCGTCCAGCAGAAGGGGCGGCATGGCGGCCCCCGCCACCAGGCGGTAGCCGCCCACCGAGCCGCGTGCGGCCTCGACCGGATAGCCCAGGTCGCGCAGCCGGTCGATGTCCCGGCGGATCGTGCGCGGGCTGACGTCAAGCCGCTCCGCCAGTTCCCCACCCGGCCATTCGCGCGGGGTCTGGAGGAGCGACAGCAGTTTCAGCAGTCGTGCGGGGGTGTCGGACATGGCCCCAGGGTGCCGGACCATCAGGTCATGATCTGACCTAATCGCTCCCTAGGTTCCTCCCCATGCCTTCTTTCGCACCCCCGCCGTCCGTGGCGACGCACACCTCACCACCCGCACCATCCGCACCTTCCCCATCACCCACGCCACCGGTACCGTCCACAACGCCCGGGACGCCCGAACACGGGAAAGCCTCCGTCGTACCCCCGTCGGCGCCCGTGGGGACAGCGGGCGCGGCAGGGCCGGCCCCGGCCGACCGGCGTCGCTGGTTCGCGCTCGCCATCGTGATGACCGCGGCCTTCATGGACCTGGTCGACGTCACGATCGTCAACATCGCGATCCCCAGCATCCAGCGTGAGACCGGGGCCTCGGTCTCCGCGATCCAGTGGATCACCGCCGGTTACGCCCTCGCTTTCGCGGCCGGGTTGATCACGGGCGGCCGGCTCGGCGACATCTACGGACGCAAGCGGCTCTTCCTCATCGGCATCGGCGGATTCACGCTCGCCTCCGCCCTGTGCGGCTTCGCGAGCAGTCCCGAGATCCTGGTCGGGGCGCGGGTACTCCAGGGTGCGACGGCCGCGCTGATGGTGCCGCAGGTCCTGTCGATCGTGCACGCCACCTTCCCCGCGCACGAACGCGGCAAGGTGTTCGGGCTCTTCGGCGCGATCGTCGGGCTCGGGGCGGTCTCCGGCCCGCTGCTGGGCGCGCTGCTCACCGAGTGGGACCTCTTCGGACTCGGCTGGCGGCCGATCTTTCTCATCAACCTGCCCGTCGGCATCGTCGGGCTGGTTCTCGGCGCGAAGTTCATCACCGAGTCCAAGGCGCCCAAGGCGGTCCGTCTCGACCTGCTCGGCGTCGCTCTGATCACTCTGGCGATGCTGATGCTCATCTACCCGCTCACCCGGGGGCACGAGCTGGGCTGGCCGCTCTGGGGCCATCTGTCGATGGCGGGCAGTCTGCTCGTCTTCGGGGCGCTCGTCCTGTACCAGCGGCAGAAGGCGCTGGCCGACGGCTCGCCGTTGATCGAGCTGTCCCTGTTCCGGGTCAAGAGCTTCGCCGCCGGCATCACCGTCCAGCTGACCTTCGGCGTGGGCCTCGGGATCTTCTTCCTGGTCTGGACCCTCTACATGCAGACGGGTCTCGGCTGGAGCGTGCTCCGCGCCGGCACGACGGGCATCCCGTTCTCCGTCGCCGTCTCCGTGGCCGCCGGGATCTCGGTGCAGAAGCTGGTGCCCCGCTTCGGCCGCAAGGTCCTCCAGGCCGGCGCCCTGCTCATGGTCGTCGGGCTGCTGATCTACCTCTGGGAGAGCGAGCAGTACGGCACGGGCATCACGTCCTGGCAGATGGCCGTGCCGCTGGTGGTCATGGGCACGGGGATGGGGCTGATCGTGGCCCCGCTGACCGACGCGGTCCTCTCCGAAGTGCCCAAGGAGCACGCGGGTTCGGCATCCGGCCTGATCAACACCGTGCAGCAGATGGGGACGGCGCTCGGCCTGGGGCTGGTGTCCGTCGTCTTCTTCGGCGCGATCGGCGACCGGCAGTCCCCCGAAGCGGTCGGCCCCGTATACGTCGACGCGTTCCAGCAGTCGCTGTGGTGGGTGGCCGGAGTGTTCTCCGTGATCTTCCTGGTGATGTTCGCCCTGCCGACCCGGCCGCATGCCCAGGTGGAGGACGGCGCGAACTGACCCCCCGGTGGCCCTGCGACCGGGCCCGGTGGAACGGGCTGCACCGTGACCGGAATCGGCCACGCGGTGACGGACCTCAGCGGCGGGACCTGCGGTGACCGGACCTCAGCTGGGCAACCTGCGGTGACCGGACCTCAGTGGGGCGACCCGCCGAGGTCCGGTCACCGCGTCGAAGCCGTCGCGTACGGCCGCAGGCGCCGGGGTCGGCACTCCGGTAGCGGTGGAGAGTCCGAGGAGGAAAGGGGCGGTCGGCCTGGCGTCGGGTCAGCAGATCCGGGTGCGGCTCTCCATCGCCGTGCGGGCGGTGTGCTCGTCCTCGTACACCTCGCACATGTGACGACCGTCCGGCGTCGCTGTGTGCTCGACCTCCCACAGGCTCGTCTCGCTGCCGTCCAGCAGCAGGAACGCGTGCTCGTAGAGCGTGAACCCCGCGGACCGGCCGTCGACGCGGCACTGACGTCCGAAGATCTGCGTGATGTGGTGGGCGAAGGCGGACCGGAGCAGCCGCGCCTTCCGCTCGCCCGGCCGGTCGGCGTTCTCCGCGCGGCGCAGGACCCGGCGGGCGTGGTCCGCGGAGTTGTCGGGGGCGTACGTGCGGGGGAGCGGGGCCGGAGGCGCGGACATCAGGACCGCCAGCATGTCCAGATCCCCGTAAGGCTCCTGGCTGACCTCGTCCCCGAAGGAATCCCCGGCGGAATCCCCGAGGGCGTCTCCGAAAGCAGGGGAGTCGGAGAAGCTGCCGGCAAGCCGGGAGGCGGCGATGCGTGCGTCGCTCTCCCGGTCGTACAGCTCGTGCCGGCTCGGGGCCCGCACGTCCCGCCCTTCGCTGTGCACCAGCTCCCACAGGGTGAGGGCGGAACCGTCGGCGAGCAGGTACGTGTGACGGTAGGTCTCGCGGTGCAGCACGGAGCTGTGGTGCGACGAGTGCAGCGAACTGCTGTGGGCGAGCGCGGTACCGAGGCGGTCGGCCGTGCTGTCGGGAAGGTCGAAGGAGTTGAGGGCGCGTCGCAGGAGTCGGTCGAGGTGGTGCTCGGTTGTCTCGTACGGATCACTCAAGGTGGTGTCTCCAGGCCGTCGCCGCGTGTTACTTGATGCGTGCTTAACGTAGTCCCTGGGTCCGACATCGTGACCGGGGTTGGTAAAAACGTAAGGCGCACGCAGAAAGTTCCCCGCGTGTTCCCGGCGCATTTCGGGCGCTTGGGGCGAACTCCCTTGCCGTGACGGCGAGTCGGCCGCCCGCGCGCCCCGCGCACGCGCCGCGCGCCCCCTGTGATCGGGCCCTGCCCGAGTCGCGGTACGCCGCTCGCGGGCACCCCCGACACCCCCGGCCACCGCGCCGCTCCGAGCGCGAGTCGATGCCCGACCGCGTCGCGAGCCGCTCCCGCGCCCGAGCCGCTGTCGGGCGCCGTGTGCGAGCCGCTGCCCGCCTACGTGCGCGCGCCGCTGTCCGGCCCCTCGCCCGAGCCGCCGTACAGCTCCGTGTACGAGAGGAGCCTGCCGCCCGGTCCCTCGACGCCCCGGGCCGCGCGCACGGCCTTCACGATGGCCCGCGCCAGGACGTCGGCGCCCGCCGCGAGGATCTCGTTGACGGCGGCCGGGCCTTCGGGGGGCACCGGCACCCGCCCGGTGGCCAGCGTGAAAACGGTGTCCCCGTCGGTCAGCAGATGGACCGGACGTACCGCGCGCGCAAGGCCGTCGTGTGCGGTCCCCGCCAACTTCTGGGCCTGCGCCCGGGTCAGGTCCGCGTCCGTGGCGACGACCGCGATCGTCGTGTTGAACGGCGGGACCCCGCCCCCGGCCGCCTCCATGGCCTCCCGCTCCCGGGCCAGCCGCCGCATCGCCGCCGCGTGGACCTCGGCCGGAGGGTGGGGCGGCGCCTCCGCGACCCCGTACTCGCCGAACAGCGCCCCGGTGCGGGGATCGACCACCGAGCCCGCCGCGTTCACCGCGACGAGGGCGGCGACCGTGACGCCGGATGCCAGGCGGACGCTCGCCGTGCCGATGCCCCCCTTGAGCTGTCCCGCCACCGCACCGGTGCCCGCGCCCACACCGCCCTCGGTGACGGGCTCCCCCGGTCCAGTCGCGGCCGCGGCCTCCACCGCCGCGCGGCCGGTCGTCGCGTCGGGGCGGGCCCGCCAGTCGCCGCCCCGGCCCAGGTCGAAGAGGGCGGCGGCCGGGACGACCGGCACCACCTCGGTGGGCCCGGCACCGACCCGGACGCCCCGGCCCCGCTCCTCCAGCCAGGCCATCACGCCGGACGCGGCGTCGAGGCCGTAAGCGCTGCCGCCCGTGAGGACGACGGCGTCGACCCGCTGCACCAGGTTCCGGGGGTCCAGCGCGTCCGTCTCCCGTGTGCCCGGCCCCCCGCCCCGTACGTCCACGGCGGCCACCGCTCCGCCCTCGGGCGCCAGGACGACGGTGGTGCCGCTCAGAGCTCCCGCGCCGGCGACCTCGGCGTGGCCCACGCGCATTCCGGCCACATCGGTCAGCGCGTCCAGCGGCGGCCGCTGCCCGGGCTCCCCGGACTCGGCGTCCAAGGGGTCCACAGGATCGACGGCATCGACGGCATCGACGGGGTCAACAGGGTCGACGGCGCCGACAGGGTCCACGGGGGTCATCGTGCGGCTCCTCGGTGGGGATCGGGGCCCGTCGCGGAGCGCGGGCCGATGCGATGCGCAACGTACCGGCGAGCCGGATGGGCGGGAAGGCCCCGCCCGGACGAGGCGCTCCTTGCGACTGTCCGGGCGACCCGCTCACCCTCTCACCCACTAAAACGGGTTCAATCCTCCCAAACAGCCCTACGGTGGCCGAGTGACCGAGCCCTCAGAAGCCGCAGCAGCCGAGCCCCACGCCCCCGGCGACGGCGAGGCCGCGCCCCCCGCCACGACCGGGCCCCGGTCCGTCACCACCCGGGCCACGCTCGCGGGAGTGGTGGTCTCCGCTCTGCTGATCCTCGCGATCGTGCTCGGCAGCCGTATGCTCCGCAACTTCGACTCGGCCCTCCTCCCCTATGCCGTGGCCACGGTCTTCCTGGCCTTCGGCGTGGCCTACCGCTACACCGTCTGGATCTCCGCCCCCGGAGCCCGACGCCTCTTCAAGCAGGGCTGGCGCAGCCTGTTCTCCCTGGACAACTTCCGCAGGGCCCCTACCGCCCTGCCGAAGATGATCGCGACCTACCTGGGATTCCAGAAGTTCCTCGGCGCCCGCTCCCACGCCCGCTGGGCCGCCCACCAGCTGATCTTCTGGGGATGCGTCCTCGCCGCCCTGATCACCTTCCCTCTCACCTGGGGCTGGTTCACCTTCACTTCCGGCAACGGCTCCGGACCCGGCTACGAGATGCGGATCTGGGGCTTCAAGATCCTCGGCTTCGATTCCCTCAACGTGCTCGGCTGGCTGATGTTCCACGGCCTGGACATCGCCGCGATCCTCGTCATCCCCGGCGCCTCGTACTTCCTGTGGCGCCGGATGAAGGACCGCGGCGCCGCCACCGGCCAGCGCTTCGCCTACGACCTCGTGCCACTGATCGCCCTCATCGTCATCTCCGTGACGGGCCTGCTGCTCACCTTCTCCTCGATCTTCCTGCACGGCGGCGGCTACCAGTTCTTGGCGATCCTGCACATGGCGTCAGTGGTCTTCACCCTCATCTACATCCCGTTCGGCAAGTTCTTCCACATCGTCCAGCGCCCGGCCGCCGTCGGCATGCAGCTGTTCAAGTACACCGGCCGCACGGACGACGAGGTGTTCGCCTGCCGCCGCTGCGAGGAACCCATCGACACCGGGCCCTACGTCGAGAACCTGCGCGGCACCATGCGTGACCTCCGGCTCGGCTTCGACTCCTGGGCCGAGTACTGCCCGCGCTGCAAGCGGGTGCTGCGCGGCAGTGCCTATCTCTCCGACGTGAAGAAGGGCTTCAAGTGACCGCGGATCCGCGAGCTGCTGCCGACCGCCGCACCTTCATCCCGCTCGATCCCTCCCTCTCGCCTCCCGGCACCCGCGCCTTCCGGGACGCCGGAGGCATCCCCGCCGACCAGTGGCACGCCGACCAGAACGGCGAGACGCTGGTACCGACCCACTGCTGCTTCTGCGGAGTCCAGTGCGGGATGTATCTGCGCGTGGACCGGGGCGGCAAGGTCTTCGGCGTCGAACCCCGCAACCACGACATCAACCGGATGCGGCTCTGCCCCAAGGGCATCAACGCCTACCAGCAGGTCAACCACCCCGACCGGCTCACCGCCCCGCTGATGCGCCGCTCCCGCGACGAGGAGTTCCGCGAGGTCTCCTGGGAGGAGGCGCTCGACTTCACCGTCTCCGAGGTCGAACGCATCCAGCAGGCCCACGGCAACGACGCCTTCGGGCTCCTCGGCGGGGCCAGCCTGTTCTCCGAGAAGACGTATCTGGTGGGCAAGTTCGCCCGGGTCGCACTCAAGACCCGGCACGTCGACTACAACGGCCGCCTCTGCATGGTCAGCGCGGCAGGCGCCAACAAACTGGCCTTCGGCATCGACCGGGCCGGCAACCCCTTCTCCGACATCCTGCTCACCGACTGCCTGCTCATCGCCGGCTCCAACGTCGGCGAGTGCTTCCCCGTGATGACCCAGTACGTCTGGGGAGCCCGGGACCGCGGGGCCGGCCTCATCGTCGTCGACCCGCGCGAGACCGCCATCGCCCGGACCGCCGACATCCACGTCGCCCTCAAACCCGGCACCGACTCGGCGTTCTTCACCTCCGTCCTGCATGTCGTCGTCGAGGAAGGGCTCACCGACGAGAAGTACCTCGCCGCCCACGCCACCGGCTGGGAGGAGGTCAAGGCCAAGGCCGCCGAGTACCCGCCCTCCCGTGCCGCCGCGATCTGCGGGATCCCCGCCGAGCAGATCGTCCAGGTCGCCCGTGCCTTCGCCCGCGCACCGAAGGCCATGGCCTGGCACGCCCGGGGCATCGAGCACCACTCGCAGGGCGTCGAGAACTGCCTCTCCGTGATCAGCCTCTGCGCCGCCACCGGCCACATCGGGAAACCCGGCGCCGGGTACGGCACCATCACCGGCCAGGGCAACGGGCAGGGCGGCCGCGAGCACGGCCAGAAGTCCGACCTCCTCCCCGGTGGACGCTCCATCACGAACGAGGAGCATCGCCGCCAGATCTGCGACATCTGGGGCATCGAGGAGTCCGAGCTCCCGCTCGCCGGGACCTCCATGATGGAAATGGTCTGGCAGATGCAGCGCCGCGAGATCCGCGGACTGATCGGCATCTGCAACAACCCCTTCGTCTCCCTGCCCAACTACCGGGTGGTCAAGGAGGGATACGACGCCACCGAGTTCCACGCGCAATTCGACTTCTTCCTCTCCGAGACCGCCGCCAACGCCCATGTCGTCTTTCCCGTCACCACCTGGGCCGAGGACGAAGGGGTGATGGCCAACGCGGAAGCCCGCGTGGTCAAGCACAACAAGGCCCAGGACCCTCCCCCCGGCGTCCGGACCGACACCTGGGTGATGTGCGAACTCGCCCGGCGGCTCGGCGCCGGTGACAAGTTCGACTTCCCCGATTCCCGGTCGGTCTTCGACGAACTGCGCGTCGCCTCGGCCGGCACCGTCAACGACTACTACGGCATCACCTACGAACGCCTGGAGGAGACCGGCGGCATCGCCTGGCCCTGCCCCACCACCGATCACCCCGGCACCCCGCGGCTCTTCGAGGACGGGAAGACCTACCACCCCGACGGCAAGATCCACCTCCAGGTCGTCGAATGGCACCCGCCGATGGACCCGTACGACGACGAGCACCCGATGTCCCTCACCACCGGCCGCACCGTCGCCCACTTCCTCTCCGGCAACCAGACCCGCAGGCTCGGCGCCCTCGTCGAACAGACTCCGCGCCCCTGGGCCGAGATCCACCCGTCGCACGGCTTCCGCAACGGCGAGCCCGTCCGCGTCGTCACCCGGCGCGGCAGCGAGGTCTTCCCCGCCCTGGTCACCGAGGCGATCCGCCCCGACACCGTGTTCGTGCCGTACCACTGGCCCGTCCCCACCGCGGCCAACGCCCTCACCATCGACGCCCTCGACCCCCGGTCCAAGATCCCGGAGTACAAGGTGTGCGCCTGCCGCATCGAGCACGCCGAGCGGATCGACGAGGTCCCCGCCCCGCCGGTCGCCCCCGGCCACGTCGCCTACCCGGAGACCCAGGTCTCCCGTACCGACCCGCTGCCTCCCACGGCCCCCCAGGGCCGTGGCACCTCGGAGAGGAGCTGAGGCCCCATGATGGGCAGAACGATCTTCATCGACCCGGGGCGCTGCATCGGCTGCCAGGCATGTGTCTCGGCCTGCCGCGAATGCGACTCCCACCGCGGCAAGTCGATGATCCACCTCGACTACACGGACGAGGGCCGGTCCGTCGCCTCCCTTCCCACCGTCTGCATGCACTGCGAGGACCCGGTCGCCCCGTGCGCCGAGGTCTGTCCCGCCGACGCGATCCTGGTGACCGCCGACGGTGTGGTGCAGCAGGCCGACACCACCCGCTGCATCGGCTGCTCCAACTGCGTCAACGCCTGCCCCTTCGGCGTACCGAAGATCGACCTCCAGGCGAAGCTGCAGATGAAGTGCAACCTCTGCTACGACCGCACCGCCTACGGCCTGGCCCCCATGTGCGCCACCGTCTGTCCGACCGGAGCGCTCTTCTACGGAACCGTCGAGGAGCTCCAGGCGGAGCGCCCCGGGGTCCAGGTCGCCGACACGTTCGTCTTCGGCGAGACGGAGGTCCGCACCGGCGTGGCCATGGTCGTCCCCGCCGAACGGGTGCAGTGGCCGGTCCCCGGCGGACTTCCCGTCGTCGAGATCAACGGGAAGGACGTCCGCCGATGAGCGTCACCGACCAGCAGCCGGGCGGCGAGCACCCCGCCGGCGGAGACCCGCGCGAGGCGCTCCGGGACCGGATCGCCGCCGACTCCCTCACCACCCGGCGGGACTACCTCCGGATCGTCACCACCGTCTCCGGCGGTCTCGCCGTCGGCGGCATCGGGGTGGCCGCCGGCATGCTCCACCGCCACGGCGACGGCGAGGAGGGCAAAACACCCGAGGCCAAGCGCATCGCCCCGCGACTCCTGCCCGGCGAGTCGATCGCCTTCCGCTACCCGGGCGAGGAGGACCGGGCCGTCGCC
Source organism: Streptomyces sp. NPDC091649 (assembly GCF_044756785.1). Taxonomy (NCBI): domain Bacteria; kingdom Bacillati; phylum Actinomycetota; class Actinomycetes; order Kitasatosporales; family Streptomycetaceae; genus Streptomyces; species Streptomyces sp. NPDC091649. The sequence continues at coordinate 109,137 of NZ_JBIVTR010000012.1, read as the reverse complement.
GTCCGCCTCGACGACGGCACCCTCGTCGGCTACTCCGCCGTCTGCACCCACCTCGCCTGCGCCGTGCTCTGGCGCCAGGACCGGGGCACGGAGGGCGAGCTGTACTGCCCGTGCCACGAGGGAGTCTTCGACGCCCGGTCCGGCGAGGTCACCGCGGGGCCGCCGCCGCGCGGGCTGCCGAAGGTCGTGGTCATCGAGCAGGACGACGGAAGCGTCTGGGCGGTGGGGACCACTCGCTCCGGCGAGAGCGTCGAGGAGGGCCTGTGCCGCCAGCTCGGCGGCGAGCGCCCCGACCTCGCCTCCCGCATCGGCTGCCCCGACATCGGCGGCGGCGCCGAGTCCCCGCCCCGGGCCGCCGGTCCACGAGCCCGGCACCGGGGCACTGGTGCGCGGCCCGCGCCCCCGGACGGCGACGGAACGGTCCCGGGCGACCGGGCCGCCGGCCAGGCGGCGGGCCCCGGGCGGAGATCCGGTGCGGCCTCCGCCTCCGACGGGGCTCCGGGCAGGCGGGCATGAACGACACTCCGCACCCCGAGCAGCCACTGCCACCCCCGGGCAGCCACTTCCCCGCCTACCACCCCGGCAGCGCCGACCCCGCGCTGAACCGGCCGGTGCACGAGCGGTACCCGCAGATCCGGCCCACCAGCGGGTACGGGGACCCGCGTGTCTGGCACACCGGCCCCGGGCCCGGAGCGGGCACCGACCAGAACCCCGAGCGTTCCTCGAAGCTGACCGCCCGGCTCACCCTGGCCATGACGGTCGTCATCGGTCAGCTCTGGGGGCTGACGGTTCTGATCGACGAGTGGATGGAGGGCAACACCGCGACCGCCTGGTGGGGGGCCGGCTTCCTCTGCCTGTCGTTTCTCGTCGTGCTCGGCCTGTGGCTCATCGACCCGAAGGACCGCTGACGCCCGCCGTCCGGCTCCGCGGCGGCTCACACCTCGTGGCGGGCCGCCGTACCCTGGAGACATGAGCGCCGCCCCCGCCCCCCGCCCGCGCGATGCGAAGCAGCAGCAGCCACAGGAGCCGCCGCACCAGGAACCGAAACCCAAGCCGGTTCTGGTCTTCGACGATCCGCTGGACCGGCAGTCCGCGGACGATACGGACGAGGGGTGGGGCGAGCGGCCTCTCACCGGCGGCGGTGCCGCGGACCTCGCGCGCTTCCTGGACGAGAAGCCGCCCCACCACGTCTGAGCGGTCGCCCGGAGCGCTACCGGTCCTCGCGGGGGCCCGCAGCGGTCCCGCCGGCCCCGCCCGGGCCGTCCTGCGAGTCCGGCCCATCGGCAACGGGCGTGCCGCCGGTGCGCTGCGCGACGAGGGCGTCGCGGATCTCCTTCAGCACCTCCAGCTCGCTCACCTCCAGCGTCTCCTGCACGCCTTCCTTGGCGGCCTGCATCGCCGCCCTCCGGGCCAGGTACTTGGCCATCGGCAGCACCATCAGGAAGTACACGACGGCAGCGGTGATCAGGAAGCTGAGGGCGGCGCTGAGCACCGAACCCCACAGGATCTCGATCCCGTCCATCTCCCCGGTCTCCGGGTCCGTGGTGCAGGGGCCCTGGAGGCAGGAGCTGTAGTTGTCCAGGTCCTGGGTGCCGAACGCGCCGACCAGGGGGTTGATGACGCCCTTCACGACCGCGTTCACGATGTTGGTGAACGCGGCGCCGATGACGACAGCCACCGCGAGGTCGATCACATTGCCGCGCGTCAGAAAGGCTTTGAAGCCGTCCAGCAGGCTGACCTTCTTCTCGCTCACAGGTGAGCCTTCCTTCGCGTGTGCGGTAGGGGGAGCGAACTGCTCCGTCACCTAAGGCGGGAGCAGGCGGCACTGTCCAATCCGGTACTTCCCACGGGTGACGTGAGAGTGCGTCAGTTCGCATCGGACACCGCCACGGCCAGCTGCCCCGAAGCGCTCGCGCCGAGCAGCTCCGTGGCCGTCGGCCGTTCCACGGACAGCACCACCAGGGTCCCGGCCGACACCCCCGCCCCTTCGGCGCCGGCTGCCGGGGCCGTGCCCTTCGCCCCGGAGCCCGGTGCTTCGGTCCCGGCGCCGCCGGGTCCGACGGCCGTATGCGGGACCTCCGCCACGCGTACCCCCTGTGCCACCACGCGCGCGTCGCCGCCGGCATCACCGACCGCGATCACATCGACCCGGTCTCCCGGTCGCAGCAGTCGTACGGTCTCCGGATCAGCGATCCGCACCGGTGCGGAGACCAGCCGATCGGCCGACCGGCCGGCCCCCGACGGAACGCCCGACGGGCCGGCCTCCCCTTCGGCGCCCAGCCCCGTGGTGGCCAGCGCGGCTCCCGCCAGCGCGAGCCCCGCGGCCGCAGCACGCCGCTGCCGGCGCAGTGCCCGTCGCAGCCGGTCCGCGCCACTGCCCCTGACCCGCAGGGGCGCGAAGGGCCTCACCCCGCACGGCGCGGTCACCGGTGCCGGTGCCGGGGGCAGGAGCGGGGGCAGCGACGCTCCCCGGCCCCCGGCTGCAGGAGCGTGGACGGACCCGGGCACGGACCCGGGCACGGACCCGGGCACGGACCCGGGCACGGACCCGGACCCGGACCCGGGCATGGACCCGGACCAGCGGGCGGAGGCGTGGGCGGGGACGGACGCCGGGGAGCCGTGCGCGGAGCGCGGGCGCGTGGACGAGCTGAGCGGAGCGGGGGAAGGAGACGCGGACGGGAAGGAGGGAGCGGGCGGGGGCGTGGTCGGGGCGAGGGGAGTGGACGGGGGTGTGGACGCGGCCGGGGGTGTGGGCGGAGGCGGGGTGAGAGGGGCGGGCGTGGACGGGCACGTGGACATGGCACCACCAGGAATCGGGCCGACCGGCGCAACGGAAAGGGGAGCCCGGCCCGGTTGACCCGGCCGAACTCCCCTCACTCTCCACGGTCCGCGCGGATCCCGCTGACGCCTGTGGACAGCGGCCGCACTGGGGAGAACTCCATCACCCGTTCCGGCGACAACGCCCCACCACGGTGACCGCGGCCACCGCTACGGCAGCGCGATCCCGGTGTCGATCCCGTCCAGCGCGTGGGCGCACGTGCAGTTGCGGCTTCCGCTCCGCGGCAGCCCGGTCACCGCGTCGAACAGCACCGACCGCAGCCGGTCGACGTTGGCCGCGAACACCCGGAGCACCTCCTCGTGCGAGACGCCCTCGCCCGCCTCGGCGCCCGCGTCCAGGTCGGTCACCAGGGTCATCGTCGTGTAGCAGAGCCCCAGCTCCCGAGCGAGGACGGCCTCGGGGTGGCCCGTCATGCCCACGACCGACCAGCCCATCGCCGCGTGCCAGCGCGATTCCGCGCGGGTCGAGAAGCGGGGGCCCTCGACCACCACGAGGGTGCCGCCGTCCACCGGCTCCCAGTCGCGTCCGCGGGCCGCGGCGAGCGCGGCCTTGCGCCCCTCGGGGCAGTACGGGTCGGCGAAGCCCAGGTGGACGACGTTCGGCCGGGTTCCGTCGGCCCTCGGCTCACCGTCGTAGTACGTCTGTACGCGGGCCTTGGTGCGGTCCACCAGCTGGTCGGGAACGAGCAGGGTGCCCGGCCCGTACTCCGGCCGCAGCCCGCCCACCGCGCACGGCCCCAGCACCTGCCGGACCCCGACGGAGCGCAGCGCCCACAGGTTGGCCCGGTAGTTGATGCGGTGCGGCGGCAGATGGTGGCCGCGTCCGTGCCGGGGCAGGAAAGCCACCCGCCGGCCACCGAGTTCGCCGAGGAAGACCGAGTCGCTCGGCTTCCCGTAGGGGGTGTCCACAGAGACCTCGGTGACGTCCTCCAGGAAGGAGTAGAAGCCCGAGCCGCCGATGACACCGATCTCCGCGGAATCCTCGGTACCCGCCGTACCCGTACCGGAGCCCGTTTCCGTATGTGCGTTCGCCATGCTGGTCACCGTATCCGGAGCGGTGTCTCCCAGGGCGGACGACCGGACCCCGCCGAGTGGTCTCGGCGGGGTCCGGTGCGAAGCAGGTGGGGCGTACGCGGGCTCAGGCGGCCGACGTACCGCTCGTCGAGGCCGGTGTGGACGACGCCGACGACGAGGACGCGGACGAAGAGGACGACGACGCGCTCGCCTTCGAGTCCGAACCCGACGACGAGGACGACGCGGAGTCGGACGACTTCGCGGCCGCCGACGCCGGTGTGCTGCTCGACGAGGAGCCACGGCTGTCGTTCCGGTAGAAACCGGAACCCTTGAAGACGATGCCGACCGCGGAGAACACCTTCTTGAGGCGTCCGTCACAGCTCGGGCATACGGTCAGGGCATCATCGGTGAACTTCTGCACCGCCTCGAGGCCCTCGCCGCACTCGGTGCACTGGTACTGGTAGGTCGGCACTTGCTCCTCCTGGCACTCTCACTCAATGAGTGCTAACGACGCTCCATACTGACGTATTCCGTCGGATCAGTCCACTGTGACCGGCTCCCGGTGACCGATCCCACGTGCCACGGTGCGCCCCGAGGGCTTCGGAGTCAGCCGCGAGCGCAGGGTCAGCAGGGTCACCAGGGCCAGCGCGGTCCCGGCCAGGGGCACCAGGAAGCCGGTGCTCGCTCCGTGGGCGTCGGCGAGCCGGCCCGCCACGGTCACGGCCGCCGCCTGTCCGAGCGCCACCGCGCCCGTCAGCCAGGTGAACGCCTCGGTGCGGGCGCCGGCGGGCACCAGGTCCTCGACCAGGGTGTAGCCGCTGATCAGCGCCGGGGCGATGCAGAGGCCGACCAGCAGGCCGAGTCCGGCGAGCAGCGGGACCGAGTGCACGGCCCACAGGCCGGACGCGGTCAGGGTCAGCGCGACGTACCCGACGATCAGCCGGCGGCGCGGACTGCTCTTCCAGGCGATGGCGCCGCAGGCGATGCCGGCCAGCATGTTGCCCGCCGCGAAGATGCCGTAGAGCACGCCGTTCACTCCGGGGTGCCCGATCTCCTCGGAGAACGCGGTCAGCGAGACCTGCATCCCGCCGAAGACCGCGCCGATGCCCAGGAAGGTGACGGCCAGGACGCGCACACCCGGCACGGCGAGCGCCGAGGTGTGCGGTGCGGCCGCGGTGGCCGCGTCGCGGGGGGCGGGCTGGGTGGCGCGCTGCGCGGCGAAGAGCAGGCCGCCGACCAGGGTCAGGGCGGCTTCCGCGATCAGTCCGGCCGCCGGGTGCACGCCGGTGCACAGCGCGGTGGCGATCACCGGGCCCAGGACGAACGTGAACTCGTCGGTCACCGACTCGAAGGCGGCAGCCGTGGACATCAGCGGGGAGGCGGGCCGGTCGGGGGTCGCCCCCAGCATCGCCGCCCAGCGGGCCCGCACCATGGGGCCGATCTGCGGGATCGAGGCGCCGGTCGGGACGGCGGCGACGAAGAGCGCCCACAGGGGTGCGTCGGCCAGCGCCAGTGCGGTCAGGGCGCTCACCGAGACGGCGTGGAGCAGGACCCCGGGCAGCAGGACGGAACGCTGGCCGAAGCGGTCGGCGAGCTTGCCGCTCTGCGGGGCGAACAGGGCCATGGAGACGCCGGAGATCGCCGCGACGGCGCCCGCGCTGCCGTACGAACCGGTCGTGTGCTGCACGAGGAGGACGATGCCGATGGTGAGCATCGCGAAGGGCTGCCGTGCGGCGAAGCCCGGGAGGAGGAAGGTCCACACACCAGGGGTGCGCAGCAGTTGCCCGTATCCGGGGCGGTCGGAGACCGTGGTCGCCACGGTCCTTGCCTTTCTGCCGCCTGGTAGCCCTGCTTCCCGGCGCCCTTGTGGGGCGGGCCGGACGGAAGCGGCCGAGAGCTGTCCTCTTCGCGCGTAACTGCGGTAGATGCCGGGCGACTCGCTGCCATCGGCGAAGAAACGCCGGGCGAAGAGACACCACGACCGCCATACGGTCGCGCCAGCTCTGCTTCAGACAGAGTTGGTCGATCAGGTTTACCTTCATGCTACAGGCAGAAAAGTCCGTGCGCCTGTGATTGCGCACAGGGTTTCCGTGCCGGCCTGTGATCTGCGACGCGTCCGCTGTCGCCCGCCTGCTTCGTCTCCTTGAGTCGCGTGGTCGGGGCGGGGCGGGGCGGGGCAGCGGTGCCGCGGGCCGGGGCGGGGGCGCAGGGCGTTTCAGGAGCGGGTCTTCGTGCCCTTGCCGCTTCTGCCGTCCGTTCCACCCGCGCCGCCGCCGCCTTCGCCGGCGCCGCGGCTTCCGGCGCCGCGGCTTCCGGCGGCACTGGCGCCGCCGAGCTTCCTGGCCAGTTTCATCGCGTGGGGGATGGCCGACCCGCCAGAGGGGGCCGCCGGACGGCGGGCGCCGGAAACGGCGCTGCCGCCCGTGCCCAGCCAGCCGGCCAGCTTGCCCCCTTCGCCGACCGCCCGCAGCCGCTCCTCCGCTCTGTCGCGCACCGGATCGGTGGCCACCACCAGGAGCTCGTCGCCGCGTCGGAGGACCGTCGTCGGAGACGGCACGAAGCTCTTGTCGTCGCGGACCACCAGCGTGACGGCGGCGCCGGCCGGGAGCCGGAGCTCACTGACCTCGACCCCGTGCATCTTCGACTTCGGGGGGACGGTGACCGACAGCAGATGGCCCCGCAGCCGCTCCAGGGGAGCGGACTCGATGCCCAGGTCGTCGGCCTCGGCCGGATCGTCGGCGATGTCGAGCTTGTTCGCGACCCACGGCAGCGTCGGGCCCTGGACGAGGGTGTAGACGATGACCAGGACGAAGACGATGTTGAAGATTCTCGTACTGCCCTCCACCCCGGACACCATCGGAATGGTCGCCAGGACGATGGGCACCGCCCCGCGCAGCCCGGCCCAGGACATGAGGACCTTCTCGCGGGTCGGCAGCCGGAACGGCGCGAGGCTCAGGAAGACCGACAGCGGCCGCGCCACCATGGTCAGCACCAGGCCCACGACGATGGCCGGCCAGAAGTCGTCGATCAGGTCGTGCGGCGTCACCAGCAGTCCGAGCAGGACGAACATGCCGATCTGGGCGAGCCAGCCGAGCCCGTCGGCGAAGCCGCGCGTGGCGGGCCAGTGCGGCAGCTTGGAGTTGCCGAGGATCATCGCGGCCAGGTAGACGGCGAGGAAGCCGCTGCCGTGGGCCATGGCGCCCGCCGCGTACGCGGACACGGCGATGGCCATCACGGCGATCGGGTAGAGGCCGGAGGCGGGCAGGGCCACATGCCGCAGCGCCAGGGACCCCAGCCAGCCCACCGCGATGCCGATGGCCGCTCCGATGGCCAGTTCCATGGCGATCTCCGCGACCAGGACGTACCAGTGCTCGACCGGGCCGACCGCGGAGAAGGCGACGACCAGGATGACGACGGGAGCGTCGTTGAACCCCGACTCGGCCTCCAGGACCCCGTTGATCCGGTGCGGCAGGGGCACCTTGCGCAGCACGGAGAAGACCGCTGCCGCGTCGGTGGAGGAGACGACCGCGCCGATGATGAGTGCCTGGCGCCACTCCAGGCCGACGAGGTAGTGCGCGGCCGAGGCGGTGACGGCCACGCTGATGCCGACGCCGACGGTCGAGACCACCGCGGCGGCGGGCAGGACGGGTCTGACCTCTTTCCACTTCGCCCCGAGTCCGCCCTCGGCCAGGATGACGACCAGGGCGGCGTAGCCGAACACCTGCGTCAGCTCGGCGTTGTCGAACTGGACGTCGAAGATGCCGTCCTGTCCCAGCGCGATCCCGATGCCGAGGTACAGGAGCAGGCTGGGGAGCCCGCTGCGCGAGGAGATCCGTACCGCCACCACGGCGACGAGCAGGACGAGCGAGCAGACGAGCAGGAGTTCGTTGAGCGCGTGGACAGTCAGGGTCCGTTCCTTCCCTGCGTGCGCCTGCCGGATCGTCCACCGGCAGCGAGGTACTTCGTTACCTTACCTAATCGTTAACGGTTCCTTGACGTCTTCGAGTGTTCGTGCGAGGAAGACGCAAATGGATGCATCCCTATACCGCGTCCGAGTGGCTTCTCCGCTGCGCCTATGGTTGCTCCTGCACTCCCAGGACCACCCTGCCCCTCGAAGGACAGCGATGCCCGCCAACACAACCGCCTCTTCCGGCCCTTCCGACGCGAAGAAGCCCGGCAGGAAGAAGGGGCGACGCGCCCGCCTGATCGTGCTCGTCCTGGTGCTGGCGCTCGTCGCGGGTGTCGGGTACGGGGCGTACTGGTCCGTGTCCACCGTGCGGGCCTCGTACCCGCAGACCACCGGGTCGATGACCCTCGACGGCCTTGCCGGCGACGTCGAGGTCAAACGTGACGCCTACGGGATCCCGCAGATCTACGCGGACTCCGACGCCGACCTCTTCCGCGCCCAGGGCTTCGTCCAGGCCCAGGACCGCTTCTGGGAGATGGACGTCCGGCGGCACATGACGTCCGGCCGGCTCTCCGAGATGTTCGGTTCCGGGCAGGTGGAGACCGATTCCTTCCTGCGCACGCTCGGCTGGCGGCAGGTGGCGCAGAAGGAGTACGACGAAGTCCTGGACGAGGGCACCAAGAAGAACCTCCAGTCGTACGCGGAGGGCGTCAACGCGTATCTGAAGGGCAAGGAAGGCCGGGACATCTCGGTCGAGTACGCGGCTCTGGGGCTGACCAACGACTACAAGCCCGGTGAGTGGACCCCGGTCGACTCGGTGGCCTGGCTCAAGGCGATGGCCTGGGACCTGCGCGGCAACATGCAGGACGAGATCGACCGTTCGCTGCTGACGAGCCGCCTCGACGAGGACCAGATCGAGGACCTGTACCCCGGCTACCCGTACAAGCAGCACAAGCCGATCGTGGAGAGCGGTGCGATCTCCCCGGTCACCGGGAAGTTCGACCCCGAGGGGACGCCGTCGGACTCCATCGGTGCGACGACCCCGGAGGGGGCCACGGAGGGCCTGAACACCCAGCTCTCCGCGCTCTCCGACACCCTCGACGAGATCCCGGCGCTTCTCGGCCCGAACGGCAATGGCATCGGCTCCAACTCCTGGGTCGTCTCCGGCGAGCACACGACGTCCGGCAAGGCACTGCTCGCGAACGACCCGCACCTCGCGCCGATGCTGCCCTCCCTCTGGTACCAGATGGGCCTGCACTGCCGGGAGCTCTCCAAGACCTGCCAGTACGACACGGCCGGCTACACGTTCTCCGGCATGCCCGGTGTGATCATCGGCCACAACCAGGACATCGCCTGGGGCCTCACCAACCTGGGCGCGGACGTCACCGACCTCTTCCTGGAGAAGGTCTCCGACGACGGCTACCTGTACGACGGCAAGACCAAGGAGTTCGAGACCCGCGAGGAGACCATCAAGGTCGCCGGCGGCAAGGACCGGAAGATCACCGTCCGCGAGACGAACAACGGTCCTCTGGTGTCCGACCGCAGCAAGGAACTCGACAAGGTCGGCCAGAAGGCCCCCGTCAGCAACGCCGCGCCCGACCGGGCGGACGGCTACGCGGTGGCCCTGAAGTGGACCGCGCTGGAGCCCGGCAAGTCCATGGACGCCGTCTTCGCGCTCAACCGTGCCAAGGACTTCACCACCTTCCGGGCGGCCGCCGAGAATTTCGAGGTCCCCTCGCAGAACCTCATCTACGCGGACACCGAGGGCAACATCGGTTACCAGGCCCCCGGCAAGATCCCGATGCGCTCCGAGGGCTACGACGGAACGGCGCCGGCCCCCGGCTGGGACCCGGAGTACGCGTGGGAGGGCTACATCCCCTTCGACGAGCTGCCCTACGAGTACAACCCGGACCGCGGCTACATCGTCACCGCCAACCAGGCCGTCATCGACGAGAAGAAGTACCCCCACCTCCTGACCAAGGACTGGGGCTACGGCGCCCGCAGCCAGCGGATCAACGACCTTCTGACCCAGAAGATCAAGGGTGGCGAGAAGGTCTCGACCGATGACATGCAGAAGATGCAGATGGACAACTTCAGCGAGATCGCCGCGCTGCTGGTGCCCGAGCTGAAGAAGATCAACATCTCCGACCCGAGCGTCCGCGAGGCTCAGAAGCTGCTGGAGGGCTGGGACTACACCCAGGAGCCCGACTCGGCCGCCGCCGCGTACTTCAACGGCGTCTGGCGCAACATCCTGAAGCTCGCCTTCGGCAACAAGCTGCCCAAGGAGATGCGGGTCGAGGGCGACTGCCTCAACGTGCCGCCGGCCAAGAACAGCGGCCCGGCGGACCAGCAGAAGCGGCTCGTCCGCGAGTGCGGCCAGCGCGACGGCGACACCGCGCAGCCCGACGGCGGCGACCGTTGGTTCCAGGTGGTCCGCGAGATCGCGGACGACCAGGACAACGAGTGGTGGAAGGCTCCCGCCCGGGGCCGCGAGGGCGCCCTGGAGAGCCGGGACGACCTGTTCGCCCGCGCGATGGAGGACGCCCGCTGGGAGCTGACCGCCAAGCTCGGCAAGAACATCTCCACCTGGAGCTGGGGCCGCCTGCACCGGCTGACGCTGAAGAACCAGACGCTCGGCATCGAAGGCCCGGGCCTGCTCCAGCGGGCGCTCAACCGCGGCCCCTGGAACCTCGGCGGCGGCGAAGCGGCGGTCAACGCCACCGGCTGGAACGCGGCGAGCGGATACGAGGTCGTCTGGGTGCCGTCGATGCGCATGGTCGTCAACGTGGGGGACTGGGACAAGTCCCGCTGGATCAACCTCAGCGGAGCCTCCGGGCACGCGTTCAGCGCGCACTACACCGACCAGACCGACAAGTGGGTCGACGGCGAACTGCTCGACTGGTCCTTCGAGAAGGAAGCGGTCGACGCGTCCACCGTCGACACGCTGACCCTGAAACCGTAGGGACCGGCCTGCCGGAAGTCCTGCACGGCTCACGCGTGAGCCCTTACGGCACGCACGAGCCGCGAGGGACACGCGTGAGCCGTACGGGGCACGCACGAGCCGTACGGCTCGTGCGTGGGCCTGAGCCGTACGGCTCACGCGTGGGCCTTCAGGGGCTCAAGGCGCGAAGCGCCGCGCCCCCGCCGGTGTGACCACGGCGTCCACGGGGTGGTCGTGCGGTTCCGAGGGGACCCGCGCGACCACCTCGTCGTCGTACAGCAGCACGACGAGTGCGGGGTGCGCGCCGGCGGCCGTCAGCCGCGCGAGCACCCGGTCGTAGCTGCCGCCGCCCCGCCCCAGCCGCATCCCGGCCCCGTCCACGGCCAGACCGGGCAGCAGTACGACGTCGGCGTCCAGGACGGCGGCGGGGCCGAGGGGCGGGCCGTCCGGTTCAAGGAGCCCCCGCCCGGCCGGCAGCAGGTGCTCGGGGCCCTCGTAGGCCGCCCAGTCCAGGTCGTTGTCGGCCAGGAGCACGGGGAGCAGCACCCGCACGCCGCGCCCGCGCAGCACTTCCAGGAGGGCGCGGGTGCCCGGCTCGCGCCCCACCGAGACATACGCGGCGACCGTACGGGCGTCAGCCAGTTCGGGGAGATGCAGGGCCGTCCCGGCGAGAACCGCGGCGGCCCGGTGGGCGTCCTCCTTCGTCAGGAGCGCCCGAGCCGCGAGCAGTTCGCGCCGCAGGGAGTTCTTGGCGGACGCCTTTCCGGACTTGTCGGTGTTCACTAGCGACTCGCACGATTCTCGTATGGGCATATATCAGGGCAAAGTTAACCGGAATATCTACTTCCGGCCGTGTGCAGCCGTTAAGGTCTCCACATGACTCAGTCGCACCCCAGGATCAGCAAGGCCGTCATCCCGGCAGCAGGTCTCGGCACCCGGTTCCTGCCCGCCACGAAGGCCACTCCCAAAGAGATGCTGCCTGTCGTCGACAAGCCGGCCATTCAGTATGTCGTCGAGGAGGCCGTGACAGCGGGCCTCTCCGACGTATTGATGATCACCGGCCGCAACAAGCGTCCCCTTGAGGATCATTTCGACCGCAATTACGAGCTGGAGTCCGCGCTCACCCGCAAGGGCGACGCCGAACGCCTCGCCAAGGTCCAGGAATCCAGCGACCTGGCCACCATGCACTACGTGCGGCAGGGCGACCCCCGGGGCCTCGGGCACGCCGTGCTGTGCGCGGCCCCGCACGTGGGCGACCAGCCCTTCGCGGTGCTGCTCGGCGACGACCTGATCGACCCGCGTGACGCGCTGCTGGCCCGGATGGTCGAGGTCCAGGAGCGCGAGGGCGGCAGCGTCATCGCGCTGATGGAGGTCGACCCCTCGCAGGTCCACCTCTACGGCTGCGCCGCCGCGGACGCCACCGTCGACGGGGACGTGGTCCGCGTCACCGACCTGGTGGAGAAGCCGGAACCGGCCGACGCCCCCAGCAACCTCGCCATCATCGGCCGGTACGTCCTGGACCCCGCGGTCTTCGACATACTGCGACACACCGGGCCGGGCCGCGGCGGCGAGATCCAGCTCACCGACGCGCTCCAGCTGCTCGCCGCGGACGAGAAGATCGGCGGCCCCGTGCACGGCGTCGTCTTCAAGGGCCGCCGCTATGACACCGGTGACCGCAGTGACTATCTGCGCACCATTGTCAGACTGGCGTGCGAACGTGAGGACCTGGGGCCGGACTTCCGGACCTGGCTGCGCAAGTACGTCACCGAGGAGATGTAGCCCTGTGAGCAGCACGATCTGGTCGGTGGACGAGCACCTGGACGACATCCTCGCCACGGTGAGGCCGCTGGAGCCCATCGAGCTGCAGCTGCCGGACGCCCAGGGCTGTGTCCTGGTGAAGGACGTCGTCGTGGAGGTGGCCCTGCCGCCGTTCGACAACAGCTCCATGGACGGCTACGCGGTCCGGATCGCCGATGTCGAGGGCGCCAGCGAGGAGTTCCCCGCCGTGCTCACCGTCATCGGCGACGTCGCCGCGGGCAGTGCGGGGCTCGCCGACGACCAGGTCGTGGGGCCGGGCCAGGCCGCCCGCATCATGACGGGCGCACCGCTGCCCGCCGGTGCGGAGGCCGTGGTCCCGGTCGAGTGGACCGACGGCGGTACGGGCGGCGGCCCGGCCGCCGCCATGCGCGCCCACAGCGACGCGCCCGAGGACGCCACCGGCGAGATCAGGGTGCACCGGCCCGTCGTGGCGGGCGCCCACGTCCGCGAGCGCGGCAGCGACGTCGAGCCGGGCGCTCTGGCCCTGCGGGCCGGCTCGATCGTCGGGCCGCCGCAGATCGGTCTGCTCGCGGCCATCGGCTGCTCCACCGTGGTCGTGCGGCCCCGCCCCCGCGTGGTCGTCCTGTCCACCGGCAGCGAACTGGTCCAGCCCGGAGAACAGCTGACCGGCGGCCAGATCTACGACTCCAACAGCTTCGCGCTGACGGCCGCGGCCCGGGACGCCGGAGCCATCGCCTACCGGGTCGGCGCGGTGACCGACGACGCCGAGACGCTGCGCTCCACGATCGAGGACCAGCTGATCCGCGCGGACATCGTCGTCACCACGGGCGGCGTCAGCGTCGGCGCGTACGACGTGGTCAAGGAGGCGCTGACCTCCGTCGGCGACGAGGACGAGCCGGGCGGCGGGGTCGAGTTCCGCAAGCTCGCCATGCAGCCGGGCAAGCCGCAGGGCTTCGGCTCCATCGGTCCGGACCACACCCCTCTGCTGGCCCTGCCGGGCAACCCGGTCTCCGCCTACGTCTCCTTCGAGTTGTTCGTCCGCCCCGCCATCCGGGCCCTGATGGGCCTCCCCGAGGTGCGCCGCCCCACGGTTCGCGCCAGGCTGAGTGCCGACAAGGCGCTCACGTCGCCGGACGGCCGCCGCCAGTTCCTGCGCGGCGCCTACGACGCGGAGGCGGGCACGGTCACCCCGGTCGGCGGTTCCGGATCGCATCTGATCGCCGCGCTCGCGCAGGCGGACGCGCTGATCGTGGTGCCCGAGGACGTCACCTCGGTCGAGCCCGGCACGGAGACGGACGCGATCCTGCTCCGCTGACCGCCGCCCGGTGGCGGTACGGTATCTGCCGCCGTGCCTTCCGGGGGTCCCCCTCCGGTTCCCCGAGGTCCAACGGCGCCCCTACCGCGAGGCGGAGTGAGTTGAGTACGCAGAACAGGCTGACGCACATCGACGAGGCGGGCGCGGCCCGCATGGTCGACGTGTCGGAGAAGGACGTCACCACCCGCGTCGCCCGCGCCGCCGGCCGGGTGCTCGTCTCGCCGCGGGTGATCGAGCTGCTGCGCGGCGAGGGCGTCCCCAAGGGAGACGCCCTCGCCACCGCCCGGATCGCCGGGATCATGGGGGCCAAGCGCACCCCGGACCTGATCCCGCTCTGCCATCCGCTGGCCGTCTCCGGCGTGAACGTCGATCTGAGCGTGGCCGACGACGCGGTGGAGATCACGGCCACCGTGAAGACGACGGACCGTACCGGCGTCGAGATGGAGGCCCTGACCGCGGTCTCCGTGGCGGCCCTCACCGTGATCGACATGATCAAGGCCGTCGACAAGAGCGCGGTCATCACCGACGTACGGGTCGAGGCGAAGTCGGGCGGCAAGTCCGGCGACTACCGGCGCACCGCGCCGGAGGGAACGGCCAGGTGACGCCGCCCGAGCCCGGAGCCGCCGGCCACGAGCGCCGGCCGGCCGGTCCGGGAGCGCCCGGCCACCGGCAGCCGGCGCCCGAGCCCACCGGTGCAGCGCTTTCCTCCCCGTACGCCGCCCTCGTCGTCACCGCCTCCAACCGGGCGTCCGCCGGGGTGTACGCGGACAAGGGCGGCCCGCTGATCGCCGAGGCGCTGACCGGCCTCGGCTTCACGGTCGACGGACCGCAGGTCGTCCCCGACGGCGATCCGGTGGAGGCGGCCCTGCGCGCGGGCGTCGCCGCCGGCTACGACGTGATCGTCACCACCGGCGGTACGGGCATCTCGCCCACCGACGCCACCCCCGAGGCCACCCGCCGGGTCCTCGACCACGAGGTCCCCGGCATCCCGGAGGCGATCCGGGCCGAGGGCCTCGCGAAGGTCCCGACCGCCGCTCTCTCCCGGGGCCTCGCGGGCGTGGCCTCGCGCACGCTGATCGTCAACCTGCCCGGCTCCACCGGTGGGGTGCGCGACGGGCTGGCGGTCCTCGGGCGGCTCCTGGTGCACGCGGTCGACCAGCTCCGCGGCGGCGACCACCCCCGGCCGGGGAGCGCGAGCTGAACGTCGCGACCTGGCCGGTGACGCTGACCGACGGCGAGATCGTCCTGCGCCCCATAAAGATGCGTGACCAGCGGGTGTGGCGCGAGGTCAACCGGCGCAACCGCGAGTGGCTGCGCCCCTGGGAGGCCACCGTCCCGCCGCCCGCCCCCGGCGGTCCGATGGCGCAGCGCCCCACCTATCGGCAGATGGTCCGCCATCTGCGCGCGGAGGCGCACGCCGGGCGGATGCTGCCGTTCGCGATCGAGTACGAGGGCCGGCTGGTCGGCCAGCTGACGGTCGCGGGCATCACCTGGGGCTCGATGTGCTCCGGGCACATCGGTTACTGGGTCGACCAGGGCGTCGCCGGGCGCGGGGTCATGCCGACGGCCGTGGCGCTCGTCGTGGACCACTGCTTCCGCACCGTGGGCCTGCACCGGGTCGAGGTCTGCATTCGCCCCGAGAACGGACCCAGCCGCAGGGTCGTGGAGAAACTCGGTTTCCGTTCGGAGGGCGTGCGTCCACGCTATCTCCACATCGACGGGGCCTGGCGTGACCACCTGATCTTCGCCCTCACCGCCGAGGAAGTGCCCGACGGGATGCTCCGGCGCTGGCGGCGGTCGCGGCCGGAGACGCCGAGGGACCCCGGGCCGGGACAGACCCGGTAAATGAAATAGGTGTTCGAATATGATCGCCGTGTGACCGTAATGGGCCGGGCTATCGACACTTGTTGATCCGAACCATCACAAAAAAAGTCCGGGATATGAGCCGGATCGTGCGACACACCGGGCCAATTGGCGGATCCTTTCGCGCAAACCCCTCTACGGTGTGAGCGTGAGCAGCAGCGGCCTCATCTACGCAGTCATCGTCGGGGCCTGGGCCGCCTACTTGGTGCCGATGTGGCTCCGCAGGCAGGACGAGCTCAATGAGGCCCGTCCGACCGAACGCTTCAGCACCGCCATCCGGCTGCTGTCCGGACGGGCGGCGATGGAGCGCCGGTACGCCAAGGAGCTGCGGGAACGCACCGCCGAGGAGGCGGGGCCCGACATCGACCCGGACCGGGAAACGGACCGTATGGAATCCGTGGACGTCCGGGCCTTCGCCGCGCCTCCGGCGCACACGGAGGCCAGACTGAGCGACCCGGCGCACGCGCCCGAGCGTGCCCCGGGCCACCAGGCGGCCGGCGACCCGTCCTCCGGCCCTCCGGCGCACGACCGTCACGCGGGACAGCAGTCGGACCGTCAGTCGTCCGAACGCCGGTCCGGCGAGCGGCCCGCGGCCCATGTGCCCCCTGCCCAGCGGCGCTCCCGCTCCGGCGAGGCCGACGCCGAGCGGGCGCGGCGCGCCCAGCGCTCCCAGGTCCTGGCGCGGCGCAGGAGGACCACCGTCGTCCTCTTCCTGGCCTTCACCCTCGGCGCGGTCGTCGCGGCGGTCGGCGGCCTCGGTTTCCTGTGGGCGCCCGCGGCGCCGGCCGTACTGCTGAGCACGTACATCGTGCATCTGCGCGCCCAGGAGCGCCGGCGGTTCGCCTTCACGATGGACCGCCGCCGGGCCGAGGTCGCGGCGCAGCGGCTGCGCGAGAACCGTCCCCGCAGGCACCAGCCCCCGGCCCCCGCCCCCGCCGAGCCCGACGACGACTCCGAGGCCCACCACCCGGAGCCGGAGCCCACGCCGACGGTCTCCCCCCAGGAGGCCGGCCGCCGCGCCCTCGTCGAGCAGACGGACCACGCGGAGTGGGTGGACCAGCAGCGCGAACGCGGACGCGTCCAGGGCGACAGCTGGGAGCCCGTCCCCGTGCCGCTGCCCACCTACGTCACCGCGCCCGTCGCCCCCCGGGCCACGGGCGGTGTCGAGGTCGGTGACCCGGAGACCTGGAGCGCGGCCCGCTCCAGCACCGCCGAGCCGTCCCAGACGGGCACCTCGCACCCGACGGCCCCCGCGGCCGACCCGGCACCGCGCCGGCGCACGGGCCAGTCCCGCCGCAACCGCGACCGCGGCCGGACCCCGCTCTTCGACCAGTACGACGACGAGGACCGGCCACGTGCGGCCAACGAGTGAGACGGGCGGGACCCGGGAAACCCGACACCGCTGACCAGCGGAGGAACGGATTTCCAAGCACCCCCGTGAGGGTGCTAGAGTTTCACACGTCGCAAGGGCCTGTGGCGCAGTCTGGTAGCGCACCTCGTTCGCATCGAGGGGGTCTGGGGTTCAAATCCCCACAGGTCCACAGACGACTGTTCGTGAGTCAGCTCAGGAATGGTGACGAGATCCCGTCCGATCGCAAGATCGGGCGGGATCTTCGTCGTTCCAGGGCCGTTCGACGCCCGCTCGCCGTCGTGGACGGCAGTGAGCGCGGATGGGCCGCCCGCACTGTCAGCCCCTGCCTCTACTGTCGGCGCATGGTGTTGGACACGAACAATCTGCCCCGCCTCGCGACCGACCCGAGCGGCCGGGCTCTCGGCCTCGACCTTCCTGCGGGGAGGCTGCTGGATGAGACGTACCAAGGGTCCTGGGGGGAGCCGCTGATGTGGCTGGCCGACGCACGCGCGGTGCCCGGGCAGTGGTCCACGCAGGGCGCCGCGCGCCGGGCGGCGGGCCTTGTGCCGGTGCTGGTGGACGTCGGCGGCCCGTTGGGTGACCCGGAGGGCTGGGACCTGATGTGCGGAAATCTGTCCTATCCGGAGGACTTGGGCGACGACGAGATGCTGGCAATTCTCTGGGAGGAGATCCGGGAGGGGCGGGCCGAGGGAGCGGTGGCCCCCTTCGACGTACCGTGGCCGGGGCTCGCCGGGGCGGTGCCGCCCGACGCCGACCCCGACGCACAGGCCGCCGAGATCGCCGACGCTCTTTCAGGCAGTGGCTCCTGGCTGAAAGAGCCACGCCTCGCGCTGGTCCCCACGGACCGCAACGCCGACATACCCGCGGCCATCGGCTGGACCGGTTCGCTGAACCACGTGGACGACCCCGGTATCCTCAGCGCCGTCCTGCGCAGTTGGGAGGAGCGCTTCGGCACCCGGCTCGTGGCACTCACCGCGGACCGGATCGTCCTCTCGGTCGCCGCGCCGCCCACCACCGCGGAGCAGGCGGAGGCCGTGGCCGTCGAGCACGCCGCGTTCTGCCCGGACGGCCTCGCCCGGAGCCGTCACGGCGCCCTGGACGACTACGCCGCCCACGAGATCCTCGGGCGGCGCACCTGGGTCCACCACTGGGACTGACGGCCGGGCGCGGTGGGAGCCGGACGAATTCGCGGGGGAACAGGGCTTCCTGGCCGCCGCCGAGGACGACAGGGTGCTGGTGCGCTCGCCCGTGCCCGGAGGCCGCGTCGGATTCGTCCGCCTCGTCGCGTGCCCCGCTGGAGCTTCACCGCAGCCGCAGCCGCAGCCGCTGACGGCCATGTCGATGGCGACGGCAATGGCGATGCCGATGCCAGTGGCGACGGCGATGGCGATGGCGATGGCGACGGCAATGGCGCAGCTCCGGCCGGGTGCAAGCCGGTGAAAGGTCGTCCCCCTTCTCTACAGTTCTCGGCCAGTTCTGTAGAAAAGAGCCCCATCTCCGCTTCTTGTCGCGACAGTTCTGGCTGCGCCAGAGTTCGGGGCGCGGCGACAGGAACATGTCATTGCCGCCGGGCAGTGTCCATGGAACACACCGCGCTTCCCCAGGCGCGGTGTGGCCACCCCCCCATTGTCTGGACGCTCGCCTGCGTAGCGGAAGGAATCGCGTGAAGCACGGTAGGAAGAACGCGCGCCGATACATCGTGGCCGCCTCGATCGGCGCCCTTCTGTCGGCCGGAGTCGCCACAGGGGCCCACGCCGGTACGACGACGGAGCCGTCGGCGCCGGCGTACCAGCCGGAGATGGTCAAGGCGCTCGCCACGACCCTGGGCGTCAGCGAGAAGGCCGCCGTGGAGCGGCTGGGCCGGGAAGCGCGGCAGCAGGACCGGTTCGCGGAGCTGCGGAAGGACCGGGTCAGCACGCTCGGGGCCTTCTTCGCCGCCGACGGCTCACTGATCGTCAACGCGGCCGACGCCGGGGCGGCCGAGGAGGTCCGGGCGGCCGGGCTCCGGGCCAGGGTGCCCGAGCGCGGGGAGAGCGAGCTGGGCCGCATCAAGGCGCGGCTCGACGCCAAGGCGCTCAAGAGCGCCCCGGCCGGGGTGTCGGCCTGGTCGGTCGACCTCGCGTCGGACACCGTGACCATTGAGGTCAACGGCGACTCCGACGCCGCGACCCGCGGCTTCCTCAAGGCCGCGAAGAGCAACGGCGACGCCGTACGGATCGTCAAGGGGCAGGAGAAGCTGGAGACGCAGGCCGTCGTTCCGCCCGGCAGTCGGATGACCTTCAACGGCTACCTCTGCTCGGTCGGTTACGGCGCGAAGGACCGCAGCGGCAAGCAGGTGCTCGTGACCGCCGGGCACTGCATCGAGGACCTGCCCGCGCTGGCCTACAACGGCACCCGCTTCGCCGAGGGCACCCACACCCGGTTCGCGCTGGGCACCCGCAGTGTCGACATGGGCATCGCCACCGTCGACGCCGGCCACTCGATCGGCCTCGACGTCACCACGTACGGCAGGGCCGGCACCGTCCCGGTCAGGGGCAGCGAGCGCGCCCCGTCCGGCGCCGCGCTCTGCAAGTCCGGCCAGACCACCGGCTGGACCTGCGGCAAGGTCGGCTCGTACAACGTCAGCGTCACCTACACCGACCAGAACGGCGGCCCGGACACCGTCGTCACCGGCCTGGCGAGCTCCAGCGTCTGCACCCAGGGCGGGGACAGCGGAGGCGCCTACATCTCCGGTGACCAGGCCCAGGGCATGACGTCCGGCGGCCCCAGCGGCCAGCGCTGCAACGGCAAGGTCAACGCGCGCGGCTCCTCCTACTTCCAGCCGCTCGACGACG
This sequence comes from Streptomyces sp. NPDC091649, assembly GCF_044756785.1. NCBI lineage: Bacteria > Bacillati > Actinomycetota > Actinomycetes > Kitasatosporales > Streptomycetaceae > Streptomyces > Streptomyces sp. NPDC091649. Next base: position 89,274 of record NZ_JBIVTR010000012.1, on the reverse strand, counting down.
CCCTCGCGTACTACGGGCTGACACTCAACACCAAGTAGCCGCACCGGAGAACACCACCGGCCGAAGGCCCCCGAACGCGGGAGACCGTCCACTCATCCTGGGCGGTCTCCCGTCCCACTTGTTCCCGTCCCGAACTCCCACGCCACCCCGTGGACACCGGGTCTGCACCGGGAAGTGAGCACATGGACGTCGTGCGCGTCGCTCAGCGGGATGCGCCGCCGGGCGCGGGGCGGGTCGCCGACCTTCTCCCGGGTGTAGCGGTGGCAGTCCGAGGGCAGGGCGCCGGGGTGGAAGAAGACCTGCTGGAGATACTCGTGGAGGTTAGTCCGCGACCAGCGCTCGTAGTGCGTGGCCGGCGTCTCGGACGGGCTCACCTCGACCGCGTAACTCACCACCGTGGTGTCCAGCTTGGCCAGCCGCCGGCCGAAGTGGATCTCCAGCACCAGGGATTTGAGCCCCTTCAGATACGTGGCCTCGGCGAGGCGTCCGCAGGACACCTCGATGTCGACGGGTTCGGCCGCCTCGTCGTCGAAGCTGAGCACGAAGATCGCCCGGTCGGCCCCCGCCCGGCTGGCCCGCAGCACGTTCGTGGTGGAGATCCCGCTCAGCGTCCCGCTCTCGCCGACCTTCACGACGTCGTGGACCATCAGCGAGCTGGTCTCCTGGTTGAAGTGGCGGAAGCGCGCACCGAGCGCCTTCTCCACCACCGAGTCCTCTCCGAGGATCTGGAGAGTGGCTCCCTCCGCGTCGGGCGGGGCGGTCCGGCCGCGCGGGCGTCGCGGGCCGAGCAGCGAGCGCAGGGCTCCGGCGGGCAGTTCCAGGATCTCCTCCAGCACCTCCACCGCCCGCAGGGACCGCGCGCGCTCGGGCTGGCTGCGGCCGCGCTGCCAGCTGCTGAGCGTGGCCTGGCTGATGGTGACGCCGCGCACCCTGAGCCGTTCGCTCACCCGCTGCAGGGACAGCCCGCGGCGGTTCAGCGCCTCCCGTAGGGCCCCGGGGAAGGTGTCGGCGCCGGTCGCCGCCGCGTGCAGGGCCGAGGCGGTGATGGCCTCGCCCGTCCGCGCCGCGGTGACGTGCGCCCCGGTGGCACCGGGTGGCTCGCTGTCACCCGGGGCGCGGCTCCCCGCACCGCCCATGGCCTCCGGCAGTCCGCGTGCGGTGTCCGCCCTGCTCGACATGTCCCTCCCGTTTCCCGGCACTCTCTCTGCGGAACGGCCGATGGGCCCCCGCATACTGGTTGACCACCGGACGGGGGACGGATAACAAACCCCCGGGAGTGACCTGTCCCACACCTCCCGGAGACGCTGCCGCGCGTCTCCGCCCGGCCCGAGACGCGAGTGCCCGGCGACGGGATGTGCGCGGTGGGCGCGAGAGGTGGTGAACGGGGCGTGCGCGGGGGCGCAGGACACCTGGTGAAACGGAACGCGCGGTCAGAACGCACATGGTGAACGGAACGCGCGGTGGAGAGAACGCACCTAGTGAACGGAACGAAGGGCGTGGACGGCGTGGACAGCACCGCTCTGGTGATCGCGGCGAGGGAGGGCGACCGGGCCGCCGGGGAACGGCTGGCCGCCCAGTACCTCCCCCTGGTCTACAACGTCGTCGGACGCGCCCTCAACGGCCATCCGGACGTGGACGACGTGGTGCAGGAGACCATGCTCCGGGCCCTGTCCGGGCTGTCCTCGCTGCGTGACCCGTCCCGGTTCCGCTCCTGGCTCGTCGCCATCGCCATGAACCAGGTCCGCACCCGCTGGTCGGGTCTCGGCCACCGCCCCGCCCCGCTGGAGGCGACCGAGGAACCGGCCGACCCCGCCGCCGACTTCGTCGACCTGACGATCCTGCGCCTCGAACTCTCCGGGCAGCGGCGGGAGACGGCCGAGGCGACCCGTTGGCTGGACGACGCCGAACGCGATGTGCTGTCCCTGTGGTGGCTGGAGACGACCGGCGACCTCACCCGGTCCGAACTCGCCGAGGCGCTCGGCCTTTCCCCGCAGCACGCCGCCGTACGCGTCCAGCGGGTGAAGAACCAGCTGGACGTCGGCCGCGCGGTCGTCCGGGCCCTGGCGTCCGACCCCCGCTGCCCCGCCCTGGAGGACCTGCTGGGCGACTGGGACGGTACGCCGACGCCTCTGTGGCGCAAGCGGATCGCCCGCCATGTACGGGGCTGCGCCTCCTGCTCGGACGGCAGCAGGGGGCTCGTCCCGCCGGAGGGCCTGCTCTCCGGGCTCGCGCTGGTGGTGCCGCTCCACGACAGCGGGCAGCAGGCGGCGGTGGCCGTGACCACCTCGGCCGCACCCGCAGCCACATCCGCGGCGGCCCCCTCCGCCACGGCCCCCTCCGCCTCCGGGGCGTTCTCGGCCGGGAAGGCGGCGGCGCTCATGGCAGGCGCGGCCGCCGTGACCGCCCTCGCCGTGCTGATCTGGCCCTCCGCCCCGACTCCGCCCGAACCCCGGGGCCGGGAGGCCACCCACAGCCCCTCGCCGCCGCCCGCGGCCGCCCCGGCCCAGCCGCTCCCCACGCGCTCCACGGCCCCGCCCTCGCCGACGCCGGGCCGTACCGCCGCCGCCTCCCCGCCGGCGTCCCTCGCCCCGTCGCCTTCGGCCGCACCCGCCGAGCCGCGCCCCCGCCCGGAAGCCGGCGTGGTCACCCGGGTCAACACCCTGCGCGCCGCGAACGGGTGCCCGGAGCTGGAGACCGACTCCCGCCTGACGGAGGTCGCGCAGCGGCATGCGGAGGACATGGCCGCGCGGAACTACTTCGACCACACCGACTCCTCGGGCCGGGGGACGGGCGACCGGGTCGACGCCACGGGCTACGACTGGTCGGCCGTCGGGGAGACCATCGCGACCGGGACGAGCGATCCGGCCGCGGTCGTCGAGGAATGGCGGAACAGCCCCGGACGCGACGACGACATCTTCAACTGCGACTTCGTCCACGTGGGCGTGGGCATCGCCGACTCCCCGCGCGGCCCCTACTGGGCCCAGGTGCTGGCCACCCCGCGCTGAGCGGCCGGGCCGGTTGTCAGTGGCGGGTGCCAGACTCGGTCGGCATGGAGAGTCGCGTGCTTCTCAGAGATGTCGAGCCAGCGGACCTGGAGGTCTTCCTCGGGTACGAGCACGATCCGGAGGCGGTCCGCAGATCGCGCTTCACCCCCCGGGAACGGGAGGCGTTCATGGCGCACTGGACGTCGAAGGTGCTGGGGGACCCCGCCAACCTCGTGCAGACGGTCGTCGTGGACGGCGAGACCGCGGGGAACATCGTGGCCTGGTGGGAGGGGGAGCGGCGCTACATCGGCTACTGGTTCGGCCGTTCGTACTGGGGCCGGGGCGTCGGCACCGTGGCGTTGACCGCGTTCCTGGAGCGGGAGACGGCACGCCCGTTGTACGCGGACCCCGTCTCCGGGAACACCGGCTCGATACGGCTGCTGGAGAAGTGCGGGTTCGCGGCGACCGGCACGGAGCGGCACGGGGAGGACGAGCACGTGGTTCTGGTGCTCGGCGGGGCTGCGTGAGCGTTCGCTCCCCAGCCCGGGCGACGGCTTGACGCGCCCACGGCCGGCTGCCCGGGGCCGACGCGGCGCGCGAGGGGGCCCGCGCCGCCGCGCCCGGGAGCGCAGCCGTTTCCACGCGGGGGTCGCGCCGGTGCGCTGGCCGACGCGCCGGAGACTCGGACCCGGAGTCCGGGGACCTGGGGCCCGGAGAGCTGGAGCTCCTGACACCTGGGGCCCGGCCCCGGGGCGGCGGGTCAGGCTCCGGGCCGCTGGAGCGGCTTGGCCATGCAGATGCTGCTCTCGTACTCCCGGTAGTGGCCGAACTTCTCGCACACCGTGTAGCCGCTCGACGCGTACAGCGCGATGGCCTCGGGCTGCTGGTCACCGGTCTCCAGGACCATGCGTATCCGGCCGGCGGCGCGCGCGTCATCCTCCAGGGCGGCCAGCATCCGCCGGGCCAGACCCTTGCCGCGCCCCTCGGGGATCACGAACATCCGCTTGATCTCGGCGTCGCCGTCCCAGTAGCCCTCGTCGTTGCGGTCCTGGGTCCGCCAGCCGCCGGTCGCCACCGGGCGGTCCAGCTCGTCGTAGGCGAGCAGGTACAGACCGCGGGGCGGGAGGAACATCGAGGGGTCGAGCGGTGTGAGATCGCCCCCATCGCCGTAGCGCTCGTCGTATTCGAGCTGCACCTGGTCGTTGAGTTTGACGGCGTCGGGGTGGTCGAAAGACCGTGGCTGAATAACCATGCTGAATATCGTACATCTATGCGTAGGGGCGGAGTAGGTACTGTTCCGGGATGCTCACAGTGACCTCCGTGAATGTTAATGGGCTTCGCGCCGCCGCCAAGAAGGGCTTCGTCGAGTGGCTGGCGGGGACCGAGGCCGACGTGGTCTGCCTCCAGGAAGTGCGGGCCGAGCTCGCCCAGCTGCCCGAAGGGGTGGGCGCCCCCGAAGGGTGGCACACCGTCCACGCGCCGGCCGCCGCCAAGGGGCGCGCCGGTGTCTCGCTCTACTCGCGACAGGCTCCCGAGCGGGTCCAGATCGGCTTCGGCGGCTTCGGGGCGCCCGGAGCGGAGGAGTTCGACGCGAGCGGCCGCTACGCGGAGATCGACCTCCCCGGTGTCACCGTCGCGAGTCTCTATCTGCCCTCCGGTGAGGTCGGCACCGAGCGCCAGGACGAGAAGGAGCGCTTCATGGCCGCCTTCCTGCCCTACCTCCAGGGGCTGAAGGCGCGGGCGGCGGCGGACGGCCGCGAGGTCGTGGTCTGCGGCGACTGGAACATCGCCCATCAGGAGGCGGACCTGAAGAACTGGAAGGCCAACCGCAAGAGCTCCGGTTTCCTCCCCGAGGAGCGCGCCTGGCTGACCCGGGTTTTGGAGGAGGCCGCGTACGTGGACGTCGTGCGGCGGCTGCACCCGGACGTCGAGGGGCCGTACAGCTGGTGGTCGTACCGGGGGCGGGCCTTCGACAACGACAGTGGCTGGCGGATCGACTACCAGATGGCCACCCCGGGGCTGGCCGGGCGTGCGGTGAAAGCCTGGGTGGAGCGGGCGGCCACGCACGCCGAGCGCTGGAGCGACCACGCGCCGGTGACGGTCGTCTACGAGCGGTAGCCCCGGCGGCGGGGCGGGCCGTCCGCGGGCGAGTGGCCCCGTGGCGGGCGGCCGTCGGTGAGCGGGGGGCCCGGACGATCGGCCGCGGGCGGGGCCCTGCGGCCGGCGGGTGTCCGCCGGTGGCCGCCCCGAAGGGTGCGCGTCAGTCGGGCTTCGGGGTCTGCTTGCCGTCCTCGCGGCGCATTCTGCGGTCCAGGGCCATCGACAGCTCGGCGTCCACCACGGCGCGGGCCAGTGGCCGGAGTTGGGCCGGTTCGGTCTCCCGGGTGTGGGCATGCAGTACGCGTACGAAGATTTCGGCGAGCGCGTCCGCGTGCTCGCGGACGCGGCGGCCCGAGGAGAGCACCGTGGACAGCGGCACCCCTTCCCGTACGAGCTCGGCCGACACCTCCAGGAGGCGGCGGCTGATGTGGACGATCTCGTCGCCATCGGTGGCGAGATAGCCGAGGTCCAGTGCGGTGGCGAGGTTCTCGGGCGTGACCTCGCCCTCGAAGTAGTCCGCGAGCTGCTCCGGAGTGAGGCGGACCGGGGTCTCCTCGGTCGGTTCGCCCAGGCCCAGCACCTCGGCGACATCGCGGCCGCTCTCGAAGGTGGCCGCCAGGTCGGCGATGCCGTTGAGGGTGTGGCCGCGTTCCAGCAGGCCCGTGATGGTCCGTAGCCGGGCCAGATGATGGTCGTCGTACCACGCGATGCGGCCCTCCCGGCGGGGCGGCGGGATCAGCCCGCGCTCCCGGTAGAAGCGCAGGGTCCGCACGGTGATGCCGGCCTCCCGGGCCAGCTCCTCCATGCGGTATTCGCGGTGCTCGCGTCCTTCAGCCACAGGGGCACCCTATGTTGTACCGCCGGTAACTTTCCTGGGTCCGCCCCCTACCCATCAGTACGGTCCTGCTCTACTCTCCGAACAATGCCAGTGATTGCTGGCAGAGTCGTGTGACGTACCGCGGGAGGCGGCAGCATGGCCCAGCAGGAGCACGTACGTGTGGCGGTGATCGGAACCGGATTCGGGGGCCTGGGGGCCGCCGTCCGGCTGCGCCGCGAAGGCATCACCGATTTCGTCGTCCTGGAGCGGGCCGACTCGGTGGGCGGCACCTGGCGCGACAACAGCTATCCCGGCTGCGCCTGCGACGTGCCGTCCCACCTCTACTCCTTCTCCTTCGCCCCCAACCCCGACTGGCCGCGCACCTTCTCCGGGCAGGAGCACATCCGGGCCTACCTGGAGCGCGTCGCCGACACCTTCGGGCTCCGCCCGCACATCAGGCTGAACCACGAGGTGAAGGTGATGACCTGGGACAAGGAGAACCTGTTCTGGGTGATCGAGTCGGCCGACGGGTCCGTCCTGCGCGCGGATGTCGTCGTCTCCGCCTCCGGGCCGCTCTCCGACCCCAAGACGCCGGACATACCCGGGCTCGACTCCTTCCCCGGCAAGGTCTTCCACTCCGCGCGCTGGGACCACGACTACGACCTGACCGGCAAGCGCGTGGCGATGGTCGGAACAGGCGCGTCCGCGATCCAGATCGTCCCGGCGATCCAGCCGAAGACCGCGAAACTCACGCTCTTCCAGCGCACCCCGCCCTGGATCATGCCGCGCATGGACCGCACGATCAGCAAGGCCGAGCGGGCACTCCACCGGGCGGTCCCCGCCACCGGCACGGCGCGCCGCGGACTGCTCTGGGGCATAAGGGAGTTGCAGGTCAGCGCGTTCACCAAGCACCCCGATCAGCTCGGCCTGGTGGAGAAGATAGCCAAGTCCAACATGGCGCGGGCGATCAAGGACCCGGCCCTGCGGGCCAAGCTGACCCCCGACTACCGCATCGGCTGCAAGCGCATCCTGCTCTCCAGCACCTACTACCCGGCCCTCGCCCAGCCCAACGTGGACGTCGTGGCCTCAGGGCTCGGCGAGATACGCGGCAACACGGTGGTCGCCGCCGACGGGAGCGAGGCGGAGGTCGACGCGATCATCTTCGGCACCGGCTTCCATGTGACGGACATGCCGATCGCGGAGCGGGTGGTCGGCGAGGCGGGCGTCACGCTCGCGGAGACCTGGAAGGGCGGGATGAACGCGCTGCGCGGCGCGACCGCCGCCGGGTTCCCCAACTGGATGATGATCATCGGCCCGAACACCGGACTCGGCAACTCCTCGATGATCCTGATGATCGAGTCCCAGCTGAACTACATGGCCGACTACCTGCGCCAGTTGAACGTGCTGGGCGGACGCGCCGCACTCGACGCGCGGTCCACCGCCGTCACGGCGTGGAACGACCGGGTCCAGCAGCGGATGAAGCGCACGGTGTGGAGCACCGGCGGCTGCACCAGCTGGTACCTGGACGCGGAGGGCCGCAACACCACGGTCTGGCCCGGCACCACGGGTGAGTTCCGGCGGCAGACGCGTTCGGTGGACCTCGCCGAGTACGACGTCGTCCGCGTGGGCGCGGCGGGCGGCGGGGCGCGGTCCGCCGGCTCCGGGCTCGTACCCGAACAGCCCGGTCGCACCGTCCGAGAGACTGTGACCGCCGCTCCGGAAGGCAAAGCCGGAGCCGAGAACGGATCCTTCAACGAAGAGGTCGCCCGATGAGCCGTCTCCTGCGCCGCGCCGCCGCGGCTCCCGTGCCCGCCGACGAGCTGACGGCGCGTTCCGCCGACGGCTCGCGGATCCACGTCGAACTGCACGGCCCCGAGGGCGCCCCCGCGGTGGTCCTGGCCCACGGCTGGACCTGCAACACCCGCTTCTGGGACGCCCAGATCCGCGGCCTGGCCGCCGACCACCGGGTCATCGCCTACGACCAGCGCGGCCACGGGCTCAGCCCCGAACCCGGCCCCGGCGGCTACAGCACGCAAGCGCTGGCCGACGACCTCGAAGCGGTCCTCGCCGCGACGCTCGCCCCGGGCCGCAGAGCGGTGCTCGCCGGGCACTCCATGGGCGGGATGACGGTGATGGCCGCTGCCGCACGCCCCCGGCTGCGCGAGCACGCCGCCGCCGTCCTGCTCTGCTCCACCGGCAGCATGCGGCTGGCCGCGGAGGCACTCGTCCTGCCGTTCCGCGCGGGGGCGCTGCGCACCCGGCTCACCACCGCCGTACTGGGCGCGAAGGCGCCGCTCGGGCCGGTCAACCCGCTTTCGAAGAAGGTCCTCAAGTACGCCACGATGGGTCCCGGCTCCGCTCCGGACCGGGTCGACACCTGCGCGCGTATCGTGCACGCCTGCCCGCGGCGGGCCAGAGTCGGGTGGGGGCACGTGCTTGCCGGGCTGGACCTCGCGGCGGGCGTGCGCGAACTGCGGATGCCGACCGCGGTGATCGCCGGGACGGACGACCGGCTGACCCCGCCGGTGCACGCGCAGACCATCGCGGCCGCCCTGCCGGTCGGCCTCGGGCTGACCGAGCTGACGGGCATGGGGCACATGACGCCCGTGGAGGCCCCGGAGGCCGTCACGGCGAAGATCAGGGAGCTGGTCACCGGGTACGTCGCCGCGGGGGCGGCCGCCACGGCGGAGAAGGAGGATGTCGCATGAGCAGCAGGCGGAATCTGGAGGGGCAGGTCGTCGTCGTCACCGGCGCGGCCCGGGGCGTGGGCGAACTGCTGGCGCGCAAGCTCTCCGCGCGGGGGGCGACACTGGCGCTCGTCGGTCTGGAGCCGGACGAGCTGAAGCAGGTCTCCGAGCGGCTGCACGGCGAGAGCGGCCACTGGTTCGCCGACGTCACCGACCACGAGGCGATGGCCCAGGTGGCGCGCGAGGTCAAGGAACGCTTCGGCAAGGTCGACGTGGTCGTCGCCAACGCGGGCGTCGCCACGGGCGGCCCGTTCGCCGACTCCGACCCGGACGCCTGGCGCCGGGTCATCGAGGTGAATCTCATCGGCGGCGCGGTCACCGGGCGGGCCTTCCTGCCGGTGCTGATGGAGAGCCGGGGCTACTTCCTCCAGATAGCGTCGCTGGCCGCGATCACCCCGGCCCCCATGATGACCGCGTACTGCGCGTCCAAGTCGGGCGTCGAGGCGTTCGCGCACAGCCTGCGCGCCGAGGTCGGCTACAAGGGCGTCCGGGTCGGCGTCGGCTACCTCTCCTGGACCGACACCGACATGGTGCGCGGCGCGGACCAGGACGACGTGATGCGCGAGCTGCGCCAGCGGCTGCCGTGGCCGCTGAACCGTACGTATCCGCTCGGCCCGGCGATCGACCGGATCGTGGACGGGATCGTGCGGCGCTCCCCGCACGTGTACGCGCAGTGGTGGCTGCGGGGGATGCAGTCGGTCCGCGGCTACCTGCCGTCCGTCATCGCGATCGGCGGGCCGCGCGAGATGCGGCGCTTCGAGCCGCGGCTCCACACGGTGCCCAAGGGCCTGGTGGGGGCCGGGGGAGCGGCGGACCAGGACGCCCGCGCGCAGCGTGCTGACCGACCGTAACGGTACGAAATGCGTGGGATGTCGGGCCGTGTAAGGCTGGGCGAGGCCCCGCAGGGGCCGCCCCCCTCACGTACCCCACGCATCCCCAGGAGTGAACAGCATGGGTATCGCAGACCAGTTCAAGGACAAGGCGCAGGAGCTCGCCGACCAGGCCAAGCAGAAGGCCGGTGAGGGCAAGGACAAGGCCCAGGACCGGACCTCCGGGGCCGGCGACCAGGAGCCGGACTCCTCGCCGGGCATGAAGGACCGTGCGCAGGACGCGGCGGACCAGGCGCGCGAGCGTTTTGACCGTTGACGGTCTCTGAGGTGTGACGCGTGCGCGCTGCGGTGCACGCGTGCGCACGCGTCACGTCAGGAGGCGCACCCGGGTGACCGGGTGCGCCTCCTTCTTGCGGGCAGGCCGCGCGCCGGGCCGGGCGATGGCGGGAGCGGCCCGGGCCGCGACGCGGCATGACCGCCGACGGCGGGGCGGTAGGCGGCGCACCCGGCGTCCGGGCCGGTCGCTGGAGGGGCGCGGGTGCGCGCCGGTGCGCGGGCCGGCACGGGCTCGACGGGTCCGGTGGGCCGTGCGCTCGGCCGTGGGGGTGGATTCGCCGGGCGGGAGGGCGCGCGAAGGCTTGGCGGCGGGCCGGTCGGCGCAGGAGAGAGGTGACCAGACCGGACGTGTACCGGTCGCCGCAGGCGGACGTCCGTCCCGGGCAGTCCGTGAAGTGGGGAGTAGATCCATGAGGTTCAACATTGCCGCGCCGGCTGTGGTTCTCACCGCCGGCCTGGCCGTGACGGCCGCGCCGGCCGCCGCGACACCGACGGCTCCGAGCGCCCGGGCCGCGGCGTGGGACTGCCCGGCGGGGAGCATCTGCCTGTACGACTCGGCCGGCGGAGTAGGGCGCTTCTACACCGCGTCGGACGGCTGCTGGTTCGACAACATCGGTCTCGCGGGCGGCGGCGACCGGGCCACGTCCATCTACAACCGCACCAGCCACCGGGTGAACCTCGCGAACTGGAACGGCAGGGCCTGGGAACACCTCGTCCACGCCAACCCCGGCCAGCGCTTCACCCTCCCGGCCTCCGCCGACAACAGGGCCGACGCCGTCCACGTCATCTGCTGACACCACCACCCCCTGGCCCGGGCCGCCGGGCCAGGGGGCCCGCACTCAGGAGCTCCGGGGCGGCAGCGGCGGCCGTCGCAGGTCCGGGGCCGTGTCGTAGGACGGTGGAGTCGCCGCCGGGTGCGCCGCCAGGAGTTCCAGGGCCAGGCGGACCGCGTCGTCCAGGACGGCGTAGCGGCCCTCCGCCCAGTCCAGCGGGGTGCGCAGGGCCTCCACGTCCGGTTCCACGCCGTGGTTCTCCACCGACCAGCCGTACGTGTCGAACCAGGCCGCGTTCATCGGGACCGTGATCACCGTGCCGTCGCCCAGGCGGTGGCGGCCGGTCATGCCGACCACGCCGCCCCAGGTGCGCTGGCCCACCACCGGGCCCAGCTTCAGCAGCCGGAACGCGGCGGTGATCATGTCGCCGTCGGAGGAGGTCGCCTCGTCGGCCAGGGCGACGACCGGGCCGCGCGGCGCGTTGGAGGCGTAGCTCACCGCCTGGGCGTTGCGGGTCAGGTCCCAGCCGAGGATCTTGCGGGTGAGGTTCTCCACGACCAACTCGCTGATGTGGCCGCCCGCGTTGCCCCGTACGTCGACGATCAGGGCGGGGCGGGAGACCTCCAGGCGCAGGTCGCGGTTGAACTGGGCCCAGCCCGAGCCGCCCATGTCCGGGATGTGCAGGTAGCCGCACTTGCCGCCGCTCAACTCCCGTACGACGGCCCGGCGTTTGGCCACCCAGTCCTGGTAGCGCAGCGGGCGTTCGTCGACCAGGGGCATGATCGCCACCCGGCGGGAGGGGCCGCCGCCCGCCGGCGAGAACGTCAGCTCCACCGTCGTGCCGCCGGCCGCCGTCAGCAGGGGGTAGGGGCCGGTCACCGGGTCCACCGGGCGGCCGTCGACATGGGTGAGGACCGCGCCCTCCCTGATCCCGGTCCCCGCCAGCGGCGAACGGGCCTTGGAGTCCGACGAGTCGCCCGGCAGGATGCGCTGGATCGTCCACGCCCCGTCCCGGCAGAACAGGTTGGCGCCCAGCAGGCCGATGGCCCGCTGGTAGTGCGGCGGGCCCTCGTTGCGGCGGGCGGGGGCGACGTAGGCGTGCGAGGTGCCCAGCTCGCCCAGCACCTCGCGCAGCAGATCCGCGAACTCGTCGGGGGAGGCGACCCGTTCGACCAGGGGGCGGTACTGGTCCAGCACCCCGTCCCAGTCGATGCCGCACATGTCCGGCTCCCAGAAGTAGGCGCGGATGATCCGCCCCGCCTCCCCGTACGCCTGCCGCCACTCCGCCCCCGGGTCCACCTCGTGCAGGATGCGGCGCAGGTCCAGATAGACGGTGGAGTCGGTGTCGCCCGACTCGGTGGCCGGTACGGCGCGCAGCTCGCCGTCGTCCATCACGACGAGGCGGGACGCGTCGCCGCTGACCGCGAACCAGTCGAGGTGGTCGACCAGTTCGGTCCTGCGGGCCTTCGCGATGTTGAAGTGCTCCAGGGTCGGCCGCCCCGACATGTCGGCCGGGTTCGCGAACGTCTCACCCAGCGCCCCCGAGATCGGCCAGCGCAGCCAGACCAGACCGCCGCCGCTCACGGGGGCCATCGCCGAGTACTTGGAGGCGGAGACGGGGAACGGCGTCACCCGGCTCTCCAGGCCCTCGAACTCCACGAGCACCGTCGATCCCTCGGGCGCGCCGCCGTCCGGCACGTCCACCGGGTCCAGGCCGCCCGCCGCCGGGCGCCCGTCCGGGGAGAGCGCGAAGGGGGAGGGCGTCGCCGAGGAGAGCGGTACCAGGTAGGGGCGGCAGCCGAGCGGGAAGGAGAGGTCGCCGGTGTGGACGTCGTACACCGGGTCGAAGCCGCGCCAGGACAGGAACGCCAGATAGCGGCCGTCGTCCGTGAAGACGGGGTTCTCGTCCTCGAAGCGGCCGTTGGTGACGTCGACGATCACCGGGGCGCCGGGGCCGGCGATCCGGGCCAGCTTGATCTGCCGCAGCGAGCGGCCGACGCCCGGGTGCGACCAGGTCAGCCAGTCGCCGTCGGGGGAGAACGCCAGATCGCGCACCGGGCCGTTGACCGAGCGGATCAGCTCGGTCAGCCCGGGGTGCTCGTCGACCGGCGCGGCGCTGTCCGGGGCCGCCGCGCCGGTGGCCGCGTGGAGATCGGCGCGGGTCGAGCCGCTGGGCGCCCTCTTCGCGGTTTCCGGAGCGCCCGGCCCCGGTTCCAGCAGCTCCGCCTCCGGCTCCCCCGTGTCCAGGAGCAGCAGCCGGCCGTCGTTCGACGCGATGGCCAGGCGCTCGCCGTCCGGGTCGGCGATCATCTCCTGCACCCGGCCCAGCTGCCCGGAGGCCAGCCTGCGCGGGGGCCGGTCGCCGCTGGCGCGCGGCAGGTAGGCGATCTCGACGGCGTCGGGCCCGTCCGCGTCGGTGACGTACGCGACCTGCCCGCCGCTGCCGAGCATCTCCGGCAGCCGCACCCGGACGCCGGGGGTGTCGGCGATGGTGCGGGCGGGGCCGTCGCGGTGGGTGAGCCAGTAGAGGCTGCCGCGCACGGTGACGGCGCTGGCCCGGCCCGTCTCGTCGACGGAGATCGAGTCGACGTTGCTGGCGGCGGGCACCTGGTGGACGCGCCGGCCGGTGCGCGGGCCCCCGAGGCGCACCTCCAGCTTGCGCGGGGTGGCGTCGGGCGATTCGAGGTCCTCGACGAGCCAGAGATCGCCGGCGCACTGGTAGACCACCCGGTGGCCGTCGCTGGAGGCGTTGCGGGCGTAGAAGGCGTCGTGGTCGGTGTGCCGGCGCAGGCCGGTGCCGTCCATCCGGCAGGAGTAGAGATTGCCGACGCCCTCGTGGTCGGAGAGGAACGCGATGCGGCGGCCGACGAACATCGGGTGGGCGAGGTGGCCGCCGATGTCCGGGAGCAGGCGTTCGCCGTGCAGCCACAGGCGGCCCATGGCCCCGCCCCGGTAGCGCTTCCAGGCGGCCGGTTCGTGCGGGGGCGTGCCGGTGAGCAGCAGGGTGCGGCGCTCGCCGTCGATGTCGGCGACCGCGATGTCGGAGACCGGGCCCCAGGGGAGCCTGCCTCCGGGGCTTCCGTCGGTGGGGACGCTGTAGGCCCAGGAGAAGTAGGAGAACGGCTGGTTGTGCGAGGACACGGCGAGGATCTGGCACGCCTCGCCCGGATCGGGGCTCCAGCCGCAGACGCGCGCGTCCGTCGAGCCCCAGTGGGTGAGCCGGCGGGCCGGGCCGCCGTCCACCGGGGCGAGGTGGATCTCGGGGTCCAGCGTGCGCCAGGTCGTGTAGGCGATGGTGCGGCCGTCGGGCGAGAAGCGCGGATGGCTGACCCGGGTCCGGTCGACGGTCACCCGCCAGGCCCGTCCTGGGCGGTGCCCGGCGGGGGCGAGGGGGGCGACCCAGAGGTCGTCCTCGGCCGCGAAGCACAGCAAGTCCTGGTGAAGGTGCGGGAAACGGAGATACGCGACGTCGTCACTCACCCTCCAATGCTTTCCGCGCGGAGGGCTCGGGGCAACTTGTGGTGCAGGACACAAGCGAAACGATTTCGTTTCGCTGGACCGTGCGGGTACGGTTCAGGTGTACGAAACAGTTTCGTTCGATGCCGAGCGGGGCTGAGCGGAACACCGGATCGGCGGACGGAAGCGAAGGAGGTCGGCACATGGCGCGCACCAGGCTGACCCCCGAGCGTGAGGGCGAGCTGTACGAGGCCGTCCTCGACCTTCTCCGCGAGGTCGGCTACGACGCCCTGACCATGGACGCCGTCGCCTCCCGGACCCGGTCGAGCAAGGCCACCCTCTACCGCCAGTGGGGCTCCAAGCCCGAGCTGGTCGCGAAGGCGCTCCGGCACAACAAGCCGGGGAGCCTTTCCGACATCGACACCGGTTCGCTGCGCGGGGACTTCCACGCGGCGCTGAGCCGGACCGACGACTGCCAGATGGAGAAGGACGCCGCGCTGATGCGGGGTCTGAGCCATGCCGTCCATGAGTACCCCGACCTGTTCCAGGCCCTGCGCGAGCTGCTGATCGAACCGGAGATGACCGGTCTCGACCAGCTGCTGCAACGGGCGGTGGACCGGGGTGAGCTGCGTCCGGACAATCCGGCGCTGAAGTACATCCCGCACATGCTGGTCGGCGCGCTGGCCGCCCGGCAGCTGATCGAGGACCGTCCTGTCGACCAGGCGTTCCTCATCGACTACGTGGACTCCGTGGTTCTCCCCGCCCTCGGTGTCTGACGCCCCGTCCCCGTCCCGCCCGCACGGCCCTCTCCCCGACGCTCCACCTGACACGCCGCTCTCGTCGTCGGGCTGGTCCCTCATGCCCGTTTCCATTCACACGACCTGACCGGGAGTACGCCCCCGTGGCCACTTTCCTCTACAAGCTCGGACGGCTCACCTTCCGCCGCCGCGGCTACGTCGCCCTGATCTGGGTGGCGTTGCTGGCGGTCGCCGGAATAGGTGCGGCCACCGCGTCCACCCCCACCTCCAGCTCCTTCTCGATCCCCGGCACGGAGGCGCAGCGCGCCTTCGACCTGTTGGAACAGCGCAACCCCGGCGGCAGCGCCGACGGCGCCACCGCCCGGGTCGTCTTCAAGGCCCCCGGGACCGAGAAGGTGACCGACCCCGCGAACAAGCGCGAGATCACCGGCATCGTCAAGGAGCTGCGGTCCGGCTCGGACCAGATCGCCGGGGTCGCCGACCCGTTCGAGAAGCAGGCCGTGAGCCAGAACGGCTCGACGGCGTACATCTCGGTCTCCTACAAGGTCAACTCCATGGAGCTGACCGACGCGACCCGGGACGCCCTGGAGGACGCGGGCAAGGACGCGCAGAAGAGCGGCATGAAGGTGGAGATCGGCGGTGACGCCCTCCAGGTCATGCCGCACACCGGGACCGCCGAGATCATCGGCGTCGTCATCGCCGCCATCGTCCTGGTCATCACCTTCGGCTCGCTGGTCGCCGCCGGTCTGCCGCTGCTGACCGCGCTCATCGGGGTCGGTATCGGGGTCTCGACGATCACCGCGCTGGCCAATGTGCTGGACCTGGGCTCCACCACCTCGATCCTCGCCATGATGATCGGCCTCGCCGTCGGCATCGACTACGCCCTCTTCATCGTCTCCCGCTACCGCGCCGAACTGGCCGAGGGCCGGGAGCGCGAGGACGCCGCGGGGCGGGCCGTCGGAACGGCCGGTTCCGCGGTCGTCTTCGCGGGCCTGACCGTGGTGATCGCCCTGGTGGGCCTCGCCGTCGTCAACATCCCGATGCTGACGAAGATGGGCTTCGCCGCCGCCGGCACGGTGGCCATCGCCGTCCTCGTCGCGCTGACCCTCGTCCCGGCCGCCCTGGGCTTCGCGGGCAAGCGGGTCGTGGGCCGCAAGGCGCGCAAGGCCGCCGAGGCGGAGAAGAGCACCGAGGCCAAGCCGAACATGGGCACCCGCTGGGCGCGGTTCGTGCTGCGCAAGCCGGTCTGGGTCATGCTCGTCGGCGTCCTCGGCCTCGGTGTCATCGCCGTACCGGCCGCCTCGCTGGAGATGGGCCTGCCCGACGACGGCGCCCAGCCGAAGTCGACCACGCAGCGTCAGGCGTACGACATGCTCTCGGACGGCTTCGGCCCCGGGTTCAACGGTCCGCTGATGGTCGTCGTCGACACGAAGAACAGCTCCGACGGCAAGGCCGCCGCCGACCGGGTCTCCGAGGAGATCGAGTCCATCGGCGTCAGCGCCGTCGTCCCGGCCGAGTTCAACAAGGCCGGCGACACCGCGACGATCGTGGTCATCCCGAAGGACCGGCCTTCCTCCGTCGCCACGGAGGAGGTCGTCCACGCCATCCGCGACGCGGGTGCGGACATCAAGGCGGACACCGGGGCCGAGGTGCTGGTCACCGGCGCCACCGCGATGAACATCGACTTCTCGCAGAAGATGAACGACGCGCTGCTGCCCTACCTGGCGCTCGTCGTCGGCCTGGCGTTCCTGCTGCTGATGCTGGTCTTCCGCTCGATCCTGGTCCCGCTGAAGGCGGCCCTGGGCTTCCTGCTCTCGGTGGTCGCGGCGCTCGGCGCGGTCGTCGCGGTCTTCCAGTGGGGCTGGCTCGGATCGCTCTTCGGCGTCGAGCAGACCGGTCCGATCATGAGCATGATGCCGATCTTCATGGTCGGCGTGGTCTTCGGTCTCGCGATGGACTACGAGGTCTTCCTCGTCACCCGGATGCGTGAGGCGTACGTCCACGGCGAGAGCCCCGGGCAGGCCATCGTGACCGGCTTCAAGCACGGCGCACGAGTGGTCGCCGCCGCCGCGGTGATCATGATGGCGGTCTTCGCCGGCTTCATCGGCTCCACCGAGCAGATGATCAAGATGATCGGCTTCTCGCTCGCCATCGCCGTCTTCTTCGACGCCTTCGTCGTCCGGATGGCCATCGTGCCCGCCGTCCTGGCCCTGCTGGGCAAGCGGGCCTGGTGGCTGCCGCGCTGGCTGGACCGTGCGCTGCCCAACGTGGACGTGGAGGGCGAGAAGCTGCAGAAGCAGCTGACCGACGAGCCGGGCTCCGCGGGGCCCGGGGACGGTGGCGAGGGGCAGCGCGAGTTCGCCCGCGTCTGACCCCCTCCCCTCGGTGAGGGGCTCCACCGGGTGAAGGCCCCCGTGCGACCGCACGGGGGCCTTCCTCGTTTCCCGCCGCACGCGTGCGAGCGGGCGGGGCCTCAGCCGCGGGCCGCCTGGACGCCCTTCTCCGGGCCGGCGGCTCGGGCCGGGGGCCGGGGCTCCCGGCCGGTCTCCGGCGGCGTGGCCGGAGCCTGGGCACGGGTGCGGGCGAGGAAGCGCATCAGTGTCCGGATCTCGAACTGGAACACCTCGACACCGTCCGTCGAGTGCAGTTCCACGATCAGCTGCGTACGGCCGCACGGCCAGACGCGGACGGAGCCGCGCTTGATCGGGGTGCGCATGCCGCGTTCCAGCAGATCGCGTCCGAAGGCCCAGTCGGTGCCGTCCGGCAGCCCGAAGTGGACGGTGCGGCGCTCGTCGGCCGGGTCGTAGCGCAGGTCGACGGGGACCGGACGGGTCAGCGGGCCGTCCGTGATGAGCCGGGCGCGGGCATGGACTTCGATGACGGGGGACATAGGCCGGCTCCTCCTATATGTATAGCTCTGTTCACTAATGTCCCATATTTCGCGCGAGTGGCACGGTGAGCAAGCGCTCACCGGACGGTGGATTCCTGAATCCGCCGCGCGCCGGGTCACGTCCGTACGGGTGCGGAGACCGAGCGGGCCCCGCAGGGAGCGGAGCCGTCCCGTGCGTGTACCCGATGGTTTCATCGACGCACCTCCCGCGACCGCCGGGGTGGGGGCCGCCTCCTTCGCGTCACGGAGGCGGAACGGGCAGCCGGCCGGGGCGACCCGCCAACCGAGCATCCCGCCGGGGCGTGCACCATGGGGGGATGAGCGGGAGCGCAGCGGCAAACGCGGTGTCAGGTGCGGCAACTACGGGTACGGGGGCGGGTGAACCGGTCACGGGTGCGGGAGCGGGCGGACCGGCGGCACGCACGGGAGCAGGCGCGGGCGTGGACGTACGGGGCACGGTGGCATCCGGATTCGAACCGGTCGCGGACGCGTTCGTCCGGAACTTCGAGCAGCGCGGGGAGCGCGGCGCGGCCGTCGCCGTCTACCGCCACGGGCGCAAGGTCGTCGACCTGTGGGCCGGCACGAAAGACGTCGACGGCACCGAGCCCTGGGCCGTCGACACCGTCCAGATCGTCCGCTCGGCGGGCAAGGGCATCGCCGCCGCCGTGCCCCTGCTGCTGCACCAGCGCGGCCAGGTCGACCTGGACGCCCCCGTCTCCACCTACTGGCCGGAGTTCACGGCGAACGGCAAGGAACGCGTCCTCGTCCGCGACTTCCTCGCCCACCGGGCCGGGGTCGCGGCCCTGGACACCGCCCTCACTCCCGCCGAGGCCGCCGACGGCGTCTCCGGGCCCGCGGCCGTCGCCGCCCAGCGCCCGCAGTGGGAACCCGGCACCGACCACGGCTACCACGCCCAGACCTACAGCTGGCTGATCGGCGAACTGGTCCGCCGCGCCACCGGCCGCACCATCGGCCGCTGGATCGCCGAGGAGATCGCCCGCCCGCTGGGCCTCGACTTCTGGTTCGGACTGCCCGCCGACGAGGCCCACCGCGTCGGCCGCGTCGGCCCGGTGGACCCCCCGGCCGTCTCCGCCGCGTCGGGCGCCCTGCGTGTACGCCCCAAGCGCTCCGTCGTCGAGGCGTACCGCGACCCGGACTCCCTCACCCGCAGGGCGTTCGGCGCGATCGACCCGTTCCCCGACGAGAACGACCCCGCCTACCGCGCGGCGGAACTCCCCGCCTCCGGCGGCATCGCGACCGCCCGGGGCCTGGCCCGCTGCTACGCCGCGATGATCGGCCCCGTCGACGGCCACCGCCGCCTGTTCGCCCCCGCCACGCTCACCCTGGCCCGCACCGAGGAGTCGGCGGGCCCGGACCGGGTCCTGGTCGTCAGCACCCGCTTCGGCCTCGGCTACATGCTGCACGGCCCGGCCGCCCCGCTCCTGGGCCCCGGCTCCTTCGGACACCCCGGACGCGGCGGCTCCCTCGGCTTCGCGGACCCCGAGTCCGGCATCGCGCTGGGCTACGTGACCAACGGACTCCAGAAGGGAGTCACCGCCGACCCCCGTGCCCAGGCACTGGTCAGGGCAGTACGGTCGGCGCTATGACTTCTGCGACGGCTGGGACACCAGCGACTCCCGCCACGTCACGGCGCTTCGACGGCTACAGCGTCCTGATCACCGCCGCCGGCCAGGGCATCGGGGCGGCGACGGCCGGCCGCCTGGCCGCGGAAGGCGCCTCGGTCCTCGTCACCGACCTGGACGCGGAGCGCGCCGCCGACACGGCGGCGGCGATACGCGAGGCGGGCGGCACCGCCGAGTCCCTGGCCTGCGACGTCGCCGACCGGGCAGCGGTCGAGGCGGCCGTCGCCCACGCCGTCGCCGCCTTCGGCCGGCTCGACGTCCTGGTCAACAACGCCTACGCGGCGGGCCAGGACGCCCCGCTCTTCGAGGACGAGACGGACGAGGTCTGGGAACGCGACCTGGACATCACCCTCTCCGGCCCGTTCCGCTGCGCGCGCGCCGCGCTCCCGCACCTGGTCGCCTCAGGCCGGGGCGCGATCGTCACCATCGGCTCGGTCAACGGCGAACAGGACTTCGGCGGCCACGCGTACAGCGCCGCCAAGGCGGGCCTGACCAGCCTGACCCGTACGCTGGCGGGCCACGCAGGCCCCCGCGGCGTACGCGTCAACCTCGTCGCCCCGGGCACGATCCGCACCGACGCCTGGGCGGGCCGCGACGCCGAGTTGGAACGGGCCGCCGCCCTCTACCCGCTCGGCCGGGTCGGCGCCCCCGAGGACATCGCGTCCGCCGTTGCCTTCCTCGCCTCCACGGACGCCGCCTGGATCACCGGGACGACGCTGCGCGTGGACGGCGGCATCCTCGCGGTCAACACGGGCTTCCGGCAGGCGATGGCCCAGCCGTGAACCCGTGGTCGCGCCTCGCCCGTGCGACCTGACGGCAGGTGACCGGGCGGTGCCCCTCCGCCGCTCCGGCGGCGCGTGGGAGGAGGGTTCCGCCTGAGCCCGTACGGGGCGGGACGGGCTCAGGCCCTGTCCGTCGGCGCCCCGTACGGGAGCGGTGCACGACCGGGGTCCGGGGTCAGGCGGAGGCGCCGCCGTCGACGACCAGGTCGCTGCCGACCACGGAAGCGGCGTCCCGCGAGGCCAGGTACAGCACGGCTGCCGCGACCTCGGCGGTGGAGGAGATCCGCCCCAGCGGCGACGCGCCCTTCATCCGGTGGGCGCGGTCGGCGTCGGTCTCGCCCGGCAGGAGCGACATGGTGGTGTCGGCCGGGCCCGGGCTGACGGCGTTGATACGGACCCCGTCGGCGATGTGGTCCAGGGCGGCGGCCCGGGTCAGGGCGGAAACCGCCGCCTTGGTGGCGATGTAGCCGGCCACGCCCGGGATGCGGCTGTGCGCGCCGAGGTTGGAGGCGATGTTGACGATCGCGCCGCCGGTGGGCTGCTCGCGCATCCGGGCCACTTCCGCCTGGAGGCTGAGGAGTACACCGGTGACGTTGGTGTCGAGCAGCGTGCGCCAGTCCTCCTCCGGGAGGTCGGCTATGGGCGCGCCTCCCCGGAAGACGCCCGCGTTGTTGACGGCGACATCAAGACCGCCGAAGAGTTCGACGACGCGTCGGACCATCGTCCCGACGTCCTCGGAGCGGGTGACGTCAGCGGTGATCGCGGCTGCCGAACCGCCCTCCTTCCTGATCAGGGCGACCGTCTCGTCGAGCGACGCGGCGGTGCGTCCGGCCGCGGCCACCGAGGCTCCTTCGGCGGCGAAGGCGAGAGCGACGGCCCGGCCGACGCCGGAGCCCGCGCCGGTGACGAGGACGGCCTGACCGGTGAAGCGTGCGGTCATGGTGATGACTCCTTTGGTGGGGAACATTCCTCTGTCGATACTGGACCGAACGTTCTGCAATGCGGCTGGAGAAAACGCCTCCCGTGGGGGGTGTTGATCAGTCGAGGAGGCTCAGCGCCTGCTCGGCGGCGTCCCGCACCCGGCCCGGATCGTCCGACGCCTTGCCGACGACCCGAAAACCCTGCATCAGCACCAGGAGCATGCGCGCGAGCGCGCGCGGATCGCGGTCGGCGGGCAGCTCCCCCTGCGCCTGGGCCCGTACCAGCGCCGAGTGCAGCAGGGTCTCGATGCGCCCCCAGCTCGCCTCGACCCGGCGGGCCGCCGCCCGGTCGTGCGGGCCCAGTTCGGCGGCCGTGTTGGTGACGAAGCACCCCTTCGAACGAAGGCCGTCGGCGCTCGCCTCGGCCGCGAATCGCCGCACTGTCGCACGCACGGCGGGCAGTGCGGGGCCCGGCTGGGACAACTCCCGGAGCAGGCCAGGGGCGCCGTTCTCGTCGTACCGGTCCAGTGCCTTCAGGTACAGCTCGTGCTTGTTGCCGAAGGTGGCGTAGATGCTGGCGCGTCCGATGCCGAGGTGGTCGACCAGGTCCGCCATCGAGGTCGCCTCGTAGCCCCGCTGCCAGAACAGCTCAAGGGCTGCGTGCAGCGCGGCTTCCGGGTCGAATTCCTTGGTTCTGGCCACGTGTGGACCCTAGGCGATACTGGAACGACCGGTCAAATAGCTGGTGCGGACGGCTCGCTGACGGTGCAACGGTCGTGGACGGTCCTATGCGGCGGTCCGCACGCCTTCGGTCCGGCCCGTGCGGTCCTCGGTCCGGCCCGCGCGGTCCTCGGTCCGGTGAGCGCGGTGCGCGCGGTCTTCGCGGCAGTCGCGGCAGTGGCCGGGGGCGGAGGAGCGGAAGGCCCGGTCGCAGTCGTCGCAGGTCTGGAAGGGCGTCACGGCGATGCGGGGGCGCGTGGGGGCGACCAGATCGAGGCTGCCGGGGAGGGGCGGGGGGAGCAGGGCGGTGAGGCGGTGCCTGAGGAGTTTGGCGGGGTGCCGCAGCGGGTGCGGCGGGTCGTTGGTGAGGGTGTGGCGAATGGTGTCGGGGTGGGCGTCGCGCTCCAGCCAGGCCGCGACTCCGGGGGCGAGTTGCCGGATGTCGGTCTCGGAGAGGGTGAACTGCGGTGCGTGGCGGCGCAGGTCGCCGAGGAGCGCGGTGGCCGCGCGGTCGAGTTCCGGGGTGGGGCCGCTGGGCCGGGGGAGGGGCGTGGGGGGCGGTTTGGGCGCGGTCGGGGGCGGTACGAGCGGGACGAAGGGGAGAGCCGGCGGCTGGGGAGGCGCAGGCGGCGGGGTCAGGGGCGGGGGCGGTGCGGGGGGAGTCACGGGTCGGGCTGCGGGCGCTGCCGGTGCCGGGGCCGACGCCTGGGTTGGTGCCGGTGCCGGTGCCGGCGGCTGAGCCTCGGCTTGCGCCTGGACGGGCGCGGGGCGTTGTTGTACGGCTGCATGCGGGTGTCGGGGGCGCAGCAGTGCGGTCGGCTGGTTGCAGAAGACCGTGCGGGTGACGATCCGGCCGCCGGGCAGGCGGACCCGGGCCCGTTGCAGGTAACCGCAGGCTTCCAGTTCGCGCAGGGCCGCGGCCACGCGTTTCTCGCCTTCCCGGCAGCGGGCGGCGAGTTCCTTGATGCCGACCCGGGCTCCGGGCGGCAGCGACTGGATGCGTACGGCGATGCCGACGGCGGTGCAGCTGAGGTCGGGGTGCTGGGCGAGGTGGTTGCCCACGACGGTGAAGCGACTGGTGTGCGGGATGACGATGTGGATCACACCGGAGGCGGGCAGAGGTCCGGGAACCTCCGCAAGGGCGCGCGTGAGCGCAGTATTCTGCTGGGTATCCATCGGGAAGCGGCTTTCTTCCTTGGTGGCCAGGCCCTCGGTTGGGATTGCAGTCCCGGTCGGGGGCCGAAGCATGTCTTGGGTTGTGCTGGCGTGAGCATATGCCGGACAACCAGCCCGAAAGCGAGCGGAGTTGGAAAAACTCACCCGTGTGGGTGACGAGGCCCGAGGGCGCCCCGGGGTCCGTCAGGTGGCTGCCGGGGGTGGGTCGGGTGGGGTTGTTTCCTCTGGTTCTTTGGGTAGTTGATGTCGCGCGTCGCCGGGTCGCGGTGCCGGACGATCCGGTCGGGACGCGCGGCGAGGTGACCGGGGCGTGCGGGCGCACGACCCGGCGGGAGCCATCAGCGCGCGAGGTCGCGAACGCGCGGGAACGGACGGTGAGATGAGGGTGCTGAAGGACAAGGCGTGGTCCCCGTCTCTCCCTCGCGCCCGCCGTGTGGGCCGGCTTCGTCCCGTACGCCGCAGAGCACCGGCCCCCGGCCGACCGCGAAGCGCGCCTCCGCCGATGCCGATGCCGATAGCGAACAGGAGCGGGGCGGTAGCGTGAGATCGGTATACAGGAGCGAGAAGGCGCGGAGAGCGGTGCGGTCCTGGTGTGTGGACCGGATCGCGGACCGGGGCGCCGCTCACGTCCGCCACGAGGTCGTGACGTCGGCGGGGAGCACCAGCGTCCTGACCTCGGGCCCGGAGCCGGGCGACGGGGAGCCGAGTGTCGTGCTGCTGCCGGGGACGAACATGAACGCCGCCCTGTGTCTGCCTCTGGTGGAGCTGCTGGCCCGGGAGGGGCGCGTCACGGTCCTGGACCTGCCCGGTCAGCCGGGGCTCAGCGCGGGCGGGCGGCCTCGCGCCGGGCGCATGTCCTGGTACGGGGAGTGGCTGGGCGAGGCCCTGGCGCTGGCCGTTCCGGGGCCGGCCGTTGTGGTGGGGCATTCCCTGGGTGGCGCGGTCGCGCTCGCCTGTGATTCGCCGCGGATCGCCGGCCGCGTGCTGCTCTCCAGCGCCGGCATCACGCGACTGCGGGTTTCCGCTCCGCTCATGGCCGCCACTCTCCCGTGGCTCCTGCGGCCCACGGTCGCCCGGTCGACGGCGCTGCTACGCCGGATGGCCGCTCCGGGGCAGGGGAACATCCCCGGCCACCTGGGGCCGTGGATGGAGCTGGTCGCCCGCTGCTGCCGCACCAGTCTGGCTCCGCCCCCTCTGCCCGCGGAGCTGCTCGATCAACGGCGCTCCGTGCCGACGCTGGTCGCCACGGGGCGGTTCGATCCCTTCCTGCCCCCGCACGTCCTCGATCCGGCCGCGCGGCGTCGCCTCGGGGCCGAGTTCCGCGTGATCGAGGGGGCGGGACACCTGCTGCCGGACGAGGCGCCGGCCGAGGTCTCCGCCGTGGTGGAGGGCTTCCGCACGGCTCTGGGAGGCTGAGGCGTCCCGCCGGTTGACGCCTTCGGCGCCCGGCCTCGCCACCGGCTGCCCGCATCCGCGCGCCCGGCCGATAGGTGTCCGATAAACGTATCCGGCCTTCCGTATAACGATGACGTCACCTGCCCAGCATCTTCACTCGTATTATCGCAGAATGTGATCCAGGTCACTAAGAGTTAGGTAAACGGCGTGGTACAAATGCCCAACTTCGCAGGTGGCAGGGCCGCCGAGGCGGAGCGCCGGAGCCGATCCGGCAGTACCAGGCCAGAGCGATCACCGTCGTCGTCCGCCCCATGTGGCGCGCCGGATCGCCCACCGGACAGCGTCGTTCGTTCATCCCCCCATCGCACATCGACCGGCTAAGGCCCCCCAGTCCGCCGCTCCTGCGTTATCGAGGTAGCCAACGTGACACTCGACTCCATAACCCAGAACATCGACGAATCCGTCAGCGGGTTCTTCGAGCCCATAGCCGACTGGCTCGGCGGAATCGTCTTCTACTCCGTCATCATCGCCGGGGCAGAAGTGCCGCTCATCGTCACCTGGCTGGTGGTGGCGGGCCTCGTCTTCACCGGCTGGTTCGGATTCGTCCAGGTGCGCAAGTTCCGGCTCGCCGTGGACGTGGTGCGCGGCAAGTACGACGACAAGGACTCGGCCGGCGAGGTCAACCACTTCCAGGCCCTGACCGCCGCCGTCTCCGGCACCGTCGGACTCGGCAACATCGCCGGTGTGGCCGTCGCCGTCTCCATCGGTGGCGCCGGAGCCACCTTCTGGATGATCCTCTGCGGCCTGCTCGGCATGGCCACCAAGTTCGTCGAGGTCACCCTCGGCGTGAAGTACCGCGAGATTCACGCCGACGGCACCGTCTCCGGCGGGCCGATGCACTACCTGCCCAAGGGGCTGGCCGAACGCTTCGGCAAGAACGGCAAGACCTTCGGCAAGATCCTCGCCGTGCTCGCCTCGATCATGATCCTGTTCTTCGGGCTCTTCGGCGGCAACCTCTTCCAGGTCAACCAGTCCTACGCCCAGCTCGTCTCCGTCACCGGCGGCGAAGACGGAGCGATGGGCTCGTCCGCCGGCGCCCTCTTCTTCGGCATCCTCGTCGCCGCCCTCGTCGGCATCGTGCTGCTCGGCGGCATCCGCTCCATCGCCTCGGTCACCAGCCGGCTCATCCCCGCGATGGCCGGCATCTACATCGCCGCGTGTCTCGTGGTCATCCTGGTCAACGTCACCGCCGTGCCCGCCGCGATCGGCACGATCATCGAGGGCGCGTTCAACCCCGAGGGCGTCGCGGGCGGTGTGCTCGGTGCGCTGATCATCGGCTTCAAGCGGGCCGCGTTCTCCAACGAGGCCGGTCTCGGCTCCGCACCGATCGCCCACTCGGCGGTCAAGACCAAGCACCCGGCGAGCGAGGGCCTCGTCGCCCTGCTGGAGCCGTTCATCGACACGGTCGTCGTCTGCACCATGACCGCGCTGACCATCGTCATCGCCAACCCGGCCAGCTGGGGCGAGGCGCGCAACGACGACTCCATCGGCGGCGTGACGATCACCTCGGACGCGTTCGAGACCGTGCTGCCCTGGTTCCCGTACGTCCTGACCGTCGCGGTGATCCTCTTCGCGTTCTCCACGGTCCTCACCTGGGGCTACTACGGCCTCAAGGCGTGGACGTACCTCTTCGGCCGCAGCCGCACCAGCGAGACCGTCTACAAGGCCCTCTACACCTTGTTCGCCGTCTCCGGCTCCCTGCTCACCCTGCAGACCCTCATCGACCTGGCCGACGCGGTGCTCTTCACCCTGGCCGTCATCAACATCATCGGCCTCTACCTCCTCGCACCCGTCGTCAAGCGGGAGCTGGACACCTTCCTCGAATACGTCCGCACCCGCAAGGCCGGCGGAACGGACGGGGACAAGGACGACGAGCCGACGAAGGTGACCGTCTGAGCCCGGCCCCTCCTCACCCGATGCCCCCCGCCCCTGCCTTTCCGCAGGGGCGGGGGGCATCGCGCATGCCGGCCCGGCGAGCGGGCGTCACGCGTGCCCGCCCGGACCTGCGATGCGTCAACTCGTGTGCAGCATCAAGCCGATGCCGACGACCATCAGACCGGCCGCCGCGATCCTCGGAGCCCCGAAACGCTCCTTGAAGAACAAGGTGCCGATCGCCGCGCCCACGATGATGGACGATTCGCGCAGCGCCGCGATCGGGGCGAGCGCGGCCCTCGTCTGGGCCCAGAGCACCAGCCCGTACGCGGCCACCGACAGGGCCGCGCCCAGCAGGCCGCGGACCGCGTGCGGCCGTAGCTGCGCGAGGAGTCCGGCGCGGCGGCGGTAGTACGCGTACGCCGGGATCGCCAGGCCCTCCAGGACCATCAGCCAGGCGACGTAACCGAGCGGGGTGCCCGAGGCGCGGACCCCGACCCCGTCGACCGTGGTGTATCCGGCGATGGCCAGCCCGGTGCCGAGCGCCGCCACGATCGCCGGCCAGTGCGGGCGCTCGCCGGCGCCCCGGATGCCCCACAGCGCCAGCCCGACCAGCCCGGCCGAGGCCACCGCCACGCCCGCGGTGGCCCAGCCGTCCGGACGCTCGCCGACGAACACCGCCGCCAGGACCGTCACCACCAGTGGGGCCGTGCCCCGGGCGATGGGGTACATCTGCCCGAAGTCCCCGAGCGTGAACGAGCGCATCAGCAGGAGCATGTACACCACGTGCAGCGCGGCCGAGGCCACCAGGTAGGGCCAGGCCCCGGCCGCCGGGAACGGGGCGAACAGGGCGATCGCCACGCCGATCGCCAGACCGCCGCCGGAGATCAGCGTGAAGGAGAGCAGCTGGTCCTTGATCGCGTGGGCGATGGCGTTCCAACTGGCGTGCGTGACGGCGGCCACGAGGACCGCCAGCGCGACCAGAGGGGTCACTTGGCGGGCTCGCGCACATCCGCGACGGTCGCGCCCGCGTGGGCGATCAGTGTTCTCGGGTCGAGCGGGAACACCGTGTGCGGGGTGCCCGCCGCCGCCCACACCACGGCGTGGTCCAGCAGCCGCCGGTCCGCCAGCACCCGGGTCCGGGTGGCGTGGCCGAAGGGCGGTACGCCCCCGATGGCGTATCCCGTCGTCTCCCGGACCAGATCCGCGTCCGCCCGCTTGACCTTGCCCGCGCCCAGTTCACGCCGCACCAGCTCGACGTCCACCCGCGAGGAGCCGTCCATCAGGACCAGCACCGGCGCCCCGTCCGCCGTGAAGACCAGCGACTTCACGATCTCGCTCAGCGAGCAGCCGACCGCGGCGGCGGCCTCGGCGGCGGTCCGGGTCGCGTCGGGGAAGCGGCGCACCTCGACCTGGAGGCCCAGCCCGGCCAGTGCCTCGGCGAACCGGGGGTGGGCGTGGGAGACAGGTGCGGAGGGAGCGGTTTCGGGGGGTTCGCAAGCGTTCATGGCTGCACGCTAACGGGCCGGGCCCGGGCTCTCGCACGCGTCCCCGGCCCGGCGCCGGCCGCGCCCGGCTCAGCCGCCCGACCGCAGCACCTCCGCGACGACCGGGCCGGCCGCGTCGCCACCGTGGCCGCCGGACTGGACGACCGCCGCCGCGGCGAGGTCGTCGCTGAAGCCGGTGAACCAGCTGTTCGACGTCTGCCCGTCGACCTCCGCCGAACCGGTCTTGGCGCCCTTGTCGCCGCCGACGCCCGCCATGGCCTTGGTGGCGGTGCCGGTCGGACTGGTCGCGGTGTAACGCATCATCTCCCGCAGCTGCTGCCCGACACCGGCCGGCAGAGGACGGGCGGTGGCGAACGGCCGGTTGTCCAGCTCCCGGGCGACCAGGTACGGCTGCTTGAAGGCGCCGCTCTTCGCCGTGGCGGTCACCGACGCCATGTTCAGGGGGCTCATCAGCACCTTGCCCTGCCCGATGTACGAGGCCGCGGTCTCGGCGCCCGAGGACTCCGGGACGCTGCCGTCGAAGGAGGCCACGCCCGTCTGCCAGTTGTCCTGGCCGAGGCCGAAGTAGTCCCTGGCCTCCTGGCCGAGAGCCGTTCCGGCCCGGTCGCCGAGCGGCTTGATCGGCTTGATGAAGGTGCTGTTGCAGGACTGTGCGAACGCTTCCCGCAGCGTGGGGTCGGCGATGGAGAAGTCGTCGAGGTTGTGGAAGGTCACCCCTTCCCACGACACCGTCGCCGGGCACTCCACCTTCGCGTTCATGCTTCCCAGGCCATGCTGGATGATCATCGCGGCGGTCACGATCTTCATCGTCGACCCGGGAGCCAACTGCCCGGTCATGGCCGCGTTGTAGCCGTCGGCGCGGTGGTTGGCGATGGCCCGGATCGCCCCGGTGGACGGCTTCACGGCGACCACCGAGGACTCGTCGAACTTCTTCACCGCCCGCTCCGCGGCCGCCTGCACGCGCGCGTCGAGCGTGGTCCGCACCGTGCCGGGCTCGCCCTCGGCCAGCGTGAGCAGGTTGATGTCCGGCTGGGTCTCGTCGGCGGGCTCGATCCAGGTCTCGACGCCGGGCGAGCCGCCCGCGCTCTCCCCGTACTTCTCACGCAGGGCGTCCAGGATCGGCCCGAGCGAGGGGTACTTCTTCTTGGTCAGCACCGTCCCGTTGTGGTCGACGGCCTCGATCGTCGGCGTCGAGGAGGTGCCCGTCTTCAGCGTCGCGCCCTCCGTCAGCTGCGGGTGCACGACCGTGGGGGCCCAGTCGACCAGGGCCTTGCCCGTCGTCAGGCCGCGCACCACGGTCAGCTCCGAGGCGTACGAGAGGGGCTTGGACTTCCCGTCGTGCGAGACGGTGGCCTCGACCTCGTAGGGCACCTTCGTGCCGACGGCGGGGCCCGGGGTGATCTTCACCTTGCCGATGTGGGCGTCCTCGCCGTACGAGGCGAGCACCGGCTCCGCGCCCGACTCGTTGTTGGTGAGGAGAGCGGCGGCCGTCGCGTCCCCGGCCGCCCACGCGTCGAAGAAGCCCTTCGACGTCTTCGCTATCTCCTCCGCGCTCGGCGGTCCCGACTTCACCTCCGACGACTCGGAGGCGCTCCGCGTACCGCCGTCCCCGCCGACCGCGTCCCCGAGCATGCTGTACGCCCCGTAGCCGATCCCGCCGGCCACCAGGACGAACGCTCCGCCGATCACGGCTACCTTCGCTCCGCTGTGCATTCCTGTCGTCCCCCTCCCCAGGAGAGCCCCCGGAACATGTTCAAGGGGCAACTGTGAGGAACCCTAAAGGGTGGTGGCGGGCAGCGAGGACGTTGTTACCGGACCGGAATGCTTGGCCGGAAACGCCCCCGTCGGGTGCTGCCGGGGGCTGCCGTGTGATCGAGGGCCGTAGTGGGCAGGACTGGCCGGGAGTGCACGGGGGAGTGCGCGAGGATCGAGCGTCGGGGGGCGTGCGACATGGGCGTGCGGGGGCGTGCGGCGGTGGTCCGGTGACGGCTTACCCCATCAAGCATCTGCCGGCCGAGATCCTGCCGGAAGGCGGCGGTCCCGGCTGTTCTCGCCCCGGCCGCGGGCGGCTGGCTCGCGGAGGGCGACGAGGTCGCACGATGGGCGAGGAGCCGACCTGGGGGGAGCTGCTGGTCGCCTTTCTCCTGATCGGGGCCATCCCCGTCGTTGTCGCAGTGGCGGTGATCGCGTCCGTCGTCGGGCTGACGCTGTGGGGGCGGGCACTGCTGCGGCGCCTCACGCGGACCGCTTCCGACAGCGGCTGAGGCCCCCGGCGACGGGAAGGGCCCGGCACGGCGCCGGGCCCTTCCCGTCACACCCGCTCCGCTACACCCACGTGTCCAGCCACATCCGGTCCCGCCACAGGTCCTCCGGGATCGAGGTCCCGGTGTAGAGCGGCCAGAAGTAGATGAAGTTCCAGATGACCAGCAGCACCAGCACGCCCACCGCGATCACCCCCAGGGTGCGACGGCGTTCGCCGGAGGGGTCCGGTGCGGTGAGGCCCAGTTCGGCCCGGGCGCCCGTGCCCGCCGCCGGGCCCACGATCGCGCCGAGCATCATCGTCACGGCCAGGCAGAGGAACGGCACGAACACCACCGCGTAGAAGAGGAAGATCGTGCGCTCCTGGTAGAAGAACCAGGGCAGCCAGCCCGCGACCACACCGCAGGCGATCGCACCGGCCCGCCAGTCGCGGCGGAAGAACCAGCGCCAGAGCACGTACGCGAGCGCGAAGCACGCCAGCCACCACAGCAGCGGGGTGCCGATGGCGAGGACCTCGCTGGCGCACTTGCCGGTCGCCGACTCCTCGCAGCCGGTCTGCTCCTCGTAGAAGTACGAGACGGGCCGGCCCAGGACGAGCCAGCTCCAGGGGTTGGACTCGTACGTGTGGCCCGAGGTCAGGCCGACGTGGAAGTCGTACACCTGGTTCTCGTAGTGCCACAGGCTGCGCAGCCAGTCCGGCAGCCAGCTCCAGGAGGAGTCCTTGCCCTCGGTGGCCGCCCAGTTGCGGTAGTAGCCCTTGTCCGTGACGATCCAGCCGGTCCACGAGACGACGTACGTGACGATCGCGACCGGCACCGTCGAGACGAACGCGGGGACCAGGTCGCGTCGCAGCACCGCCTGGTACGGCCGCACCGCGCCCGCCGTGCGGCGCGCGCCGACGTCCCACAGGACGGTCATCAGGCCGAACGCGGCCAGGACGTAGAGGCCGTTCCACTTCGTGGCGAAGGCCAGGCCCAGCATCACACCCGCCGCCAGCCGCCACGGCCGCCACTCCAGGCGCAGGGTCTCCGCGATCCGGGCGTCCGGGCGCAGCACCCCCTCCTCGTCCACCGGCAGCGCGTCGGCGAGCCGGCGCCGGGAGCGGTCCCGGTCGGCCACCAGGCAGCCGAACGCGGCCAGCACGAAGAACATGACGATCAGGTCGAGCAGCGCGGTCCGGCTCATCACGAAGTGCAGCCCGTCCACGGCGAGCAGCAGGCCCGCCAGGCAGCCCAGGAACGTGGAGCGGAACAGCCGCCGGCCGATCCGGCACAGCAGGAGCACGGACACCGTGCCCAGCACCGCCACCATGAACCGCCAGCCGAACGGCGTGAAACCGAACAGCTGCTCGCCGAGCCCGATGATCCACTTGCCGACCGGCGGGTGCACCACATAACCGGGGTCGGCCGGGATCGGGACGGACGAGGGGTCGTTGAGGATCTGCTTGTCGACGTCCTTCGGCCAGGACCCCTCGTACCCCTGGTTGACCAGCGCCCACGCGTCCTTCGCGTAGTACGTCTCGTCGAATATCACCGCGTGCGGCTGGTCCAGCCGCCAGAAGCGCAGCAGCCCGGCGACCAGGGTCACCAGCAGCGGGCCGCCCCAGCCGGACCACCGCACCAGCCGGTCGGCCACGTGCGGGGGGATCGCGAGCACCGACCACACCTGCCGTCCGGGCCGTGTGTACGGCGGGTCCAGCCGGTCGCGGAGCGAGGTCTCCGGGCGGGGGACATGGCCGAAGCGGCGCAGCCGCCGTTGCCAGAGGGTCGGCTGTTCGCCGAGCGGGTCCCCGGCGTCGTGGCCCCGCTGGGTCTCGGGTGCGGTACTCGTCACCGCGCCATCGTAGGGAACGCTTCTGTGCGAAGGGTGCCGCCGTGCTGCGAGGATGGCCGGTGTGACTGGAACGACTGGAACGCTCGTGCTCGCAGGAACCCCCATCGGTGACGTGGCGGACGCCCCGCCGCGCCTCGCCGCCGAACTGGAGCGGGCCGACGTCGTCGCCGCCGAGGACACCCGGCGGCTGCGCCGGCTCACCCAGGCGCTCGGCATCCACACCTCGGGGCGTGTCGTCTCCTACTTCGAGGGGAACGAGTCCGCCCGTACCCCGGAACTCGTCGAGGCGCTGACCGGCGGGGCGCGGGTCCTGCTCGTCACGGACGCGGGCATGCCGTCCGTGTCCGACCCCGGCTACCGCCTCGTCGCCGCCGCCGTGGAGAAGGACATCCGGGTCACCGCCGTGCCGGGACCGAGCGCCGTACTCACCGCTCTGGCCCTCTCGGGGCTGCCCGTGGACCGGTTCTGCTTCGAGGGGTTTCTGCCGCGCAAGGCCGGTGAACGGCTCTCCAAACTCCGTGAGAACGCCGACGAGCGCCGCACGATGGTCTACTTCGAGGCTCCGCACCGGCTCGACGACACCCTCGCCGCGATGGCCGAGGTCTTCGGCGCCGAGCGTCGCGCCGCCGTGTGCCGGGAGCTGACCAAGACGTACGAGGAGGTCAAGCGCGGGCCGCTCGGTGAGCTGGCGGTGTGGGCCGCCGACGGCGTACGCGGGGAGATCACCGTCGTCGTGGAGGGCGCGACCGACTCCGGCGACGAGGGGCTGGACGCCGAGGAGCTCGTGCGGCGCGTGCGCGTGCGCGAGGAGGCGGGGGAGCGACGCAAGGAGGCCATCGCCGCCGTCGCCGCTGCCGCCGGGCTGCCCAAGCGGGACGTCTTCGACGCGGTGGTCGCCGCCAAGACCGCGGCGAAGGCCGAGTCGAAGTCCGTGGAGTAGTCCATGGCGAAATCCCCGGAGAAGTCCGTGGAGAAGTCCGTGGAGAAGTCCGTGGAGGAGAACGCCGAGAAGGCGGCTCTGCCGAAGCCCTGACGCCTACGGCGTCTCCGTCAGCAGGGCGTACGCCGTCGCCACGAACGTGTCCGTCCGGTGCACCCGCCGCGTCGCCGTCGCCGCCACCGCCAGGCCCGTGTCCGGGCGGAAGCCCAGGAACGCCTGCTGGCCCAGGGTCGCTCCCGCGTGGAAGAGGACCGGGCCGTACGGGGACGGGTGGCGGAACCACGTGAGGGTGTGGGTGTGCGCGTGCCGCCAGCCGCGCCGCAGCACGGGGCGGGCCACCTCCGCCAGCGCGGCGGCGAGCGTCGGGTCCACCGGCGGCCCGGCGTCCCCCGGCCCGCCCGTATGCGCCTCCAGGAACGTCAGCAGGTCGAGCGGGGACGCCCGGACCGCGCCCGCCGCCGTGAACCCCCCGGTGTCCAGCGCGGGCACCGGCGTGCCGTCGCGGCGGTGGCCCACCGCCTCCGTGCCCGCCGGCCCCGGGCGCATCCGGGTCGCGTCCAGGTGCAGCGGGGCCAGCACCTGTTGGTGCAGCAGGACCTCCCACGGGGTCCCGGTGGCCGCCGCCAGGGTGTGGCCGAGGACCGAGACGGCGAAGTTCGAGTAGTGCCAGCGGGTCCCGGGCCGGTGGCGCGGGCGGGCCCGCAGGAAGGCGCGGACCACCCGGTCGGCCGGGTAGCCGCCGTACGGGTCGGTGGACCAGCGCGGCACCGCCTGCGGGTAGAAGTCGGCGGGCAGGCCCGGCAGCCCCGAGGTGTGGGTGAGCAGATGGCGCAGGGTGATGCGGCGGACCGCCGGGTGCACCGGGAGGCCCGGGGCCAGCAGATCCGCCGCCCGGTCCGTGTAGCGCACCCGGCCCTGGGCCACCAGCCGGGCCAGCAGCAGCCCCGCGAACGGCTTCGACGCCGAGCCCAGCTCGTACACCAGCCGCTCCCGGCCCACCGGCCCCGGCTCCGCGGACCCGCCGGCGTGGACCGTGCGCGCCCCCCTCCGGCTGACCGCGAGCACCAGGTCCGGCGCGTCGACCGCCCTGGCCGCCGCGGCGAGGAGGCGTGCGTCTGCCGGGCCCTCGCCGGTGGCGGTCGCCGGGGCCGTCGTCGTGTCGGTCACGCCGGGGCCGCGGCGGCGCTGAGGCCGGACAGGGCGCGGGACATGGCGAGCGCCGAGGCGAAGGCGGCGACCAGCGTCGGGTGGTAGACGAGGTCGAACACCGACTCCTCGTCGCCCTCGGGCATCCCGCCGACCACCGGCATCGCCCCGTCCGGCTGCTGGGCCTGGGCGAAGCCCTGCCAGGCCGCCGGGTCCAGGGTCGGTCCGGGCAGGCAGGCGTCGACCACCAGCAGCTCGCCCAGCAGGTCCCAGCGCTTCAGGTCCAGCCAGTCGTCCAGCCAGACCGGCAGCCACAGCGCCAGGTACTCCGCGATGTCGGCGGGCAGCCCGGCCGGCTTCTCGCCCCAGTCGGTGAGGTGGAAGACCGTGTGCGTGATGTCGTAGCCGATGTGGCCCTCGACCGTCCACGGCTCGGGCCGCCGCGCCAGCCAGGTGTGGGCCAGCGCCGCCGTCTCCGGGACGCTCGGCTCCACCCCGAACCGGCGCTCGATCGCGCTCAGCCCCAGCCGCCGCACCGGCAGCACCTCCAGCGCCGCCCAGCTGGTCAGCCGGTGGTTGAGGCGGATCGCGGACTCCAGGTCCGGCTGCCGGTAGCCCAGCTCCCGGAAGGGGACGTAGACCTCCAGCGGCACGGGCGAGAGCGGTTCGCGCCGCTGGCCCTCCAGCAGCCGTGTGCCCGAGCCCAGGAGCTCGTGCCAGGCGTGGTCCAGGAGCTTGTGGGCCAGGGAGGACTGCTCCGAGCCGGCCACCCCCTCGCGGAAGATGACCTTCCCGATCAGTGCCAGCTCGCCCAGCGGCTTGAAACGGTCCAGCATCCCCGCCTCCGGGGACGGGTCGGCCTCCAGCCGGAAGCCCTCCCGGTGTTCGTACAGCCAGCCCAGGGCCTTCGCCCCCACGTCGTGGATCTGCTGGATGCCGCTGCTCATGCGGTCCGCCTTTCCCGGCCGGGCACGGCCTCGCCGGCCCGGCGCAGCGACCGC
The DNA here is from genome assembly GCF_044756785.1 of Streptomyces sp. NPDC091649. Lineage (NCBI taxonomy): Bacteria > Bacillati > Actinomycetota > Actinomycetes > Kitasatosporales > Streptomycetaceae > Streptomyces > Streptomyces sp. NPDC091649. Next base: position 54,328 of record NZ_JBIVTR010000012.1, on the reverse strand, counting down.
AGGGCCAGAGCCGCGGCGAAGGCCGTCACGAGCGTGGAGTGGTAGCAGTCGATGAACGGGTACGGGTCCGGCGTCGCGGCGTCCCGCACCGGCGGGCCGGTCTCGGGGACGCAGCCGCTCGGGTGCTGTAAGTCGGCGAGTACCGGCCAGACCGCGTCCAGCAGCGGTTCCGGCGGTGGGCCCGGGAGGGAGGCGGCGACCGCGAGGAGTTCGCCGGTGAGGTCCCACTGGCCGCTCTCCAGACAGCCGTCGGCCCACGCGGGCAGCCAGGTCCGCAGATAGCCGTCGATCTTCCCGGGGACCCGGTCGGGCATCCGGCCCCAGTCGGTGAGGTGGAAGACGGTGTGGGTCAGCGCGTAGCCGGAGGGGCCCTCGAACATCCACGGCTCCGACAGCCCGCCCAGCCAGGTCCGGGACAGGACCGCGCCCGCGTCGGTGTGGCCCACCGCTCCGACCCGCCGCTCGGAGTTGACCAGCCCCAGCTGCCGGTTGGCGTGCTGCTCGGTGTGGGCCCAGGCGCGGGTCGCGGTGAGCGGGCGGGCGAGGGCCTCGAAGCCCTCGTGGCGCAGCCCGTACCCGGCGAAGGCGGCGTAGATCTCGTACGGGTACGCGGCGAACGGCTCCGCTCGCAGCAGCTCCAGAAGCAGCTCGCCCGCCCCCACCTGCTCCCAGGCGTACGCGACGAGGCCCCCGGCCAGCTCGTGTTCCGGGGTGCCGGGGGCGGTGGCGCGGCGGATCGTGGAGCCGAGCTGGGCCAGTTCGCCGAGCGGTTTGAGCGTGGCGTTGACCTGGGTGTGGGGTTCCAGAACGTCGTCGGGGAGCGTGAAGTGCGCCCGGTGCGCGTCGGTCCAGGCGAGGGCTTCGCGCAGGACGCCGGGGAGGACGGCGAGCGCGGCGCCGGGGGAGGAGTGCCCCCGGGGGGCCCGGGCCGGGTGCTCCGGCGGGCCCTGGGTCGCGGTCGTCGTCACTGTGCCCTCGCCTCGGCCATCAGCCGGGCGGCCCGCACATGGAGGGCGACCCGGGGATCGTGGCCGCCCATCAGCTCGGTGAAGTCCAGACCGCGCTCCAGTCCCAGCGTCGCCGGTTCGCCGCCGATGGCCGCGAGCCAGCGCCCCGCGCCCGCCGCCTGGAGCCAGTCGCGCCGCCGGACCGCGCGGACGAAGCCGCGCGCGAGGTCGACGGCCCGGTCCGCCGCGGCCCGCCGCACGGCCGAGGGGGCGGCCGGGACGGCGAGCGGGGCCAGGACCGAGAGCTGGTGGGTGAACGCCTGCCAGGGGGCCTCCTCCAGCCAGGCGGCGTCCGGCTCCGCGTGGGTCACGGGTGCGCCGCGCACCTCGGCGGCGCCGGGGTTCGGGGGCGCCATCCGGCGGAGCGTGGAGATCATGTGCCAGTGGCTCCAGGCCGTGGCGGCCGGGGCGTCCGGCTTGGGCGGGAACTCCCGTGCCGCCCGGTCGAGCACGGCGACGTCGCCCGGGTGCGGATGACGTCCGTACAGAACGCTGGGCAGCAGCAGGTCGGCCCCGATGACCCGGGCCGCCGCGATTCCGGTCCGATTCTCCTCGTCGATTCCCGCCGCGCCGCACACCGTGGCGAGGTGGTCCCCGCTCCGAAGAGCGAGGACCACCTCTGTTGCCAGGTCATGCACGGCGCCCGCCAGGGGCGACGGAGCATGTGTCTGGTCCATGTTCCGGCGACTAGCCCTTCTTCGGGCGCGGGGTCGGAGGCGAGAGCAGCAGGGCGCCGCCGCCCGCGAGAAGCGCGAGATAGGCGCATTCGCGGGAGTCGCGGTACAGACCTTCGACCTCGCCCGGGTTGAGAGCCGTGTCGAGGTCGAGCTCGACGTCGGTGGCAGTGGTGTCCGTGGTGAACATGGGTTGTTCCCCGTCCTGTGGGAAATGGGGTGGACGTAATGAGTGAAAAGGAGAAATGGGGGCGCCGCAAATCGGCGTGCGACATCCGGGGAAATCCCGCATTCAATTGAATGATGAATTCATGGAGTGCGGGAGGGGGAAAAGCCGGAGAACACAGGGAAGGGAGTGGGGTCGGCCGGGGGTAGTGCGCGGGCGCGTTCACGATCGCCGTACGGCGCGCACGGGGCGCTCGGTGGCCCTGCGGTCACGCGCTGTCCTGCGGCAGCCCTGTCCCGCGCCACGCGTCGGCAAAGTGCGGCAAAAGGAGGCCAAGAACGCATCAACAATGGCTCTGAGCTGGTGCGTCCCTACGGGTGCAGGTGTCCACTGGAAGGGACGGGCCACCTGTTCGAAACCCCTCGGACGGGCCGGGCCGTCCCCGGAGCACGTGACCGGCGGCCAGGAGGAGCAGGCATGAGCGAGATCGCAGCGACCACGGTTCACGAGGCGTACGCCTTCGCGTGCATGAAGTGCGGGTACGGCTGGGAGCAGTCCTACGAGATAGAGCACCACGTCGACGTCCACGGCCACCCGTTCGTCGTCTACACGGCGGACGGACGGCGCGTGCCGTCCCCGCTCTCCACGCCCACCTGCGCCAACTGCGGCGGACATGTGGTGCGCATCATGCGGGCGGGGCGGGTCGCCGGTGTCCAGGAGCTGCTGCGGAAGTCGCGGACCCCGCCTGCCGCGGAGACCGTCGCGAAGGACCGGACGGTGCCGACCGCGGCCGCACCGGCCCGCCACAGGCGGCTGTCCGACCTCTTCCACCGCGGGTGAGACGGGCAGCCCGCCGGGCGCCCCCGATCGCGCGGGGCGGGCCTCCCCTCCTGTCCCGGGACGACGGACCGCCCGGGCACCGCCGACGGTGAACGAGGGCGGGCGGCCTCGTACGATCGTCGGCATGAGCCGTACCGAAGCCCCGCCGCTGCCCGAACCTCTGCGGGTTCCGGTCGCCGACTCCCACACCCACCTGGACATGCAGGACGCCACCGTCGAGGAGGCCCTCGCCCGGGCCGCCGCGGTGAACGTGACCACCGTCGTCCAGGTGGGCTGCGATGTGGCCGGCTCCCGCTGGGCCGCCGACACCGCCGCGACCCACCCGGCCGTCCACGCCTCGGTCGCCCTGCACCCCAACGAGGCCCCGCGCATCGTCCACGGGCATGTCGAGGGCGCCGACGGCACCGCCCGGCGGGGCGCGCGGGAGCCCGGCGGCAAGGCGGCGCTGGACGACGCGCTGGCGGAGATCGACGCGCTGGCCGCCCTCGGCCATGTGCGCGGGGTCGGCGAGACGGGCCTGGACTTCTTCCGCACCGGCCCCGAGGGCGTCGCCGCCCAGGAGGAGTCGTTCCGGGCGCACATCGAGATCGCCAAGCGGCACGGCAAGGCCCTGGTCATCCACGACCGCGACGCGCACGCGGACGTACTGCGGGTACTGCTCGACGCGGGCGCTCCCGAGCGGACCGTGTTCCACTGCTACTCCGGCGACACCGACATGGCGAGGATCTGCGCGCGGGCCGGATACTTCATGTCCTTCGCGGGCAACGTGACCTTCAAGAACGCCCAGCCGCTGCGCGACGCGCTGGCCGTCGCCCCGACCGAGCTGGTCCTCGTCGAGACGGACGCCCCCTTCCTCACCCCCGCCCCGTACCGGGGACGGCCGAACGCGCCCTACCTCGTCCCGGTCACCCTCCGCGCCATGGCCGAGGTGAAGGGCCTGGACGAGGACGTGCTGGCCGCCGCCGTCTACGACAACACGGCGCGGGCGTTCGACTTCTGACCGCCGGCGACGGCCACGGGTGCGCCCGACGCCCGGGCGGACGTCCGCGCGGCGGGGGGCGAGGAGCGGCGGGCCGTAGGCTTACCGGGTGAGCAGCACAGAGCCCGACGCCCTCCTGGGCCCCGCAGACATCCGCGACCTGGCCGCCAAGCTGGGGGTCCGCCCCACCAAGCAGCGCGGTCAGAACTTCGTCATCGACGCCAACACCGTCCGCCGCATCGTGCGCACGGCCGAGGTCCGCCCGGACGACACCGTCGTCGAGGTCGGCCCCGGGCTCGGCTCGCTGACCCTGGCCCTCCTGGAGGCGGCGGACCGCGTCGTCGCGGTCGAGATCGACGACGTGCTCGCCGCCGCGCTGCCCGCCACGGTGAACGCCCGGATGCCGGAGCGGGCCGACCGCTTCGCCCTGGTCCACTCCGACGCGATGCTGGTCGAGGAACTGCCGGGTCCCGCCCCGACCGCGCTGGTGGCGAACCTCCCGTACAACGTGGCCGTCCCGGTCCTGCTCACCATGCTGGAGCGCTTCCCCAGCATCGAACGGACCCTCGTCATGGTCCAGGCCGAGGTGGCCGACCGGCTGGCCGCCCGCCCGGGCAACAAGGTCTACGGCGTGCCCTCGGTGAAGGCCAACTGGTACGCGGACGTCAAGCGCGCCGGGTCCATCGGCCGCACCGTCTTCTGGCCCGCGCCCAACGTCGACTCCGGGCTCGTCTCCCTCGTCCGCCGCACCGAGCCCATCGCCACCACCGCGAGCCGCGCCGAGGTCTTCGCGGTCGTGGACGCGGCCTTCGCCCAGCGCCGCAAGACGCTGCGGGCCGCCCTGTCCGGCTGGGCCGGGTCCGCGCCCGCCGCCGAGGCCGCGCTCGTCGCCGCCGGGATCTCCCCGCAGGCGCGCGGCGAGGCGCTGACGGTTGAGGAGTTCGCGGCGATCGCGGAGAACAAGCCGGAGGCAGCCCTGTGAATCCTGTGGGCAGGGCAGTCACCGTCCGCGTCCCCGCCAAGGTCAACGTCCAGCTCGCCGTGGGCGCCGCCCGCCCGGACGGCTTCCACGGCCTGGCCAACGTCTTCCTCGCCGTCGGCCTGTACGACGAGGTCACCGCGACCCCGGCCGACGAGCTGCGCGTCACCTGCTCGGGCCCGGACGCCTCCCAGGTCCCGCTGGACACGACCAACCTCGCCGCCCGCGCCGCTCTCGCGCTGGCCGAGCGGTACGGCGTCGCACCCGCCGTCCACCTGCACATCGCCAAGGACATCCCGGTCGCGGGCGGCATGGCGGGCGGCAGCGCCGACGGGGCCGCCGCCCTGGTCGCCTGCGATGCCCTGTGGGGAACCGGCGCCGGCCGCGACGAACTCCTCGCCCTCTGCGCCGAGCTGGGCAGCGACGTGCCGTTCAGCCTGGTCGGCGGGGCCGCGCTCGGCACCGGACGCGGTGAGCGGCTGACGCCGATCGAGGTGGGCGGGACCTTCCACTGGGTCTTCGCCGTGGCGGACGGCGGCCTCTCCACGCCCGCCGTGTACGGGGAGTTCGACCGGCTCGCGGCCGGCGTAGAGGTCCCGGAACCGGCCGCGTCCCCCGCTCTTCTCGCCGCCCTGCGCTCCGGCGACCCCGGCGCGCTCGCGCAGGCCCTGAGCAACGACCTCCAGCCCGCCGCCCTCTCCCTGCGCCCCTCCCTCGCGGACACCCTGGCCGCGGGCACGGAGGCGGGGGCGCTGGCCGCCCTGGTCTCCGGATCCGGGCCGACGACGGCGTTCCTGGTGCCGGACGAGGAGACGGGCCGGAAGGTCGCCGAGATGCTGACGGCGTCCGGAACGTGCCGCGAGGCGCGCGTGGCGGTGTCGCCCGCCCCGGGGGCGTGCGTCGTGACGCCCTGACACTCCGGGCCGGCCCGGAACCGCCCTCTCCCCCCGGTGGCCCCGGGGGGAGAGGGCGGCGGAGTCAGCCGCCGGCCGGGGGCGGGGTGTACGCCGGGTCGTTCTCCTGGTGGAGGTAGCCGTGGAAGCTGGTCGTGCAGTCGCTGAAGTCCTTCGCGAGCTTGACGGTGACCGTGGTGGCGGCCGAGAGCGGCGCCCCGGGCCGGGGGCTCGATGCGCACACGTACCAGGCGTCGTGGTCCCGGGAGAGGGTGACGTCCTTGTGCTGGGCAGCGGTTGTCAGACGCGCGGCGGACAGGCCCCGGCGGGTGAACTCCGCCCGCGCCTCCTCGTAGGTCCGGCCGTGCAGGGCGGGCATGACCCGGTCAGGAGTGGCGCTCACGGTGGCCGTGGGGATGGCCGTGGGGATGGCTGTGGGGGTGGATGTGGGGGTGGTCGTGGCCGGCGGAGCGGCCGAGGCCGTGTCCGTAGCGGCGGTCGGCGTCACCGGGGCGGTGCCGTCGGTCTGTGACCCGCCCGAGCATCCGGCCAGGACGAGCCCGCCGAGAAGGATGACGGGGGCGAGGTGGCGAAGAGTCCGCACAGTGTTCGTACTCCGGTCTCTCGGGAACGGCGAGCGACGTGACAGGCCGTACGGCGGGCCGGGCTTCTCCGGTGAAGGAGGGCGAGCGTGTACGCCGCCCCGCGGGCAGCGGCTCTCGGACCTCTCTCCGCTCGTCGCACGGCGGCCCGACCGGATCTGCTCCACGGCAAGGACCTCCCCCCGCGCCGGCCCGGTACTCAGATGCCGAATTGAGTACCCGCGCCCTGCCGCCCCACACCCGCCTGCCACGACCGTATGGACATGGGATCAGGTGTTCGTGAACTGGCCGGGGCGACGCCCGCCACCCGGGACCGCTACGTCGACCTCCTGCGGGTCGCCTCGCTCGGCGCGGTCGTGCTCGGCCACTGGCTGATGGCCGCCGTCACCCCGGACGGGGTCGGCAACCTGCTCGCCGTCGTCCCGGCGCTCCAGCCACTGACCTGGCTGCTCCAGGTCATGCCGGTGTTCTTCTTCGTCGGCGGCTTCTCCCACGCGCTGTCCTACCGCTCCCTGCTCCGGAAGCGCACCGGCCCCGGGTGTCTGGAGAGGCCCGGGGGTTCCGAGGGGCCCGGGGGTTCCGAGGGCTCCGTCTACTCCGCCTTCCTGCGCGCCCGGCTCCAGCGGCTGCTGCGCCCGACGATGGTCTTCGTCCTGGTGTGGGGCGCGGCGGCGCTGCTGGTCCAGCTCCTCGGCGGGGGAGGCGGACTGACCGGGGTCACCCTGCGCATGGTGACCCAGCCGCTGTGGTTCATCGGGATCTACCTGGCGATGGTCGCGTTCACCCCGCCGCTGCTGAGGCTGCACGAGCGGTACGGCTGGGGGACCTTCGCCGGGCTGGCCGGGGCGGCAGCCGCCGTGGACGTGCTGCGCTTCGCGGCCGGAGTGCCGTACGTCGAGTTCCTCAACTTCGCGTTCGTCTGGCTGGCCGTCCACCAACTCGGCTTCCTGCGTGCCGACGGCCGTATCCGCCGCCCCGCCCACCTCGCCGGGGCCGGCCTGGTCGCCGCCTGCGCGCTGGTGGCGACCGGCCCGTACCCGCTGTCCATGGTCGGGATGCCGGGCGAGAGGGTCAGCAACATGGCCCCGCCCACCCTCGCCCTGCTCTGCCACGGCCTCTGGCTCGTCGGCGCGGTCGAACTGCTCCGCGCCCCGGCCGCCCGCCTGCTTGAGCGCCCCCGGGTCTGGCGCACCGTGGTGGCGGCGAACGGGGTGGCGATGACCGCGTTCCTCTGGCACCTCACGGCGATGTTCGGGGTGTACGGGGCGATGCTCGCCCTCGACGTCCCGCTGCCCGAACCGGCGTCGGCCGCCTGGTGGGCGCAGGTCCCGCCGCGGCTCGCGCTCGCGGCGGCCCTCACCGCCGGGCTCGTCGCCGCCTTCCGCACCTTCGAGCGCCCGGGCACGGCGGCCTCCGGTACACCCGGGGCCGCCGGGACACCGGGCGCGGGCCCCCTCGCGGCGCTCGGCGCGACCCTCTGCCTGCTCGGCGTGCTGGGCCTGTCCATGGTCGGCTTCGGCGGCCTGCTGGACGGCCGTACGGCCCTGTTGATCGCCATCCCGGTCAGCGCCCCGGCCGCCGTCGCGATGACCCTGGGCGGCTGGCTGCTGGTGGAGCGGGCCGGGAAGGGCGCCCGGCGGGCCGGGTGTCAGCGACCGTAGTGGTAGCGGCAGGCGGCGACGCGGACCTCGTCGTCGACCACCTTGTAGATGAGCCGGTGCTCGTCGGTGATGCGGCGGAACCAGTACCCGTGAAAGCCGTGCTTCAGAGGTTCCGGCTTGCCCATTCCCTCGTCGCCGTTCCTGGCGATGTCCTGGAGCAGTGTGTTGATCCTCTTGAGGATCTTGCGGTCCTGGTTCTGCCACCAGACGTAGTCGTCCCACGACGACTGATCCCACACGAACTTCACTCCGCGAGCTCCCGTACCGAGCCGCCACCGCTCTCCAGGCGGTCGATCGAAGCCAGCAGCCGACGCGCGTTCTCCGGGCTCCGGAGCTGGTACGCCGTCTCCTTCAGGGACTCGTACTCATCGAGCGCCACTATCACCACCGGCTCGTGGCCGGCGCGCGTGACCACGAATTCCTCACGGTCGTCCACGACCGCGCTCAGGGTCTCGGCGTATTCGGCGCGGGACTCGGTGTAGGTCATGGTCCGCATGATCGCCTCCCAGGTATGTACGGTTTCCGTACCGCAGCCACCTGCACGCTGGTGAGACCGCACACCTCGCCCCCGCCGCCGCGCCGTACCCTGGGAAGGTCGATCAACCCCCTAGGCAGGAGTGAAATGGCCGTCAATCTGGTCAATGTCGAGCAGGTCAGCAAGGTGTACGGCACCCGTGCCCTGCTCGACGGTGTATCCCTCGGGGTGTCCGAGGGCGACCGGATCGGTGTCGTGGGCCGCAACGGCGACGGCAAGACCACCCTCATCCGGATGCTCGCGAAACTGGAGGACGCCGACTCCGGCCGCGTCACCCACAACGGCGGACTGCGCCTCGGCGTCCTCACCCAGCACGATTCCCTGGACCCGGCGAAGACCATCCGCCAGGAGGTCATCGGCGACCTGGCCGACCACGAGTGGGCGGGCAGCGCCAAGATCCGCGACGTGCTCACCGGACTCTTCGGCGGCCTCGCCCTGCCGGGCTTCGAGCACGGCCTCGACACCGTGATCGCCCCGCTCTCCGGCGGCGAGCGCCGCCGTATCGCGCTGGCCAAGCTCCTCATCGACGAGCAGGACCTGATCGTCCTCGACGAGCCCACCAACCACCTCGACGTCGAGGGCATCTCCTGGCTGGCGGGCCACCTGCGGACCCGGCGCTCCGCCCTCGTCTGCGTCACCCACGACCGGTGGTTCCTCGACCAGGTCTGCACCCGCATGTGGGACGTCCAGCGCGGCTCCGTCCACGAGTACGAGGGCGGCTACAGCGACTACGTGTTCGCCCGCGCCGAGCGGGAACGCATCGCCGCCACCGAGGAGTCCAAGCGCCAGAACCTCATGCGCAAGGAGCTGGCCTGGCTGCGCCGCGGCGCCCCCGCACGCACCTCCAAGCCGCGCTACCGCATCGAGGCCGCCAACGAGCTGATCGCCGACGTGCCTCCGCCGCGCGACACCAGCGAGCTGATGAAGTTCGCCAACGCCCGCCTCGGCAAGACCGTGTTCGACCTGGAGGACGTGACCGTCCAGGCCGGGCCGAAGACCCTTCTCACCCACCTCACCTGGCAGCTCGGCCCCGGCGACCGCATCGGCCTGGTCGGCGTCAACGGCGCGGGCAAGACCTCGCTGCTGCGCGCGCTCACCGAGGCCGCCCGCACCCAGGGCGAGGAGCAGCCCGCCGCCGGGAAGGTCGTCGTCGGCAAGACCGTCAGGCTCGCCTACCTCTCCCAGGAGGTCTCCGAGCTGAACCCGAACCTCCGGGTCCTGGAGGCCGTTCAGCAGGTGCGCGACCGGGTCGACCTCGGCAAGGGCCGCGAGATGACCGCCGGCCAGCTCTGCGAGCAGTTCGGCTTCACCAAGGAGAAGCAGTGGACGCCCGTCGGCGACCTCTCCGGCGGTGAGCGCCGCCGGCTCCAGATCCTGCGGCTGCTGATGGACGAGCCCAACGTCCTCTTCCTCGACGAGCCCACCAACGACCTCGACATCGAGACCCTGACCCAGCTGGAGGACCTCCTCGACGGCTGGCCCGGGTCGATGATCGTGATCTCCCACGACCGGTTCTTCATCGAGCGCACGACGGACCGCGTCATGGCGCTCCTCGGCGACCGCGCCCTGCGGATGCTGCCGCGCGGGATCGACGAGTACCTGGAGCGCCGGCAGAGGATGGAGGAGGAGTCCACCCCCTCCGCCGCCGCCCCCCGCTCGGCCTCGGCCGCCGCCGCCCCGGCGGTCTCCTCGCAGGCGTCCCGCGCCGCGAAGAAGGAGTTGCAGAAGGTCGAGCGGCAGCTCGACAAGCTCTCCACCCGCGAGACCAAGCTGCACGCGCAGATCGCCGAGAACGCCACCGACTTCGAGAAGGTCGCCGGGCTCGACGCCGAACTGCGCGAACTCGTCACGGAGCGCGACGAGCTGGAGATGCGCTGGCTGGAGCTGGCCGAGGACGCCTGACGGAGACCGCCGCGGCGGGTGGGGGAACAAGGCGGCGGGGGCCGTACGTTCGGCGGCGCCCGGCGGCGGGGCCCGCGCCCGCCCCCTGAGGCGGGCGGCCGCATCAACGGCATCAAGGCCCCGGGCCGGGAGCTGGGGCCCGGGGCGTCGAGCCGGTGCCGGCAGGCCGGTCCCGCGGCACCCGGCGTCTGCCGGGCGGGCCTTCTTCCCGCACCGCTCGTCCGCTCCGCAGGCGGACCCTCCCCTCATGCGCGGCCAGGTCGCCGGCATCGCCGACGACGGCGGGACGAAGCCGCGGACGGTGCTCGCCCCAGGTGACTGGCCATCACCTCCCGCCGGGCGTAACGAGGGCATCACAAGGCGGTTCTCCCTTGGGTACAGGGCCCGGACCGCTCGGCTGCCCGGTGGCGCGCGAGTGGTACAAAGAAGCCCCGCCCGACTGTCGTGACACCGCGGAAGCCATGCCCGATTCGCTCCTTTCCGAGGGGAATTGAACCCTCTCGGAATCGCGGGGGAGACCGGATCGCGCACCGGACCGCACGAAGGGGGACGTGCTGATGAGCCAGCCGCCCAGCCAGCAACCGCCGCAGGGAGGCTTCGGGGCCCCGCAGGAGCCGCCGCACGGAGCTCCTCAGCAGCCGCCGCCGCCCCAGAACCAGCCGCCGCAGCCCCCGGCCGGCCCTCCGCAGACGCCTCCGCCGGGCGGCCCGGCGTACGGCTACCCGCAGCAGCAGCCCCCGGCGCAGCCCGGCTACGGCTACCCGCAGCAGCCCGGCCAGGCGCCCGGCCCCTACGGTCAGCAGCCCCCCGGCCCGTACGGCCAGCAGCCCGGCCCCTACGGTCAGCAGGCCCCGGGCCCGTACGGTCAGCAGGTTCCCGGCCCGTACGGTCAGCAGCCCCAGCCCGGTCACGGCTATCCGCCGCAGCAGTACCCCGGCGCCCCCGGCCCCGGCGGACCGGGCTCCGGCGGTGGCGGGTTCCTCAAGGGCCGGACCGGCATCGTCGTCGCGGCGGCGCTCGCCGTCGTCCTGGCGGCGGGCACGGGCGTCTGGTTCATCGTGAGCGACAGCGGTGACGAGCCGAAGAAGCCCGTCGCCGGGCCGAGCACCGACCCCAAGGCCCCCAGCGAGTCGCCGACGGTCGACGAGGGCGACGGCAGCGGCGACGGCCGCGAGGCGGACGACGACTTCAACGCATCGCGCAAGCCGGGCGAGGCGAAGGTCGCCTGGCTCCAGAAGAACGACGTCGACCTGCCGCGCAACGGCTCGTCCGTGGACGGCCCCTGGTTCACCGGCGACCTGGTCGTCAAGGCCATGTACCGCGGCGTCTCCGGCTACTCCGTCGCCGACGGCAAGCAGAAGTGGACCCTGCCCCTGCCCGCCGACATCTGCGCCACGCCCAACACCGCGACCGCCGACGGCAAGCTCGTCATCGGTGTGAAGGACGGCACCACCGACCGGGCCAACTGCTCCGTCCTCCAGATGATCGACCTCAACACCGGCAAGGCCGGCTGGAAGAAGACGGTCAAGAAGAACGGCACCTGGGACCTGATGTCGGACATCGGTCTGGCCATCAGCGGCGACACCGTCACCGTCGGGCGCACCAGCAACTCCAACGGCTACCGGGTCAGCGACGGCAAGGAGCTGTTCGGCAACCCCTCGGGCAACTGCAAGACGTTCGCCTTCGCCGGCGGCGAGAAGCTGATCGCCGCCGCCAACTGCCGCACCGACGACGTGAAGAACCCGCAGCAGCAGGTCCAGGAGCTGGACCCGGCCACCGGCAAGGCCAAGTGGACGTACCAGCCCAAGCGCGGCTGGGAGGTCGGCAAGGTCTTCTCGGTCAGCCCGCTCATCGTCTCCTTCACCCACGAGGAGAAGAAGCAGTGGGCCATCGCCGCGCTCACCGACAGCGGAAAGCTCCGCTCCCAGATCACGCCGGCCAAGGGTGACACCCTCACCTACGACTGCGGCAGCCGGCTCTCCATCTTCGGCGCGAAGCTCGAAGGGTGCGGCGGCGTCGCCGCCGACGCCGACACCTTCTACATCGCGACCAAGGACGACACCAGCGGGACCTCCCGGACGAACAAGGTCATCGCCTTCGACCTGAACACCGGAAAGCCCAAGTGGGAGGAGCCCGCCCCGGCCGAGCGCGTCCTGCAGCCGCTGGGCATGGAGGGCGGCGAGCTGATGCTCTACATGCGGCCGACGTACGACGCCCCGGGCGCCGTCATGACCCTCCCGCCGGCCGGCGGCACCCCCAAGGCGCTGCTCAAGCACCCGGAGTCGACCAGCCGGATCGAGAACGGCTTCTTCTCGTCCAGGGTCCTCTACGAGGGCGGCCGTTCCTACATCTTCAGCAAGCGCGTGAGCGCGAGCAACGACAAGGAAGAGCTGGAGCAGTCGACGATCCTGGTGTTCACCAAGTGACGGCTCGCCACGGCCTCCGACTGCGGCCGGCCCCTTCCGGGCCGATGCGCCCCCACCCCCACTCGTCTCCCGAGGAACGCACGCCATGACCCAACCGCCCCAGCCACCGCAGCAGCCGCCCAACGAGCCGCCGAACACGCCCCCGGGCGCGCCGAACACACCCCCGGCACCGCCCGCCGGCCCGCCCTCCGGCGGGTTCGGCGCCCCGCAGGACCCGCCGCCGGGAGGGTTCGGCCAGCCGGCCCCGCCGCCCGCGGGCCCCTTCGGCAAGCCGGAGCAGCAGCCGCCCGCCGCCCCGCACGACGCGCCCGCAGGGGGCTACGGCACCCCGCCGCCCCCGCCGGCGGGCGGCTACCCCACCCCGCCCGCGCCGCAGCCCAACGGCTACGGCTACCCCCAGGCCCCGCAGCAGGGCTACGGGTACCCGCAGGGGCCCGCCGGCCAGCCCGGGGTGCCGCAGCAGGGTTACGGCTACCCCACCCAGCCGATGCAGCCGCAGTACGGGGGCCCGCAGCCCGACGGCGGCGGCAAGAAGTTCAGCACCCAGATGCAGATCATCGTCGCCGCGGCCGTCGCCGTGGTGCTGATCATCGGCGGCGGCTTCATCTACGCCTCCACCAGCGGTGACGACGGCAAGGACGAGGCGTCCTCGTCCGGCTCCACCGGCGGCGAGGCCAAGGGCGGCGAGGGCGGCGGTCTGGCCGGCGGCGACGAGAAGGTGCCCGCCAACACCAAGTCCAAGGTCGCCTTCCAGCTGCCGCAGCCGGTGGTCACCGACATCGTCACGGTCGCGGGCTCCTGGCTCACCGACAAGGCGTACGTGAAGTCGGGGATCGCCGAGATCACCGCCTACGACCGCGACAAGGGCACCAAGCTCTGGTCCTTCCCGCTGGCCGGCGAGATCTGCTCCGTGTCCCGGCACATGAGCGAGGACTACAAGACGGCCATTGTCTTCCAGGAGTCGAAGCCGACCAAGGAGAACAAGTACCCGTCGTGCAACCAGGTCGGCGCGATCGACATGACCGCCGGCAAGCTCATGTGGAGCAAGAGCGTCACCTCCGCCACCGGCGGTGACAAGCCGGTCCGCTTCGACGAGGTCACGCTCAGCGGGACCACCGTCGCCGCGGGCGGCACCTCGGGCGGCGCGGCCTTCAAGCTGGACGACGGCGCCGAACTCTGGAAGCCGAAGGTCGGCGCTGACGGCTGCTACGACGGCGGATACGCGGGCGGCGAAGCCCTCGCCGTGGTCCGCATGTGCGGTACGTCCGACAGCCGGCAGCTCACCGTGCAGGCACTGAACCCGACGACCGGCGCGCCGCTGTCCTCGTACCAGATGCCCGCGGGCGTCGACTACGCGAGCATCGTCTCCACCAAGCCGCTCGTGGTCGCGGCCGACGTCGGCGACACCGCCGGCGACGGCAGCAGCATCTCCGACTTCTTCTCGATCGACGCCGCGACCGGCAAGCTGATCGTCCGCATCCCCGCCGACGCGGAGAAGTACGCCGCACGCTGCGGCTCCACCGATGTGGAGCAGTGCAAGCACATCGCCGTCGGCAACAACCGGCTCTACCTGCCGACCGAGAGGCACGACGGAACCAGCGAGTACGGCGACACGAACGAGATCGTCGCCTTCGACCTCGCCACCGGAAAGCTTCTCGGCGGCCGGGCGGACGCGGGCGACCGCCACACCCTGGTCCCGCTCCGGATGGACGGCACCAGCGTCATCGCCTACAAGGAGGGCCCGTACGACAAGGGCGGCCAGGTCGTCTCCATCGACGGCGAGACCTTCGAGCAGACCCAGCTGATGGAGAACCCGAGCGACGAGGCCGTCCGGAAGGCGGAGAAGCGGTTCTCCATCGACTCGGCCGAACTCATCTACTCCGACGGCCGGTTCTTCATGGCGGGCAAGTCGGTCCACAAGCCCAGCACCGTCAACCCCGACGAGAAGGTCTACCTCGTCGTCGCCTACCGCGCCGACTGATCACCGCGCTCCTCCTCGCCGGAGCAGCGCCAGGCCCCGCCGGTCGACCACCTGACCGGCGGGGCCGTTCGCTCTCCCCCGCCGCGCGACCACCGACTTCCGGTCAACGGGCCCCGGGCGGCGCTGGATTCGGCATTCCGAGGGGCTTCTCCCACGTAAGGGCCGCGCGCCGTCGAGCGAGCGTGTAGCTTGCCGGGGCAGGAGTCCGGGGGCCGGGCGTACGGGGCTGGGGGGGTGAGGGCCGATGGGCGTGCGGCTCATGGTGGTCGACGATCACCGGCTGCTGGCCGAGGCGCTCGCCTCGGCGCTGAGGCTGCGCGGGCACCGGGTGCTCGCGGCGGCCGCGCCGACGTCCGGGGCGGCGGACTTGGTGGCCGGCCGGGCCCCGGAGGTCTGCCTGTTCGGTACGGCCTCGCCGGCCGCCCCCGGCGTCTTCGACCCGATCACGCGCATCGGGCGGGAGCGCCCGCAGGTGGCGGTGGTGGTGCTGGGCCCGGTGCCCAGCCCGCGCGGGATCGCCGCTGCGTTCGCCGCCGGGGCCGCCGGGTACGTCCGGCACGACGAGCGGATCGAGGGCGTCGAGCGGGCCATGCTGAAGGCGCGGGCGGGGGAGAGCGCCATCGCCCCGCAGCTGCTGCGGGGCGCCTTCGCCGAGCTGCTCAACCCGGCGGCCCAGCCCGACGACGAGGGGCGGCGGCTGCTGCGGCTGCTCACCCCGCGCGAGGCGGAGGTGCTGGTGCGGGTCGCCGAGGGCGAAGGCACCCGGCTGATCGCGGCCGGCATGGGCATCGCCCCCAGCACCGCCCGCACCCATGTCCAGCGGGTCCTGATGAAGCTCGGGGTCGGCTCCCGGCTGGAGGCGGCCGCCCTCGCCGCCCGTACGGGGCTGCTGGAGAGGGCCGCCGGCGACGGCGCCACACCGCAGGAGCCGTGCGTACCCGGGCGAAGCGGCTGACGCAGGGCGCCCGCGGGGCGTGACGGACGAGCGCCGGGCGGGCCGAACCGCGTCGGAGTCCGGTGCTGCCTCCCGCGCCGTGAAGAGGGTGACGGCCGCCGGACCGTTGACGGAGATGTGCGCTCGTGATTTGTTGTGTGCGGTTATGTTGGAAGGAGTCGATGGAGGAGCCTGGTGAAGAAGACGGTGACGACCCTCGCCGACGGCCGTGAGCTGATCTACTACGACGCCGCGGACGACACCGTCCGCGACGCCGTCGACCCACGCCCCCTCGACCCCGTCTCGACGTCGTCCGAGATCCGCCGCGACGCGCTGCTCGGCGACGCGGTCGCCATCGCCTCGCACCGCCAGACCCGCACCTACCACCCGCCGGCCGACGCCTGCCCGCTCTGCCCCGCCGGGCAGGGGCGCAGCGGCGAGATCCCCGACGACCACTACGACGTCGCCGTCTTCGAGAACCGCTTCCCCTCCCTCGCCGGCGACTCCGGCCGCTGCGAGGTGGTCTGCTTCACCTCCGACCACGACGCGTCCTTCGCCGACCTCACCGACGAGCGGGCCGCCCTCGTCCTCGCCGCCTGGACCGACCGCACCACCGCACTCGCCGCGCTCGACCAGGTCACCCAGGTCTTCTGCTTCGAGAACCGGGGCGCCGAGATCGGCGTCACCCTCGGCCACCCGCACGGCCAGATCTACGGCTACCCCTTCGTCACCCCGCGCACCGAGCTGATGCTCCGCTCCGTCGCCCGCCACCGCGAGGAGACCGGACGCAACCTCTTCGACGACGTCGTCGCCCGCGAGGAGGAGGACGGCTCGCGCGTCGTCCTCGCCACCGACCACTGGACCGCCTTCGTCCCGTACGCGGCGCACTGGCCCTACGAGGTCCACCTCCACCCCCGCCGCCGCGTCCCCGACCTGCGGGAACTGGACGAGGGCGCACGCACGGAGTTCCCACAGGTCTATCTGGAACTCTTGAGGCGCTTCGACCGGATCTTCGGACCCGGCGAAGGGCCGACCCCGTACATCTCCGCCTGGCACCAGGCGCCGTTCGGGGTCCC
Source organism: Streptomyces sp. NPDC091649 (assembly GCF_044756785.1). Classification (NCBI taxonomy): domain Bacteria; kingdom Bacillati; phylum Actinomycetota; class Actinomycetes; order Kitasatosporales; family Streptomycetaceae; genus Streptomyces; species Streptomyces sp. NPDC091649. The sequence goes on along the minus strand of NZ_JBIVTR010000012.1, from coordinate 37,673 downwards.
CGGACGGGAGGACTTCGCCCTGCACCTGGAGCTTTTCACCATCCGCCGGACCTCCGGCAAGCTGAAGTTCCTCGCGGGGTCCGAGTCCGGCATGAGCGTGTTCATCAACGACGTGCCGCCGGAGGCCGCGGCCGAGCGACTGCGAGAGGTAGCGAGCAAGTGAGCAACCACCGGAAGAAGTACCTGGTCACCGGCGGTGCCGGATACGTCGGGAGCGTCGTCGCCCAGCACCTGCTGGAGGCCGGGCACACGGTGGCCGTCCTGGACGACCTCTCCACCGGCTTCCGCGCGGGCGTCCCGGACGGCACCGCGTTCATCGAGGGCCGCGTCCAGGACGCCGCCCGTCACCTGGACCCCTCCTACGACGGCGTCCTGCACTTCGCCGCGTTCTCCCAGGTCGGCGAATCCGTCGTGGACCCGGAGAAGTACTGGGTCAACAACGTCGGCGGCACCGTAGCCCTCCTCGCCGCGATGCGCGAGCACGGGGTGCGCACCCTCGTCTTCTCCTCCACCGCCGCCACCTACGGCGAACCGGTCTCCACCCCCCTCACCGAGACCGCCCCCACCGCGCCCACCAGCCCCTACGGCGCCTCCAAGCTCGCCGTCGACCACATGATCAGCGGCGAGGCGACCGCCCACGGCCTGGCCGCCGTCTCGCTCCGCTACTTCAACGTCGCCGGGGCCTACGGCGCCTTCGGCGAACGCCACGCCCCCGAGTCCCACCTCATTCCGCTGGTCCTCCAAGTGGCCCTGGGGCAGCGCGAGTCGATCTCCGTCTACGGCGACGACTACCCCACCCCGGACGGCACCTGCGTCCGCGACTACATCCATGTCGCCGACCTCGCCGACGCCCACCTGCTGGCCCTCGGGGCCGCCGCCCCCGGCGAGCACCTGATCTGCAACCTCGGCAACGGCAACGGCTTCTCGGTCCGCGAGGTCATCGAGACCGTCCGCAAGGTCACCGGCCACCCCGTCCCCGAGACCGCCGCCCCCCGCCGCGGCGGCGACCCGGCCGTCCTCGTCGCCTCCGCCGCCACCGCCGTCGAGCGCCTCGGCTGGCAGCCCTCCCGCGCCGACCTGGCCGGAATCATCGCCGACGCCTGGCGGTTCGCCCGCCGAGAGGACACGCCGACCCCATGACGCAGACCACCGCGCCCCACGGCCACGGCTCCGCAGCACTCGCGGCGGAGCCCGGCGGGCCCGGCCCCGCAGCCGTCTTCGCCGAGCTGTACGGGCGTGAGCCCGACGGCGTCTGGGCGGCACCCGGACGAGTGAACCTCATCGGTGAGTACACCGACGTCAACGACGGCTTCGTGATGCCGCTCGCCCTCCCGCACACCGCCCGCGCGGCCGTATCCCGCCGCTACGACGGCGTCCTGCGCCTGTACTCCCGCGACGTCCCCGGCGGCGTCGTCTCCCTCCGCGTCGATGAACTCGCCCCGCACTCCGGCCACGGCTGGGCCGCCTACCCGGCAGGCGTCGTCTGGGCGCTGCGGGAGGCCGGCCACCCGGTCACCGGCGCCGACGTCGCCCTCACCTCCACCGTGCCCACGGGCGCCGGACTCTCCTCCTCCGCCGCCCTGGAGACCGTCACCGCACTGGCCCTGAACGACCTCTTCGGGCTGGGACTCGACGGCCCGGGCCTCGCCGTCATCGGCCGCCGCGCCGAGAACGACTTCGTCGGCGTGCCCTGCGGGATCATGGACCAGATGGCCTCGGCCTGCTGCACCGAGGGCCACGCCCTCCACCTGGACACCCGCGACCTCTCGCTGCGCCAGGTCCCCTTCGACCTGGCCTCCCAGGGCCTGACGCTCCTGGTCGTCGACACCCGGGTCGAGCACGCGCTCGGCGACGGGGCGTACGCGGAGCGCCGGGCCGGCTGCGAGGAGGGCGCCCGGCTGCTCGGCATACCGACGCTCCGCGACCTCCCGTACGAGAACCTCGCCGCGGCGCTCACCACGCTCGCCGACGCCGGGGCGGACGAGTCCGTCATGCGCTACGTCACCCATGTGGTCGGCGACAACCGCCGCGTCGAGCAGGTCATCGCCCTGCTCGACGCGGGTGACGTCCGGGCGGCGGGGCCCGTCCTCAACGAGGGCCACCGCTCGCTCCGCGACGATCTGCGGGTCTCGTGCCCCGAACTGGACCTGGTGGTCGAGGCGGCGAACGCGGCCGGGGCGCTCGGTGCGCGCATGACCGGCGGAGGCTTCGGCGGCTCGGCGGTCGTCCTGGTGGAGGAGGCGGCGGCGGGCACGGTGGCCGAGGCCGTCAGCGAGGCGTTCGCGGCGGCCGGACACGCGGCCCCGGGGATCTTCGACGCCGTCCCGTCCGCCGGAGCGCGCCGCCTGCGGTGAGCCCGCGGAGCCCCGCCTTCACAGGTCCTTGACCAGGATGAACTCGGTGACGCCCGGCGGGTAGTCCGCGACCCGGCCGATCTCCTCGTACCCCTGCTTGCGGTAGAAGCCGGGGGCCTGGAAGTCCCAGGTCTCCAGCCGCGAGCGGGTGCAGGCGCGCTCGGCGCGGGCGGTCCGCTCGGCCTCGGCGAGCAGGCGCGCGCCGAGGCCGCGGCCCCGGTGCGGGGCGTCGACCCAGAGCAGGTCGACGTGCAGCCAGTACGCCCAGGTCCGCCCGGTCAGCCCGCCGGCCAGGGCCCCGCGCTCGTCCGACGCCCACACCTCCAAGGGGACTTCGTGCTCGGCGGAGGTGGAGAGGAGCGCACGCAGGCCGGCCGCGGCCGCGATGTTGTCCTCATGCAGACGCCCGCTCAGCAGAATGCGACGTTCTTTGTCTACTTCTGTCTCAAGACGGAACATGAAGCCCACCCTAAACACGCGCGGCGACCAGTTCGGCGAATCGCCTTCCCGCCCAGGCCCCCGCCCGTACGCTGAAGCTCAGCACCGGTGGGGGCCGGTGCCGATTCAGGGGACGAGAGAGCCGGGTACGGCGCCCGGGGCAGGGCGGCGGGCGGTGTGACGGCGGCGGCCGGAGCACCGCGGGCCGCACCGGAAGCCCCGGACGCCGTACCCGTGGCTGTCCGTCCTCACTGATGGGGGTTCTGTGGCGCGTATCCGGGTTCTGGTGGTCGATGACCACCGCATCTTCGCCGAGTCGCTCGCGGCGGCCCTCGCGGCCGAACCGGACGTGGACGTCTCCGCGGCGGGCAGCGGCCCGGCCGCGCTGCGCGCTCTGGAGCGCGCGGACGCCGAGGGGCGCGGTTACGACGTGCTGCTGGTGGACGCCGAGCTGGGCGCCCCGGCGCCCGGCGGGGCGCAGGCGGTCCCCGCGCCCCGGCTGGAGGGGGCGGGCGCCGTCGACGGCATCTCGCTGGTCGCCGGGGTCAGTTCGGGCCGGCCCGCCGTGCGGTCGGTGGTGCTCGCCGAGAAGGACGATCCGAGGACGGCCGCCCGGGCGCTCCAGGCGGGCGCGTCGGGCTGGGTGGCCAAGGACTGCTCGCTGCAACGGCTGCTGGCGGTGCTGCGGGGGGTGCTGCGCGACGAGACGCATCTGCCGCCCGCGCTGCTCACCGGCGTACTGCGGGAGCTGACCGCCACCCGCAAGCACCGCTCGGAGAGTGAGCGGCTGGTGGAGTCGCTGACGCCGCGGGAGCGCGAGGTGCTGCGCTGCATGGTGGCGGGGCTGGGCCGCAAGGCGGTCGCCGAGCGGCTGTTCCTGTCGCCGCACACGGTGCGCACCCACATGCAGAACGTACTGGGCAAGCTCGGGGTGCACTCGACCCTGGCCGCGGTCGCGCTGGCCCGCCGGGCGGGGGTCGGCCCGGCCGGCCCGGTGCCCGCGCTAGGTGGGGATGTTGTCGAACGGGGCGGTCAACTGGCGCAGTAGCCCGGCCAGCTCGCCCCGCTCGTGGCGGGACAGCTCGCCGAGGATGGCGCGTTCCTGGTCGAGCAGCCCGGCCAGTGACTGGTCGGCCTTGTCGCGCCCCTCCGGCGTGAGCCGGACGAGGACGCCGCGCCGGTCGCTCGGATCGGGCAGCCGCTCGACGAGGTTCTTCTTGGCCAGGCGGTCGATGCGGTTGGTCATGGTGCCCGAGGTCACCAGCGTCTGGGTCAGCAGCTGTCCGGGGGAGAGCTGGTAGGGGGCGCCCGCCCGGCGCAGCGACGTCAGCACGTCGAACTCCCACGGCTCCAGGTGGTGCTCGGAGAAGGCTATGCGCCGCGCCCGGTCCAGGTGGCGTGCCAGGCGGGAGACGCGACTGAGCACCTCGAGTGGTTCCACGTCGAGGTCGGGGCGCTCTCGGCGCCATGCAGCGACCAGTCGGTCGACCTCGTCCTCCATATCGATCAGTGTAGAGGGTCCCTCGACATGAAGTCTCTTGAATTCAAGTCTCTTGACATCAAGAGACTAGAGGCGTGATCCTGGTGCCATGACCGCATCTGACCGGCCCGCCTGGGATCCGCAGCAGTACCTGCGTCACGCGGACCACCGGACCCGCCCCTTCCACGACCTCCTGGCCCGCGTCGGCGACCTCCCCGGCCACCCCGCCCCCCGCATCGCCGACCTCGGCTGCGGCGCGGGCAACGTCACCGCCCTCCTCGCGGACCGCTGGCCGAACGCCCGCATCACCGGCTACGACACCTCACGCGAGATGCTCGCCGAAGCCGCCGCCCACGCCCGGCCGCCCCTGCTCGACTTCGCCGAGGCCGATGCCGCGACCTGGACGCCCACCGAGGCATACGGCCTGGTCGTCTCCACCTCGGCCCTCCAGTGGATCCCCGGGCGCGCCGCGCACTTCCCCCGCTGGCTCGACGCCCTCGCCCCCGGCGGCACCCTCGCCTTCCAGGTTCCCAGCAACTTCACCGCCCCCAGCCACGCCCTCCTGACCGGCCTCCGCACCTCCGACCGCTGGCGGCACCTGCTCCGCGGCGTCGGCGACCGCACCGCCTCGGTCCTGGAACCCGCCGACTACCTCACCCGCCTGCGGGACCTGGGCTGCACGACGGACGTCTGGGAGACCACCTACCTCCAGACCCTGCACGGGGACGACGCGGTCCTCGACTGGGTCAAGGGGACCGCCCTGCGGCCCGTCCTCACCGCCCTGGCCGACGACCCCGAGGCCCGCGACGCGTTCCTCACCGAATACCGCGACCTGCTGCGCGAGGTCTACCCGCCCGGCCCGTACGGCACGGTCTTCCCCTTCCGCCGCATCTTCGCGGTCGCCCGCAAGGAGTGACCGCTCCGGTGGGCCTCGCCGCCGTCGACCACGTACAGCTCACCGCCCCACCCGGCTCCGAGGACGCCCTGCGCGGCTTCTACGCCGACGCCCTGGGCATGACCGAGATCCCGAAACCCCCGGTGCTCGCCGCCCGCGGCGGCTGCTGGTTCGCCTCCGGCCCCGTCCAGCTCCACCTGGGCGTCGAGGAGGACTTCCACCCCGCGAAGAAGGCCCATCCGGGCCTGCGCGTGACGGGGATCGTGGCGTACGCGGCACGCCTGGAGACCCACGGCGTCGCCGTCGAGTGGGGCGGGGCCCTCCCCGGCCACCGCCGCTTCTACGCCCACGACCCGGTCGGCAACCGCCTGGAGTTCCTGGAGCCGGACGCGTGACCGACGTGCCCTCCCCGACCCCACTACGGCGGGACATCCGCACCCGTCATCACAAAGGGTGGGTCAGCTCTTCCGGTGACCTATCAGCCGCGGCTTCGCCTCCAGGTTCTCCAGCCCGTGCCAGCACAGATTCACCAGATGGGCGGCGACCTCCGCCTTCTTCGGCTTGCGCACGTCCAGCCACCACTGACCCGTCAGCGCCACCATCCCCACCAGCGCCTGCGCGTACAGCGGGGCCAGCTTCGGATCGAAGCCCCGGGCCTTGAACTCCAGGCCCAGGATGTCCTCCACCTGCGTGGCGATATCGCTGATCAGCGACGCGAACGTCCCCGTCGACTGCGCCACCGGAGAATCCCGCACCAGGATCCGGAACCCGTCCGTGTACGACTCGATGTAGTCCAGCAACGCGAACGCCGCCTGCTCCAGCAGCTCGCGCGGATGACCCGCCGTGAGCGCCCCCGTCACCATGTCCAGCAGCCGACGCATCTCGCGGTCGACCACCACGGCGTACAGGCCCTCCTTGCCGCCGAAGTGCTCGTACACCACCGGCTTGGACACCCCGGCCCGCGCCGCGATCTCCTCCACCGACGTGCCCTCGAAACCCTTGTCGGCGAACAGGGCGCGCCCGATGTCCAGCAGCTGCTCGCGGCGCTCCTTACCCGTCATCCGGACCCGTCGGGTCCGCCGGGAGGAGGAAGTCCTGCTCTTCTCGCTGCTCGTGCTGCCGTCGGTCGCCACGTCGTCAATCATGCCGCGTCGGCCGGTGCGGACGTGCGCCGGGAGTCGATACGCGCGGCATCCGGCCACCGCACGTCATAGGCCCAGCCCAGCTTCTCGAACCAGCGGATCAGCCGGGCGCTGGAGTCGATCTGCCCCTTCATCACACCGTGCCGGGCACTCGTCGGATCCGCGTGGTGAAGGTTGTGCCACGACTCGCCGCACGACAGCACCGCCAGCCACCACACGTTCCCCGACCGGTCACGCGACTTGAAGGGACGCTTGCCCACCGCGTGGCAGATCGAGTTGATCGACCACGTCACGTGATGCAACAGCGCCACCCGCACCAGCGAACCCCAGAAGAACGCCGTCGCCGCACCCCACCACGACATCGTCACCAGACCGCCGACCAGCGGCGGAATCGCCAGCGAGAGAATCGTGAACGAGAGGAAGTGGCGCGAGATCCCCCGGATCGCCGGATCCTTGATCAGATCGGGGGCGTACTTCTGCTGCGGCGTCTGCTCCTCGTCGAACATCCATGCGATGTGCGCCCACCACAGCCCCTTCATCAAGGCCGGCAGACTCTCCCCGAACCGCCACGGCGAATGCGGGTCGCCCTCCGCGTCCGAGAACCGGTGATGCTTGCGGTGATCGGCCACCCACCGCACCAGGGGCCCCTCCACCGCCAGCGAACCCATCACGGCCAACGCGATCCGCAACGGCCGCTTCGCCTTGAACGAACCATGCGTGAAGTACCGGTGGAAACCGATCGTGATCCCGTGGCAGCCGATGAAGTACATCGCCACCATCAGCCCCACATCCAGCCAGCTCACCCCCCGGCCCCACGCCAGCGGCACCGCCGCGACCAGCGCCACGAACGGCACCACGATGAACGCCAGCAGCGCGAACTGCTCGATCGACCGCTTGTTGTCGCCGCCCAGCGTGGCGGGGGGCAGCGGAGCCTCGGCGGTCCCGGGCGGCTCGGTCTCGTCGATCACACGGGGAGTGCTCGGCATAGGGGAATACCTCGGAGGGTGAGGGAAAAAGCTCGGACGGCCGTGGCTACGGTTCCGTAACCTACGGCTTGGTAAGTATGGCAGTGACGGGCCCCACAACACGAGAGGCCGCTCCAACCCGTCCCACGCGGTAACCCGACCGCCCCCGGGGTAGGGGGTAACCGCCCGGGTGTCCCGGGCGGCGACCGCGACCCCTCCGGGGCAACCGACACGCCGCCTGCGCCGACACCTATCCTGAGAGGGTCGGACAGCGCGGTCCGCACCCGCTCGTCCGGGCGTGGCGACAGCACCGCTGCCGGCCGCAGGGCCCCGGACCCCGCCACCCGCCCCCACCACCACCCACGTGGGGACGGCGAAGCGAACGCACCTCCTCATTCACTGCAAGGAGCCGCACACTGTGAGCAGTGCCGACCAGACCCCTGCCGCCAGCCCCGCGCTGCGCGCCGACATCCGCCGCCTCGGCGACCTCCTCGGCGAGACCCTCGTACGCCAGGAGGGACAGGAGCTCCTCGACCTCGTCGAACGGGTCCGCGCCCTGACCCGCACCGACGGCGAAGCCGCCGCCCAGCTCCTCGGCGACACGGACCTGGAGACCGCGGCACAGCTCGTGCGCGCCTTCTCCACCTACTTCCACCTCGCCAACGTCACCGAGCAGGTCCACCGCGCCCACGAGATGCGCGACCGCCGCGCCGCCGAAGGCGGCCTCCTGGCCCGCACCGCGGACCGGCTCAAGGACGCCGACCCCGAACACCTGCGCGAGACGGTCAAGAACCTCAACGTCCGCCCCGTCTTCACCGCACACCCCACCGAGGCCGCCCGCCGCTCGGTCCTCAACAAGCTCCGCCGCATCGCGGAACTCCTGGAGACCCCGGTCATCGAGGCCGACCGCCGCCGCCTGGACCTCCGGCTCGCCGAGAACATCGACCTCATCTGGCAGACCGACGAACTCCGCGTCGTCCGCCCGGAGCCCGCCGACGAGGCCCGCAACGCCATCTACTACCTCGACGAACTCCACGCCGACGCCGTCGGCGACGTCCTGGAGGACCTCGCCGCCGAACTGGAACGCGTCGGCGTCGAACTCCCCGCCGGGACCCGCCCCCTCACCTTCGGCACCTGGATCGGCGGCGACCGCGACGGCAACCCCAACGTGACGCCCGCCGTCACCTGGGACGTCCTGATCCTCCAGCACGAACACGGCATCACCGACGCCCTGGAGATGATCGACTACCTCCGCGGCCTCCTCTCCAACTCCATCCGCTACGCCGGAGCCACCGAGGAACTCCTCAGCTCCCTCCAGGCCGACCTGGAACGCCTCCCCGGCATCAGCCCCCGCTACAAGCGGCTGAACGCCGAGGAGCCCTACCGCCTCAAGGCCACCTGCATCCGGCAGAAGCTCGTCAACACCCGCGAGCGCCTCGCCGAAGGCACCCCCCACCGCCCCGGCTGCGACTACCTCGGCACCGCCGAGCTCATCGCCGACCTGGAGCTCATCCAGACCTCCCTGCGCGAACACAAGGGCGGCCTCTTCGCCGACGGCCGGATGGACCGCACCATCCGCACCCTGGCCGCCTTCGGCCTCCAGCTCGCCACCATGGACGTACGCGAACACGCCGACGCCCACCACCACGCCCTCGGCCAGCTCTTCGACCGGCTCGGCGAGGAATCCTGGCGCTACGCCGACATGCCCCGCGAATACCGGCAGAAGCTCCTCGCCAAGGAACTGCGCTCCCGCCGGCCCCTCGCCCCCACCCCGGCCCCGCTCGACGCGGCCGGCGAGAAGACCCTCGGCGTCTTCCACACCATCAAGCAGGCATTCGAACGCTTCGGCCCCGAAGTCATCGAGTCCTACATCATCTCCATGTGCCAGGGCGCCGACGACGTCTTCGCCGCCGCCGTCCTCGCCCGCGAAGCCGGACTCCTCGACCTCCACGCGGGCTGGGCCAAGATCGGCATCGTCCCGCTCCTGGAAACCACCGACGAACTCCGCGCCGCCGACGTCATCCTCGACGAGATGCTCGCCGACCCCTCCTACCGCCGCCTCGTCTCCCTGCGCGGCGACGTCCAGGAGGTCATGCTCGGCTACAGCGACTCCTCCAAGTTCGGCGGCATTACCACCTCCCAGTGGGAAATCCACCGCGCCCAGCGCCGACTGCGCGACGTCGCCCACCGCTACGGCGTACGCCTGCGCCTCTTCCACGGCCGCGGCGGCACCGTCGGCCGCGGCGGCGGCCCCTCCCACGACGCGATCCTCGCCCAGCCCTGGGGCACCCTCGAAGGCGAGATCAAGGTGACCGAACAGGGCGAGGTCATCTCCGACAAGTACCTCATCCCCGCCCTCGCCCGCGAAAACCTCGAACTGACCGTCGCGGCCACCCTCCAGGCATCCGCCCTGCACACGGCCCCCCGCCAGTCCGACGAATCCCTCGCCCGCTGGGACGCGGCCATGGACACCGTCTCCGTCGCCGCCCACGCCGCCTACCGCAAGCTGGTCGAGGACCCCGACCTGCCCGCGTACTTCCTCGCCTCCACCCCGGTGGACCAGCTCGCCGACCTGCACCTGGGCTCACGGCCCTCCCGGCGCCCCGGCTCGGGCGTCTCGCTCGACGGCCTCCGCGCCATCCCGTGGGTCTTCGGCTGGACCCAGTCCCGCCAGATCGTCCCCGGCTGGTACGGCGTCGGCTCCGGCCTCAAGGCCCTGCGCGAAGCCGGACTCAGCACCGTCCTGGAGGAAATGCACGAACACTGGCACTTCTTCCAGAACTTCCTCTCCAACGTGGAGATGACGCTCGCCAAGACCGACCTGCGCATCGCCCGGCACTACGTCGACACACTCGTCCCCGACGAGCTGAAGCACGTCTTCGACGCCATCGAGGCCGAGCACGCGCTGACCGTCAGAGAAGTCCTCAAGGTCACCGGCTCCACCGAACTGCTCGGCACCAGCCCGGTACTCCAGCAGACCTTCTCCATCCGCGACGCCTACCTGGACCCGATCTCCTACCTCCAGGTCTCCCTGCTCGCCCGCCAGCGCCAGGCCGCCGCACGCGGCGAGGAACCCGACCCGCTGCTCGCCCGCGCCCTGCTCCTCACCGTCAACGGCGTCGCGGCAGGACTCCGCAACACCGGCTGACCCTCCGACACACGTGTGCCCCGTCGGCCGGGCCGACGGGGCACACGTATGTCTCGAACCGGCACCGCGCAGGGTGAGCGGGGACAGCGGGCCGGTGAGGAGCGGATCGGGCCGACGCCGGCCCGGGCACGGGCCCGCCACACCGCCGGCGCGGCCCGCCCCCGGGGCATCAGCCCTGTGCGGCCTACCGCCGGGCGGCGCGGCGGCGGGTCACCAGGAAGGCGCCGGCACCCGCGAGGGCGAGGGCGACGGCGGCCATGACGCCCACCGGGGCGCCGGAACCCGTCTCGGCCAGGTCGCCCCCGCCCGTGCCCGTGCTCTCGGAGGCGGACGGCACCGCACCCGGGGTCTTCGACGCGGCCGGGGTCGGCGTGCCGGCCGACGGCGTCGCACTCGGCTCGCCCGTCGGGGTGCCGGTCGGGTTCTCGGTCGGGTTGTCGGTGGGGTTCTCGGTGGGGCCGTCCGTCGGGTCGTCCGTGGGGCTGTCCGTCGTCTCCGAAGCGGACGGCGTCGGGGTCACCGAGGCCGGGCAGGTGTGCGACAGGTTGAACTTGCCGTGCTTGACCGTCCCGTCGATCTCGGCCTCGACCGCGGTCAGCTTGGCGCCCGGCTCGGAAACGGCATAGGCGTGGTCATCCTTGGGCGGGCCGAAAACCGTGATCACCTGCTCACCGCCCGGCTCGAAAGTCACCGTCAGCTTCGTGAAGGTCGCGGAGTTGCCGGGAAGGATGAAGTGCCAGCCGTCCTTGTCGCCGGGCACCCCCGGACACGTCCCGCCGGAGTACCCCTCCGCCGTCAGCGGCAGTTCCTGACGGAGAGTCGGGTGGCTCGCACCGCCGTCGGTGGCCGCGGCGAGGGGCGCCGCCGTGAGGCACGTCGTCATGGCGGCGACCAGCACGCCGAAAGAGGTCAAGGAGCGTCGCATGGTGGCAGTCGTCCATCTAAGAGTCGAAAGGTGCCGGGAAGAGTGGCGAGGGCAGATTAACCCCACCACCGAGCCGACCTCGATCACCTGCGCATAACGATCGCGAACACCCGGCCCCGGCACCCGTCACAGCACCAGGAACGTCGTCACCAGGAACAACCCGCCCACGCCCGCCAGCGACCACGCCGTCCGCGTCGCCCCCAGACCGCCCGCGGCCAACGGGGCCGCGAGGACCATCGCCCCGCCGAGCGGCAACCAGGCATGCAGCCCACCACCCCACCCCGCCCTCAGCGCCTCGTCCGTCCCCGGCTTCACCACCACCGGCAGACTCCGGCCCACGCGCACCGCCACCGACCGCCCGATCGTCAACGAGCCGCGAGGCGGGCCCCCGTCCCCCGGAACATAGCGGCCCTCGCACCTCTCCTCGCCACAGGAATCCACCGTCAGCACGCCGCGCTCACGCCCCTCGGGCAACAGGACGTGATACGCCGACTCCCAGGAAGCCCAGGCTCCCGCGACGAGGAGCAGCACGATGACCAGGGCCGCGGCGACTCTTCGCAGATGTGTCATGGGCGGCGATCGTACAGACGCACCGCTCCGCCCGGCCGGTCAGGAGTTGTACGCGCTCTGCGCCCGCTCCAGCCCCTCCGCCAGCAGACACTCCACCGCGTCCGCCGACCGGTCCACCAGGAACGCCAGCTCCTTGCGCTCCGTCGACGAGAAATCCCGCAACACGAAATCCGCGACCTGCATCCGCCCCGGCGGCCGCCCGATCCCGAACCGCACCCGGTGATAGTCCGGACCCATCGCCTTCGTCATCGACTTCAGCCCGTTGTGCCCGTTGTCCCCGCCACCCAGCTTCAACCGCAGCATCCCGTAATCGACGTCCAACTCGTCATGCACCGCCACCACATGATCCGTCGGCACCTTGTAGAAATCCCGCAACGCCGTCACCGGCCCGCCCGACAGATTCATGTACGACATCGGCTTCACCAGGATCACCCGCCGGCTCCCCGGACCCGGCGGACCGATCCGGCCCTCCACCACCTGCGCCTGCGCCTTCTGCGCCCGCTTGAACTTCCCGCCGATCCGCTCGGCCAGCAGATCGGCGACCATGAACCCGACGTTGTGCCGGTTCGCCGCGTAGTCGGGACCAGGATTGCCCAGGCCCACGATGAGCCAGGGGTCGGTGGCGTCGGACATCAGCGCTCGGTCTCCTCACATACGGCGTACGACACAGGCAGACGGGGTGGCGGTCCCCCGGGAGGGAACCACCACCCCGTCAGTCAAGCAGGTGGAGCAGGTGGAGCAGATCAAACGGTGAGCGGTACGGCTCAGCCCTCGGCGGACTCGCCCTCGCCCGCGGCCGGCTCCTCCGCCTGCGCGGCGACGACCTGGATCACGATGGCGTCCTCGTCACCGGCGAGCACGGAGCCCTTCGGCAGCGGGATGTCCTTGGCCGAGATCGAGTCACCGGCGTCCAGACCCGCGACGGAGACCGTCACGGACTCCGGGATGTGCGTGGCCTCGGCCTCGACGAGCAGCGTGTTCAGCACGAACTCCAGCAGGTTGGCGCCCGGCGCCAGGTCGCCCTCGGCGTGCACCGCGATCTCGACCTCGACCTTTTCGCCGCGCTTCACGGTCAGCAGGTCGACGTGCTCGATGGTGCCCTTGAGAGGGTGACGCTGCACGGCCTTCGGAATGACCAGCGCGTCCTTGCCGTCGATCTCCAGACCGATCAGCACGTTCGCCGTACGCAGCGCGAGCAGCAGGTCGTGGCCCGGCAGCGTCACGTGGACCGGCTCGGCACCGTGGCCGTACACGACCGCGGGAACCAGGTTGGCACGACGGGCACGGCGGGCGGCGCCCTTGCCGAACTCGGTACGGACCTCAGTGGCGAGCTTGATCTCAGCCATGGTTGCACTCCTCGTCAGGGGTGAGCCGTCGAATGACGGAACTCAAAACGGTCACCCGGCCCACGACGGGCCTGCTACGAAGAGCGCGTCGATAACGGACCGCCGTACACACAGGTACGGCCTCCCTCGCCGAGCAACTCGCTGAGTCTACCCGGCGGGGAGGCCGCACCCCAAAGTGGATCTCCACAGACCGCCCTCAGGCGGTCAGCCCTGCTCCTCGAAGAGGCTCGTCACCGAACCGTCCTCGAACACCTCACGCACCGCACGCGCGATCGTCGGCGCGATCGACAGCACCGTGATCTTGTCCAGCTCCAGCTCACCCGGCGTCGGCAGCGTGTCCGTGAACACGAACTCGCTCACCTTCGAGTTTTTCAGCCGGTCCGCCGCCGGACCCGACAGCACCCCGTGCGTCGCCGTCACGATGACATCCTCCGCACCGTGCGCGAACAGGGCGTCCGCGGCCGCGCAGATCGTGCCACCGGTGTCGATCATGTCGTCGACCAGCACACACACCCGGCCCTCGACATTGCCCACGACCTCGTGGACGGACACCTGGTTCGGCACGTCCTTGTCACGACGCTTGTGCACGATCGCCAGCGGCGCGTCCAGCCGGTCGCACCAGCGGTCGGCGACCCGCACCCGGCCCGCGTCCGGCGACACGATCGTCAGCTTGGAACGGTCGACCTTCGCACCCACGTAGTCCGCCAGGATCGGCAGCGCGAACAGGTGGTCCACCGGGCCGTCGAAGAAGCCCTGGATCTGGTCCGTGTGCAGATCGACCGTGAGAATCCGGTCCGCACCCGCCGTCGCCATCAGGTCCGCCACCATGCGCGCCGAGATCGGCTCACGACCGCGGTGCTTCTTGTCCTGACGGGCGTACCCGTAGAACGGCACGATCACCGTGATGGAGCGGGCCGAAGCGCGCTTCAGCGCGTCCAGCATGATCAACTGCTCCATGATCCACTTATTGATCGGAGCCGTGTGGCTCTGGATCAGGAAGCAGTCCGCGCCACGTGCCGACTCCTGGAACCGCACATAGATCTCACCGTTGGCGAAATCGAACGCCTTCGTCGGCACGAGACCGACTCCCAGCTGATGGGCGACCTCCTCGGCAAGCTCGGGGTGGGCGCGGCCGGAGAAGAGCATCAGTTTCTTCTCGCCGGTCGTCTTGATCCCGGTCACAGCACAGTCTCCTCAGACATGTATCTGGCGCTGCACGCAAAGGTCCCGATGTGCAACGAGCCAGCCGAAATGGGTGAGCATCTATCACGGTACGCCGTCACCGGCGCACCTGTTTCCGGTCAGCTTTGCCCGTCGGTCTCCCGCGACGACGCCTGAGCGGCCTGCGCGGCGGCGCTGCCCGGCCGCTTCCGGGCCACCCAACCCTCGATATTCCGCTGCTGGCCCCGCGCCACGGCCAGCGAACCGGCGGGCACGTCCTTGGTGATGACCGACCCGGCGGCGGTGTAGACCCCGTCCCCGACCGTGACAGGCGCCACAAACATATTGTCCGAACCGGTGCGGCAGTGAGAGCCGATCGTCGTGTGGTGCTTGGCGACACCGTCGTAGTTCACGAAGACGCTCGCCGCACCGATGTTGGTGTGGTCGCCGATCGTCGCGTCACCCACATAACTCAGATGCGGGACCTTCGTCCCCTCGCCGATCGTCGCGTTCTTCATCTCCACGTACGTACCGGCCTTGGCCTTCGCCCCCAGCCGGGTCCCCGGCCGCAGGAACGCGTACGGGCCCACCGACGCCCCCGGCCCGACCTCCGCCGAGTGCGTCACGGAGTTGTCCACCCGGGCCCCGGCTCCGACGACGGTGTCCTCGATCCGCGAGTTCGGCCCCACCTCGCAGTCCTCCGCGAGGTGGGTGGCCCCGAGCAGCTGCGTCCCCGGGTGCACGACCGCGTCCCGCTCGTACGTCACCGTCGCGTCGATCAGCGTGGACGCCGGGTCCACCACGGTCACCCCCGCGAGCATCGCCCGCTCCAGCAGCCGCTCGTTCAGCAGCCGACGGGCCTGCGCCAGCTGGAGCCGGTTGTTGACGCCGAGGATCTCCCGGTGGTCGCCCGCCACCGACGCCCCGACCCGGTGCCCGGCCTCGCGCAGGATGGACAGCACGTCGGTGAGGTACTCCTCGCCCTGGCTGTTGTCCGTGCGCACCCGGCTCAGCGCGTCGCCCAGCAGCCGCCCGTCGAACGCGAACACCCCGGAGTTGATCTCCCGGATCGCCCGCTGCTCGTCGGTGGCGTCCTTGTGCTCGACGATCTCGGTTACCGCGCCGGTGGCCGGGTCGCGCACGATGCGCCCGTAACCGGTGGAGTCGGGGACCTCGGCGCTCAGGACGGTGACCGCGTTGGCGTCGGCGGCGTGGGTGGCGGCGAGCGCCCCCAGCGTCTCGCCGGAGAGCAGCGGGGTGTCGCCGCAGACGACGATCACGGTGCCCTCGACGGCGCCGCCCAGCTCTTCGAGCCCCATGCGGACGGCGTGGCCGGTCCCGTTCTGCTCGGCCTGGAAGGCGGTGCGCACCGGGGCCTCACCGGCGTCGAGATGCGCGGTGACCCGCTCGCCGGCATGGCCGACGACCACGACGAGGTGCTGGGGGTCCAGCTCACGGGCTGCGGCGACGACATGTCCGACGAGCGAGCGCCCGGAGATCTCGTGCAGGACCTTGGGGGTCTTCGACTTCATGCGGGTGCCCTCACCCGCTGCGAGGACGACGACGGCTGCCGGGCTGGTTGCGCTCACGGATGTGCCCTTCGGCTTCGGGTGGTGGTCATCCGCAGGATACCGGGGGTGTTTCCGCACGAAACGGGGGCGGGCCCCGACCGGTGTGGTCGGGGCCCGAAGGCCGGAGCTCCCCCATCAGGATTTGAACCTGAACAGACGGTACCAAAAACCGCAGTGCTGCCTGATTACACCATGGGGGATCAATTCCGACTAAACCGGACGTTGCGTCGGTTCGCCGGATCGGCACCCAACACTATGCCGTACCAAGCGCCTTCTACGCGACGATAGAGCTCGGCGCTCTTGGTCACGTAGATGACGAGGCAGCCGCGGTAAGCCTCGCCGGTGTTCTTGCGGTTGGTCTTCGGGGTGTGCTTCTTGAGTGTTGCCTTCATGAAGTCGCTGTGGGGCACCCCTGTGAGCTCCGACCAGAAACCCTCGGCCTCGGTGACATTTGCCGTCCCGTGAATGCTGACGCGAACGTGCAGGCGCTCGCGTTCGACGCCGAGCAGGTTGAGCCAGCGCAGGTAGAGCTTGATCACGTTGGGGTCGCTGTTGATGAAGAGCAGGCTTTCCCGGCGGCTGTACGGCTTGTCCTTCATGCCCTCGGCCCAGTAGAGGGTGACTCCGGCGATGAACAGTTCTCGGTCGGAGAGGTCGCCCATCGACTCGCGCGCGACACGCTTGGTTTCGTTTCGCTCCTGTTCCTGGCCTGCGCGCAGAGCGGTCAGGCCGGCCTGCATGCGGGCAAGACGCTCCTCTTCCGTGAAGCGGGGTTTCGGCTTCGGTAGGTCCCGTACCCATAGCGAGATCGAACTCTTCGAGCATCCCAGCTCGATCTGGATCTGGTCGTAGGTCAGACCTTGGAGCCGCAGTTCGCGGGCCATCTCCCGGACGTCATCCTTGGCGTTCGGGCGCTTCGTCCACTCGGGGGCTGGCTCGCCCTGGAGGAGGCGGTGGAGCATGTCGTTGTTGA
Source organism: Streptomyces sp. NPDC091649 (assembly GCF_044756785.1). Classification (NCBI taxonomy): domain Bacteria; kingdom Bacillati; phylum Actinomycetota; class Actinomycetes; order Kitasatosporales; family Streptomycetaceae; genus Streptomyces; species Streptomyces sp. NPDC091649. Next base: position 20,705 of record NZ_JBIVTR010000012.1, on the reverse strand, counting down.
AGACCTTCAGCCGGTCCCTGATCTGGCGCACACTTAGCCCCTCCCTGCGCAGCGCCACCGCCCGCTCGCGCAGGCCCTCGAAGTCGGCGTACTTGCTCGTGGTTTCCGTCATACGGGGAGCGTCGTCCGGAATGCGGACGTCCGGGTCGAAAGTGCGGTCGATTCGCCTTTTCAGGCGATCGGGCTGTGTTTCGTGCTTGTTCGTACGCGGAACGTGCTGTTGCCGGTCACCCGAAAATGCGATGCGTCCGCCCGTAGGCTGGATGCCATGACCGCAACGGGGGCAGACCGGGAGGCGGCGGGATCGACCACCCGCGGCTACTGGTGGTGGGAGCGGCGACGCAGTGTCGCCCTGGACGTGGGACTGGCGCTGGTGTCGGCGCTGGAGTGTGGCCTGGAGGGGGTGGAGTTCGCCCGGAACACCGGCGTGCCGGTGCCGGTGGGCGTGGTGTTCGGGATGCTGGCGGGTTCGGTGCTGCTGGTGCGCCGGCGGTGGCCGATCGTCGTGGTGCTGGTGATGATCGCGATGACGCCGGCCGAGATGGGTTTCCTGATGGGCCTCGTGGGTCTCTACACGCTGGCCGCGTCGGAGGTGCCGCGCCGGATCACCGTCGTGCTGGCGGGGATGGCGCTGGTGGGGACGTTCATCGTCACGTATGTACGGCTGCGGCAGAGTGTGGCCGAGCAGACCGACTTCGGTCCGGGGGACTGGTACGTCCCGCTGATGTCCGTCTTCATGGCGGTGGGGCTCACGGCCCCGTCCGTGCTGTTCGGCCTGTACACGGGGGCCCGGCGCCGTCTGATGGAGAGCCTGCGGGAGCGGGCCGATTCGCTGGAGCGGGAGCTGTCGCTGCTCGCGGACCGGGCGGAGGAGCGGGCCGAGTGGGCGCGTACGGAGGAGCGGACGCGGATCGCTCGGGAGATGCACGACGTGGTCGCTCACCGGGTGAGCCTGATGGTGGTGCACGCGGCTGCTCTCCAGGCCGTCGCGCCGAAGGACCCGGCGAAGGCGGTGCGGAACGCGGCGCTGGTCGGGGACATGGGGCGGCAGGCGTTGACGGAGCTGCGCGAGATGCTCGGGGTGCTGCGTACCGGGGAGGCGTTGACGGCGCCCGCCGCCGCGGGGGCGGTTCCGCTCGCTTCGGTGCGGCAGGCGGCGGTGGTGGCCGCCGCGGCCGCCGCCTCCGAGGACGGGCCGCGGCTGCATGAGCTGGAGGCGCTGGTGGCGCAGTCGCGGCAGGCGGGGATGACGGTGGAGCTGTCGGTGGACGGTGAGCCGCGGCCGTATCCGCCGGAGGTGGAGCAGACCGCGTTCCGGGTGGTGCAGGAGGCGCTGACGAACGTGCACAAGCACGCGGCGGGTGCGAGGACGTGGGTGCGGCTCGCGCATCGGGAGGCCGAGGTGGCGATGCAGGTGGAGAACGGTCCTTCGGATTCCGCGGCGGCCGATGCGGGGCTGCCGAGCGGGGGGAACGGTCTGGTGGGGATGCGGGAGCGGGTGCTGGGGCTGGGGGGTGTGTTCGTTTCCGGTCTGACGGACGCGGGCGGGTTCCGGGTCTCGGCGGTGCTTCCGGACGGCTCGGGCGACGGCTGAGGCTTGCCTCTCCTCTGCCCGGTCGGTGCCTGAGGGCCGGCGCGTCTTCGGCCTGTGCCGGGGGTGGGGGCCGGTCCGTCGTCGGCCCGTGCCGGGGTGGCCGCCCGTGCCGGGGCCGCTGTCGGCAGCCCGTCCCGGCGTGGTGGCAGCAGCCCCTTTCGGCCGGTCCGGCGGGTGAGGTCCTGCTTCCCTTCGGTCGCTCCGGCGGGTGCGGACGGAACTCTCGTTGTGCGGCGCGGCGGCCTCGTCGTGTCCGGGACGCGGTGGTGCCCGTGCGTCCCGGGCGGCGGGCGGGTCCTCAGCCGCCGGCCGGGTTGGGCGGGGCCGAGGTGAGGCGGGCCGGTTGGGTACCGGTGACGAGTGTCGCGAGTGCTTCGTCGATGTCCTGGCCCAGGAACCAGTCGCCCGTGTGGTCGACGCTGTACACCCGGCCCTCGGTGTCGATGGCGAGGACCGCCTGTTCCTCGCCCTCCGCTCCGAGTGGGCTGACCTCCGTCTCCAGGGCGCGGCCGAGGTCTCCCAGGGTGCGGGCCAGGTGGAGTCCGTGCAGGGGGTCGATGCGCACGGCGGCGGGTGCGATGTGGCGGCCGGGGGCGGATGCGGTGATGTGGAGGCCGCCGAACTCCGCCCATGCCTCGACCGCCGCGGGGAAGACGGCGTGCTGGTGGCCGGCGGGTGAGGCGTGGGAGCGCAGCGCGTCGGCCCATTCCTCCGCTTGGCGGATGTCCCAGCGGCCGGGCTGCCAGCCCGCGTCGCGCAGGGCGGCGTCGACGGCGACGGGGAAGCGGGTGGTGGTGTGCTGGCGGTCGTGCATCGGTGGGCGGTCAGCCCTTCTCGGCGGTGGTGGCGGGGCCGGTGGAGGTCAGGTCGACGGGGCGTACGCCGAAGTGGGACAGGAGTGCCGAGCAGGATCGGCAGGGGGGTGCGTAGCTGCCGTGGAGGGGGTCTCCGTCCTCGCGGATGCGGCGGGCGGTGAGCCGGGAGTGTTTGAGCGCGCGGCGTGCTTCCCCGTTGGTGAGGGGTTTGCGCTGGGCTCGTTTGGAGCGCCCGCTCTCGGCTGCGGTGAGTTGGCGGGAGAGCAGTATGGCTTCGGGGCAGCGGCCGGTGAAGCGTTCGCGCTGGCCGCTGGTGAGGGTGTCGAGGAAGTCCTGGACGAGCGGGTGCAGTACGGGTGGCTGGTCTCCCTTGCCCGCGGTGCAGGTGAGCGTCTCGCCGCGTACGGACAGGGCGGCGGCCACGGCGGGGAGGATCCCGTCGCGGCGGTGGATCAGTCGGGGTGTACGGCTGGTCTCGGTGCTGCTCCAGGTGAGTCGCGGGTCCCCTGATGTGACGGTTTGTGTGGAATGCATCGTGTTGACGTCCCTCCCTGCAATCCCCCGAGTTGCGGGGACAGCCTGCCAAATGTGCCAGGTGGTGGGGAAGCTGGGTCGGGCAAACGCCTCTGCGTGTCGCCGTTGGGGGCGGGGCGGTCGCCTCGCTGTCACGTGAATGTGACCGTTCGTGATGGAACCGGCGGGACGGGATCGCCTGTCGCCCCACCGCTTAGGCTGTGCGGAACACCGGACGCAGCAGGGGGCATCAGCCATGACGACAGGTCGGCTCGGGCAGCAAGCCGCGCCACCGAACGCCGCCTATGCCGGGCAGGCCGTGAACTTCCCGGACCCGGTCCGGGCGTCCCGTCACCCCGGAGGGGTGCGGATGGACGAGGGCGGTCACCCGGTTCTTTCGCCGTACGCGCGTGCCGCCGCGGAGATCGCCGATCCGCCTCCGGGTTTCGGGATCGATGAGCTGCGCCTGACCGATTACGTGTCGGCGAACGCGGCGATGGCGGCGAGTGGTCATGAGCTGTGGGACACGATTCCCGCGGTGGCGACTCCGCACGGCTGGACGTGGCACCACGTGGCGGGCGGCCGTCGGATGGAGTTGGTGCCGGTCGAGGTGAAGGCGCTGCTGCGTCATCACGGGGGTCTGGCGGGTACGGACGTGGATCAGCACCGTCGCGGTACGCGGCCGTTGCAGGAGACCCGTCCGGCGCACTTCCGGCTGCCCAAGGGCGCGGGTGCGGTGAGCGAGCAGCAGGTCCAGGGTGTCGAGGAGGACCTCGGCTACCGGTTGCCCGGTGCGTACCGCTCGTTCCTGAAGGCGGCGGGCGGTTCGGCTCCGGTGGGCGCCGCGTTGGACGCGGAGCTGGGGTTGCTGGTGGACCAGCCGTTCTTCACGGTGCGTGACGAGGCCGCGGTGAATGATCTGGTGTACGTGAACAAGTGTCTGCGGGACCACTTCACGAAGGACTTCCTGGGCGTCGCGTTCGTCCAGGGTGGGATTCTCGCGGTGAAGGTGCGCGGTCAGGACCTGGGTTCGGTGTGGTTCTGCCCGTACGACGATGCCCGGGATCAGGACGGCTGGAGTGTCCAGGAGCGTGTGGAGCGGCTGCTGCTGCCCTGCGGTGCGGACTTCGACGCCTTCCTCCAGCGGCTGGCGGGCAATCCGCCGGAGCTGGAGACCGTGGCGAACCTGATGGTGGACGGCGGCTTCGCGCGGGCCGTCCCGGTGGAGGGGTGAGCGCGGTGGTGACTTTCGCGCAGGCGCAGGAGCGGGCGGACGAGTGGGTCAACGGCGACGTGCCCGCGTACCAGCACCGTGAGGTGCGGGTCCGTGAGTTCGAGCTGGGTTTCGTGGTGTGGGCCGAGGACCGGCCGGAGGGTCCTGTCTCGGACGGGGGCCGTCAGCGGCTGGTGATCGCCCGGGACAGCGGTGAGGCGACGTTGTGGCCGGGGCTGCCGGTGGGTGAGGTGATCCGACGGTACGAGGAGGAGTACGGGACGGTGGCCGGTGCTCCGGCGGCTGCTCCGGAGCCGCCGCAGCGGGTGGATCTGAACCAGACGTCGTTCCTGCTGACGCCGCCGGAGTGGCTTCAGGAGGCGGCGGACAAGCTGGGGATTCCGGATCATCGTGCGGAGCGGCGGGAGCCGGAGGCGGCGGGTCGGCCGCCTTCCGACTCGTCCGCGCCCTCGGTCCCCGCGCCCTCGGTCCCCGCGCCCTCGGCTCCGTCGGTGTCCCCGGCGGCAGCGCCCCCGGGGGAGGCTCCGGCGCCCGGTCCCGGTCCGGCTGTCGTGTCCGTCCCCGAGTCCGCGTCGTCCGCCGCGACACCTCCGTCGCCCTCTCCCTCTCCCTCTTCGTCCCCTTCTTCCGCCGCTGCCGGGGATTCGGCCGCTTCGTGGCCCGCCGCCGGCGGTGACGCCCACGAGCCCACGGCGCCCGAGGGCGTGCCGGCCGGGGCGACCCCCTGGGCGGGTACGGACACCAATTCCGACTCCGACGACGGGGCCGTCCCGCTGCCGGCGACGGTGTTCGCGCCGCCGTTGTCGGGGACGGACGACGAGGGGACGCCTCCGCCGGTCGTCCCGGCGGAGGCGCCCACCGCTCTGATGTCCGGGGGCAGCCAGCTGCCGCGTACGCAGGTGGCGCAGGCGCTCAGGCCGGACCAGGGGCCGCCGCCCGGTGTCGATGGCATCGCGGACGCGGCCACCGGCAAGGCCGAGGTGCCGCCGCGCGGGGCGCGCGGGGCCGGCTCGTCGACCCCGCCGCCGCCCGGTGCGCCGGGGGTTCCCGGCGCGACGCCGCCGCCTTCGGGTCCGGGCGCGCCCGGTGCTCCGGCGGGCGGGTACCTCCCGACGCAGCTCGTTTCCCAGCTCGGGCCGCCGTCGCCCGGCGCCACACCGCCGCCGCCGGGCCCGCCGGGTCCGCCGCCGGGCTCCACGCCGCCTCCGGGTCCGCCCGGTCCGCCGCCGGGCTCCACGCCGCCTCCGGGGGGCGGGATGCACCATGCCGCGACGATGCTGGCGGACGGCAGCAGCATCGGTGCGGGTCTCCCGGGCCCGCCCAGGCCGCCGGGCCCGCCCGGGGCCCCGCAGCCGCCCGGTCCGCCCGGTGTTCCGGGTGCGCCGCAGCCGCCCGGACCGCCGGGTCCGCCGCCGGGCTCCACGCCGCCTCCGGGGGGCGGGGTGCACCATGCGGAGACGATGTTCGCGGCTCCGGGCCAGGTCGGTCTGCCCGGTCCTCCCGGGGCGCCGGGCCCCGTGCCGCAGCCGCCGGGCCCCCCGGGCCCGCCGCCCGGTCCGGCCGGTCCGCACACCCCGCCGCCTCCGGCGTACGGCTATCCGCAGCCGCCCACCGGTCAGCCGACCGTGGGCCCCGGCTACCAGGCCGTTCTGCGGTTCCGGGCTCCGGACGGCAGCGAGCAGCAGCTGATCCGCCGCTCGGCTCCGGGCACCCCGCACCCCGAGTGGCAGATGCTGCACGAGCTGCGGGCGATGAACGTACCGCCGCAGCAGGTCATCGAGCTGCACACCGAGCTGGAGTCCTGTGAGCTGCCGGGCGGGTACTGCGCGCGGATGATCCGGGAGACCTGGCCGCAGGTGCGGATCACCAGCGTCGCTCCGTACGGTACGGATCACGCCAGCCGGCAGCAGGGCATGCAGCATCTGCTGACGCACCAGGGCGAGCTGCACCAGGTCGCGGACGGGCCGGCGCGGCCGGCGCCGGTGCGGGCGCCGCTGCCGCACATGCCGCCGGCGCCCGCGCTGCCGCCGGAGGCGGTGGCCGAGGAGCTGGCACAGGCGTTCGGTCCGCAGGGCATCCTGCGGTTCGACCAGCGGGCGGTGTCCCGTCAGGGGGTGCCCGAGGTCGTGGCGCACACCCTGGTGTGGGCGGGGCTGCCCGCCGATTTCGGGCCGTTCTTCTGGGCGCAGCCGGGGCAGCCGGTGGTGCCGACGCTGGCCGAGCTGGCGGCGCAGCGTCAGGTGCAGCCCGCGCCGGACGCGGGGTCGTACCTGGTGATGGGCACGGACTTCGGCCGGGCGATCTGTGTGCAGTACGGGACGGCGAATATCGTGGCCGTGCCGGTGGAGGCGGGGCCCGGCGGTCAGTCGGTGCCGCCGCAGTTCGTCAACACGGGGCTGCCGGAGTTCGTGCGGTCGATGGCGTTGCTGGGCCGGATGTGGCGGCTGCGGTTCGGCCTGAATCCGGAGCAGGCGGGCCGTTGGACCGTCGACTTCCAGGCACAGCTGGTGGCGCTGGACCCGGCGGCGCTGGCGTCGCCGGAGAGCTGGTGGTCGGTGCTGCTGGAGCAGATGTGGGACGGCCTGATCTGAGCGGTGGGCAGGGCTGAGCGGCGGGCGCGCCCGAGGCACCCGGACCCGGGAGGGGCCGGGTGCCTTGCCGTGTGCGGGGGCTTCGGGCCGATGGCCCCGGTTCGCCCGGGTCTGTGATGCCGGTCGCTTCCGGCCGGAATGCCGCTGATCGATTCCGACTTCGGGCGTCAATTGCCGCATCCTTGGCGTAGTACGGGTGTCGGAGCGTGGCAGAGCGTGTCGGCGGGTCGTAGAGAGGTTTCAGGGATGAGTGCTGGACCGGTGTCCGCGTACGACGTCGTCGGGGTGCGGGGGCGTGGTTACCGCCCGGAGCAGGTGGACCGGATGACGGCCGCCCTGACGGCCGAGCGGGACGCGGCGCTCGCCGAGCTGGCGCGGCTGACGGGCCGGGTGGAGGAGCTGGCCGCCGAGTCGGCCCGGCTGGCGGAGACCGTCGCGACGCTGCCCGTCCAGGACTACGCGGAGCTGGGGGAGCGGGCGCAGCGGCTTCTGGCCCTGGCCGAGAGCGAGGCGCAGGCGCTGGACGCCGAGGCGGTGGCGGCGGGCCAGGCGCTGCGGGACGCCGCGGAGGCGGCGGGCCGGGCGGCCGGGGACGCGGCCCGTGAGGCGGCCGATTCGGTGCGCGCGGCGGCGTCCCGGGCGGCCGAGGAGCGGGTGGCCGAAGCGGTCCGGGAGGCGGAGGGCCTGCTGGCCGCGGCCCGGCAGGACGCCGAGGAGGTGCGGTCGGCCGCCGCCTCCGCGATGGAGGAGACCCGTAACCGTACGGCGAGCGTGCTGGCCCATCAGGAGCAGGAGCACGCCGAGCGGCTCAAGGCCCTTGAGGCCGAACTGGCCGCCGCGGAGGCGGCGTCGGAGGCCCGGTACACGGAGCTGACCGAGCGGGCGGAGGCGCTGCTCGCGGAGGCCGCCCGGGGGCTCGCGGCCACGCAGGAGGCGGCCCGGCACGGCCAGGAGGACGCGGAGGCGCGGGCGGCGGAGCTGTTGGCCGAGGCCCGGGTCCGTGAGGAGCGGGTGGTCCGGGAGACGGAGCGGATTCTGCGGGAGCACGAGGAGGGCCGCGAGGAGGTCCAGGCGCATATGGCGCATGTGCGCAGCTCGCTGGCGGCGCTGACGGGGCGGGTGGCGTCGGGGCCGGACGACTGAGCGTTCCCCGGCGGGGTGTGGGCCGGCCCGGGGCCGGTTCGGCTCCCGTTCGCGAGTGGGTCCGGACCGGGGCGTTCCAGCCCGGTCCGGGGTGGTCGCAACGGGTGGCAACCCTTGACGAATGTTTGTTCGCGCGAGCTGATTGGCTCAGTCAGTTCGCACGTTCTCGTTCGCAGTCCAAGGGAGTGTTCATGTCGGTCGGAGCGCCGGACATTTTGTCACCCGAGTTCGAGAGAGACCCGTACCGGGCATATCGCCTGATGCGTCAGGACGCGCCTCTCCTGTGGCACGAGCCCACCGGGAGTTACATCGTCTCGCGTTACGAGGACGTCGAGCGCGTCTTCAAGGACAAAGAAGGCGAATTCACCACGGAGAACTACGACTGGCAGATCGAACCCGTGCACGGGCGGACGATACTCCAGCTCAGCGGGCGCGAACACGCCGTGCGCAGGGCGCTGGTGGCGCCGGCCTTCCGGGGCAGCGACCTGCGGGAGAAGTTTTTACCGGTCATCGAGCGCAATTCGCGTGAATTGATCGACGTGTTCCGCTCCTCCGGTTCCGTCGATCTGGTCGCTGATTACGCCACCCGCTTTCCCGTCAACGTCATCGCCGACATGCTCGGGCTGGACAAGTCCGACTATGAGCGCTTTCACGGCTGGTACACGGCCGTCATCGCCTTTCTCGGTAATCTCTCCGGTGATCCGGAGGTGACGCGGAACGGGGAGCGTACGCGCGTCGAGTTCGCCGAGTACATGCTGCCGATCATCCGCGCGCGACGGGAGGCGCCGGGCGACGACCTGTTGTCGACGCTGTGCACCGCGGAGGTCGACGGCGTCCGGATGGAAGACGAGGACATCAAGGCGTTCTGCAGTCTGCTGCTGGCCGCCGGGGGCGAGACCACCGACAAGGCCATCGCCGGCATCTTCGCCAACCTGCTGCGGCATCCGGAGCAGTTGGAGGCGGTCCGCGCCGACCACGGTCTGATACCCAGGGCCTTCGCCGAGACGTTGCGCTACACCCCGCCGGTACACATGATCATGCGCAAGTCGGCGACGGAGGTGGCGCTCAGCGGCGGCACCGTGCCGGCGGGAGTCACCGTCACCTGCCTGATAGGCGCCGCCAACCGTGATGAGGACCGTTACCGCGATCCCGACGACTTCGACATCTTCCGCGAGGACCTGACCGCCACGAACGCGTTCTCGGCGGCGGCAGATCACCTCGCCTTCGCGCTCGGCCGGCACTTCTGCGTCGGCGCTCTGCTCGCCAAGGCCGAAGTCGAGATCGGGGTGGGCCAGTTGCTGGACGCCATGCCGGACCTGCGGCTGGCCGACGGCTTCGACCCGGTCGAGCGCGGTGTCTTCACCCGGGGGCCGCAGAGCCTGCCGGTCCGCTTCACACCGGTGCAGGGCTGACCGCGACGTCGTACCCGAGCGGCCGGATCCGTGGACTCCGGCCGCTCGCCCCGCTACTGCGCCATCGGACTGAACCGGACGGGCAGTGTCGACAGCCCGCGCATCCAGATCGAAGGACGCCAGGCGAGCTCCGTCGGCTCGACCGCCAGCATCAGGTCCGGCAGCTGTTCCAGCAGCGTCTCCACCGCCGTACGGGCCATCACGTCGGCCAGCAGGGGCGCCGGGTAGGGGCAGCGGTGCTCGCCGGCGCTGAAGGACAGGTGTGCGGAGTTCTCGGCGCCGACGTACGACTCGGGCCAGATCTCCGGGTCGGTGTTGGCGGCGGCGAGCCCGAGGACCAGGCAGTCGCCCGCCCGGATGTGCCGGCCGCCGAGCTGGGTGTCCCGTACGGCCCAGCGGCCGATGAAGTTCTGCGTCGGGGTGTCCAGCCACAGCACCTCGTTGAGCGCCTCGCCGACGCTGAGCCTGCCGCCGGAGACGTTCACCGCGAAGCGCTCGTCGGTCAGCAGCAGCCGCAGTGTGTTGCAGATCCAGTTGGCGGTGGGCTGCTGGGCCGCGGCGATCACCGAGATGAGGTCCTGGACGATCTCCTCGTCGGTGAGGGCCGCCCCGTGCGTCACCATGCGGGAGGTGACATCGGGGCCGGGGGCCGCCCGCTTGTCCTTCACCAGTTGGCGCAGCCGGTCGCCGACGCGCCCGTAGGCCGCCACCGGATCGTCCCCCTCGCCGGCGTCGAGCGAGATGCGCAGGTCCTCCACCAGCTGCTGCGTGTCGGCGCCCGACACCGGCATGCCGCACATCTGGACCACGGCCCGCATCGGCAGAGCGTGGACGTAGCTGCTCATCAGTTCGGTGCGGCCGCTTCCGGCGAAGTCCGCGATGAGCCGTTCGGCGATGCGCCGGCAGTCGCGTGCGAGCTCGAACTGGTCGATGCCTTCGAGGGCTTCCGTGATGACGCCGGCCCTGCGGCGGTGCTCGTCGCCCTCCGTGAAGAGCACCGACGGCTGGTAGCCGACGAACGGCATCAGCGGCCAGTCCGGAGGGATGGCCCCCCATTGGTTCCAGCGGCGCGAGTCCCTCGCGAACAGCTCGTCGTGCGTGGTGACGTAGGACAGTTCGGCGTAACCGAGCACCAGCCAGGCCGGTACGTCGCCGTCGAGCAGGACCGGCGCCACCGCACCGTGTTCCCGGCGCAGCGTGCGGTAGAGCTCCGTGGGCGTCTGCTGGTAGGAGGCTCCGGACAGGCGCACCGCGCCGGAGCCGGCCGGGCAGCCCGCGGGGGTCTGGTGTCCGAAGGAGGGGCTGGAGGTGCTCATGGTGTCGTCTCCCGGGCGATGGCCATCGTGCGCAGATGGTCGACGAGCGTGATCAGTACGTTCTTGCTGGACCGCCGGACCCGGGCGTCGCAGTCGATCATCGGGATGTGTGCGGGCAGGGCCAGCGCCTGGCGGATCTCGTCCAGGGAGTGGGCGAGGTCGTCGTCGAAGCGGTTGACGGCCACCACGAACGGGGTGCCGTGGTGTTCCAGCCGGTCGATCGCGTACCAGGAGTCGTCCATCCGGCGGGTGTCCACGAGGACCACGGCGCCGAGCGTGCCGGAGAACAGCCGGTCCCACAGGAACCAGAAGCGCTCCTGGCCCGGGGCGCCGAAGAGGTAGAGCACGATGCGCTCGTTGAGGCTGATGCGGCCGAAGTCGAAGGCGACCGTGGTGGTCGTCTTGGCGTCGACGCCGCTGGTCTCGTCGACGCCGACGCCGGCCTGCGTCATGACCTCTTCGGTGTTCAGCGGCCGGATCTCGCTCACCGAGTGGACGAGCGTGGTCTTGCCGACGCCGAATCCGCCGACGACGACTATCTTCAGGCCGGTCTCCGCCGCGTCGGCCAGCGGTGTGCGCCGGTCCGGCAGCTCATAGCCTCCGGAGCCCATGGAGCACCTCCTTCAGCAGATCGGAGTCGGGGAGCGCGGCGGGTGAGGCGGCCGAGCGGGGGTGGCGGGCGGTGATACGGCCCATGGCGTGGAGGTCGTCGAGCAGGATGCGCACCACGGTGATGGGGAGCGAGAGTTCGGCGGCGATCTCGACGAGGGCGGTCGGGTGGCGGCACAGGTCGAGGATCTGCGCGTGCTCCGACTGCATTCCGGGGGTGGGCCGGCACTCGCTGACCACGAGGGTCACCAGATCGAAGGAGTCCTCGGAGCGGCTGCGTCCGCCGGTGACCGTGTAGAGCCGGTCGGGGGCTCCGGTGTCGACGGGGCGAAGGGTCATGACGTGCTCCTCGGCACCTCGCCGCGTGGTGCGGCGCGCAGGTGTTCGCCGATCTGCTCGACCAGCTGCGTCATCTGGTGGCCCACGACGGTGGGGTCGGCCTCCTCCGTCGCGACGACGGCGAGATGCGCGCCCTCACCGGCTTCGACGATGAAGAGCAGGCCGCCGTGGAACTCCGTCATCGAGTGCCGGACGCCTCCGGTGCTGTCGCCGAACTCGATGGAAGCGCCTTGGGCGAGCGCCTGCATGCCCGAGCAGATGGCCGCCAGCTGGTCCGCCTGGTCGAGGGTGAGGTGCTCGGTCCAGCAGAGCTTGAGCCCGTCGCGCGACAGGGCCAGGGCGTGGCGCGTTCCGGGGGTCTGCTCGAGCAGCCTCTGCAGGAGCCAGGTGAGGCTGTTGTCTGTGGTCTGCATGATGAGTGACGGGACCGTGGCGCCGGGGGACCGGCCGACGGCCCGTACCTCCAATCTCGGAAGTTCGAGCGAGCGCGTCCGGCGGACCGGACACCGTACGGATGGGTGTTCCGGGTTACGGAGCGGTGGTCGGCGGTACCGGCGGGCCGTCGGGTGCTCCGGCCCTGCCTTCCTGCCTTCCGGCCGCGCCTTCGGGCTTGGTACCGAGCCGGAAGGCGCCGAACTGCTGTCCCGCGCTGCGGGGCGGCGAGGTTCGTGGCGGGGCGGCGGGCGAGTCCGCCGGAGTGGTGGGCGCGGGGGAGCCGCGGTGGCGGCCGCGCTCCCGGTCCGCCTCGGCCATGGTGCGGCCGGGCGTGCGTACGGGCAGACCGCCGGGGGTGGAGCCGGCCGCGGGGCGCCGGGCCTGCCGACCGGTCTCCCGCCCTGCCTCCGGCCCGGTCTCCGTCGCGGACTCGCGGGGACGGGCGACGAGGTGGTCGTCGGCCGTCGCGGGCGGCAGCGGGGGGAGCGCGGCCGGCGGCGGTGCGAGGGCGGGAACCACGGCATCCGGCACGGAGGGCGGCGCGGGCGGTGCCGCGGAGAACGGGGACGGCGGCTCGGCGGTCACGGGTGCGGCGGGCGGCGCCGGGGAGGCGGGTGCGGGCGGTGCGGCAGGCGCGGGGATCGCGCGCCGGTCCGGCGCCTGGTCACGGGAGACCCGGTGTCCGGGCGTCTGCCCGCCGGGGGCCTGGTGACCCGGGGTCTGGTGGCCTTCGCGCGGCTCCTGCGCGATCAGGTGCCGCGGCAGGAGGACCACCACGCCCGTGCCACCGCGCGAGGACGGCCGGTAGTTGACGCTGATCCGGTGCTTGAGAGCGAGCCGCCCCACCACGGCGAGGCCGAGCCGGGTGCCTTGCAGGGTCGCGAGGTCGGTCATCCGGCCGGCGACGGAGTCCGCTGCCCGGCGCATCGCCGCGTCGGCCATCTTGAGACCGCTGTCCTCGATGGTGACGACGATGCCGGTGCCGCGCTCCTCCACGTAGACGTGCACCTCGTCGATGGGCGGCGAGAAGTTGGCAGCGTTGTCCATCAGCTCGGCGAGCAGGTGCATGACGCCTTCGGCGGCGAAGCCGGAGATGGCGACGCTGGACGAGCAGTGCAGCCGTACCCGCTGATAGGCGGCGATGCGGCCGACCGCGCCGCGCAGGATGCTCTCCATGACGATCGGCCTGTTCCAGGCGCGGCTGGTCCGGCCGCCCATCAGCAGGGCCAGCCGGTCCGTCATCAGGCCGAGCTGCGAGGTGCTGTGGTCCAGCTTCAGGAGATCACCGAAGACCTCCTCGCCGTGACGTTCCTGCATGCTGCGCAGGTCGGCGAGCATGCTGACGGACTTCGCCTGGACGCGGCTGAGCGCCTTGGCCGACGCGGTCTGCGCCGCGAGAGCACGGCGCTCGCTGAGCGCCAGCTCCCGGAGCACCGCTTCGACCGGCGTACGCAGGAGCGGATGTGCGGGCAGTTCCACCTCGGCGCGCACCGTGGCGCCGGACTCGCCTTCCCGGAGCCTGGCGGTCACGGTCGGCAGGGTGTCGCGGGTGAAGCGCTCCACCTCGGTGGTCACCGCGTGCATCTCCTCGCGGAGCCGGGCGTTCTCCGCTCCCATCTCCTCGCGGAGGCGCGCGTTCTCCGCCCGCAGCGAGGCGGTCTGCTGCTCCTGTTCCTCGATCGTGGTCGCGAGGACGTGCAGCAGCTTCCGCTGACGCGGACTCTGCGGCAACGGGATCTGGCCGAGGGAGTCCGGGGTCGTCCAGCCGCCTCGCACGAGCCTGATCAGTGCGGGCAGCGCCACGTCGGCGGTGTGCGCCGTGTCCGCTTCGATGGCGGACAGCGAATTCTTGAGGCGGTCGGCCTCCGCCGCCCGCTCCGCGGCCGTGCGCTGGGCCCGCCGCGTGGCGCGGTGCGTGGCGGCGAGCGTGACGGCGAGGACCACCCAGGCGGTGAGAACAACCGCCACCGCCCAGCCGCGCGCCTCCGAAGGCGCCAGGACCGCGGCCACGGCTCCGGCGACGGCGCTCACCGACAGAACGGCCGCAAGCGGGGCTATCGCCGCCTTCGGTGTTCTCATCGGCCGTCGCTGACTGGCTGGTGCGGGTTTTGGCATGGATGCGGTCCCTCAGTTCTACCGAGCAGAAGGTATGCGGCCGCCCCGAGAAGGTGCAGATCACCTTGGTGAGCCGAAAGAAGGTCGAAAACGACCTTTCCCGTCAGGGAGCAACCCTCATCGTAGACATCCTGATGCACCGGATGATCCGGCGAGCGGCATAGTCCGTAGGCAGAGTGATTTTGTCGAGAATTAGCCGTTGTGCTGCGGCAGTTGTGTTACTCGCGCTGGTGCGCACCGCCCTGCCAGGCGCCACAGTGGGCCTGGCCTGCGGGGAGCGGCCGGGGCGTACGCGTCCCGCCCGCCGTTCGGCGGGGACGTGAGCCGCACGCCGGTATTGGCCCGCGTGGAGGAATTCTTTTCAGTCAATCTGAGAATTCGCGTCGGATGATGCGATCGTTCCGGCGGTCAGTAAAGGACCGGTAAATCCGGAGTAGCGCCGGTAAAGGTCTGATGACACCAGTCAACGAATGAGGCCGACGCGCGCGTGAAGATGACTGGCCGGGCGGCCGGGCCGGCGTTCGCACCGGGCGGATGCGCGGATCGGCCGTCCGGTGGGGGCGGCGTCAGCGGACGACGACTCCGGCGAGGAACGCGGTCCAGGCGGCGGCCGGGAGGACCAGGGCGGGGCCGTGGGGGTTCTTGCTGTCACGGACGGGGACGACGCCGGGGAATCCGTCGGCCACCTGCACGCAGTTGCCGCCCTCCTGGTTGCTGTAACTGCTGCTGCGCCAGGTGGCGGCGGTCAGATCGGGACGGGACGCGGCTTCCACGGTAATCGGCCTCCAGCGCGGATCGGATCAGGTCGAGCGACATCAGCGGCGGTAGTGCCATCGCCCTGAGTTGATCGTAAGTCAGAACGAACCGTTCGATGTCGTCCGGTTCCTCGGTCAACTGGCCGTGGTGCGCGCCTTCCGTGTAAGCCACTTCGGTGCCGTCCGGCATGACCAGCACGGTGAGGGAGCCGCCCAGGGCACCGTGCTCGCCCTGATCGAACGGCAACACCTGAACGGTGATCGCGGGCTCCTCCGCCATGCGGAGCAGCTTCTCCAGTTGGCCGCGCATCACCGCCGATCCGCCGACCGGCCGCCGGAGCACGGCCTCGTCGAGGATGATCCACAGCTCGGGCCGGTCCGGGCCGGTCAGCCGCACCTGTCGGTCGAGCCGGGCTGCGAGGCGCTCATCCAGATGCTCGGCGTCCCGGAGCGAGTGGCCCACGCTCAGCAACGCCCGTGCGTACTCCCGAGTTTGCAGCAGACCTGGCACGACGTGGGAGGCGTACTCGCGGATCGCCGCCGCGCGGCCGGAGTGCGCGATGAACGCCTGCGACCAGTCCGGAAACGCCTCCCGGTACACATACGGCCAGAGGTCGATCAGCAGATCGTCCGCCACCAGCTCCTTGTCCAGGGCCCGGGTCAGCTCCAGGGTCGGTTTCGCCCCGGTCGCGCGCTCGATCTGGGCGATGCGGCTGCCGACCACGTGCGTCAGCGTGCCCACCTCGGTCTGGGTGAGTCCGGCCGCCGTACGTAACTTGCGTACGCGCGATCCGAAGAGCGCGGCCATGGAGGACTGCGGATCAATTGCTTTGGCCACGGCGTTACTTCCGTTCCTTACGGCCTGCGAGGTAAGGCGCTGTCACCTTCCGAGGCTAGGCCGCGCTGACGACTCTTGAGTACGGAACGTCACGGAACCCGCACGTGTGGGTGACGTGAGGAGAGTCGAGCGAGCGGATGGTCAGCATGGCCGGCAAGAGGACGACCACGGCGGAGCAGGTGGAGAAGGTGGAGAAAGCGGAGGAGGCGGAGCAGGCGGAGAAGGCCGGTGGGCGGCAAGCGGTCCGGTCCGTTCCGCGCGGCTTCGGGCTGACCGCCAACGGCTACGGCTCACTGTCCCGGCAGTTTCCCTCCACGCCCCGGGGTGTGCGACTCGCCCGCCGCACCGTGGTGCGCCAGTTGGGCCACTGGGGGTTCGGGCCGTTGACGGACGCCACATGCGCGGTGGCGCTGGTGGTGGGGGAGCTGGCCGCCAACGCGGTGTGCCACGGGCGGCTCCGGGGGCGGGACTTCCATGTGCGGGTGGACTACGAAGGCCCCGTGAGCCGCTTCCGTATCGAGGTCTCGGACGCCGTGCTCGGCCGGACGCCCGAGGACCCGAAGCTGCCGCCGGAGGATCAGGAGTCGGGGCGCGGCCTGTTCCTGGTGGAGTGCCTGGCGTCGCGGTGGGGGTGGGAGCCCCGGAACCCGATCGGGAAGACGGTCTGGGCGGAGGTGGCGGCCGCCCGGCCCCAGGGGGCGCGTCCGGCCTGAGGGGAGTGCGCCGGGTGCGTATCAACAGATGTGCGTGCTAAGTGAGTTGGGCGTCCGGCTGTGGAATATTGGTGGGCACTGTTCTGAGTAGGGGGGCTCGATGAAGAGTGCGCGGCGACGGTCGGCCCGGGTCTGGCTGGTGTGGCTCCTGGTGCCTGTGATGCTGGTGGTGGCCGGGTGCGGGGCGTCGGGCCGCAGGGGTGGAGGCCCGGACCCGGATGCGGGTCCCGGCCGGCCCTCCGGTTCGTCGGAGGCGAGGGACGGCGACGGCGCGGACGACGGGGGTGGCGGCCCGGGCGTCGACGTCGGCGTGGAGGTCAGCATCGGCGGCGGGAGCGGGAGCGGGGGCGGCGGTGGTGACGGCGGCGGTGGCTCCGACTCGGGTGGCGACGGCGGGAGCGGCGGATCCGGCGGCGTGGTGGAGCAGCCGCCCGAGAGTGATCCCACGGCGGAGGCGTTCCAGCGCGTACGCGTGGGAAGCTGCCTCCCCGTCCACCGCACCGGGCGCGGTAGCGCCTGGAACGTCGACGTACCGCCCCGCGCGGTCTCCTGCGGCTCCCGCCGCGCCGGTCTCTTCCGTGTCACACGGACCGGGGACGGCGGCGTCACCTGCGAGGCCGGGAGGGGGAGCACGTCCTGGCGCTACCGCTCCCGTGTGGCGGGGACGACGACGCTGTGCCTGGAACGGGTCTGGGTGGCGCGCTACTGCATCCTCGGCAACAACACCAGTGACGGCATGTCGCTGGGCACCACCACCGCCGTCGACTGCCGGGCCAAGCGCGTACCCAAGCCGTACGACCACGTCCTGGTCGTCTCCGACGTCTACCGCGCCCCGTCGGACGCCGGCTCGAAGTACTGCAGGAAGGGTTCGTCCGACCGGCGCACGTACTGGTCCCTGGTGGTCGCCGACCGCACGATCCTGGTGTGCTTCACCTACCCGAACTCCTGAGGGCCGGCCTCGCCGCCCCCGGGGCGCGGGATCAGGAGGTGTGCATGATCTGGATCAGGTTGCCGCAGGTGTCGTCCAGGACCGCGGTGGTGACGGTCCCCATCTCCAGCGGCTCCTGGGTGAACCGGACGCCGAGTCCGCTCAGCCGCTCGAACTCCGCCCGTACGTCGTCCACGGCGAAGGCGGTGGCCGGGATTCCGTCCTCGACCAGGGCATTCGTGTAGGGCTTCACGGCGGGGTGCTTGTTCGGCTCCAGGAGCAGTTCGGTGCCCTCCGGGTCCTCCGGCGAGACCACGGTCAGCCAGCGGGCCTCGCCGCCGAGCGGGACGTCGTGCTTCTTCACGAAGCCCAGGACGTCCGTGTAGAAGCGCAGCGCCTTCTCCTGGTCCTCGACGAAGACGCTGGTCAGGGTGATTCTCATGGGGTGCTCTCCGGTGTCTTCGGCCTGAGCCATCGGTCGGCGATGCGCTCAAGGGGGTCGGTGTTCAGATCGTGGAACTTGTAGCGGCCCTGGCGGCGGGTGGTGACCAGGCCCGCCGCTTCCAGGACGGCCAGGTGCTGGCTGATCGCCTGGCGGGACAGGCCCAGGCCGTGTTTGGTGGCCAGCCGGGCGCATATCTCGAACAGGGTCTGGCCGTTCCGTTCCGTCAGTTCGTCGAGGATGTGCCGCCGTGTGGGGTCGGCCAGGGCCTTGAAGACATCGTCCGCCATGACTACACGATAGGCAAGTATCGACTTGCCTATCAAGGCGGGTCCGGGACCGGTTGCCGGGACCCGTTGTCGGCTCGCGGAGGGTGGGCCATGGAGGGGGTAATAGGAGAAGGGGTGCCATGGCGTGCGGGCAGCCCCTGTCGCTGAGGCGGAACGACGTGCCTCCCATGGGTCCCCCGCACGCGCGGAAACCGTCTGCCCAGGACCTGCGTGCGCAGAGTTATGCCGGGACCACCCCCGCGTGCGCGGGGACCACATCCTGCCCGAGCGGCAGATCCAGGCCGTGAAGGGACCACCCCCGCGTGCGCGGGGACCACAGGGCGGCGTCCAGCGCCAGGTCGGAGACCAGGGGACCACCCCCGCGTGCGCGGGGACCACCACCTCGGCGCCTACCTGCTCGTCAAGGCCCTGGGACCACCCCCGCGTGCGCGGGGACCACTCGGCGGTGATGACCGGCTTCGGCTCCCACCAGGGACCACCCCCGCGTGCGCGGGGACCACGTGTGCCGCGTCTACTCTGCCGAGCATGGGCAGGGACCACCCCCGCGTGCGCGGGGACCACATCGTGGCGACGACCCGGGTCCACACTGCGGTGGGACCACCCCCGCGTGCGCGGGGACCACTCACCGGAGGCGTCCTGAGCGGCTCGGAGCTGGGGACCACCCCCGCGTGCGCGGGGACCACAGTTCGTGACCTGCGGGTTTATGTGCCCGTGGGGCTGTTTTTACCCACTTCTTGAGAAACGGGCATATCTCCTCGATGTGGCAAACCGTCATGGCCTGGAGCTCGGCATGTGCACGGGTGATTCTGCCCTCTGCCGGTCGCGTGCGGTATCTCGTCTCTGCAAGAGGGAGGGCATTCGTCGTCGTGTTCGGGATCCAGAGGAGGTGCATGGCTGCCATGCGGGAGGTTCGGTGACTGTCGTGCGCTTTGCCCGTGGCTTCTGTCGGTCGGGGGTGCGAGTTGATCGTGGCGCTCGGGCTCAGATGGGTTTGAGCAGGTCGCGGAGGTTGCTCATGTGGGCCTTGACGTCGGCGATCTCGGCAGGGTGGGGCGGGGTCTCGTCTGCCGGAGAGTGGGCGGTGCGGCAGGGGCGGCAGAGGCCGTCGGGGAGAGCTTCCGGCCGGCCGGGGCGTCCGCAGTCGGTGCATTCCATGAGGAGGCGGCGGGTTACCGCGGGGGCGGCGGGTCGGGCGTTGTCGGTGGGGAGTTGGGGTGGGATCTTGTCGGTGAGGCGGCGGCGTAGGAAGCCGAGGGGACTGTCGACCTGGGCGGGGAGTCCTGCGGTGAGGGCGTGGGTCAGGTAGTCGACGCTCACGCCTCGGGCGAGCCATTCCGTTGCCTGGGTTTCCAGGGCGGCGCAGTCGTCGGCGGAGAGGGCGAGGCGGTGGTCGTCGCGGCCGAGGCGGGCCAGGGCGAGGTAGGCGGGAGACCGGCCGGCTCCGGGGGCTCGGGACGTCGTGGGAACCCTGCCCGGGGCGGGCGGTGAGGGTGGCGCGGGCTCGGTGTCCGGAGTCTGGGCCGGGGTGCGCCGACGCGGTACGGCGGTGGGCTCGGGGGCGTGTTCCGTACCGAGCCCCTCCGGGGCGGGCAGCGGCGGCGGTTCCTCGGCCGGGGCCCACGGTGGCGGCGGTGCTGTGTCGGGCACGGACGGCGACGGCACGGGGGCTGCGGCCAGCACGGCCTTCTCGGTGGCGAGGTACGCGTTCCACCACTCGTTGTCCCGGGCCGTGCGGGACCAGAACGTGCGGAAGACCCAGCGCATCTCGTCCCCCGCGCCGACCGCACACCGGACGCGCCGCAGGTGCCCGGCGACGGACAGGGCTGTCAGGGCCGTGGAGATGGCCTGCTGCCCGTAGAGCGGGAGCTGCTTGGCGAGCTGCTTCACGCTCATCGCCGCGCCCTCGGGGAGGTGGTCGACGAACCCGGCGACATACCGTTCCCGCGTCGGCAGGAGGGCGAAATCGTCGCGCGTACGCGGGCGTTGGTCGGGTGCGGAGCGTTTGCCGTAGCCGGGCTTCGCCATCGGGTACGCGGGTGCAGCCGCTGGGGCATGCGGGGCAGAGCTAAGGTGCTGGATAGCCACGGGATCGCCTTGTCTCGATCTTGCGGTGAGACCCCGGCCTGGTGCGCTAACACCGGTCGGGGTCGTTTGGTTCTCGCACCGTAAGCAGTCGTGACGCTGTGCCGCAAGCTGTCACGATTAGTCATACTTGCTGGCCGTTACGAGGTGGGGAGGTAGGGGAGGTTTCCCCCAACCCCCTTCTTCTCCCTACCGGTTACAGAAGGCGCTCGAACCCCGGGTCCCGCATCCCGACGCCCGAGTCCCGGCACCCGAGCTTCGGGCCGGAGCCCCACCCACGTACCCCCGGAAGAGTGAACCGACCGTTCCGAAGCTCGGGGCCCGGGGCTCGGGGTCCGGGCCCCGAGCTTCGAGGGATGAGCCGTCCCGAGCTGGTCGATGACGCGGTCAGCCGCTGATGTCGAGATGCCTGGGAGCGGCGCGCGTAGACACACCGGCCCTAGGGCCTGTCTTCAAAGGGTCATATCCACATCAGGAGTGACGCGATGGTGAGTGCTGCTTCGTAGGATTCGCGGGTTTTGTCGTAGCGGGTGGCTATGGC